>NZ_JBIBJI010000026.1:0-84154 GCF_042958345.1 Streptomyces sp. NPDC007983
AGCTACCTCGCCGGCCTCCACCTCCGTGCCTCGATGATCTGGATCGACGACATCCTGAAGGCAACTGGCTGATCACAACATCACACAGGCCCTAGCGGCCGAAACCGGTGGGAAGGTCAGTGGCCCTTGAGAGTCAGTAGTCCTTGAGGGGCAGCGAGTCGACCAGCTTGTAGAAGTCCTCCGCGTACTCGTCCTGGCCCGGTTCGGTACCGTCCCCCGCGATCTCGGCTTCCATCCGCTCCTGGTTGACCAGGGCGAGCTCCTGGTTGGCGGTCACGAAGTCGCGCAGCTCGCGCTCGTAGGCGGCGAAGGCCGTGGTGTGGTCACCACCCGCGGCCTTCAGCTCACCCGCCAGGACATACGCGCCGATCAGGGCCATGGAGGTGCCCTGGCCGGAGGCGGGCGAACCGCAGTAGCCCGCGTCGCCGAGCAGCGCCACCCGGCCGCGGGACCAGGTGTCCATATGGATCTGGGCGACCGCGTCGAAGTGGAAGTCGGGCGCGCCCCACATGTACTCCAGCAGCCGTGGCATCTCCCAGCGCGCACCCGCGTACCGCTCGGCCACCAGCCGCTTGTGTTCCGAGGGGGTCCGGTCGCCGAGGACTCGGGCGGGCGGCTCGTCCGAGTCGAACCCGACGTAGACCCGGGCCTCGGTGTTGTCGCGGACGCTCATCACCATCCCGCCCCACGCGCCGCCCTTCATCGGGTAGACGACCTGCCAGCGGTCCAGGCCGAGATAGTTCGGCACGGTCCACACCGCCAGATAACTCCCCAGCGGCCGGAGGAAGTTCTCCTCGGGGCCGAATACCAGCCCTCGGGTGCTGGAATGCACTCCGTCGGCGGCCACCACCAGGTCGAAGGTGCGCGACACGCCGCTGCGGAAGGTGACGGCCACCTCATCGGGGCCCTGGGTGAGTGCCGCGATCGAGTCGTCGAAGAGATATTCGATGTTCTTTCTGCCCGCGCCCACGAGAATCGTCGCCAGATCGTCGCGGAGAATCTCGACGTCGGGGCGGTCGAGCTGCCCGCCACTCACCGTCCGTTCGGTGGTGCTGAACAGTTCCTTTCCGTTGTCGTCGACCGTCGACATCCCGCGCAGACCGGTGCTGTGAGCGTGAATTTCCGCCAGGACTCCCATGCGCTCGCACACCTCCAGCGCCGAGCCCCGGACATCGATGGCCTGCCCACCGGGCCGCAGCCGGGCGGCCCGCTCCACCACGGTGACCTGGCATCCGTACCGGTCCAGCCAGTACGCCAGGGCCGGTCCCCCGATACTGGCACCGGAAATCAGGACTCTCATATTCCGCATCGTGAACTCCCTTTCGATTCCCCGAATCCGTTCTTTCCAGCAAGAGTGAGCGATGCCACCGACACCGCACCTACGTGCCGCCTACGCGGCACCGACAGGCCGCCGACAAGGCCGGATCCCGAGGGAAGCACCGGCGGGCAGTGATCGATTAATGAGAGTGTTACCTGATGGTGTTGTGCCGTTCTGTTGTCATCGATGAGACTGGGGCTTCCGACTGGCCCGTACAAAAGGCCGGTTGGTCGCACTGGTGACGTTCGGTCCTCCCCCCACGATCCGAACAAGGATGGGACCCATGCACACTTCGCCGGCACACGTTCGCGTGTCCCGAGGCCCGGCAAGAGCCGTACGCGCCTGTCCAGGGCAGCGCCGGAGACTCGGCCCTTGCGGCAGCGGACCGGCCACGGCTGCCGCGTAGAGCCTTCGAAAACCCACCCGCGAAGCCTCACCAACGGCGAGTCGCCACCCCACGGCCCCATCGGGCACATGAACGGCCACGCTCGGCATGCCCCCGCGCGGACGGGACGTCCGCGTGCCCGGCATCGCGCCTCCGTGCCCCGTTCGGTGACGCACGACTTGGCAAGGAAGGAACTCCTCAGGTGCTCATTTCGCACCATCCGCGGTCCCTCGCATCATCCGAAGAGCCGTCCGACGGATCGTCCGAACCCGGCGAGTCCGGAACTCCCCAGGCCATCGCCGGCGGCCCGAGCGGACATGTGCTGGCGGTCGGCGCGCCCGGCCCGGGAATCGACCAGCTGACCCGGACCCTGGTGTCCGCGGGCCACGAGGTGAGCCACGCCCGGCCCGGCGAAGTCGGCCGGCAGCTCCGGCAGACCCCGCCCGACGCGATCGTCGCCCTCGACGGCGGCCACGACGGACTGGAGGTGATCCGCGAGGTCCGCGCCGCCCCCGCGGGCCGGGCCCTGCCCCTGCTCATGGTCACCACCGACCCCGGGCCCACCGGCGTCGCCGACATGCTGCGCGGCGGCGCCGACGACTGCGTACCGGACACCTCCGACCCCGTCGAGCTGTCCGCCCGCATCGAGGCCAAGCTGCGCCGGGTCCCGGTGCCGGTCGAGAACCTGCTGCTGGACCCGCGTACCGGCCTCTACTCCCAGCCGCACTTCCTGGGCGAACTCGACCGGGAACTCAAGCGCGCCGACGACAGCCGCAGCGGCGGGGTCGTGGCCATGGTCGGTGTCGCCGAGATGGCCGCGCTGGAGGCCCGGCTGGGGCCCCGGGTGCGCCGCGAGGTCGCCGAGCGGCTGGCCGGTGTGGCGGAGAAGCTGGGCGGGGTGTGCGACCGGCTCGGCTGGGACGACGACGGGCGGCTGCTGATGCTGATGCCGGGCGTCGACGAGGACACCGCGCGCCGCGGCCTGCAGAAGTTCGCGAACACCGTGGCCGGCACCCGCTTCGTGGTCGCCGACGAGAACGTCCGGCTGACCCCGGCCATCGGCTGGACCCCGCTCGCCGACTGCCCCGACCGCCACCAGGCCGTGGACCAGGCCCGGGACGCCGTGGCCGAGTCCATCCGCCACCGGGATCTGCGCCCGGTGAAGTACGCGGCCTGGATGCGCGGCGCGACCCGGGGGCGACGCCGTCTCACCGTGGCGGTGCAGGCCCTGCTCTCGGCACTCTCGCCCTTATTCGTCCTCGTACTCGGCGTCGCCATCCCCTTCGTGTTCTACCAGCAGACGTACGAACTGGGCTGGGACATCGGATCGGCCGCCTACTGGGTGGTGGTCGGCGGCCTCATCGTCTCGGCCGTACTCATCGTGCTGGAATGCCTCTTCTCGCTCGACGCCATGTCCCGCCCCGAACGGCCCGCGCAGCCGTATCCACCGGCCAGCGCGGTCATCGCCGCCTACCTCCCCAATGAGGCCGCGACCATCGTCGACACCGTCGAATCGTTTCTGCGGCTGGACTACCCCAACGAGCTCGAAATCGTGCTCGCGTACAACACCCCGCACCCGATGCCCGTCGAGGAAACCCTCCGGGACATGGCCCGCCGCGATCCGCGCCTGGTGCTGCTGCCGGTGGCAGGATCCACCTCCAAGGCGCAGAACATCAACGCCGCCGTCACCCGGGTGCGCGGCGACATGGTCGGCATCTTCGACGCCGACCACCACCCGGCCCCCGACGCCTTTCGGCAGGCCTGGCACTGGCTCTCCCATGGCTACGACGTCGTCCAGGGCCACTGCGTGATCCGTAACGGTGACAGCTCCTGGGTCGCCAAGCTGGTGGGTGTGGAGTTCGAGGCCATCTACGCCGTCAGCCACCCCGGCCGCACCCGGCTCTACACGTTCGGCGTCTTCGGCGGCTCCAACGGCTTCTGGCGCACCGATCTGCTCGCCCGCACCCGCATGCACGGCTCGATGCTCACCGAGGACATCGACGCCACCATGCGCGCCCTCCACGAGGGTGCCAAAATCGCCACCGACCGCACCCTCGTCTCCCGTGAGCTGGCCCCCACCACCGTCAAGGCGCTGTGGAACCAGCGGTCGCGCTGGGCGCAGGGCTGGCTGCAGGTGTCGCTCAAGTACCTGTGGCGCGCGATGCGTTCCCCGGACCTCACCTTCCGCCAGAAGGCGGGGCTGTTCGTCCTCCTCGGCTGGCGCGAGGTGCAGCCGTGGCTGACCCTGCAGATCCTGCCCGTCCTGCTGTACGCGGCCTGGCGCGCGGGCGGTCCCGGCGAACTCGACTGGGCCGTGCCGCTCTGCCTGCTGGCCACGCTGTTCACGCTCTCCGCCGGAGTGGTGCAGGCGCTGTTCGCCTGGCGGCTGGCGATACCCGAGCTGCGCCGCCGCAGGGCATGGTTCTGGCGGTATCTCTTCGTGTCGACCTTCTTCTACAGCCACTTCAAGAACATCGTGGCCCGTCAGGCGCTGCTCAAGGAGGTGCTGCGGGACCACCAGTGGCGGGTCACCCCGCGGTCCGGCGGCGGCAAGGCGGTGCCCCGGGCATGAGCACCCTGTCCACGGTCAACAACCACAGCCACCCCGCCGCGGCCACCGCGGTGAAACCGGCGCGGTCCGCGAGCGCCCGCCGCCGCAACGGTGAGATCCAGGGCTACCGGGGGCTGGCCGCGATGGCCACGGTCGTCTTCCACGTGTGGCAGCAGTACTTCACGTACGACGCGAACGGCTCGCATCCGCCGGTGTCCAACACCTACGCGAACGCGCTCGTCTCGCTGGAGGTCATCGACTTCTTCTTCGTGCTGTCCGCGTATTT
Organism: Streptomyces sp. NPDC007983; assembly: GCF_042958345.1. Classification (NCBI taxonomy): domain Bacteria; kingdom Bacillati; phylum Actinomycetota; class Actinomycetes; order Kitasatosporales; family Streptomycetaceae; genus Streptomyces; species Streptomyces sp. NPDC007983. The sequence goes on from NZ_JBIBJI010000026.1 coordinate 4,541, forward strand.
GCTGACCCTGTCGTACGCGCGGGCCGCGATCGACGGCGGCTCGACGAAACCCGCCCGGGTGTTCCTCTTCCGGCGCGCCATCCGCATCGTGCCGCTGTACTTCCTGGCCATCCTGTTCATCTGGGCGACCCGCAATCCGTCGCTGCCCGGAGACTGGCCGGACCTGCTCCGGCATCTCACCTTCACCCAGGTGTTCGACAAGGAACAGATCTTCTACACCATCGGCCCGACCTGGTCGCTGTCGCTGGAGATCATGTTCTATCTGGCGCTCGTCGCACTCGGCCCGCTGGCCGCCCGTGCCTGCCGCCGGCTGCGGCGCAGGGCCGCGCGGGTGGCGGTGTGCGCCGCCGGATGCGCGCTGCTGTACGTGGGGCCGATGGTCTGGATCGCCGTCGCGCACTACGGGTTCGAGGTGCCGCACACCGAATGGCCGGTGTACTTCGGGCCGCAGGCCCGCTTCGGCGGTTTCGCGGCGGGCATGGGGCTCGCGGTGCTGACCGTCGCCCTCGGGGAGCGCGGGCGGCTCGGTCCGAAGGCCACGATCCCGCTGCGGGTGGCACCGCTGGTGGCCCTGTACGCGCTGTCGCTGCTCAGCGCGGATCCCGAGGACTTCGCCACCACCTTCTACCATCCGCTCTCCGCTCTGCTGTGGACCGTGCTGCTGTTCGCCACGCTCCATGTGCGGACACAGGGCCGTTTGGAAGCGTGGCTGTCCGCCCGGTGGCTCACCGGGATCGGACTGGCCAGCTACAGCCTCTTCGTCTGGCACGAGCCCATCATGCTCGGTCTCTACGAGGCCGGACTGCTGCCGCCCGCGGGTGAGCAGGGGTTCCCGCTCGCCGTGCTGATCGTGCTGGTGGTGGCGGTCGCCGCGGCGCTGGTGAGCTACTGGGTCATCGAGTACCCGGCGAGCCTGCTCGGGCGGCTGAAGGACGCCAAGGGACAGTCGCGGGACTTCTATCCGGAAGTGGCGCGCTAGGACTGTGCCACCTTGAATGCCGGTGTGTCACTGGTTGTCCCCGGTGTGCGGCCCTTCGCACACCGGGGACCTGTGACTATCATCTGGCTTGTTCTTGACGTGATAACGGGGAGACATCAGCGATATGGGCCGACACAGCCGCCCCACGCCTGCCCAGCAGGCCCGAGCCACATCCCTCAAGGCAGCCGCCGCCCTCGGAGTGGCCGGGACCATAGCCTTCGGCCTTCACTCCTCGGTCGGGGGCGACAAGTCCACCGAGGCCCGTTCCGATGTCCACGCGTCTCAGGAGCAGGTGCCGGACATCGATCCCACGGCCGATGAAAAGCCCACGGGCAGCCATGTTTCGCCGTCCGAGTCGGCGAAGCCGCGGCCGCTCGCGGACCAGACGGATCAGACGGACCGGGCCGACCGCACGGGCGGTACGGGCGGCGGCGGTACGGAGCCCTCCGCGGCGGCCACCCCGTCGCACACGCCGAGCGCGACGCCCTCCACGCCCGCGCACACCGATGTGGCCACCTCGCCCCAACAGCGTGGCGACCAGACCCCCACCGCCCCCTCGTCGCCCACCCGGACACCCAGCGGCGACCCGGCCACGCCCGGCACTCCGAGCGGGCAGCCCGGCGATTCGCCGCAGCCGGGGAACGGCGGCGGCCAGGGGAAGGGTGTGGTCGGGGATGTGGTGGACGGCCTCGGCAACACGCTGGACGGTGTGGTCGGTGGCCTGACCGGCGCACTTGGCGGCTGACCGCTCGCCACCCCCGCCCCGGAGCGGGGCGGGGGTGGCCGGTTACTCCTTACCCCTTGGCCAGCGCCTTCAGCGCGGCCAGGCCGCCGTTGAAGCGGTTGTGGTCACCCACCACGGGCCCCGTGGAGGTGTACTGCCAGATGGTGTGCGTCTTCCACCCCGTCGGCAGTGCCCCCGGTGTGGCGGCATAGCGCGCCACCCACAGCGGGTTCTTCGAGGCGAAGGCGCCGCTGTTGCCGGTGCAGGACTTCCACCAGCCGGTGGACGTGTAGATCACCGGATCGCGGCCGGTGCCGGACTTCACCCGATCACTGAAGTCCTTGATCCAGCCGACCATCTGAGCCTTCGTCTTGCCGTAGCAGGGCGCGCCGTACGGGTTGTATTCCATGTCCACCACGGGCGGCAGCGTCTTGCCGTCGTCCGACCAGGCGCCGCCGTTGCGCAGGAAGAAGTCCGCCTGCTCGGCGCCGCTGGACTTGTTCGGCAGGGCGAAGTGGTACGCGCCGCGGATCATGCCTTTCTTGAAGGCGCCGTTGTATTGCGAGGAGAAGGCCGGGTTCTTGTACGTCGTGCTCTCGGTGGCCTTGACGTAGGCGAACCGGACGTTCTTGTTCCAAAGGGATGTCCAGTTGACCGAGCCCTGGTAGTTGCTGACGTCGACGCCTTCCACCGTCGCGGCGTCGGGGGTGGCCGCCGGGGCCGCCTTCGGGGAGGCCTTCTCGTGCGCGGAGAGGGTCGAGCCCATCCAGTCGCGCTCGGGGTGCGGGACGGGCGAGGACTGGGCGCGGCTGGGTGCGGAGTCGGTGTCGATGTCGGTCGTCGATGCCATCGCGGGGACGAGTGTGGCGAGGACGGTGGCGCCGACCGCGGCTCCCAAACCGCCGACGGCGTGCGGCGAGCGCCAGCGCGAGGGGGCCCGGTGTCGCCCTTTTCCGGCCTTTAAGGACATCTGTTCCTCCGGAATTGGTGCTCCGTGGGGAGAGCGGTCCGCACCGAAGGTACGCGCGTAGATGAAACATATGGAAGAGATTTTGGAAATTCCATGGGGCCGCGCTGCGGTTGCCGTCGTCACTGCCGACGGTATGGCCGGCCATAAAGCGGAAAACCTTGAATTTCCGGGCCGGGTGGGGAATTTCGGAGATATCAGCCGTCCGTAGCCGCGGTGGAATACCCCGCCACCAGGGCCCGCGCCGACCGCGTCGCCCGGGCGGCGACATCCTCCACCACCTCGTCCGGGTCACCGAACACGCCGTCGAGCAGCAGGGTGGCGTACCCGCGGGACAGCGCCTGCAACGCCTCCAGCAGCGCCACCGCCCCTTCCTCCGCCCCGCGTTCCACCGATACCACCTCGAACGCGCTCGGCAGCAGCAGTTCCACGAACTCCCGCTTGGCTGTGAGCACCTCGGGGTGGGCGGTGCGCACACCGGGGGCGTAGAGGAGTTCGTAACCGCCCCGGAAGCGGGCGGCCGCGCGCACGACACTGCCCGCCATGGTGGCCAGCCGCTCCTGCGGCGAGGCGACCGTGGCCACCGCCTCCAGGTAGCCGGCCCGCAGCCGCCGCGAGACCTCCAGCGCGGCGGCCGCCAGTAGCGCGTCGCGGTCGGCGAAGTGGCGGTAGGGCGCGCCGGGGCTGACGCGGGTGCGGCGCGCGGCCTCCGCGACGGAGAAACCGCGCACCCCGACCTCGTCGACGATCTCCAGCGTCACCCGTACCAGCGCGGCGGCGAGATCGCCGTGGTGGTACGTGGCGCGCCCCTTGCAGGTGGGTGCCATCCGGGCGACCCTACCCGACCGGTTTCCCCTGCTCAGCCGCCCCCGGCCGGCGCTTCCGCGCCCCGGCGTGCGCTGCCCGCAGAGCCTCGCGCGAGCGTTCCACGCGGATCGGCAGATCGCGCACCCGCTGTCCGGTCGCATGGTGGAAGGCGTTGGCGATCGCCGCCGCCGCGCCCACGATGCCCAGCTCGCCGATGCCCTTGCCGCGCACCGGATTGGGGGTGTCGTCCCGCTCGTCCAGCCAGACCGCCTCCAGCTTCGGGACATCGGCGCTGGCCGCGACGTGGTAGCCCGCGAAGTCGTGGTTGGCGAAGTCGCCGAAGACCGGATCGACCTCGCCGATCTCCAGCAGCGCCATCGACAGACCCATCGTCATGGCGCCCAGGAACTGCGAACGGGCCGTCTTCGGATTGATGATCCGCCCCGCGGCGAACACGCCCAGCATCCGGTCGACACGGACCTCGCCGGTGTCGGTGTCCACCCGGACCCGCGCGAAGTGGGCGCCGAAGGAGTGGCGGGAGAGCGAGGCCCGCAGCTCCACGTCCTCGGTGGTGTCGGCCCGCACCTCCAGCCCCCCGTCCGGGACGCCGCCGCCGTACGTCTCCAGCTCCGCCAGCAGCGCACGGCAGGCCTTGTCCACCGCCCAGCCCCAGGAGGCCGTGCCCATCGAACCGCCCGCGAACGGCGCCATGCCGAGCGAGGCGCGCCCGATCTCCAGCCGCAGCCGCCCGACCGGGACATCGAGGGCGTCCGCCGCCAGCTGGGTCAGCGCGGTGCGCCCGCCGGTCCCGATGTCGACGGCGCCGACCCGTACCGTGAACGTCCCGTCGGCCTCGGCCCGCGCCGTCGCCGATGAGGGGAACACATAGTCCGGATGGTGCGCGGAGGCCACGCCGGTGCCCACAAGCCAGCGTCCCTCGCGCCGGATGCCGGGCTTGGGGTCGCGCAGCGCCCAGTCGAAGCGCGCGGCGCCCTCCCGCAGACACTCCACCAGACCGCGGCTGCTGAACGGCTTGCCGCTGTCGGGGTCGACACCGGTGTCATTGCGGATCCGCAGCTCGACGGGGTCGATCTCCAGCTCGGTGGCCAGCTCGTCCATGGCCGACTCCAGCGCGAACATGCCCGGAGTGTGGCCGGGCGCCCGGAACCACGCCGGGGTGAGCACATCGAGCGGCGCCACCCTCACCGTCGTACGGACGTGGGGCGCCCCGTACATCAGCCGCGTCGAGCCCCCCGTCTGGTCCGCGAACTCCACCATCGTGGAGCACTGCTGCACCACCTCGTGGTCGATCGCGGTCAGCCGCCCGTCGCGCTCGGCACCCAGCCGGATCCGCTGGATGGTGGGCGCCCGGTAGGGGATCAGCTGGAACATCTGCTGCCGGGTCAGCGCGATCTTCACCGGCCGGTCGAGGTGCTTCGCGGCGAGCGCCGCCAGCACGGCGGGGGAGCGCGGGATGCCCTTGGAGCCGAAACCGCCGCCGACGTACTCCGCGATGACCTCCACCGCGCCCTCTTCGAGCCCGAACACCCCCGCCAGCAGCTGAGAGGACATGAACGGGCCCTGATCGGAGTTGTACAGCGTCAGCCGGTGCTCGTCCCAGACGGCGATGGTGGCATGCGGCTCCATCGGGCTGGTGTGCTCCACCGGGGTGGTGTACATGGCCTCGGTCCGCACCGGCGCGGCCGCCAGCGCGCTCTCGGTGTCACCGCGCTCGACGAACCCGGGGCTGCCGTCGGTCACCTTCTCGGCGACACGGGCCCGCTCGTCGTCGAAGCGCAGCAACACATCGTGCGGCTCCTGCTCGTAGCTCACCCGCACCGCCGCCGCGCCCTCGCGCGCCGCCTCCAGCGACGTGGCCACCACCGCGGCCACGATCTGGCCGTGGTACGCCACCTCGGGGGACTGCAGCACGAACAGATCGGGGCTCGCCGGCGCCTCCGTGTTCAGCCGCGGGGCGTTGCCGGAGTCCAGCACCGCCAGCACACCGGGCCGGGCCAGCGCCGGGGCGCCGTCGACCGCCGTCACCCGGCCGCGGGCGATGGTGGCCTGCACCGGCCACACATAGCCCACGTCCGGCGTCGGGAACTCGTAGGCGTAGCACGCCGCGCCGGTGACCTTGTCGAGGCCGTCGATCCGGGTCATCGGCGCGCCGACGGTCTGCCGGGTGGTGGTCGCGGTGGTCATGCGCGGTCCTTCCTCACGACGAGATCGCGGATGACCGCGACGATGAGATCGGTGGCCAGGTCCACCTTGAACGCGTTGTCCGGCAGCGGGCGCGCCCGCGCCAGTTCGGCCCGGGCCGCCTCGCGCAGCGTCTCCTCGTCCGGCAGCGCACCGCGCAGCCGCTCCTCGGCGATCCGGGCGCGCCACGGGCGCGGTGCCACCCCGCCGAGCGCGATCCGCACGTCGGTGAGCGTGCCGCCCTCCGCCACCGACACCGAGGCCGCCACGCTCACCAGCGCGAACGCATACGACCAGCGGTCGCGCACCTTGCGGTACCGCATGGCGGCGCCGCCCGGGGGAGGGGGCAGCTCGACGGCGGTGATGAGGTCCCCGTGGCCGAGCACGGTCTCCCGGTGCGGAGTGTCACCGGGCAGCCGGTACAGCTCCGCGACCGGGACGGTGCGCGTGGCGCCGTCCACCGACCGCAGATGCGCCACCGCGTCCAGCGCGACGAGCGCCACCGCCATGTCGGAGGGATGGGAGGCCACACAGTGGTCGGAGGTGCCCAGAACGGCCAGATCGCGGTGCGCGCCCCCGATGGCCGGACAACCCGAGCCCGGCTCACGCTTGTTGCACGGCTTGGACACGTCCTGGAAGTACACGCAGCGGGTGCGCTGCAGCAGATTGCCACCCACCGTGGCCACCGTGCGCAACTGTCCGGAGGCGCCCGCCAGCAGCGCCTGAGCCAGCAGCGGGAAGCGCTCCCGGACGCCCGGATCGCCCGCCAGATCGCCGTTGCGCACGGTGGCGCCGATCAGCGCCGAACCGTCGTCGCGGTGCTCGATCCGGTCGTACGGCAGCCGGGACACGTCGACGAGCAGCCCCGGGTCCGCCACCCCGAGCTTCATCAGGTCCACGAGATTGGTCCCGCCGCCCAGATACGTGGCGTCGGGCCGCTCGGCCATCAGCGCGGCCGCCTCGGTGGCATCGCCCGCACGGGCGTAGGCGAACTCCTTCACCGCACGCCTCCGGCACCGCTCGCGGAGCGGGCGCCCTCGACGCCCTCGGCACCCGCCGCCTCCATGACGGCGTCCACGATCCCGCCGTAGGCGCCGCAGCGGCACAGATTGCCGCTCATGCGCTCGCGCACCTCCGCCTCGTCCAGCCCCGCGGCCCCCGGCACACCGGCGGCGGTGTCCTCGGTGACATGGCTCGGCCAGCCGCGCCGGGCCTCGCCGAGCGCCCCGATCGCCGAGCAGATCTGGCCCGGGGTGCAGTAGCCGCACTGGAGACCGTCATGGCCGAGGAACGCCTGCTGCACCGGGTGCAGCCCCGCACCGCCGGCCAGATCCGCCACCCCCTCGATCGAGACGATCTCCCGCCCCTCGGCCGTCACCGCGAACATCAGGCAGCTGTTCACCCGCTCGCCGTCCATCAGCACCGTGCAGGCGCCGCATTGCCCGTGGTCACAGCCCTTCTTGGTGCCCGTGAGACCAACCCGCTCGCGCAGCACATCGAGCAGCGTCGTCCGGTTGTCGATGGTCAAAGCGTGGGTCGTGCCGTTGATCCGCAAACTGATGTCGCTACTCGGAGAGCGATGTGAGAGGCTCATACATTGAATGTATCAACCTCTTACATTCGCGGCGAGGAGAATGGGGAGCCATGCGAGACGTCGAAGCGGAGATGCACCGATGGTGGCGCGCCGGTGAGACCTTCGCCCGGGCGACGGTGGTCGCCACCTGGCACTCCTCACCGCTCCCACCGGGCACGAGCATGCTGGTCGGACCCGACGGGTCCGCCGTCGGCAGCGTCTCCGGAGGATGTGTGGAGGGCGCGGTCTACGAACTGGCCCAGGAGGTCACCGCAAGCGGCACACCGGTCCTCGAGCGCTACGGGGTCAGCGATGACGACGCCTTCGCGGTCGGCCTGACCTGCGGGGGAGTCATCGACGTCTTCGTGGAGCGCGTCGACCGCGCCGCCTTCCCCGAATACGACGAGGTGGCCGCGGCGGTGCGCGACGGCGAACCGGTGGCCGAGGTCATCTGCGTGGCCGTCGACGGCCCCGACCCGGCCGGGCGGCTCGGCCGGCGGCTGGTGGTCCGGCCGGACACCGCCACCGGCTCTCTGGGCTCGCCACGGCTGGACGCGGCGGTCGCCGAGGACGCGCGCGGACTGCTGGCGGGCGGGCGCACCGGCACCCTGCGCTACGGCTACGACGGCGTCCGCACCGACGAGGAGTTGACCCTGTTCGTGTCGGTGCACGCCGCACCGCCCCGGATGCTGGTCTTCGGCGCCGTGGACTTCGCGGCGGCCATGGCCCGTATCGGCGGGTACCTCGGCTACCACGTCACCGTCTGCGACGCGCGGCCCGTCTTCGCCACGAAGCGCCGCTTCCCCGAGGCCCACGAGGTGGTGGCCGACTGGCCGCACCGCTATCTGCGCACCGAGGCCGAGGCGGGCCGGGTGGACGAGCGGACCGTGGTGTGCGTCCTCACCCACGACCCCAAGTTCGATGTGCCGCTGCTGGAGGAGGCGCTGCGGCTGCCGCTGGCGTACGTCGGCGCCATGGGCTCCCGCCGCACCCACGAGGACCGGCTGCGCCGACTGCGCGACACCGGGATCGGCGAGGACCGGCTGGCCCGGCTCGCCTCCCCGATCGGCCTGGACCTCGGCGCCCGGACCCCGGAGGAGACCGCGGTCAGCATCGCCGCCGAGATCATCGCCGACCGCTGGGACGGCAGCGGCACCCGGCTGACCTCGCTCACCGGCCGCATCCACGGGTCCCATCCGGTGCGCCCGGCGGCCGAGGGCTGAGACGGGAACACGGTCCCGGCCGCGGACCGCCATCATGGTCCGACGACCGAAGCGGGCACAGGAGGGGACCACAACAGCCGTGGAAACCGCGCGTAATACCGACGACACCGGAGAACCACGCCAGGGCGACCCGATCGCCGACCCGCCCGACGGCACGGCCGCCCCGCCGAAGACCGGCTGGCGCCGCTGGGTCATGGACACCCGGCCGCTGCGCCACCGCCCCTTCCGCCGGCTGTGGACGTCCACCACCGTCACCGCCATCGGCAGCCAGCTGACCGCCGTCGCCGTACCCAAGCAGGTGTACGACATCACCGGCTCCTCGGCCTGGGTCGGCTATGCGAGCTTCGCCGGACTCGTGCCGCTCGTGGTGTTCGGGCTGTGGGGCGGTGTGGTGGCCGACCGGATGGACCGGCGCACCCTGATGCTGGTCACCAACGCGGGGATCGCCGTCACCTCGCTGCTGTTCTGGGCGCAGTCCTTCGCCGGTCTCGACTCGGTGCCGCTGCTGATCGTGCTGCTCGCCGCCCAGCAGGGGTTCTTCGGTATGAACTCCCCGGCCCGCAACGCCTCCATCGCCCGGCTCGTCCCCGCCGATGAGCTGCCCGCCGCGGGCGCCCTGCAGTCCACCGTCGCCCAGACCGGCATGATCGTCGGCCCGCTGCTGGCGGGCGCGCTGATACCCGTCGTCGGTCTGCCCGCCCTCTACCTGGCCGACGCCATCGCGCTCTGCTTCACCTTGTGGGCCGTCTGGCGGCTTCCCGCCCTGCCGCCTCTGTCGTCGTCCGTGCGGGAGTCCTCCGCGAAGGGGTCCTCCGTGACGGGGTCCTCCGTGCGGGAGGGCGAGCCGGACGGGAGGTCGCGGGCCGGATGGCGCGATGTGGCCGACGGGTTCCGCTACATCACCGCCCACCGGGTGCTGCTGCTGTCCTTCCTCGCGGACATCATCGCCATGGTCTTCGGCATGCCCCGGGCGCTGTTCCCCCAGCTCGCCTCGCACACGTACGCGCCCTGGGGCGAGGGCTTCGCGCTCGGCCTGCTCTTCGCCGCGATCCCGCTCGGGGCGGTGGCCGGCGGGCTGCTCTCGGGCACTTTCTCCCGGGCCCGCCGCCACGGCCTCATGGTCATCGTCGCCGTGGTGGCCTGGGGCTTGGCCATCAGCGGCGTCGGCCTCAGCTCCAGCCTGTGGTGGGCCGCCGCGTTCCTCGCCGTGGCGGGCGTGGCCGACATGGTGTCCATGGTGTTCCGCGGCGCGATCCTCCAGTCCGCGGCCACCGATCACATGCGCGGCCGGATGCAGGGCGTGTTCACCGTCGTGGTGGCGGGCGGCCCGCGCATCGCCGATCTGCTGCACGGCACGGCGGGCTCCCTCCTCGGGCCCCGCACCGCGGTCGCCGCGGGCGGGCTGCTGGTCGCCGTGCTGATGCTCGGCCTGGCCGTCGCGGTGCCCGACTTCCGGCGCTACACGGCCTGACGGCCGCCCCCGCGCGCGCCCACGGACGGGCGCGCGCGGGGGCCCCGGCCTCAGGCGCCGCGCTCGCTGCGGTCCTGACCCCAGTAGGTGTGGAACGAACCGTCGCGGTCGGTGCGCCGGTAGGTGTGGGCGCCGAAGAAGTCCCGCTGCCCCTGCACCAGCGCCGCGGGCAGCCGCTCCGAGCGCAGCGCGTCGTAGTACGCCAGCGCCGCCGAGAAGCCCGGCGCCGGGACGCCCAGCTCGACGGAGGTGGACACCACCCGCCGCCAGGCGTCCTGCGCCTCGCCCAGCGCCTGCGAGAAGTAGTCGTCGGCCAGCAGCGTGACCGGCTTGTGCTCCTTGCCGTACGCCTCGGTGATCCGGTTCAGGAAGCGGGCCCGGATGATGCAGCCGCCGCGCCAGATCCGGGCCACCGCACCGGGGTCGATGTCCCAGCCGTACTCCTGGCTGCCCGCCTGGATCTGGTGGATGCCCTGCGCGTACGCCACGATCTTCGACGCGTACAGCGCCTGCTCGACCTCATCGGCGAACCGCTCCGCCGCCTCGCCCGTGAGCCGCTCGGCGGTGGGCCCGGGCAGCCCCTGCGCGGCGTCCCGCACATCGGCGTGGCCCGACAGCGAGCGCGCGAACACCGCCTCGGCGATACCGCTCACCGGAACGCCCAGGTCCAGTGCGGTCTGCACGGTCCAGCGGCCGGTGCCCTTCTGCTCGGCCTGGTCCAGCACCACGTCCACGAACGGCTTGCCCGTCGCGGCGTCGGTGTGCGCCAGCACCTCGGCGGTGATCTCGATCAGATACGACTCCAGCCGACCGCCGTTCCAGGTGCGGAACACCTCCGCGATCTCGCCCGGCGTGAGACCCAGCGCACGCCGCAGCAGGTCGTACGACTCCGCGATGAGCTGCATGTCCGCGTACTCGATGCCGTTATGGACCATCTTGACGAAGTGTCCGGCGCCGTCCGGGCCGATGTGGGTGCAGCACGGGGTGCCGTCCACCTTGGCGGAGATGTCCTCCAGCAGCGGGCCGAGGGACTTGTAGGATTCCGCCGATCCGCCGGGCATGATGCTGGGCCCGTTGAGCGCGCCCTCCTCGCCGCCGGAGATGCCGGAGCCCACGAAGTGCAGCCCGCGCTCACGCAAGGCCTTCTCCCGGCGCCGGGTGTCCTCGAAGTGGGCGTTGCCCCCGTCGATGATCACGTCGCCCTCTTCGAGGAGGGGTGCGAACTCCTCGATGACGGCGTCGGTGGGCGCGCCCGCCTTGACCATGATGACGAGCCGCCGCGGCCGCTGCAGGGCGGCGACGAACTCCGCGGCGGTCTCGGTGGCGACGAAGTTCCCCTCGTGGCCGTGCTCCTCCACCAGCGCCTTGGTCTTGGCCGACGTGCGGTTGTGGAGGGCGACGGTGTGCCCGTGCCGGGCGAAGTTGCGGGCGAGGTTGCTGCCCATGACGGCGAGCCCGGTGACGCCGATCTGGGCGGTGGGCTGGGTGGTGGACGGGCTGGGCATACGGTGTTCCACTCCTGTCACGCGCGTCGAAATCTTATGCGAGCAGCAACGACGAGAGGGTGCGGATCATCCCTCCCGGTCAGCCGGGTATCGCCCGGTCATAGTTACACGATGTGCTCGACGCCGGGATGTGTGTCCGGAGAAACCGGCCGGAGTGTGTCGCTTTTCTCCCGCCCGCGCGGTGTGCCGGGTTGTGGGTGTCCACAAGGCGGAGTGGTGGCGCCCGCGTATGCGGGAGCTGTCGGTGGGGTTTGGTAGAACTGCACCGCCTGGCCACGCTCATCACGCGTGCCGGGCGTTCGGCGAGCAAAGTCATCCACTGGCACGCATCGAGGGAACGGGCATACATGGGCATCATGGACCACCTGCAGGAATACCACGGCCTGCCCGTCGTCGACTTCCCCGAATCGGTGAAGGACCCGCACGACGCCGCCGGTCTGCCGGCTCCCGGGGCGGTGACCTGGCGTATCACCGTGGAGCCCTACTCCGGCCCCGAGCTGTGGACGGAGACCTTCACCCGGTTCCTCACCACCATCGACAGCTCGCGGGTGCGCGCTTTGATCGTGGGCTGCTGGGAGGACATCCACGACACCGGTCCGGAGGAGGTGATCGAGGCCCTGGTGGCGGCGCATGACCGGCTGCCCGCCCTGCGCGCGCTGTTCCTCGCCGACATCGTCGCGGAGCAGTGCGAGATCTCCCATATCAACCAGGGCGAGGTGACCCCGTTGCTGAACGCCTTCACGGAGCTGGAGGAGTTCGGTGTGCGCGGCGGATGGCAGCTGAGCTTTCCCGCGGTGCGCCACGAGCGGCTGCGCAGGCTGTTGGTGGAATCCGGTGGCCTGCCCGCCGAAGTGGTCCGTGGTGTGGCGGACAGCGACCTGCCCGCGCTGGAACACCTGGACCTGTGGCTGGGCCGCAGGGAGTACGGTGGCGACTGCGAAGTGGCAGACCTCGCGCCGATTCTGGCCGGCACCCGGCTGCCGGCTCTCAAGCATCTGGCCCTGCACAACAGCGAGATACAGGACGACATCTGCACGGCCCTCGCCGCCGCGCCCGTCGTGGCGCGGCTCGACGAACTCAGCGTGTCCATGGGCACGCTGACCGACGACGGTGCGGCCGCGCTGCTGACGGGCCAGCCGCTCACCCACCTCACGACGCTGGACCTGCACCACAATTTCCTCAGTGACGAGATGCGCACCCGCCTGAAGGAGTCCCTGGAGGCGGCGGGCGTCCACGTCGACACCGACGCCGGCGAAGCGTATGCCTACGAGCCCGGCGACGGCACGGTCCGGCGCTACGTCGCGGTGGGTGAGTGAGCGCAGCGGCGTCGCCGTCGTAGGGCGCGCGGAGTGCTGTGACGTGTGAACGCCCACAGCACGAGCCCGAGGCAGCTGAACGCGCCACCCAGTGCGCATACGGCGCCCCAGCCGGCGGCCGTGTAGAGGGAGGTGGCGGCGATGGCGCCGGTGGCGCTGCCGATCGAGTAGAAGACCATGTATCCGCCGATGAGGCGGCTGCCCGCGTCCGGGTGCAGCGCGTAGATCAGGGTCTGGTTGGTGACATGGACCGCCTGCACGGCGAGGTCGAGAAGGATCACCCCGGCGAACAGGGCCCAGAGCGAGCTGCGGGTGAAGGCCAGGGGCAACCATGAGGCGGCGAGCAGTGCCAGGGCGATGCCGGTGGTCCGCTGGGAGAGTCCGCGGTCGTTCAGGCGGCCCGCAACGGTCGCGGCCAGGGCGCCGGCGACACCGATCAGCCCCAGCGCCCCGATCGCGCCATGAGACAGGAAGTACGGGTCCTCGCTGAGCGGCAGCGCGACACTGCTCCACAGGGTGCTGAAGGCGGCGAAGATCAGCAGGCCGAACACGGCCCGGAGCCGAAGCAGTCGCTCCCGCGCGAACAGGGTGATCGTGGAGCGCAGGAGTTGTCCGTAGCGCAGGGTCGTCGGCGGAGCGCCACTGTGGTGTGGCAGCACTCGGTACAGGACCAGGGCGAGCAGAGCGGTGAGCGACGCCGAGGCGAGGTAGACGGAGCGCCAGCCCGCGAGGTCGGCCAAGAGGCCGGACGCGGTGCGGGCGAGCAGGATTCCGATGACCACGCCGCTGGTGACCAGGCCGACGACCCGTCCGCGCCCGGCGGGAGCGGCCAGCGATGCCGCGAAGGCCACCAGCGTCTGCGTGACGACCGCGAGAAGCCCCACCGCGGCCATGCCCATGAGCAGGGTCGCCGCCGTGCGGGCGGCGGCGACCACGGTCAGCGCCACCACCAGGAGCAGTAGCTGGGTCACGATGAGCCGTCTGCGGTCGACCACGTCGCCCAGCGGTACGAGGAAGAAGAGCCCCAGTGCGTATCCGACATGCGTGAGGGTGACCACGCTGCCGACAAGTGCCGGACGCATGGCGAGGTCATGGCCCATGGTCACCAGGAGCGGCTGCGAGAAGTAGACGTTGGCCACCGCCGCCCCGCAGGCGACGGCGAACAGCGTGACGACGCCTCGGGACAGGACGAACGCGGGCCCCTCCCCACTTCGGGCCTCGGTCCGTCGTGTTGTGGCGTCACCCTCGCCGGGCATCAGCACACCCCTCCCCGCATTCTGGTTTCATCTTGCTACCGGTGGCGACGGTAGCTTCTCTGGTAGCATGTTGCAACCACGTGAGAATGAGGGACGTCATGGTGACCAGGACGCGCTTCGACGACAGCGAATGCCCCGTCGCGCGGTCGGTGGACGCGATCGGCGACTGGTGGTCCCTGCTGATCGTGCGGGACGCCTTCGACGGAAGCCGTCGCTTCGGGGAGTTCCAGCGCAGCCTCGGCGTGGCGAAGAACATCCTCACCGCGCGCCTGCGCACCCTGGTCGCGGGCGGTGTCCTCGAAACCGTCCCCGCCTCGGACGGCAGCGCCTACCGCGAGTACGTACTGACTCCGAAGGGCGAGGCCCTCTTCCCCGTCATCGTGGCGCTGCGGCAGTGGGGCGAACAGAACTTCTTCGATCCCGGCGAACCGCACTCGGAGTTGGTCGACCGCCAACAGGGGCATCGCCTCCGCGCACTGGAAGTGCTGTCCGCGGACGGGCGACGGCTGAACCCCGAGGACACCGCCGTCCACAAGGTCTCCGCCCAGTGATCCGCGCCGGGGCCGGTCGCCGGAGGGGTCATCGGCGCCAGGCTCCGGCCGCCGCGCCCCGCAGGACGTAGTCCTCGAAGGTCCGGGGCGGGCGTCCCAGCACGGTGGCGACGCCGTCCGTCGTCCCGGCGATCACCCCGCGCTCCATCAGCACGAACATCTCGGTGACGTGGTGGGCGTCGTCCTCGCCCCAGCCCTCCTTCATCAGCGCCGCGGTGTACTCGGCCGGGGAGATCTGTGTGTAGGCGATGGGCAGACCGGACGCGCGGGAGATCAGCTCGACGGCCTCGGCGAAGGTCAGCGCGCGCGGCCCGGTCAGCTCGTGCACCCGCCCGGCGTGCCGATCGGGCTCGGCGAGCACCGCGGCCGCGACATCGGCGACGTCCTCGAGGTCGATGAACGGTTCGGGGACCGCACCGGCCGGAAGCGCCAACTCGCCGGCGATCAGCGGGGCATGGAAGAGGTCCTCGTCGAAGTTCTGGTTGAAGTTCGACGGGCGCAGGATGGTCCAGTCCAGCGCCGAGCCGCGCACAGCGTCCTCGGCCGAGCGCATGTCCAGCCCGAACGCGGAGTCGCCCCAGGTGTCGGCGCCGTGCCCGGAGAGCAGGACCAGGTGCCGCACACCGGCGGCCTCGGCCCGCGCCACGAACGCGTGCACCGGGCCGGGCACGGGCGGCGGCACCACGTAGACGGCGGTGACGCCCCGCAGGGCCGGGCCCCAGCCGTGGGGGTCGGACCAGTCGAACCGGGTCCGGCTGGATCGGGAGGCGGCACGCACCTGCGTGCCGCGCAGCCGCAAGCGGGCGGCGACCCGCCGGCCGGTCTTGCCGGTGGCGCCGAGGACGAGGACGGTGTCGTTGCTGTCGTTGCTCATGGCAGCAGTCAACGGCCTCCACCCGGACGAATCCATGGGCGAAAAGCCGGATTGCCTTTGCCATCGTCTAGCCTCATGGGGATGGACGCGTTCGGTGACCTTTTGCGCGGCGTACGGGCCCAGGGCTCGTTGTTCGGCAGCTCGACCCTGTCCCCGCCCTGGGCGCTGCGCTTCGTGGACGGCGCGCCGCTGACGTTGTGCACCGTCATCGCCGGGGCGGGCTGGATCGTGCCGGAGCATCGCCCGCCCGAACGACTGCGCGCAGGTGAGACGGTCATCGTGCGGGGCCCCGCGCCGTTCACCTTCGTCGACGAGGTCGGCACCCGGGCCGAACCCGTCGCGTGCGGCGAGCACTGCGCGACGCCCGAGCAGGGCGGAACCCGGCACCGCCGCGGCTGGAACGACCGTGGCGACGCGGACGACGGCGCGACGACGCTGATCGTCGGCGCCTACCCGGTGCACGGCGAGATCAGCCGCAGGCTGCTGGACGCGCTCCCCGTCGTGCTGCGGGTGCCTCCCGGCGGCGAGTCCGACCCCATCTGGGACCACCTCGCCGCCGAGGTCGCCGCCGACACCCCGGGCCAGCAGGTGGTCCTCGACCGGCTGCTGGACTGGATGCTGGTGTGCGCGCTGCGCGAGTATTTCGACCGGCCCGGCGGTGAGCCGCCCGCCTGGTACGCCGCCCAGCGGGACCCCGTGGTCGGCGACGCGCTGCGCCTGCTGCACACCGAACCGGCGGCGCCGTGGACGGTCTCCTCGCTGGCCGACCGGACCGGGGTGTCGCGTTCCACGCTGGCGAAGCGGTTCGCCGAGCTGGTCGGCGAACCGCCGCTGACCTATCTCACCCGCTGGCGCATGACGCTCGCGGCGGACCTGCTGGCCGAGCGCGAGGCCGCCACCGTCGCCGAAGTCGCCCGCGCCGTGGGCTACTCCGACGCGTTCGCCTTCAGCGCGGCGTTCAAACGGATCCGGGGCATCAGCCCCAGCGGGTTCCGGCGCACCGCCACGGCCGTATCCCAGCAGCCGACCGGGACGCCCACCGGGGCACACTGAACGGGCCGTACGCTCGAGCCCACGGAACACCAGCCGCGGTCGGAGGAACCATGTCAGGCGCATGTTGCGCCCCCAGCTCAGGGGGCGGCCAGGAGATTCCCGAGCCGTCCGCCACGCCGGGGGTCCAGGCCCCGGAGCGGGACCGGGCACAAGCGCTGCGCGCCATGCTGCGCATCCCCGGAGGGGCGTATCTGATGGGAGGCGACGACGCCGACGAGTTTCCCGAGGACGGTGAGGGCCCGGTCCGGGAGGTACGGCTGTCGCCGTTCCTCATCGACGCGACCGCCGTCACCAACCGGCAGTTCGCGGCGTTCGTGCGCGGCAGCGGCTACCGGACCGATGCCGAGCGCTACGGCTGGTCCTTCGTGTTCTACGCACTCGTCCACCCCGGCGCCCGGCGCATGGTGCGGGACGGCACGGTGGCGCAGGCGCCCTGGTGGCTCGCGGTCGACGGCGCGTGCTGGCGGGCCCCCTACGGGCCGGGATCGTCATGGACCGAGCTGGAGAACCACCCCGTCGTCCACGTCTCCTGGCGCGACGCGGCCGCCTACGCGGCATGGGCGGGCAAGCGCCTGCCCACGGAGGCGGAGTGGGAGAGGGCGGCGCGTGGCGGTCTGGAACGCTCCCGCTTTCCCTGGGGCGACGAGCTGCTCCCCCGGGGAAAGCACCGCTGCAACATCTGGCAGGGGAAGTTTCCCCAGGTCAACACCGGCGAGGACGGATATCTGGGGACCGCGCCGGTCAAGACCTACCGAGCCAACAACTTCGGCCTGTACAACACATCGGGCAACGTGTGGGAGTGGTGTTCCGACTGGTGGAGCACCACATGGCACGCGGCCGACCGCCCGGAGACCCGCCAGGACCCGGCCGGACCTCCCACGGGGGAGGCGAGGGTGATCCGCGGCGGCTCCTATCTGTGCCACGCCTCGTACTGCAACCGCTACCGCGTCGCCGCCCGCACCTCCAACACACCCGACAGCAGCACCGGGCACATGGGGTTCCGCTGCGCGGCGGACCTCCCCGGCACCCCCTGACGAACCGGGCCCGCTGACGGTCTCCCCGGCCACCGGCCGGGGGTGGACGGTGGTTGACACAGGCAACGGGAGCGGGCGAGACTGACGCCCAGATTACTGGTAAGGCCAGTTAACTGGAGCCTTTCCCGGGCGAAACTCCAGGGTCTGCCGGCCGCGCAAAGGAGCGTCCTGGATGACCAACGCCTCCCCGCATCCGCCGTCCGCGAGCGGGACTTTCCAAGGCAAGATCGGCACCACCTACGACGAGTCCACTCCGTGGTGGCCCGAGCAGCGAACACCTCCCGAGGACACGCCCAATGTCGTGGTCATCGTGCTCGACGACGTCGGCTTCTCCGACCTCGGCTGCTTCGGCTCGGACATCGACACCCCGGCCATGGACGCCCTCGCCGCCGGTGGCCTTCGCTACGCGAACTTCCACACCACGACGCTGTGTTCGCCGACCCGTGCCTCCCTGCTGACCGGCCGGAACCACCACTCGGTCGGCATGCGCATGCTGTCCAACTTCGACACCGGTTTCCCCAGCGGCCGCGGACGGATCACCACGGCCGCCGCGACCCTGCCCGAGGTGCTGCGCGACAGCGGCTTCAACACCATGGCCGTGGGCAAGTGGCATCTGGCGCCGATGGAGCAGACCACCCCGTCCGGGCCGTACACCCAGTGGCCGCTGTCGCGCGGGTTCGAGCGCTACTACGGATTCCTGGAAGCCGAGACCGACAGCTTCCATCCGGAGCTGTTCTACGACAACCACGCCGTGGATCCGCCGAAGACCCCGGAAGAGGGCTATCACCTCAGCGAGGACCTGGTCGACCGGTCGATCGAATTCGTCCGCGACCAGACGTCCGTCACTCCGGAGAAGCCCTTCTTCCTGTACTTGGCATTCGGCGCGGCGCACGCCCCGCACCAGGCACCCCAGGAGTACCTGGACAAGTACCGGGGCCGCTTCGACCACGGCTGGGACGCCGAGCGCGCCACCCGGCACGCCCGCCAGATCGAACGGGGCATCCTGCCGCCCGGCACCGAGCTGGCGCCGCGCAACCCCGGGGTCGTTCCCTTCGACGAGCTGTCGGACGACGAGAGGAAGCTGTCGGTACGCCTCCAGGAGGCGTACGCGGCGATGCTCGACCACACCGACCACCAGATCGGCCGGCTGATGGAGTTCCTGGAGCGGATAGGGCAGATGGAGAACACCATCACCATCCTGCTCTCGGACAACGGGGCCAGCCAGGAAGGCGGGCAGAAGGGGTCGCTCAACCCCACCGCGTTCCAGAACGGCATCGCCGAGGACCTGGACGAGATGGTCGCGCGGATCGATGACATCGGCACCGAGCGCGCTCACGCCAACTACCCCTGGGGCTGGGCGCAGGCCGGGAACACACCGTTCAAGCGCTACAAGCAGAACACCCACGAAGGCGGTGTCCGCTGCCCGCTCATCGTGCAGTGGCCCCGGGGGCTGCCGCGCACCGGCGAGGTCAGGCAGCAGTTCCACCACGTCAACGACATCGTCCCGACCCTTTTCGACCTGCTCGGTGTGCGGGCGCCCGAGGTCTACAACGGCATCCCGCAGCTGCCGATCCACGGCGTCAGCATGGCGTACACCTTCGGCTCGCCGACCGCGCCGACGCGCAAGGAAGCCCAGTACTTCGAGATGTTCGGGCACCGCGCCATCTGGCACGACGGCTGGAAGGCCGTCGCCTTCCACCAGCGCGGAACGTCCTTCGACGCGGACCAGTGGGAGCTGTACCACCACGACACCGACTTCTCGGAGTGCAAGGACCTGGCGCAGACCCGGCCCGAGCAACTGCAGAAGATGATCGCCCGCTTCTGGGTGGAGGCGGGGAAGTACGACGTGCTGCCGCTGGACGACAACGGATTCGCCTACCGGGCGAAGATTCCGCGCCCCGGCTCCCCGCGCAGGCGCACCACCTTCACCTACTACCCCGGTATGGCCCACCTGCCCATCGCCGCGGTGCCACCGGTGATGAACCGCGCGCACCGCATCACCGCCTACGTCGACCGGGCCGCCGCGTCGGACGAGGGTGTCCTGGTGTCCCTGGGCAACATCAGCAGCGGATACGTCCTGTACGTGAAGGACAACCGGCTGGTGTACGAGTACAACTTCCTCGGCACCCGGTACACGGTGACCTCGACCGAGGAACTCCCGACCGGCCCGGCGGAGCTCACCTTCGAGTTCGTCAAGACCGGTGACATGCGGGGCGTCGGCCACCTGTATGTGTCGGGAAGGCCGGTCGGCACCGAGGACATTCCGCGGGTGCTCCCGCACTTCCTGGGATGGCAGGGCCTCGACGTCGGCCGGGACACCCTGTCGCCCTCCTCGCCCGGCTACGACGGCGAGTTCGCGTTCACGGGCGCGTTCGAGAAGGTCGTGTTCACGGTCGCGCCGGACGAAGAGGGCACCGTACCCTTCGAGCGCATCGACTGATCCGCGCCCCTGACACCACCAGGCCCCTCTTCCGGGGTGAAACACCCGGATGAGGGGCCTGAGGTGTGCCCGGCGCCGCCTGTCAGCTGGGCGGCGTATAGCGTCCGTCGATCGCCGTCCAGCCGCCGTCCACGAAGAGCTGACTGCCCGTGACGAAGGACGACGCGTCCGACGCGAGGTAGACGACGGCACCGGCCAGCTCGTCCGGCCGGGACCAGCGGCCCAGGGCGCTCTTGGACGCGTAGGCCTCCGACCACTCCGGTACGGCCCTGATCTGCGCGGTCAGCGGGGTGTCCACGATGCCCGGGGCGACGGTGTTCACCCGCACCCCCGACGGGCCCAGCTCGGCCGCCGCGGTCCGCAGCATCTGGACCAGGCCCGCCTTCGTGGCCGCGTACACGCCCTGTCCCGGCTCGACGGCCACCGCGCGGATCGAGCTGAAGCCGATGATGCTTCCGCCGCCGCGTTCGGCCATGCCACGGCCGAACGCCCGCACCAGGTCGAAGGAGGCGCGCAGATTGAGCGCCACGACCCGCTCGAACTCCTCGGCCGTGTAGTCGAGCAGGGGCTTGCGCACGTTCGTCGCGGCGGTGAAGACGAGCACGTCGACGGGTCCCAGCTCCTCGGCGGCCCGCGCCACCGCCTCGCCGTCGAGCACGTCGAGGGCGTGCGGGACAAGGCCCGGCCCCATCGACGCCGTCGCCGTGGCCGCCGTCAGGTCACGGTCGGCGCACACGACCGTGGCGCCGTGCGCGGCGAGGGCCAGGGCGCTCTCGCGGCCGATTCCGCTGCCCGCGCCCACCACGACGGCCTTGCGGCCGTCGAGCCTGAACAGACGGGAGTACGCGTCCACCGGATCGGTGTGGTCCTTTGCTTGCATGGTCCTCACGGCTTCGTCGTCGGACGGATCACTGCCATACGGGTCACGGTGAGTTCTTCGATGGCGAACCTCGGGCCTTCCCTTCCGGCCCCGGAGTCCTTGACGCCGCCGTACGGCATGACGTCGGAGCGGAAACCGGGGACCTCGTTGACGACCACTCCGCCCACCTCCAGGCGGTCGAGAGCGGTGAACGCCGTGTCCAGGGCGCTGGTGTAGACGCTCGCGTGCAGTCCGTAGCGCGAGTCGTTGACCACGTCGAAGGCGGTCTCCAGATCGGGGACGGACCGTACGGCGACCACGGGGCCGAACACTTCCTCGTCCCAGACGGAGAGGGCGCGGTCCACATCGAGCAGTACGGTGGGCTCGATCACCCCGTCGGTGACCTGGCCTCCGGCCGCCAGTGACGCCCCCGCCTCCACCGCCTCCGCCAGCCACGCGCGCACCCGCTCGGTCGACCGCTCGTCGATGAGTGCCGAGACACGCGTCGCCGGATCGCGGGGATCGCCCACGGCCACCTGGGCCACTCGCTCCGTAAGACGGGCCACGAACTCCTCCCGTACGGCGTCCACCACGATGACCCGCTGCACGCTGATGCACGCCTGGCCCGACGCGTAGTACCCGCCGCGCACGACCGCGTCGGCGGCGGCGTCGAGGTCGGCGTCGGCGGCCACCACCAAGGCGGCGTTGGAGCCGAGTTCGAGCAGCACCTTCGTGGGGGCGGCGTCCCGGGCGATCCGGTGGCCCACGGCGGCGGAACCGGTGAAGGACACCGCCCCGATCCGGCGGTCGGTGGTCAGCGCGACGCCCACCTCGGGCCCGCCGGTCACCAGCTGCACCGCCGCCTGCGGCGCGTCGTGGGCGCTCAGGGCCTCGCGGAGGAGGTGCACCAGCCACAGGGTGGCCAGCGGTGTCTGCGGGGCGGGCTTGGCGATGATCGGGCAGCCGGCGGCCAGCGAAGGCGCGATCTTGTGCGCGGCGAGCAGCAGCGGGTAGTTGAAGCCCGCGATGCCCACCACCACGCCGATCGGCTTACGGGTCCAGAAGCCGAGCAGCCCCTCACCCGACGGCAGCAGGTCCAGCGGCACCGTCTCCCCGTGCAGCCGGGCCACTTCCTCGGCCGCGGTCAGCAGGGTCAGCAGGGTGCGATCCACCTCGACACGGCAGTCGACCAGCGGCTTTCCGGTCTCCAGGACCAGAAGCCGCTCGAAGTCCGCGCGCCGGGAGGCGACCGCCTCGTGGGTGGCGAGGAGCGCGGCCCTGCGGGTGTGCGAGGGGAGTCGTCCGACCCTCTCGCGGACGGAGAGGGCCGCGTCCACCGCCCGGCGTGCCAGGCCGGTGTCCCCGACGGGGGCCCGGGCGACGAGTGTCCCGTCGTAGGGGAAGCGGACGTCCTCGGTGGCGGGTGCCGCCACCCAGCTGTCGCCGATGGGAAGGCCCGCGGGGAACTCCTTCCCCGCGGGGGATTCGCCGTCGCCGGATGGGACTTGGGTGGTCACGGTCGCTACTCCCGGTTGAGGTCGGCCGCCGACACCCCGGACAGTGCCTTGCCCAGGGTCGGAACGGCGGCGATCAGCCTGCGTGTGTAGGAATGCTGCGGGTCCTCGTACACCTGCTCCGTGGCCCCGGTCTCCACGATCTGTCCGGCGTGCATGACCGCGACCCGGTCGCACACATGGCGGACCACGGACAGGTCGTGGGAGACGAAGACCAGCGTGAGGGACAGCTCCTCGACGAGGTCGGCGATGAGGTTGAGCACCTGGGCCCGTACGGACACGTCCAGGGCGCTCACCGGCTCATCCGCCACGATGATCTTCGGACGGGGCGCGAGGGCGCGCGCGATCGAGATGCGCTGCCGCTGGCCGCCGGAGAACTGGTGCGGATAGCGGTTCGCCGCGTCGGCGCCCAGGCCGACGGCCTCCAGCAACTCGGCCACCCGCTCCCGGCGGTTCCCGTGCCCCTGCGCGACCAGCGGCTCGGCCACGATGTCGCCGACGCGCATGCGCGGGTCCAGCGAACTCATCGGGTCCTGGAACACCAGCTGCAGCCGCTCGCGGACGAACTTCAGCTGTCTCTCGCGGAGCCCGGTGATGTCCCGGCCGTCGATCGCGACACTGCCGCTGGTGGGCCGGTCGAGCCCGGCCAGAATCCGCAGCAGGGTCGACTTGCCGCATCCCGACTCGCCCACGATGCCGAACCGCTGCCCCTGGGGGACGGTGAAGCTGACGCCGCGCAGGGCGTGCACGGGCGGGCTGGGGTGGCGCAGCGAGGTACGGGCCCGCCGGTAGTCGCGCGTGACGTCGCGGACGCTGACGGCGTCCACGGGGCCGGTCCGCGGCCCGGGCGCGAGGGGGGTGCTGGTCGGCTGCTCAGCCACGGCCGGCCTCCAGGTTCGCAGGGGTGCCGGTCCCGGGCGCGCCGCCGTCGGGCACCGGGTGGAAGCAGGCGTAGCCGGAGTCCGGCCCGGTCGGGACCCAGTCCGGCCGGGTGGCGCACTCCTCGGTCGCCTGGGCGCATCTGTTTCTGAAGACGCATCCGGCGGGGAACTGCCCCGCCGGTGGAACCGACCCGGGGATCGTGGCCAGCCGCCCTCGGTCGTCGACCGCGGTCAGGTCCGAGGCGCCGATCAGGCCCTGGGTGTAGCGGTGCCGGGGGCGGGTGAACACCTCCCGGACCGGGCCGGATTCGATCAGCCGGCCGCCGTACATGACCATGACCCGCTCGCAGGCGGTGGCCACCACGGCCAGGTCGTGGGTGATGAAGAGCATGGCCGACCTGCGGTCCCGCACGCCCCGCACGATCAGGTCGAGCACCCGCGCCTGCACCGTGACGTCGAGCGCGGTGGTGGGTTCGTCGCAGACCAGGAGCGCGGGGTCGTTCGCGAGGGCGATGGCCAGCACCACCCGCTGCCGCTGGCCGCCGGAGAACTGGTGCGGATAGGCGTCCGCGGCGGTCTCGGGGTCGGGAAGCCCCACCTGGGCGAGCAGTTCCACGGCGGCGGCGCGGGCGGACGCCCGGTCGGGCCTGGTCCGGTGGATCAGCAGCACCTCGGCGATCTGCCGCCCGACCTTCATGGTGGGGTTCAGGGCGGTCATGGGCTCCTGGAAGACCATGGCGATCTCCTTGCCCCGCACCCGGGACATGCGCCCTTCATCGGCGCCCACCAGGTCGTGGCCGACTCCGGCGAGCCGTACCGAACCGGTGGCACGGACCCCCTCGGGGAGCAGGCCCATGACGCTCAGAGCGGTCAGCGACTTGCCCGAGCCCGACTCGCCGATCAGGCCGACGCGTTCGCCCGCCCTGATGGTGAAACCGACATCTTCGACGAGCGTGCGGCCGCCCACCGTGACGTCGAGGTTCCGCACGGCCAGCACGTCATCGGGGGAGCCATGGGCGGCGGCGGCCGGTCCCGTCTCAGGTACCGGGGTCATCGGCGGTCCTCCAGCTTGGGGTCGAAGCGGTCGCGCAGCCCGTCGCCGAGCAGGTTGAATCCGAGCACCGCCACCGCGATCGCGAGGCCCGGGAACACCGCGAGCCGGGGAGCGATGGACAGCAGCTCCTGGCTCTCCTGCAGCATCCGGCCCCAGGACGGTGTGGGCGGCGGGGTGCCGAAGCCCAGGAAGGACAGCGCGGCCTCGGCGAGTACGGCGATGGCGAAACCCACCGACGCCTGCACGATGACGAGACTGCTGACGTTGGGCAGAACGTGCCGCACCGCGATCGCGAACGGCCCGCGTCCCGCCGCGCGTGCGGCGGTGACGTACTCGGTCTGCATCACCTGCAGGGTCCCGCCGCGGATCAGCCGGGCGAAATGGGGGATGGACGCGATGCCGATGGCGATCATCGCGACCAGCGTGCCCGCGCCGTACACGGCGGCGAACATGATGGCCAGCAGCAGCGCCGGGAAGGCGAGCAGGAGGTCGTTGCCGCGCATCAGCAGCTCGCCGAACCAGCGGGGCCCCATCCCGGCGACGATGCCGAGGGGCACCCCGATCAGGGCGGCGACCCCCACCGCCACGAAGCCGACGAACAGCGTGGTGCGCGAGCCGATCAGGATCTGGCTGAACACATCGCGGCCGAACTTGTCCGTGCCGAACCAGTACTCGGCCGACGGCTCCTGCAACCGCACCGCCGGATCCACCAGGGTCGGGTCGTGCGGGGTCCATACGAAGGACAGCAGCGCCATGCCGATCACGAGCGCCACGATGAGCCCGCCCACCAGGAGGCTGCCCGTGACCGGGCGGCGCCGTCGGCGGGCGGCGGGCGCCGCGGACGCGACGGTGGCTTCGGCGTCGAGAGCACTCATGCCGCACCTCCCCTGAGCCGCGGGTCGATCAGGAGATAGACCATGTCCACCACGAAGTTCACGAGCAGCACCGCCATTGCGATGATCATGACCACGTCCTGCACCACGATGAGGTCCCGGTTGGCGACGCTGTCGAGCAGCAGGCTGCCGAGCCCGGGGATGACGAAGACCCGTTCGATGACGACGGAGCCCACCAGCAGCGTGGCGAGCTGCAGCGCCAGGACGGTGACCACGGGCACCGACGCGTTCCGCAGCCCGTGCCGCAGCAGCGCCCGCGTGGGGCGGAGTCCCTTGGCGCGCGCGGTGCGCAGATAGTCCTCCCGGAGGACGTCGAGCACGGCGCTGCGGACGTAGCGGGTGAGCACCGCCGCCTGCACCATGCCGAGGGCCAGCGCGGGCATGGTCAGTTGTTTGACGAACAGCACCGGATCCTGCACCGGGGGCGTCCAGCCGTTCGCGGGCAGCCATCCGAGCCCGACCGCGAACACGGTGATCAGGAGGATGCCCGCGAGGAACGCCGGGACGGCCACGCCGACTTGGGAGACGGCCGAGAGGAGGAGCCCGGAGGGCTTGCGGTGCCGCACGGCCATGAGCGTGCCCATGGGGACGGCCAGGATCAGGGCGATCACCATGGCGGTGCCGACAAGCCACAGGGTGACCTGGAGGCGGTCGGCGAGCTGCGGGCCGATCGGGGCGTGGGAAATGTAGGAGTCCCCCGGGTCGAAGGTCAGCAGCCCGTGTATCCAGTGGAGGTACTGGGCCACGAGTGGCCGGTCGAGCCCGAACTGCTCGCGCAGTTGCGCCACTGCCGAGTCCGACGCACTGGTTCCGAGGGCGACGCGGGCCGGGTCCCCCGGCAGCACCGCCATGAACGCGAAGACCAATACGGAGCTCACGGCCAGGCTGGCCAGGAGGATCCCGGCCCGCTGTACGAGACGGACGATCATTGGTTCACGCCGCCTTTCAGGACCGGCCCAGGCCGGTGAGGTCCAGTGACTCGGTCACGGAGTTCACGGGCAGACCGGTGATGTCCTTGTCCGCCACCATCAGGTTCGGCAGCAGGAACAGCCAGTCGGCTGCCGCGTCCTTGGAGAGCAGCCGGGCGGCCGCTCGCATGTGGGTGATCTGCTGCTCCCGGGTGCCCTGGTCCGCCTTCGCCAGCAACGCCCGGAACGTGGGGTTGTCGTAGCGGATGTAGGACGTCTTGTTCCCGAACACCGTCTGCATGTCGCGGGGCTCCACGTGGCCGATGATGGACATGTCGTAGTCGGCGTTCTTGAACACGGTGGACAGCCAGGCGGCGGGGAACTCCAGCTGGTCCAGCTTGACCTTGAACCCCACCTGTTCCAGCTGGCTCTTGACCACGGTGCCGCACGCGGTGGCATACGGCAGTGTCGGAATCCGCAGCCGCAGCGTACGCCCGGCTTCGCCGGACTCCTTCACGAGCTTCTCGGCCTTGTCGCGGTCGTACGGATACAGGTTGGTGAGGTTCTGATACCACGGGTCGGTCGGCGGGACCATGCTGCCGATGAGCTTGCCGCGGCCCGCCCAGCAGGTGTCCATCAGGGCCTTGTGGTCGATGGCGTAGCGGACCGCCTGGCGGGCCTTCGGATTCTTCATCGGGCCCGAGCCGTTGTTGAGGGAGAGGACCACCTCGCCGTTGGTCGTGCCCTCGATGACCTTGTACTTGGAGTTGTTCTGGAACCGGTACAGGGACTCCGGGGACTGCATCTGGCCGATCACGTTGATGGTGCCCGTGAGCAGCGCGTTGTTCATCGCCGTCGGGTCCTTGAAGTACTTGAGGGTGACCGACGCGAAGTGCGGTTCGCGCCCCCAGTAGCCGTTGCGACGGGCCAGCGTGATCGAGTCGCCGCGATTCCACTTCTTCACCACGTACGGGCCGGTGCCCACCGGCTCGGTGGCCAGCTTGCGCACGCCGGTCCGGCTGAACATCGCGCCGACGCGGGTGGTCATCCGGTACAGCCAGTCGTTGCTCGGCCTCTTCAGGGTGACCTTGAGTTCAGTGGGCGACACCGCCCGCGCCGAGTCCACGACATCCATCTGGGTCTTCTGCACCAGCGTCCAGTCGGTCTTGACGCGTTCGATGGAGAACGTGGCGTCCTCGGCCGTGAACCGTGCGCCGTTGCTGAACGTGGCGTTCTTCACCAGGTGGAACGTGTATGTCCTGCGGTCCTTGGACAGGCTCCAGGACGTGGCCAGTTGGGGCCGTATCTTCCCGGACTGGTCCAGCTTCACCAGGTTCTCGTAGACGTTGTTGAGCAGTGCCTGCGGAATGGCGGCACCTTCGGTCTTGGTGAAGTCGAAGTTGGCCGGCTCGGCGGTGAGGCCGATGTTCAGGGAGTTCTTCCCCGCACTGCCGGTTGCCGTGGATCCGGCGGAGCAGGCTGCCAGCGGCAGGCATGCGAGCATGGCCGCGACCGCCCCGGGGCGCCGCGCCAGCCGCTTGTGATGTCTCATCCGTGCTACTCCTGGCCTTCCATCGCGTGCAGAACGGCTGTTGCGACGTCCGCCGTGGTGGCGGTGCCACCGAGGTCGGCCGTGTGGTGCCTGGTATCTCGCAAGGTGTCCGCCACCGCCTCCCGGATGCGGCGCGCCGCGGTGATGTGCCCGAGGTCGTCGAGCAGCATCGCTCCGGAGAGCATGCAGGCCACCGGATTCGCCACGCCCTTCCCGGCGATGTCGGGCGCGGAGCCGTGGACGGGTTCGTAGATGCCCGGCACATCCGCGCCCGGAAGGACGTTGGCGCTGGGCGCCATGCCCATACCACCGGCGAGCACCGCGGCGAGATCGGAGAGGATGTCGCCGAACAGGTTGCTCGCGAGCAGCACGTCGAGGGAGCGCGGCGCCTGGATCATGCGGGCGGCCATCGCGTCGACCAGCACGGTTTCCAGCCGGACGTGCGGATACTGCTCGCCCACCTCGCGCACCACCCGGTCCCACAGCGGATAGCCGTAACGCATCGCGTTGGACTTGGTCACCAGGCACAGGCGGCCCGACCGCCGGCCGGCCAGGGCGAACGCCTGGTGCGCCGCCCGCTCGATGACCCGACGGGAGTGCACGGCGACCTCGATGCCGAGATCGTGTCCGCTCCCGGCGTGCGCCACCCCGCCGGCGCCGACGTACTCGCCCTCGGTGTTCTCGCGCACGATCACCAGGTCCACGCCATCGGTGTCGCGCACCTTGGTGGGGACGCCGGGGAACGCGCGCACCGGGCGCAGGTTCACGGCGAGGTCGAGCTGCTGCCGCAGGCCGATGATCAGGCCCCAGACCAGTTCGTGCTCGGGCACATCGGGGCGTCCGACGGCGCCGAACAACACGGCGTCCGTCTTCTTGACCTGGTCGGCCGCGTCGGCCGGCATCGCCGCGCCCTGCCGGAGGAACCGCTCGCCTCCCCAGTCGAACGAGGTCACATCGAGCCGGTGGCCGTCGGCCTCCAGGGCGGCCCGGACCGCGGGCACGGTCGCCGCGACGACCTCCGGGCCGATTCCGTCGCCCGGAATGACCGCGAGCCGTACGACTTTGGTGTCCCGCGTCATCGACGCCACCCTTCCGCTATGACTGGCCTGACCAGTAAGCTCACTTGCCAGGTACCGTGGCGACTGAAGCTGTTCCTGTCAAGGGTTCGAACGCCCCGGGTATCGCGACCGAAGGAGAGTGCGGGTGCTCACGGAACAGAACCTGGCCGCCATACCGGCCGTCGAGATGATCGCCGGATTCGCCGACCGCACGCTGTCGCCGGTCGAGGTGCACGACGCCGTCCAGTCGGTGATCGAGGCGCGGGAGGGTGTGCTCAACGCGTTCTGGGTGCGCGATCCCGACGAGTCCCGCAAGGCGGCCCAGGCCAGCGAGGCCCGATGGGCCGCGGGTGAACCGTTCGGGCTCATCGACGGCGTGCCGGTGACCCTGAAGGAGAACGTCGCCCGCAGGGGCGTGCCCATGCCCTCGGGCAACGCGGGCACCGAGCCGGTCCTCCCCGAGGCGGACGCGCCCATCACCGCGCGGGTCCTCGAATCCGGCGGGGTGATCCTCGGGTCGACCGTGATGCCGGACTGGGGCATGCTCTCCTCCGGGGTCTCCAGCCGCCACGGCATCTCCCGCAGCCCCTGGAACCCGGAGTGGACCACCGGCGGTTCCAGCTCCGGCGCGGGGGCGGCGGCCGCCGGGGGATACGGCCCGCTCCACGTCGGCACCGACATCGGAGGGTCGATCCGGCTGCCGGGCACCTGGCTGGGCCTCGCCACGCTCAAGCCCAGCTACGGGCGGATCCCGCTGGACACCCCGTACCTGGGGCGCGCGGCCGGTCCCCTGACGCGCACCGTGGCGGACGCGGCCCTGTTCATGCGGGTTTTGAGTCAGCCGGATCCCCGGGACTGGTCGAGCCTGCCGCCGCAGGACATCGACTGGTCGGCGCTGGACGGCGGGGTGCGGGGACTGCGGGTGGGGGTCCACCTTGAGGCGGGCTGCGGGGAGCCGTGCGACGCCGAGATCCTGGCCGCGGTGAACCACGCGGCCGAGGTCTTCGAGGCGGCGGGGGCCGTCGTGGAGCCCGTCGAGCGGTTCATGACCCAAGAGCTCCTGGACGACCTGGACCTGTTCTGGCGGGTGCGGTCCTGGAACGACTTCCGCGAGCTGACCCCCGAGGCCCGGCTGCGCGTCCACCCTCACATCATCCGATGGTGTCAGGGCGGCGCGGATATACCGGGCACGAAGGTCCTTCAGTGCTACCAGCAGATCATGCGCATCCAGGCGCGGACCGTGGCGGCGACGCTCCCCTACGATCTGGTGCTCTCGCCGGTGGCCCCGGTGGCGGCGTTCCCCGCCGAGCGGCCGATGCCGTTCCCGGGGGACGCGAAGACCATGGCGCACATCGGCTTCACCGCGCCGTACAACATGTCGGGACAGCCCGCGGCCACCGTCAACTGCGGTTTCATGGCGGACCGCCGGCCCATCGGGGTGCAGATCTCGGGGCGCCGTTTCGATGATCTCGGCGTCCTGCGGGCGGCGGCATGGTACGAACGGAACCGGCCTGCCGAGGCGGTCCCGCGCTGGCCGGACCACGCCCTCGGGGCGCCCACGGGGGAGAAGAAGACGACATCGACCACGCCCGAAGGGGAGAAGCCTTGAGCGACGGGGCACAGTTCCGGCAGGTCTCGCCGGTACGGCTCTACCAGCGCATCGTCGAACAGATCGAGCAGGCGATCGCGCGAGGTGACCTGAAGCCCGGTCAGCGGCTGCCGAGCGAGCGGGAGTTGGTGACACAGTTCGGGGCGAGCCGGCCCACCGTGCGGGAGGCCCTGCGCGTGCTGGAGAGCAACGGACTCGTCCGCTCGCGCCCGGGGGACCCCAACGGCCCGGAGATCCTGCCGTTCTCACCGGCCGGCCTGACCAAGGAGATGACCCGGCTCGTCCAGTTCGACAACATGTCGATGGCCGAGCTGATCTCGTTCCGCATGATCCTCGACGGGTCGGCGAGCCTGCTGGCGGCCCGGCTGCGCTCCGAGGAGGAGCTGTCCGCCATGGAACGGACGCTCGCCGTCATGTCGGAGGCGATCGAGACCGGGTACGAGGAGTTCAGCAAGGCGGACGTCGCCTTCCACGAGGCGGTGGCGGTGGCCAGCCGCAACTCCCTCATCGAGGTCTGCAACCAGGTGGTCCGGGGCGCCGTCCTCACTCTGATCTCGGACAAGGTCGTCCACGCGCACAACAGCACGGCGCTCATGCGCGAGTCGCTCCAGCACCACCAGGAGGTGCTGGAGGCGATCCGGCAGGGGGACGGCCCGGCGGCGGCCCGCATCTCGCGGCGCAAGCTCTACGAGTACTACGCCGTCTACGTCCCCGAGGACGAGCGGGAGCCGCTGCTCGCGCTCATGGACGACGAAGAGGCCTGAACGGTCCCGCACCGTGCCCTGACCCGCTCAGGGCACGGGCGTTCCGCGTTGCCAGGAGTCGATGACGATCAGCGTCTTCGTCTGCAGCACACCGGCGCCCTTGCGGCGCAACCGGTTGACCACCTTCTGCAGGTCGTCGACGCTGTCGACATGCAGCCGGACGAGTGCGTCCACATCGCCGGTGAGCGTCAGCACCTCGTCGACCTCCGGCAGCGTCGACGCGAACTCCACGATGTCGTGGATGTCCGTGTCCCCCGTGAATCGCAGCTCGGTGACGGCCTGAAGGCCCTGGCCGAGCTTGGCCTGATCCGTGGTGATCGTGTAGCCGGTGATGACCCCCGACTCCTCCAGGCGCGCGATGCGCCGCCGGACCGGCGCCGGGGAGAGCTGCACCAGGCGAGCGATGTCCCGAACGGTGCGCCGCCCGTCGGCTCGCAACAGCTCCAGGATCCGCAGATCGACCGAGTCGAGATGTACGGGCGCCGACATGCCGCAAGTGTAAGCGGCACTTCCCGCAACGGTCACTCCTCGCCCCGATGGACTTCCCGCAAAGAGCGTCCGCGCATCGCTGCGCGCACTTTTGTTGTGCGCGGCCCGCACCCTTGAAACCGTGTCCTCATGCCAGCCGCAACACACTCAGCAACGCTCCTGCGCCTCGATGTCGTCGCCGTGCCCTTGGCGGTGGCCCGGGTTTCCCTGATCTTGGCGCATCGCCAGTTCGACGTGCTCACCATGGACGTCGCCGCGCCCGTCGACGGGCTGCGAAGGATCACCATCGAGCTGGACACGGCGGACGAGATCAGGGTGCGGCAGCTCGTCGATTTCCTGAACCGGTCGCTCGACGTCGTCAAGGTCGTCTGAGGGGCGGCTGACGTATGCGTGAGGGTGCCGTCCGCGCCGGACGGCACCCTCACGCATACGGCGGCTACGCCGTGGTGCTCATCTCGGCATCTCGGTGGCCGTGCCGTTCAGCGACCCCGGGCCGTGCCCGGTGCCGTTCACCGGGCCGGTGGCCCGGGCGGGCCGTTCCAGGATTCCGCGGTCGGCGGGCGGGGTGTCCGCGGTGGTGGCACCGGGCGGCGGGCCGGAGGTCTCGGTGCCGCTCTGCGAGCCGCCCTGACCGGCCCCGCCGTGCGTGGCCCCGTTCTGACTGCCGTTGGAGGAGGGGGCGGAACCGTTGATCTTGTCGATCGCCTGGCGGGCCTGTTCGCCGGGGGAGCGGGGCGCGGGCTGCGCCGAGGGGGACGGCGTGGGCGCGGGCTGGTTCCGCTCCAGCTGGGGCGGCTTGGCGTGGGTCGCGCCCATGGCCTGGGTGCGCAGCCGGTGGCTGACCGCCTCGTCCAGGCTCACCGGCCGGTGCATCTGGGCGGCCAGCCGCCCGGCCTCCTGACCCAGTGCGGACACCACGTCCCACGGCAGATGGAGCACCAGACGGACTTCGGCATCCCCGTCCGGAAGGGCTTGGATGGGAGGAGTGAACCGTTCACTCATGAGCTGGTCCTCCGTAGGGTTCTTCGGTCCGCGCCCCGCCTGCCAGGGCGCGTACAGAGCCATACGGAGAACCGCCGCGCCCCGTTCACCGGAAGCCGGACGGATCGGGGCGCCGCGTCAGGTGCGCAGCAGGATCGTGACCGTCGCCAGGATCGCCGCGAGGACGAGCGCCGCCACACCGTAGCCGATCCGCTGCGACCGCAGGCCCGGAATGAGCGCGTCGATGGCGATCCGGCCCGACCCTGTGAGCGCGAGCCCGGCCGCACAGACGCCGATGAGCAGCGGAAACTCAAAACCGCCGAAGAGTCCGAGTTTCCAGGTGGCGGCGACCGCGTTGGCCATCGTGCCCGCCACGGCGGCTCCGGCCAGCGGCGTGAGCAGCCCCACGGCGAGCCCCAGTCCGCCCAGGGTTTCGGTGAGCCCCGCGCAGACGGCCATCGCCCGGGGCGCCGGGTAGCCGAGGTGGGCGAATTCCACGGCGGTCCGGGAGATCCCGAGCCCGCCCCACCAGCCGAACAGATGCTGCGCCCCTCGCGCGGCGACGATCAGCCCGACCCCGAGCCGCACCACCAGCAGGCCGGCGTCATGGGCGCGCAGTACGCCCGGCGCGCTCCTGGGGGAGGCGTGGACGGGCGTACCCATCGGGGGAGTGTTCTCGTCGCCGTAGTACGACATGGCGCCCTCGTCGGGTCGGGGTTCGGTGCGCGGCCACCGAGCCGGATAAGGGATATGAGCCTTATGTTCACTTTGTCGCAATCAAGCCGCGGCTTCAATCCGTACCCTCACCGGAGGCGCGTCAGGCCGCGGCGCGCCCCGGCGGCGAGCGGCAGGGCGGCGGCCAGACAGCTCACACCGGCCAGGGTCAGGGACGTCCCGGGGGCGGGGGCGCACAGGGCCACACCGAGACCGGCCGCGGTCGTGATGGCCGTCTTGGTCACGCCGGACGCCTCGCCCGCCAGCTCCGGGCCCGCGGCCGCCTGGGTGGCGATGAGCGTCAGGGCACCCGCCACCCCGAGGGCCGCCCCGCAGCCCGTGGCCACCAGCACGTAGCCCGCCAGCGAGGTCGCCGTCGGCGCCGCGCACAGCCCCGCCCCGCCCAGGCCCAGACACCCCGCCATCGTCCCGACCGCCCTCGCCGGACCGATCCGCCCGGCCAGCGGACCGGCCACGGACATGGCCGCGGCGGGGGCGAGGAAGGCCGCCCCGGCGGCCGCCGCCGACAGCCGCCACGGCCCCTGCAGCGATATCGGCACCACGAAGAGGAACACCACGGTCGCGGCATTGGCCACCGCCCCCGCCGCCGTGAGCGCCACGAAGGGCCGGTTGCGCAGAAGGGCCGGGCTCACCAGGGGGCTCGGCGCTGCCCGTTCGCACCGCAGAAAGACCATGAACAGGGCGACGGTCAGGGTCAGGGCGGCGACCGTGCGCCCCGACGCCCAGCCCCACACCGGCCCGCGGTCGATGCCCACCGCGAGTGCCCCCACCGCCGCGGTCGCCGCGACCAGGCCCTTCCCGTCCACCGGGCGTGGCGCGCTGCCGTCCCGGGGCTCCGCCGCCCGCACCGCGCAGCCCGCCGCGAGCGCGGCGACCGGCACATTGAGCCAGAACACCGCACGCCACGACACGGCCTCGGTCAGCACCCCGCCCACGAACGGGCCGCACGCCGTCGCGACACCCCCGACGCCCATCGCCCACCCCAGGGCCCGTCCGCGCAGCGCGGGCGGATAGGTGTGCGTCAGCAGGGCCAGCCCCACCGGCATGGCCAGCGCGCCGCCCGCTCCCTGGACGGCCCGGGCGCCCACCAGCACCGGCAGCGAGGGGCTGAGCGCGCACACCAGCGAGGCGCCCCCGAACACCGCGAGGCCCGCCGTCAGCAGCACGCGCCGCCCCAGCACATCGCCCAGCCGCCCGGCACCCAGCATCAGCGAGGCCGCCGCCAGCAGGTAGCCGCCGACCACCCACGACAGCCCGCCGCCGGTCCCCAGATCCCGGCCGATCCGGGGCAGCGCCGGATTCAGCGCGAAGGCGTCCAGCTGGACGCAGAACATGGCCAGCGACACGGCGGCCAGCGCCGGGCGCCGTACGGAAGCAGCACTCCGTACCGTCATCGGTCACTCCTCTTCAGCACCACGGAGGGGGACAGGACAGGGGCTGATGAGAGAAGTGAGCATGCGACGAGAGGGCTCGACGAGAGGGCTCGACGAGAAATGAGAGGAACGGGCGGAAGGGTCACGCCCGGGGGAACGGCGGCTTCAGCGGCGGGGCGGCAGCCGGTGCAGCTCCACGGCGGTGAGCCGCCCGGCCTCGATCGCGGCCGTCATGAACGTACAGTACGGCTGCCGTCGCCGGTCGGTGGGGGAGCCGGGGTTGAGCAGCCGGAGCCGTCCGTCGGCCGATGTGGAGTCCCACGGAATGTGGCTGTGGCCGAACACCAGCACGTCCAGCTCCGGGAACCGCTCCGCGCAGCGCCGCTCACGCCCTTGCGCCGCGCCCGTCTCGTGCACCACCCCGAAGCGCAGCCCGCCCAGCTCCGCGTACGCCACCTCCGGCAGCCGCGACCGCAGTTCGGGCCCGTCGTTGTTGCCGTACACGCCGATCAGCCGGTGCGAGCGCGCCTCCAGCAGATCGAGGGTGGCGGTGTCGACCCAGTCGCCCGCGTGGATGACCACATCGGCGCGGGCCACATG
This sequence comes from Streptomyces sp. NPDC007983, assembly GCF_042958345.1. Classification (NCBI taxonomy): domain Bacteria; kingdom Bacillati; phylum Actinomycetota; class Actinomycetes; order Kitasatosporales; family Streptomycetaceae; genus Streptomyces; species Streptomyces sp. NPDC007983. The sequence continues at coordinate 39,786 of NZ_JBIBJI010000026.1, forward strand.
GTCCAGCAGTTCCCCCGGCAGTTCCTTGGCCCGGCGCGGGAGATGGGTGTCCGACATCAGCAGGAGACGCACGCGTCGACCGTACCGTGTGGATCGGCATCCATTGACCATCGCACAGGGAGAGAATGTGACCGAGCGCCCGCCGCTTCCGCCGTTCACCCGGGAAACCGCGATCCAGAAGGTCCGTCAGGCGGAGGACGCCTGGAATTCCCGCGACCCCGAAAGGGTGGCCCTGGCCTACTCCGTCGACTCCCGCTGGCGCAACCGTACGGAATTCCCGCACGGCCGTCCGGAAATCGTCGACTTTCTGACCCGAAAGTGGGCGAAAGAGCTGGAATACCGGCTCATCAAGGAGCTGTGGATCCACGAGGGCAATCGCATCGCGGTGCGTTTCGCCTACGAATGTCATGACGCGTCCGGAAACTGGTTCCGCTCCTTCGGTAACGAGAACTGGCAGTTCGGCGCCGACGGGCTGATGACGCAGCGCCACGCGTCCATCAACGATCTGGCCATCACGGAGGCGGACCGCAAGTTCCACTGGCCGCTCGGGCGCCGACCGGACGACCACCCGGGTCTCAGCGATCTGGGGTTGTGACCCGCCCGATGACATAAATAATGTGCCAAGCGGACTATCAGAAGAAGGTGACGGTGTGACGGCGGAAGCGGGCGAGACGGCTGAGACGGCGAAGGACCGGTATCCGCGTCCGGTGGTGTCTGCCGCGGAGGCCGAGTGGATCTGGCGGCTGCTGTCGGTGCAGGCCCTGGAGAGCGGCGCGAAGCCGGAGACGGTGCGGCTCGCGGTGATCGTGGGCCTGGCCCGGGCCAGCGGCGCCCGCTACGGCGGTCTGCTGCGCTGCACCATGTCCTCGCTCGACCTGGACGCGGGATGGGTGACCATCGAACACGGCAAGCACCGGATCCCCCGGCGGCACGGTCTGGACGCGGGAACGATCCTGGTCCTGCGCCGCTGGCTGCTGGTGCGCAAGGAGCTGTGCACCGAACTGGAGGGATCCATCCCGGACGCGCTGCTGCTCACGGTGCACCACACCCATGACAACGGGGTGACCGTCGCCGCCGGGCTGCCCATCACCCGGCAGGGACTGGTGCTCTCGTGGCGCCGCTTCGTCCACCGTACGAACGCCCGGTACGCCGCGCGCCGTCCGCCGCTGCCGACCCGCTTCGAACAGGTCCGCCGGGTCTGGGACGCCTGATGCCGGTGGGGCGGGGGCCGCCGTAGCCCCCGCCTGCACCGGCCCGTTCACGCCGCGGGAGCCTCGCCCCGGGCCGCCGCCGTGACCGAGAAGCGCGCCTGCGCCGTCGCGCCGTTCACGGTCACCGTGAGGGTCGCCGTACCCGGGCGCAGCGCGGTGAGCTTCCCGGTCGCCGGGTCGAACGCGGCGACATAGCGGGCCGGGTGCCGGGCGTGGGTCACGTCGCCGACGTAGACGTGTCGCGAGCCGGTCCAGTCCGCGCTGAGCGGCCAGCCGACCGGCACCGTGCGGGCACCGGCCCCCTCGCCCTGGATCACCGCCGCCGTGACGTTGGCGTCCTGCCCGGTGCGCAACTCGGCCGGGGCGGTGACGGTGAGCCCGTCCACATGGGCCCGGGTCTGCACCGACACCCAGTCGGGCCCGCCTCTCCACGGGGCATGGCGCGCCGCCGCCCGCTGCCGGGGCGAGACGGGGTCGACGCCCACCATCGACCAGCCGGTGAAGCCGCCCTGCGCGGCCGGGGTGGCCGGGTTCTTGCCCGCGTTGCCGTTGATCAGATACGGGACGCCGTCCACCCGCGAGGCGTGGAAGGTGCCCACGTGGCTGCCGATGAACGCCGCGCCCTTGCCCGTCGTGCGGCGGAAGTCGGCCAGCCAGTTCTCCAGCAGCGCGGCCTCCTTGCGGTCACTCAGCTGGCTGCCCTGCTGCGGGGTGGGATCACGCGGCGGGACGTGCTCGATCACCATCACCGAACCGATGGCGGGATCGGCGGCGGCCGCGTCCAGCCGCTCCCGCAACTCCTTGACCTGGTCGAAGCCGCCGCCCCGGAGCCGCAGGCTCGATGTGTCGAGCGTGATGAACCGGGTGCCCCGATGGTCGAACGTGCGGTGCGCGGGACCGAATTCGGCCATGAAGTCACCGATCGAGCCGCCCATCACCTCGTGGTTGCCCGGCACGTAAGTCCAGGGCAGGTCATCGCCCAGCTCCTCGGTGAGCACCCGGTGGGCGAAGGCGAGATCGGCGGGGGACCCCTCGTCGACCAAGTCGCCGTTGACGACGAGGAAGTCGGGCTTCGCCGCCTTGATCTCCCGCAGGGTGCGGCGGGCCTGGGCCACGATCGGGCTGTCCGGGGCGCGGGCCACGAACTGGGCGTCCGACATCACCGCGAACCGCCAGTCCCGGCCCTCGGTGCGCGCGGCCGTGGTGATGAGCGGATCGGGGCGGACGTCCTCCTTCGGCAGGCCGACGGCGGGCGGCACCCGGGCGGTGAGGTCGTCGAGGGTGACACCGCCCGTGTACTGACGGCCGGCGGCCGTCTCCGCGAGGTAGAAGCGGCTCACCTTCAGCGGATACGCGATCCCGGCCGGAACCGCGAAGTCGACATGTCGCCAGCCGGTCCAGGTGATGTACGGGCCGCGCAGCAACTGGTCCGAGCCCGCCGCGTCCTTCAGGTGGAGGGTCGGCCACGCCCCCTTGCCGTCGCCCTTGATCCACAGGCCGAACGACTGCGGCTGACCGTCCACCGCGATCGGCTCCGGCGGGGTGACATAGGCGGCGCGGGTGGCGGTGGACTGGCCGAAGTCGTAGGTCAGCTCCAGCCCGGTGCCGCTGTGGCCGTCGGGCGTGGCCTTCGCCGAACCGGAGGCGCGGGCCTGGCTGAACGTCCAGCGCCCGGCGTCGTCGAAGGACGCCTCCGGCTGGTCGGTGAGGCCCACGGTGACGGCGAGCACGGTGACGGCGCCGCCGACCGCGACCTCGACCTGGCCCGCGGCCCGGTCGCCGCGGGCCTTGACGGTGAAGTTCCCGGTCGCCGGGTCCGGGGCGATGTCGAACAGCGCGTGGTCGTAACTCAGCCGGACGTCGGACGGCTCGATGGGTGCGCTGGTGCCGTGCGCGTCCAGGCCGACGATCCCGAAGCGGCCGGTGGCCCCGGCGTCGGCGAGCCCGATCAGCCGGGTGGTGGGCCGGATCCGGTCCAGTTCGTCCAGCACGCTCAGCTCGAGGGAGCCGCGGGCGGCCCCGCGCCGTGCGACGACCGCCGTGTCGCCGCCGTGGCGCGCGGTGAACGTACCGTCGGCGGCGACCCGTCCGACCCGGGGGTCGGCCGTCTGCCAGTGCGGCGCGCCCTCGGCCGGGCCGTACGTCTCGTCGTAGCCCGCGGCGGTGAGACGGCGGGTCAGCCCCGGGAACACCCGCTCCGGGTGGCCGCCCCGGACCGGATCGACGGTGGGCGCGTCGGCCGCGCCGGTCGCCGTCTCCACCCAGAAGCCCCGGAGCCGGCCGCTGCCGTCGGGGGCGGTGAAGGCGAGCCCGTTGGGCACGGGCCGCTCGCTGCCGTCGGACGGGCTGTTCTCCACCCGGCCCGTGTCGCTGCCGGGTTCGCGCGCGAGAAGCGTGGAGGAGCCGCCGCCGTCGAGGTTGAGCGCGCTGTAGGAGCCCGCGTCCTTCATCATCCGGCCCAGCTCGGTGAGGGTGACCCCGCCGCTGTCCGCCTGCCGCCCGTCCACGGTGAGGACCTGCATCGTCCGCCCGTCCCGGGAGAAGCCGACGGCGGTGCGCGGCGCCGCGGTGTTGTTGCCCTCGCCCTCGTGGCCGACCGGTGCGCCGTCCACGACGAGAAGTTCACGGCCGCCGACCGCCGTGCGCGGGGTGTCGCCGCTGTCGGTACGGGGCCGGTACTCCCACGACACCGCGTCCCCGACCGCCAGCCTGCCGAGGGCGTCCGCCCCCGCGTCACGCCCCACCAGCACCGTGGCGCCCTCCGGGATCGCCCCCTTGCCGGGAGCTCCGGCCGCCGCGGTGACCTTGCCGTCCGCGACCGTGACCTCGGCGGTGCGCCGCGCCCCGTCCACGGTCTGCGCCCGGTCCGCCTCGCCCCACTGGGCGTTGTACGCGCCGATGCCGCCCGCCGGGACGTTCGCGGCGTTGATCGCAGCGAGCGGACGCTGACCGTCCGGGAGGGTCAGCGTGCCGTCGAAGTACAGCTGGAGGATGCGTCCCGCGGCGGCCGGACCGATGCCGACCGCGTTGCCGGAGCCGGAGGCGGCGGAGTTGACGATCCGCCCGTCGCCGATGCCCGTGCCCTCGGGGGCGCCGGTCTGGTTGATGTCGAAGAAGTCGCCGTTGATCGCGGCGACCGTGCGGCGTCCCGGCCCGGCGTCATGCTCCTGGGCCAGTTGGGAGACGGGCTTGCGCAGGGCGACCTTGTCCGGGTGCAGATAGTCGACCTTCGTGGCGCCGGTGAGGTCCACCGACAGGGCGTCGGCGCGCAGCCACTTGTCCGACTCCAGCCGGTCGTACGAGGTCAGCCGCACCCCCGGGGCCACCGGCCGCGACGAGCGGGCGGTCCGGATGCCGTCGCCGTCGGCGATCGACCGCGCGCCGGGAGCGGGATTGACGGCGGCCGGTGGGGCGACCGGCCGCAGCATCTCCGACGAGGAGCGGGGGAGGGGTTCGGGCGCCGGGACCGGGGTGCTGTCGGCGGCGGCCTGGTCTACGGCACCCAGCACGAGGGCACAGGCGGCGGCCAGCGCCGCCACGGGTCTGGTGAACGCGACAGGGGACATGGCAACTCCATGGGGCCATGGGACGCGCGTGGTTTCCACGCACAGCGCCCCAGCATCGCCATGGAGGTGACGGCGCGCCAGAAGGCGTGGGCGACATCATGGAGAACAAACGCCGTTCGGCTGCCGCCGATGGGGGCGCGTCAGGGCAGGGACACCCCGTCCACGTACACCCACGCGCCCCCTTCCCGGGTGAAGCGGCTGTTCTCGTGCTGCTCGCCTGTGCGCCCACCGTCCACGTAGTGCGCGCGGAACTCCACCGTGCCCGTCGAATGGAACGCGCTGCCGTCCGTCGTACCGAGGATCTCCAGCCGCACCCACCGCGGCCCCGGGTCGAGTTCGAGCCGGGGCGGCCGGGTCGTCGAGTGCCAGCTGCGGAGCAGGTACGCCTCGTCCCGTACCGCGAAGGCGCTGTACCGGGACCGCATCAGCTGCTCGGCCGTGGCCGCCCGGGCCTCCCCCCGGTGGAGGCGGCCGCAGCAGTCGGCGTACGGCGCGGGCAGTCCGCAGGGGCAGGTCACGGGGGCGGTACGGCGCGTGCGTCGGGACATGGACCCATTGTGACGTCCTCGGTGACGCCCCCGGTGACGGCCCGGGCTCAGGCGGCGGACATCCGCAGGGGTTCGACGCGCTTGATGACCAGGCCGTAGGTGAGGGCGCCGACCACGCACAGCGCGCCGGACAGCATCAGCGGGGCGACGAACGAGTGGTTGAAGAAGCCCAGCAGCAGTCCGGTGGTGGTCGAGCCGAGCACACCGGCCAGGTTGGACGCGAAGTTCTGGATGCCGCCGAGCGAGGCCACATGGCGCGGGGTGGGCGCGACGTCGGCGGGCAGGCTGGCCACCGAGGCGGCGGAGAAGGCCAGGCTGGCGTAGCTGACGGACAGCAGCGCCAGGGCCCACATGGCGCTCGGGACGAGCACGGCGAAGGCGATGACCGAGGAGAAGAGCATTCCGCACACCAGGCAGGTCTTACGGGCCCGGGTGACCGACCAGCCGCGGCGCAGCAGGGTGTCGCTGGTCCAGCCGCCGAGCAGACTGCCGCCGATGGCGACGACGCCGGGCAGGGCGCCGTAGAAGCCGAGCTTCAGCAGGTCGAAGCCGCGGGCGTCGACGAGGTAGCTGGGGAACCAGGTGATGAAGAAGTAGATCACGTAGTTGAGGCAGAAGAAGCCGATCATCATGCCCCAGACCGTGCGGTACCGGAACAGGTCGCGCCAGCGCACCGCGGGCTCTTCCGGCGCCGCATCCTCGGGCCTGCCGGCCGTGTCCTCGGCGGAGGCCTCCTCCAGCCGGGCGCCGCCCGCCGCGACGTAGGCGCGCTCCTCGGCGCTGATACCGCCGGCCGCCGAGGGCTCCCGGTACGCCTTCAGCCACAGCGCGACCCACAGCAGGGCGACCGCGCCGGTGACCCAGAACGCCATCCGCCAGCCCTGCCAGGCGATCAGCGCGGTCACCACCGGGGCGGCGACCGCGGTACCGGCCCGGGCTCCGTTGTCCCAGACGCTGTTGGCCAGCGCCCGTTCGCGGACCGGGAACCAGCGGGAGACGGACTTGGCGCACGAGGGGTACGCCGGTGCCTCGCCCGCGCCGAGGGCCAGCCGCGCGAACAGCAGGCTGCCGATGCCGCGGACGAATCCGGTGGCGATGGTGACCACCGACCAGATCAGCCCGCCGATCGCGAACATCTTCTTCTCGCCGTACCGGTCGATCAGCGCCCCGGCGGGCAGCTGGCCCAGCGCGTAGGTCACGAAGAACATGCTGAGGATGACGCCCTGCCACTCGGGACCGATGTGCAGGTCATCGGTCATGTAGGGCAGGGAGAGGGAGATGGTGGCGCGGTCGACGTAGTTGACGGTCATGCCGAGGAAGCAGAGGAAGACCATCAGCCAGCGGGTGTTGTGCCGCAGGCCGCGCGGGCGCGGTGGCGCGGTGGCGGACTCGTCCTGGGCCGGCGGGCCGGTGGGGGTGGTGGCGACTCTGGGGGTCTTCAAGGCGGCTCTCCTTTGAAGGTCCTTCGAAGGGGTGGTGCGTGAGGTCAGCGCGTCCGGGCGCCGGAGGGCAGCTCCGCCGTCACGGAGGCGATCAGGGAGGTGTCGTCCGCCAGGTCCTCGGCGCCCAGCAGGCTCAGCAGACGGCGCAGGGCGTCGCGCGGGGGCCGGGCGTCCCAGGCCCGGCGCAGCGCTTCGGCCTCGGGGTCGTCCAGGGGGTGGTCGCGGGTGACGAGGGCCCAGGCGGCGAGGGCCGAGACCAGTTCCGGGGTGTCCCGTCCGGCGGCGCGCAGCTCGCGCAGCGGGGCCAGCCACCGTTCGGGGATCTTCAGGGATCCGTCCATGGCGATCTGCCGGATCCGGTGGTGCATGGCGGGGTTGGCGAAGCGGACGACGAGGCTGTCGATGTACCCGGCCAGGTCCAGGCCCTCGGCCGGCGGCAGGCTCTGCGCCGCCTCCGCGCAGTAGGCGCGCACGGCCGCCTCGCCCCAGGGCGTGGCGAGGACGTCGGCCACGGTCTCGCGGCCCTCGGCGAGGCCCCGGTAGGCGATGAGCGAGTGCGCGCCGTTGAGCAGCCGGAGCTTGGCGGACTGGTACGGGGCCACATCGGCGACGAACCGGGCGCCCGCCTCCTCCCAGCGCGGGCGGTCGGTGGCGAAGATGTCCTGGAGCACCCACTGGGTGAACGGTTCGCCGGTCACCGCGCCCTCGTCCGCCACGCCGAGCGCACGGGCCGCGGTCTCGCGGTCGGCGTCGGTGGTGGCGGGCACGATGCGGTCGACGACGGTGGCGGGGAAGGCCACCGAGCCGGTCATCCAGTCCAGGAGGCGATCGCGCTCGTCCCACGCGCTCGCCGCCACGAAGTCCCGTACCAGCCGTCGCAGGACCGCGCCGTTGCCCGCCATGTTGTCGCAGGACACCACCGACAGCGGCGCACCGCTCGCCCGCAGCCGGGCGCGCAGCCCCGCGGCGAGCTGCCCGACGACGGTCGCGGGGGCGGCGCCTTCGAGGTCGGCCCGTACGAGCGGGTCCTCCAGCGCCAGACCGCCGCCGGCCGGGTCGCGCCGGTAGCCCTTCTCGGTGACGGTGAGCGTCACCACGGTGACGTCCGCCGAGGCCAGGAGCCCGATCAGCCGGGCGCTGTCGTCGGCGGCGTGCAGCACCTCGGTCACCGCGCCGACCACCCGGGTGGCCGGGCCCTCGGGCCGCCGCTCGGTGAACGAGTACAGACCGTCCTGCGGGCGCAGCGCGTCCACCACCGCACGGCTGCGCTGGGTGACCCCGGCGATGCCCCATCCGCCGCCGTGCGCCGCCTCGGCGGTCTGTGTGGCGAGCGCCTGGTGGGCGCGGTGGAAGGCGCCGATGCCCAGGTGCACGATCCGCGGGCGCAGCGCGCGCGGATCGACCGGCGGGCGCGACGCCGCCGGTACGGCGGGCAGGGTGGCCAGGGACAGCCGCTGTGTCGCGCTCACCAGTCGTGCACCGACCCGTCGGTACGGCGGCTGACCGGCAGGTACTTCGGGTCGTACGGGAAGCGGGCGGCGGCCTCCTCGTCCAGCTCGATGCCGAGGCCGGGCGCCTCGGAGGGGTGCAGCGCGCCGTCGCGCAGCTCGTACGTCGGCCGGAACACCTCATGGGTGAGCGGGTCGTGCGCCATGTACTCCTGGATGCCGAAGTTGGGCACGGTGACGTCCAGATGGACGGCGGCGGCCATGCTCACCGGCGACAGATCGGTGGCGCCGTGCGAACCGGTGCGCACCTGGTACAGCTCGGCGAGGTTGAAGATCCGCCGCAGATGGGTGATGCCGCCGGCGTGCACGACCGAGGCGCGGATGTAGTCGATGAGCCGTTCGGTGATGAGCTGCTGGCAGTCCCAGATGGAGTTGAACACCTCGCCGACCGCGATCGGGGTGGTGGTCGACTGGCGGATCTGGCGGAAGGAGTCCTGGAGTTCGGCGGGGGTGGGGTCCTCCATCCAGAACAGCCGCAGATCCTCCACGCTGCGGCCGAGCCGCCCCGCCTCGGTGGGGCTGAGCCGGTGGTGCACATCGTGCAGCAGGTGGAAGCCGAAGCCGAACCGCTCTCGGACCGCCTCCAGATAGCGCGGCGCGAAGTCCAGATACGCCTCGGTCGACCACGGCTGCTCCTCGGGGAGGGCGCCGGTGGCGGGCTCGTAGACCGTGGCGACCGTGCCGTGGCGGATGCCGTAGGTCCCGGGCGAACCGGGGACGGCCGCCTGGGCGCGGATCGCGCGGTAGCCCATCTCCTGGAACTGGGCGACGTCGTCCAGCAGCTCGGGGATGTCGCCGCCGCTGGCGTGGCCGTAGACCATGGCCCCGTCGCGGGCCTTGCCGCCCAGCAGGTCGTACACCGGCATCCCGGCGACCTTGCCCTTGATGTCCCACAGCGCGGTGTCGACCGCCGAGATCGCGGTCATGGTCACCGGCCCGCGGCGCCAGTACGCCCCCTTGTAGAGGTACTGCCACATGTCCTCGATGCGGGCGGGGTCGCGGCCGATCAGCAGCGGTACGAGATGGTCCTCCAGATAGGAGGCGACCGCCAGCTCGCGCCCGTTCAGCGTCGCGTCACCGAGACCGGTCACACCGTCCGACGTGGTCACCTTCAGGGTCACGAAGTTGCGACCGGGAGAGGTGACGATGACCGTCGCCTCCGTGATCGTGGCCATGCATCTGCTCCTCACTGCGCCGGCTCCGGGGTGGAGCCCGGGCTGCTGGTCGGCTACCATACAAGTACGTCAGCGAGTTCGGTCAAGGGTTCGGAAGGGGTCGGATGGGATCGGCGGAGGGACTGCACGCGGCACGCTCCCGGGGGCGCAACACCCGGCAGCTCGTCCACGAGGTGCTGCGCGCGCGCATCGTCGGCCTGGAGCTGGCCCCCGGCTCGGCCGTATCGGAGAACGACCTGGCGGCCGAGCTGGGCGTCAGCCGCACCCCGGTCCGCGAGAGCCTGATCCTCCTCGCCGACGAGGGGCTGGTCGACATCTATCCGCAGATGGGGACGTTCATCTCGCGCATCCGCGAGCGCGATGTGGCCTCCGCCCAGTTCATCCGGGAGGCCCTGGAGTGCGCGGCGCTGCGCGACGCCGTCGGCAGGGCCACCGCGCGCGACGTGGCGGAGCTGCGCGTGCTGCTCATCGCGCAGGAGGAAGCCGACGCGCAGTCCGACATGGCGGGCTTCTTCCAGCTGGACGAGCAGTTCCACCAGCGGCTGATGGCGGTGAGCGGACACGGCTCGGCGTGGCCCGTGGTCAGCCAGGCCAAGGCCCAGCTGGACCGGGCCCGCCGCCTCTCGCTGCCCATGACCCAGCAGATGTCGCTGCTCATCGGCCAGCACCGGGAGGTGGTCGACCTCCTGGAGGAAGGCGATCTGGAGCGGGCCGACGGGGCGCTGCGCTCGCATCTGCGGCTGGTCTTCAGCGATGTGGAGAAGATCCGCGCCAAGCACCCGGAGCTGTTCAGCGACCAGGACGCCCCGCTCAAACCGCGCCGCGACAGCGCCCGGCGCGCCGCCGCCCGCGAGGACTGAGCACATGACAGCGGGGCGGACCCGTTGTGGACCCGCCCCGTGACCTGCCCGTATCAGCGCTTGGTCTTGATCCTCATGAACGTGACCGAGTCCGCCGGGAAGGTGTACGTGAAGGTGTTCGCCACCCCGTCCAGCTTCGACCCGACCGGTTTGACCGGCTGCTCGGAAGCGGTGTTGACCGCGTCCGGCGCGCCCTGGAGCGTGGTCAGCCGCGCCGTCCGCGCCACCTTGCCGCCGCCCAGGTCGATACGGGTGCGGGCGGCCGTGCTCTGCGCGTTGACGACCTTGACGATCAGCTCACCGGTGGCCTTGTCCCGCGTCACCACCTGGCGGAAGGGCTCGGCCACCTTGTCGTCGGTGAAGCCGCCCCACTTCTTGCCGTCCAGGTACAGCGTCACCTGACGGCCGCGCACCTCGACGCGGGCATCGTAGGTGCGCCCCGTCTCGATCTTCGTGCCGTCCTCGATCATCGCCTGCTTGGCGCCGCCGACCGCCTTCTCCACGGCCGAGCGGGTGTTGCCCCAGCCGCCGAGGTTCCACCAGTAGTAGTTGCCGGTGTCCTTGACCCCGAACGCGATGAGGAAGCCCTCCTTGCCGGACTGCTTCGTCGCCTTCACCCGCAGGTCGTAGTCGCGCCACGCCTTGTCGCCCGCCGTGACCATCGGGTTCTCGGCGGCGGTGTCGGACTGGACGTACGCACCGTCCCGGACCGTCCACGAGCCGGTGCCGGTGGCCTTGGTCCACTGCCCGTCATCGCCCGAGAAGTCGTCGCTGAGCAGCGTCGAACCGTCCGCGGCGGTCACCTTGACGTCGTCGTACGCCGCGCTCGTGGCCCAGGTCGACAGGCCGACCGCGCCGCTGATCGGCTCGCTCGGGGCGGGGGTGGCGGACGCCTTGCTCGGCACCACCTCGTCCCCGACGTTGTTCATGAACAGCTTCTGCGTCTCGTAGCTGGTCGAGCCCCAGGAGGAGGAGTTGTCGAACCAGATCATGTCGGGCCGCCACTGCACCGCGTTCTCGTTCGCCAGCAGCGGCGCGTACGACGCCAGCTTGACCACGTCGGCGTTGCGCTCCAGGCCCGTCATGTACGCCGCTTCGGTGAGCGAGTTGTACCACTTGTTGTCCTGCGAGGCGTACTCGCCGAGGAACACCTTCGGGCCCGAGCGGTCGTAGGTGTCGTAGCGCTGGTTGTTCTCCAGGAACCACTGCGGGCTGTTGTAGTAGTGCTCGTCGACCATGTCGACGCCCGCCGCCCGGTTCAGTGCCCAGGCGCGGTCGAAGGTCTGCCCGCTGTCGTCGGGGCCGGAGTTGCTGATCACCGTGATGCCGGGGTACTTGGCCTCGATGGCCTTGCGGAACTCGGTGAACCGCGCGAAGAACTCGTCCGGCAGGTTCTCCTCGTTCCCCACCTCCAGATGGGTCAGGCCGAACGGCTTCGGGTGGCCCATCTTCGCCCGCAGCTTGCCCCAGGTCGAGGTCACCGGGCCGTTGGCGAACTCGATGAGGTCCAGGGTGTCCTGGATGTGGCGCTTCAGCAGCGCCGGGTCGTCGGTGGCCTTGTTCTGGCCGCAGCCGGTGACCAGCGCGGGCACCACCGGCAGCGCCATCGCGCCGATGTCCTCGGCGAACTGGAAGTACTCGTAGTAGCCGATGCCGTAGGACTGGTTGTAGCCCCAGAAGTTGGCGTTGACGGCGCGCTGCTCGACCGGGCCGACGGTGTCCTTCCACTGGTAGGACCGCTTGCGCGGCCAGTTGGGCGCCTCGTACGCCTCGTGGCTGCCGGTGTTCACCAGGCAGCCGCCGGGGAAGCGCAGGAAGCCCGGCTTCAGCGCGGCGATCTTCTGCGCGAGGTCCTTGCGCATGCCGTTCGGGCGGTGCTTGTAGGTGTCGCGGGGGAAGAGCGAGACCATGTCGAGGCGGAGCGTGCCGCCGCCGCCCGCGGCGACCGTGAGCCGCCCGGTGGTGCTGGAGGTGGTGGCGGTGAGGGTGCCGGTGTACTTGGCCCAGTGGTCGCCGCGCACGGTGGCGCGCAGCGGACGCGCGAGCGTGTCGCCGCCGGAGCCGTCGCCGAGGCCGATGGTCAGCGGTGTGCCGGATGCCTGGTCGGTACGCGCCCACACCGAGAAGTCGTAGGCCTCGCCCGCCTTGATGGCCATCCCGGTGGTGTAGCCGGAGTTGGTCACCCCGTACCGGGCCGTCGATCCGCCGCCGTCGAGCGACAGCCGCAGATAGCGCCGGTTGCGCTCGTTCAGCCGGCCGTCGTCGTCCACGACCTCGGCCTTCCCGGTCGCGCCACCGGTCGCGGTCTCGGTCCACGCGGTCATGGGCCGGTACGAGGCGTGGTCGGCGGGGTCGTACTCGAAGGACCGGTTCTGGACCAGCTCGGCGTACAGACCGCCGTCGGCCGCGCGGTTGATGTCCTCGTAGAACACCCCGTACATCGAGTCGTCGATCGCCGGGCCCTTGGCGGCCGGGTCGACGGAGAGCGTGTAGTCGGTGGCGTCCGCCGCCGGGTGCGCGGGAGCGCCGGCGGCGGCTGTGGGGACGGCGGTGACGGTACCGGCGAGCAGGGCGCCGATGGTGAGGCCGAGTCTCCAGCGTGTGCGGGGCATGCGTCTCCCGTTCCGAATCGTGTCGTTCGAAATCCCGTACGTCGCTCAGAACTTCGAACGAAAGATAAGGGGGAGGGAGGGGCGCGTCAACGCCATGGACAAGCCCCTCAGCTCTGCCGCGCCTCCGGCGACTCCCGTGCCGCCACCCGCTCGCGCTGCGGAACGACGGTGTACTTCGGGCCCTCGGCCGACCGCATTCCGGCGTGGAACACACCGAAACGCGTGCACGTCGAGGCCGCCAGCAGGGCCGTGCGGTTGTGCTCCCGGGAGAACACCTGCCGCACGGGACTGCGCTGCTGCTCGAGGTGGAGCGGATTGCGGACGGGTGAATCCTGCGGTTCGTAGTGCACCGGCAGCGGCCCGTCCACCAGCCCGGCCGGCGCGTACAGCCAGCCCTTGCCGTCGGCCTGCATGATGAACGGGTCCACACCGCTGAGCGCGTCCGGGCCCTTCGCGTCCTCCGGCGGCCGGTACGACGGCGCCCGGTCGGGGATGAAGTCCGGGATGTCATGGCCGGTCCAGCGCCCCTGGCGCTCGTCCCACCACACCAGAGCCGTGCGTTCGCTCCATGGCGCGCCCGAGGGGTCGGCCGAGGCGCGGTTGTAGGGGATGCGGCGGTTGGCGGGCCAGGACCAGGCCCATTCGGCGGCGATCCAGTCCTGTTCGGTGTGCGGCTTGCGGCGGGCGGCCTGGTTGACGCCGTCCGCGTACACACCGCAGTAGATCCAGCAGCCGCAGGAGGTGGATCCGTCGTCCTTGAGCTGGGTGTACGCGCTGAGCGGGGTGCCGTCCGTGGCACGGCCGTTGATCTCGGCGAGCACGGCCTCGGCGACGGCTTCGGCCAGCGGCCCTTCGGTGGGGTAGTCCCAGGTCAGGTCGAGGATGGCCCGGTCCATGGGATCGGTGGACCCCGCCAGCCGCTCCCGGATCCGCCGGCCCAGGTGGTACATGAACCACAGATCGCTGCGCGCCTCGCCGTCCGGATCCTTGGCGGGGAAATGCCACTGCAGCGTCCGGTTGGTGTTGGTGAAGGAGCCCGCCTTCTCGGTGTGGGCGGCGGCGAGGAAGAAGAACACCTCGGTGGCGATGTCCTCGGTGCGCAGCTCCCCGGTGTCGATCTCCGGGCCGTCCTTCCACCAGGTGGCGGACTCGATTCGCGACGGGTTTCACACCCCGCCGGCCGCCGGATGCGTCCGCTACGCGACCCGAAGGTGGGAGAGAAGATCATCGGCCGCCGGGTAGGGGCGTTCATCGGGCAGACGCCCGGCCGCCGCGTCGAGGTTTCCCGCCCGCACGAGGGCGTGGACCTCGCGGGCCAGCGGCGTGACATCGGTGATGGACACCGTCCACTCGTCCGCGTACCGGCGGGCCGCCTCGCCCGCCAGGCCGAGCTGGAGGGAGCGGTACGGCAGCGGCCGGAGGTGGAGGTCGCGTTCCGGGTCCCACTGGACCCGGGTGGCGGACCGGTGCAGTTGGCGCTTCCAGGCCGCCTGGTCGGGGTGGAGGCCGCGTACGTAATGGGAGAGGCAGGCGTTGCGCAGCGCCCAGGCGAAGCCCTCGTGGGTGATCTCGACGGCCAGGACCGTTTCCTGGCCCTCCTTCAGACCCCAGCCGCAGCGGTACATCATCCACAGGAACGACGGTTTGATCCAGGTCATCCGGTCCCGCTTCCAGGCGGCGGGGAACCGGCCGTCGCGGGCCGCGGGCAGGCCGATGTGCGGGCCGTACGCCTGGTAGACGGTGACCGTGGTGGGGGTGTGCTGTGCGCGGATCTGGTGGGACTGGTGTTCCATGGCCAGTAAGCGTGGCGGGGCGGGCGGTGTCCGGCCACCGAATTTTTAGGCGGCCGTGCCTGGTTGACCGGCGGCGGCCGCACCGGCCACCGACCGTCAGGGACTGTGTACGGTGAGCCCCATGCCCGACGCGTCGCGCCGCCCCGAGCCGTTCCGCCGGCAGACCGGCCACGCGCGGCCGCCCTGCTGCTGGTACTCCGACCGCCCCACCGGACCGCCGCTCGGCTCCATCGCCGCCGCCGGACTGTGGGCCGAGCCGATGGGCGTCCTCGGCTACGAGCGGTTCGGCGCGGCGGGCGGGGACATCGCGCGCTCTTCCGCCCCTACCGGGCGGCGGTGACGGGCTGATGGTTTCCCGTCGGGACGCCGTGTCCACTCCGCCCGCGGCCGGAGGCGCCGGACCGGCCGTCGTCGGGGTGGACGCCTGCCGCTCCGGCTGGGTCGCGGTGACCCTGCGCGGTGGCGCGTTCGCCGGTGCCGAGACGGCCGGCGGGCTGAGCGATCTGCTGGCCCGGGTGGGGGACGTGGCCGTGGTCGCGGTCGACATGCCGCTGGGGATGCTGAAGTCCCGGCGGCGCCGTGCGGAGGAGCTGGCCGCCGAGCGGCTGGGGGCACACCGCTCGCGGGTCTTCCCGGTGCCGCCGCGGGAGGTATGGGAGCAGCCCGACTACGACGCGGCGAACGCCTGCTGCCGCCGGCTGACCGGCGCCGGGCTGAGCCGCCAGTCGTGGGGGCTGGCGGCGAAGCTGCGCGAGGCCAACGCCTGCCGGGACGGCGGCGACCACCGGCTCCACGAGGTCCATCCCGAGGTCTCCTTCGCTGCCATGCGGGACGACGTGCCGGTCGCCTGGAGCAAGAAGGGCTGGAACGGCCAGGCCGTACGCCGCCGTCTGCTCGAAGGCCAGGGCATCGTCCTGCCCGACGACCTCGGCCCGGCCGGGCGGGTGCCGTCCGACGACGTCCTGGACGCCGCGGCGGCCGCCTGGAGCGCACACCGGATCGCGCTCGGCACGGCCGTGAGCCTGCCCGCCCCGCCCGAGGTGTCCGACACGGGACTCCCCATCGCCATCTGGTACTGACCACGCCCTGCGGTGGGAGACGGCGGGAGGCCGCCCGGGCCGTGCCTCGGGCGGCCTCCCTTTCCCCCACCCCCGGAAATGGTCCTCAGGCGCCGATGCCGTACGGGCGCAGATGGTCGAGCGGGTCGACGTCCGACGCGTAGCGCGAGGTGGTGCGCACCTCGAAGTGCAGATGCGGACCGGTGGTGTTGCCGGTGTTGCCGGACCGGGCGATCCGGCGGCCCGCGTCGACGGTCTGCCCGCTGCGTACTGTCAGCGCCGACAGATGGGCGTACTGGGTGTACAGCCCCTCGGCGTGGCGGATGATCACCTGGTAGCCGAAGGCACCGGCCCAGCCCGCGGCCACCACGGTGCCCGGGGCGACCGCGTGCACCGAGGTCCCGACGGGCACCGCGTAGTCCACGCCGGTGTGGTGGCCGCTCGCCCAGCGCGGGCCGCGCACCCCGTACGCCGCGGTGATCGGGCCGCTGACCGGGGCCGCGAGCCGATGGGCCGCGGACTTCCGCGCGGCGGACTGCCGGGCGGTGTGGCGGGAAGCGGCGGCCGCGCGCTGGGAAGCGGCCCGGTGGGGCTGCCGCGTGACCGGGCGGGCCTTGCCCGAGGGCAGGGCGAGCCGCTGCCCCGGGTGGATCAGGTGCGGATTGGCGCCGATGGTCCTGCGGTTCGCGTGGTACAGCGCCTTCCAGCCGCCGCTGACGGAGCTGCGGGTCGCGATGCGGGACAACGTGTCGCCGCTGCGCACCGTGTACGACCCGGACGCGGACCCGGACCCGGCCGCTCGCCGGGGGCTGTGTTTACCGGATGGCTTGACCGTGCGCTTCGGGTGGTGCTTGGCGGGAGGCTTGGCGCTGCGCGCGGCGCCGCGGTTCGCCGCCTCGGCGGCGGGCGGGCCGGACCGGGACAGCCGGCCACGCACCGAGCAGACCGGCCAGGCGCCTGGGCCCTGGGCGCGGAGCACCGCCTCGGCCACGGCGATCTGCTGGCCCTTGGCGGCGAGGTCGGCCCGCTGGGCGTACCGGGTGCCGCCGTACGCGGCCCAGGTGTGCTGCGAGAACTGCAGCCCGCCGTAGTAGCCGTTGCCCGTGTTGATGCGCCAGTTGCCGCCGCTCTCGCATGCGGCGACCTTGTCCCAGGTGCCGACCGGGGCCGCCTGGGCGGCCCCGGTGTTGAGGAACGGCAGGACGATGCCGACGCTGCCCGCGGTCAGGACCGCGCACAGCGGGGAGACCCGGCTGGGCGATGCGGGGCGGCGGTGACTTCCTCGTACGGCCATGAGGCTGGTTCCTCTCCACAACGGCTCTCGACGTCGCCCCCGGAGGTCCCGGCGGGCTGTACGAGTACCGCAGCCGGGGGCGGCCGGTCACAAGGCGCAGGGGTGGTCACGGGCCGCCGCGCGCTCCCGGGGCCCGCCCCCTGATCGGGTGACGCTCCATCAGCTGTGCGAGGGAAGGCGCGTGGAGGGCCGGGGGGCGCACGGACAGGCCCGGGGCTGACGGGACGGCCGGGGCACGCGGCCCGAGATCACTTTCCGCCGTCTGCCGCGCGTGGACCGCGGCG
This sequence comes from Streptomyces sp. NPDC007983, assembly GCF_042958345.1. Classification (NCBI taxonomy): domain Bacteria; kingdom Bacillati; phylum Actinomycetota; class Actinomycetes; order Kitasatosporales; family Streptomycetaceae; genus Streptomyces; species Streptomyces sp. NPDC007983. The sequence continues at coordinate 57,137 of NZ_JBIBJI010000026.1, forward strand.
GCGGAAAATGATTCTTCGGGCGGCCCCGATGGGACTCGCTTTTCCAGCGGATTGGTTTCCCGTTGGACCAACGGCCGATCATCTTCGCGAGGGCGGCCGAATTCCGTGCCGGGGAGCGGCGGTTCGGCCCGGACCGGTCCTGGGGGTCCAATGCGGGGGAGTGCGGCCGCAGGCGCGTCGGGCGGATCTTGTGGTGCGGTAATGCGCCTGCCGCCGGGCCAAGATCGGTCTCTTGGCAGTACGGGGGACCGGGCGAGGAACGGCACGCACCGGCCCGGGCCCATCACCGGGCCCGGCGAAAGCAGCGAAGGGCGGGAGAAGGGATATAGAGGCAGGGCCGATGAAGAGGGGGGCGGCAATACGGGCGGAGAACGGGCGGTCGCGGCGGGCCCGGGACCAGGCCCCCGCTGTCGGGACGCGGGGACGGCCGCGGGGGAGGGGCCCGTAGACATCGGCCTCGGCGTCGTCCTGGGAGCCGGCCCGGACATCGGCCGAGTCCCGCGGCCCGTCCGGCCGGGCACCGCCGCTGCCCATCGGCGCGGTATACGGTACGCGGCGGCCGAAGAACCCCCGGCCGTAACTGCCCGGGCACTCGCCCGGCTTTGCCCCAGCCGGTTCCGGGGCCGGACAACCGAACGGTTCACAAGCGGACTTGACGTGCCGTTCGCCGAATCTCCCGCCGCTCATCGCCTCCCGGACCGCCCGCGTACCGCTCCGGTTCTCCGAAAAGCGAGCTGTCCCGCGGCGGCCGGGAAGTGGCGGAGAATCAGCGGCCTCCGTATAGCGGGAAGCGCGCCGACGGGCATACCATTGCCTTACATCGACTTCATCACGGTAGATCGCTCGCAGGAGCGGTTCCGAATAGTCACCTCCTGGCCCCGGATCGCCAGCCCCACCCGCGACGCCGATGCCGTCATTTCCGTACGGCATCGACCGCCGCATCGGGGGAATCGGTCGCGCGGCGGTCCGTAACCCAGGATGTGCGGCGTGCCTACGGCGCATGCGGTCGTCGCCGCCCGTGCGCCGTCGGCCTTCTGGCGTACCCGCCGCTACACCGCGCCGCTGGACGTCCGTCCGGGGGCGCACGCCGCTGCGGGGCGTGCCCTCGGACGCCGGTCGGCCCCCTCGGGCCCATGCGCCGCTGATCCTCGAGCGTCAGTCCGCGACGACGAGCCGTCCGTCCTCGCGGCCGATCCAGTAGCGGCGCAGCACATCGAGCATCACGGACACCTCGCAGGCGGTGATGCCGGGGAGGGCGGCCAGGTCGTGGGTGAGTAAGGCGGCCAGCCCCTCCTCGTCGCGGAACACTCCGTGGTGGATCACCGATGAGGTGCCCGCGACGATCGAGACGTACCGTGCGGAGGGATGCCGGGCAAGGGCGTCGGCCACCTGCTGGATGGCTCCGGGGGCCGCTTGCAGTTCGACCACCACCTCCAGCGCGTACCCCAGCAGGGCGGGCTCGATTTCCACTCGGGGCCGTACGAGCCCGCGCCGCAGGAGCGACTGGGTGAGCCGGTAGGCGGTGGAGCGGTTGATGCCGAGTGCGCGGGCCACTTCGGCGGCGCTGGCCCGCCCGTCGTGGCGCAGCAGTTCGACCGCGCCCAGCTCCTCGGTGCTGAAGTCGGCTGCGGTGGCGGGTTCGTCCAGCGGATCCGCCACCTCGCGCAGCGCCCGCAGCTGGTCGTCGCCGAGCCTGCGCAGCCGCCAGGAGTCGGACTTGGCCGAGGCCCGCAGCACCAGTTCGGTGTGGGCCGACCGGACGCCGGGGACGGTCGGGATCCGGTTCATCAGCAGCTCCCGCGCCCCGGTGCGGCGCGTGGCGTGCAGGGAACAGTAGACGTCGGCGCGTCCCGTGGTCGTCGCCACGAACGGGATCTCGGGCAGTTCGGCGAGCCGGCGGGCCACCTGCCGTGCCTGCCCCGGGACGGTCGCCACCCAGATGTGCATGGGATTGCCCTCGGCCAGCATCGGCCATTCCACCTGCCCGATCACCCGCAGCAGCCGCTCGTCCGCGAGCCGGGCCAGTCGGCGGCCGACCGTGCTGGCCGAGCTGCCGAGCACATCGGCGAGCGCGCTGAGCGGGGCCCGCGGGGCCATCTGGAGGGCGGCCACCAGGTCGAGGTCTGCGTCGTCCAGGGGAGAGGTCTCGGGCATGGGTCGAATCTATCGTGCGATTGATGCTCTATCGGTGAATCATTCTTGCGTTACAAGTCTTTTACTTGCCTCATTCCATCAGAGCCATCTCTAATGGGCCACCACGCTTGCGTCATCCGACGAAGGAAGTGCGGCCGGTGAGCTCGAACGACACCACGACCACGCCCGACACCACACCACCCGGAACGCCGCCCGGGGCGCCCACGGAGGGATCCGCGGCGCTGTCCGGTCTGCTCCGGGTGCTCGGCGCCATCGAACGGGCGGGCAACAAACTGCCCCATCCCTTCTGGCTGTTCGCCATCCTCAGCGCGCTGCTCGCGGTGGTGAGCTGGGGACTGGCCGCCGCGGACGTGTCCGCGGACAATCCGGCCGACGGCAAGTCCGTGGTCGTACGCAGCCTGATCTCGGTCGACGGCGTCCGGTCGATGATCACCGACGCGATCACCAACTACGCCACCTTCCCGCCGCTGGGCACCATCCTGGTGGTGATGCTCGGGGTCGCCGTCGCCGACAAGTCGGGGATGCTCACGGCGATGCTGCGGGCCGGGGTCTCCCGGGTTCCGGCGCGCTGGATGACGTTCGCGCTGGCCTTCACCGCGATGGTCGCCCACATCGCCTCCGACGCCGCCTATGTGGTGCTCGTCCCCCTCGGCGGCCTGGCCTTCCGCGCGGTCGGACGCAGCCCGATCCTCGGCATCGTGGTCGCCTTCGTGGGGGTGTCCGCCGGATATGACGCGAGCCCGCTGATCACGCCGATGGACGCCGTGCTCTCCGGGCTGACCACGGCGGCCGCGCACACGGTCGACCCCGGATACACCGTCACCCCGCTGTCCAACTACTTCTTCTCGATCGCCTCCTCCGTGGTGCTGGCCTCCGTCATCACCCTCGTCACCGAAAAGGTGCTGGCCCGCCAGGTGGCGGCGCTGCCGCCCGACACGGAGAAGACGGACACCGGGGGGACCGCCGCCGGGGGCGACGCCGGTGCCGACGCGGTCGCGCTCGACCTGCGCCCCGAGGAGCGGCGCGGACTGCGCCGCAGCGGACTGGTCTTCCTGCTCTTCCTCGCGGCGATCGTGGTGGCCATGATCCCCACCGGGTCGCCGCTGCGCGGTGAGGGCGGCAGCATCGTCGAGTCGCCCGTGCTCTCCGGTATCGCCGTGGTGCTCGGGGTGCTCTTCGCGCTCCTCGGCACGGTGTACGGGCGGGCCGCGGGCACCGTACGCGGCAGCCGCGACATCCCCGACTTCATGGCGCAGGGCATGCGGGAGATGGCCCCGATCCTGGTGCTGTTCTTCGCCATCTCCCAGTTCCTCGCCTACTTCAAGTGGACGGGCGTGGGCCAGGTGCTCGCCATCCGGGGCGCGGACCTCCTCAAGGACCTCGGGGTGACGGGGCCGGTCGCGTTCCTGGGCATCGTGCTGGTGTGCACGGTCATCAACCTGGCGATGACCAGCGGATCCGCCATGTGGGCGCTGGTCTCCCCGGTGTTCGTCCCGATGCTGATGTTCCTGGACGTCCCGCCGGAGGCCACCCAGGCGATCTACCGCATCGCCGACTCCTGCACCAACGCCATCACCCCGATGAGCGCCTACTTCGTGATGGCGCTCGGCTTCCTCCAGCGCTACCGGCGTTCCGCGGGCATCGGCACCCTCGCCTCGCTGACCCTGCCGCTGTCCGTGGCCATGCTGGTGACCTGGACCCTGCTGTTCTACGCCTGGTGGGCGCTGGGCATCCCGCTCGGCCCCGGCGCGCCCGTTCGCTGAGCCACCGAAACCCCTTCCGGAAGGACCCCTTGATGACGCTCTCCGACATCGCCGCCGCGACGGAGCGGGCACTGCCCGAGATGACCGAAGACCTGCGGTCGCTGGTGGAACTGGAGACGCCGAGCGACGACAAGCAGCTGCTGAACGCCGGGCTCGCCGCGATCCACGGCTGGCTGGTGGCGCGGCTCGGCGAGCCGGACGAAACGGAGCGCCACGACTGCGGCCCGCACGGCGACGTGCTGGCCGTCACCTACCACGGCACCGCGCCCGGCACCGCGTTGCTGCTGTGCCACTACGACACGGTGTGGCCCGCCGGAACCCTCGCCGAGTGGCCCTTCGAGGTGGCCGACGGCAAGGCGAGCGGACCGGGCGTCTTCGACATGAAGACAGGGCTGGTGCAGGCCGTATGGGCGCTGCGGCTGCTGCGCGAGCTGAACCTGCCGCATCCGGCCGTCCGGCTGCTGCTCAACGGGGACGAGGAGATCGGCAGCCCGGCCTCCCGGCCGCACATCGAGCGGCTGAGCGAGGGCGTCCTCGCCACCCTGGTGTTCGAGGCGGCGCAGAACGGGGCGCTCAAGACCTCGCGCAAGGGCGTCGGGCTGTTCGACGTGACCGCGCACGGCGTCGAGTCGCACGCCGGGCTCGACCCGCTGGCGGGAGCCAGCGCGATCCACGCCCTGGCCGAGGTCATCCCGCACATCACCGCCCTCGGCGCCCCGGAGCGGGGCACCACCGTGAACGTGGGGCTGATCAGCGGCGGCACCGGCCGTAACGTGGTCGCCGCCCAGGCGCGCTGCGGCATCGACATCCGGATCACCGAACCGGCCGAGATGGCACGCCTCGACGCCGCTTTCGGCGCCCTCGCCCCCTCCGACCCGCGGGTGCGGCTGACCGTCAGCGGCGGATGGAACCGGCCGCCGATGGTTCCGAACGAGCCGTCCCGGCAGCTGTTCAAGCAGGCCCACGCGATCGCGGCCGAACTGGGCTGGGAGCTGGAGGAGACCGCGGTCGGCGGCGCGAGCGACGGCAATTTCGTCTCCGCGCTCGGCCGCCCGGTCCTCGACGGCCTCGGTGCCCTCGGCTCCGGCGCCCATGCCCGCCATGAACACACCCTGCTCGACGCCGTCCCGGCCCGCACCGCACTCGCCGTCGGACTGCTGCACTCCCTGGCGTCCGACGCCTCGTAAAAGCAGGCCGCGCGAACGCCGCCGCCCGCCGCCGTGATGGTCACTCACGGCAGCGGGCGGTCGGTTCATGAGAACCGGGTTCAGGACACCAGGAAGTCGGCCTTGCCCTCCTTGGCGCCCTCGATGAACGCGGTGATCTCGTTGCGGGTGTAGATGAGCGCCGGACCGTCCGGATCCTTGGACTGACGGATCGCGACCCGGCCGTCGTCCAGCTTCATGACCTCGACGCAGTTGCCGCCGTTGCCACCGCTCCACGGCTTGCGCCAGCCTTCGGTGCCGAGGTCGGTGGCGCGCATGCCGTTGTAGATGCGATCCATGCAGATCAGAGCTCCTTGCGGAAATCGTGGAGGATTTCCTTTGTGCGTCGTGCGGTTGCCGCCTGGGCCGCCATGCGGTCCATGGCCTCCAGATGCGAGGCCACCTCGATGCGTTCATCGAGGTAGACGGCGCCGGTGAGGTACTCGACGTAGACCATGTCCGGCAGTTCGGGAACAGCGAAGCGGAAGAGGACGAAGGGTCCGTAGGTGCCCGGATGGTGGCCGGAGGTGAACTCCGAGATCTGCAGCGTCACATGCCGCATCTCGGTGCTCTCCAGCAGCCGGTCCACCTGTCGGCGCATGACCGCGGGCTCGCCGACGGGTCTGCGCAGCACGGTCTCGTCCATCACCACCCACAGCCGTGGCGCCTCCGGGCGGTTCAGCAGGGACTGGCGCTCCATGCGCAGCGCGACATGCCGCTCGGCCTCCTCGGGCCCGGCCCTGCCGATGGCGCCGGTCTGCATGACGGCGCGGGCGTAGTCCTCGGTCTGGAGCAGGCCGGGGACGAAGTGCGGCTCGTACGCCCGGATCATCTCGGCCGCGCCCTCCAGGCTGACGTGGACGCTGAACCAGTCCGGCAGGATGTCGTGGAACCGCTGCCACCAGCCGGGTCGGTTGGCCTCCTCGGTGAGGGCGATGAACGCCTCCAGCTCCGCGCCGACGACCCCGTAGGCGTCCAGCAGCATCCGCACATAGGGCACTTTGAGGGCGACCTCGGCGGTCTCCATGCGGCGGACGGTGGCCGGGGCGACCCGTAGCACCTGCGCGGCCTGTTCGCGCTTGAACCCCGCCTTCTCACGCAGCTCCTGCAGGCGCTTCCCGAGGACGACCTGGCCCACGGTCGGAGCCGACCGCGGTTCGCTCACCTTGCTACCTCCCCTGCCCCCGTGGCTGATGCCAGCAGTCTGCCACGTCCAGTACGGCCCGGACACACTGCACAGGCAACTCTGCACAATTCAGAGTGCTCTGTGCCAAGTATGCCCGGCCGTCGGGACAGTTGCTTCATGACAGCCCCGGGAGGGAGAACGGGACTACGACGCGGGATCGTGCCGTCTCAGCCGGACGTCGGCGTCAATTGGCTTTCAGGGCCATCGCCGTCCGCGCGGCCGGGCCGGGGTCTCCCCGGCCCGGCCGCGCGAGGGACGGCGTGCCGGATCATCACGCGCCGTCGTCCGTCTGCAGGTACGCGGCCGGGCGCGGATAGCGCATCAGAGCCGGACCGGAGCCGTCCGGGTCTTTGTCGGCCACGGCGGGCCGGGCGGGCCGGGCCGGGGCGGTGGCCCTCAGCTCGGCGGGGTCGTAGTCGATGACCTGGGTCTGCTCCGCCGGGGCCGGCTCCGGCACGGGGTTCGGCTCGGGCCGGTAGAGCGGGATCTGGTCGAGTGCCGTCTGCTCCGTGGGGGAGAGCCCCTGGCCGTACCCGGCCGTCGTGCCCTGCGCCGGAGCCTGCGGCTGGACGACCGGGATCTGACCGGTCTCGGCCTGCGCCATCTGCATCTGCGGGCTCTGCATCTGGCCGCCCTGCATCTGGGGGACCTGCATCTGGCCGCTCTGCATCTGCGGGACCTGCGCCTGCGGGGTCTGCATCTGCGGGGCCTGGGCCTGGGGGGTCTGGGCCATCTGCAGGTACGACGGCTGGCTCGGCGCCGCCTGGGGCTGCGGCGCCGGGGCCTGCTGCATCTGCCCCATCTGGGGCTGCTGCATCGCCGCCTGCTGCATCTGCATCTGCCCCATCTGCGGGGCCTGCTGCATCGGCTGCATCTGCTGCTGGGGGATCTGCGCTTGCGCCGGTGCCTGGTACAGGGGCGTCTGGACCGGGGGAGTGGCGACGTACGCGGGTGCCAGCTCGGCGGGCGGCTGCGACTGCCCGGACGACACCGACTGCCCGTACGGGTCGGACTGCCCGTACCCGTCCGACGACACGCCCTGCGGCGCGGGCAGAGCGTTCGCCGAGTACAGCTGCTGCTGCGGTATCTGCTGCATCTGCTGCATTTGCAGGATCTGCTGCATCTGCTGCGGGGTCTGCTGCATCGGCGGCTGGGGTTCGGGGGCGGCGGGCGCGGCCGGGGCCGCGGCCAGCTGCGGCATCTGCTGGTACTGGTAGTCCAGCTGCTGGGCCGGGGCGGAGTAGAGCGGCGCCTGAAGGTCCCAGCCGCGCTGTTGCTCGTAGCTGACCTGGGGGGCGTAGTAGGAGGTCCCGTAGAGCACCGTGCTCAGCCCGGTCAGCAGCCGCTGCACATCCGGCTGGGAGCGCACCACCAGCCGCATGAACTGGCTGCTGCTGCCCAGCTTGTTGCCGCATTCGCGCACCAGGACACCGTGCTGGGTGAGGAGCTGGTCCCGTACCCAGGCGCCGTCCGTGCCGCCCGGCAGCTTGACGAAGACGAAATTGCCCTGGGAGGGGAAGACCGTCATCCCGGGCAGCCCGGCCAGCTGGGTGGTCATCTCCTGGCGGTCGCGGCTGAGCATGCGCAGGCTCTGCACGTACTCCTGCCGGTACCGCTTGAGCATGAAGACGATGACCTCGGCGAAGGAGTTCAGATTCCACTTCGGCAGCCGGGAGCGGATCTGCACGGCCAGCGCCGGATTGGCGACGAGATAGCCGAAGCGGACGCCATGCAGGCCGAAGCTCTTGCCGAGGCTGCGCAGGACGATGACGTTGGGCCGCAGGATCGCCTCGTCCACGACGCTCGGATACGCCTCGGCGTCGGCGAACTCCAGGAAGGACTCGTCGATCACCACCAGATCGAGATCGGACAGGGCATCCATGAGGCCGATGACGGCCTGGCGGGAGAGCAGCCCGCCGTCGGGGTTGTTGGGATTGCAGATGACGGCGACCCGCGAGCCCCGGGACCGGACGAATTGGACGAAGGCCTGCGGGTCGAGCGCGAATCCGCTCATCTCCGGGAGCTGGAACATGTCGACCCGCTTGCCGGTCTCCATCGGCTGGTCGGTCCACCGGCCGAAGGTCGGAATCGGCACCGCGAGGCTTTCCTTCACCAGCAGATGGTCGATCCAGGTGATCAGCTCGGTCGAGCCGTTGCCCATCGCCATGGTCTGCGGCTGAAGGCCCAGCACATCGGCGAGTTCGGCGGTGATGGTGTCCGCGGAACTCGGGTAGTACGTGAGGATCTCCCGCAGCCTGACCGCCATCACGGCGAACATGGCGGGGGTGGGGAAGTACGGATTGCAGGGGATGCAGAAGTCCACAAGCTCCTGTCCGCCACCCGTGATCCCGGCGCGGTTGAGCGCGAAGAAAGACGGGCTGTGGGCGGTGCCACGGAAGAGTTCCATGGCATCACCGGAATTGCCGACTGCGGCAACAGTCACGGCGGGACCTCCTCGGTCGCGTGGGTCGTGCAATCACGACCGTTGCGGCTCGTCCCTCGAGCCTGACGCATGATCCCAAAAACGTGGGGGACCTGAGGATTTTCGTGGGTGTGAGCGAAAGCGAGGGACAGGTGTGGCCTGATCGAATAAAATTCCGCCCCTCGCTCATCCTGTCGCCCGCTCTTGCGGAGGGGCGGCGGCGGTCGGAGCGTCAGACGGGATCGTCCGGCGGACGCTCGCCGTCGGTGAGGGCGGCCCGGTCCTGGTGCGCTACCCACACAGCTACCTGAGCACGCGAGTTGAAACCAAGTTTGCTCAGAATGTGCTCAATATGGCCCTCGGCGGTGCGCTGTGCTATGACCAGTGTCGCGGCGATCTCCTTGTTGCTGAGCCCCCGCGCGACCAGCTGGGCGATCTCGGTTTCCCGGGGCGTCAGCGGCGACGGCCGCTCGGGCACGGACGCCTCCCCGGTGGGCAGTTCGTCCTCCAGGGCGTAGGCCAGCGCCTGGTCGTAACGGAGCCGGGCACCCTGTTTGACGGCCGCGTTGTACGCCGACCGGCCCAGCGCCCGGGCCACGTCCGCCTCGCACTCGTCGTGGTAGTGGACCAGGTGGCCGTAGCCGGACAGCGAGGCGCCGACCGACTGCCAGACGGTCCGTACGACGCCCAGCAGCCGCGCCGACCGCCGGTAGTCCCGGTCGGTGGCGGCGATCCAGGCCAGCACCTCCAGGTTGACCCCCACGCCGAGGGGATCGTCGAGCGAGCGGTTGAAGACCAGGCTGTCCTTCTCCAGGGCGGCCGCGCGGGCGGTGTCGCCCTGGCGCCACACCTCGACGCCGAGCGCCATCATCGTGTACGCCCGGTGCCAGCCCTCGCCGTAGGCGTCGCACACCTCCAGCGACTCCTCGCCCAGCGCGATGGCGCGCGGCGAGTCGCCGATGAAGGAATGGGCCAGAGAGAGCCGGATGAGGGCCAGCGCGAGCCCGACCGGATCGCCGGTGGCCCGGTGGCGGGCCACCGCCTCCTCGTAGAGGGCGATCGCGGTCGGGGCGTCGCCCCGGTACATGGCGACCATGCCGGAGTAGAGCGCCGCGTACGCCAGGACCGGGGCCAGACCGAGCCGTTCGCCGATGGCCCGGCTCTCCGCCAGCATGGCCGCGGCCGCCTTGGTGTCGGACTGGATGATGGCCAGCCAGCTGTTGGTCCACAGCGCGCGGGCCCGTACCTCGGTCGGCTCCGGGCAGGCGGCAAGCCCCTCGTCCAGCCAGCGCCGCCCCTCGCCGAGGTAGTAACTGGTGATCCAGTGGTAGAGGAGGTCGGCCGCGATCCCCAGACCACAGGTGGTCTCCTCCGGCTCGGCGAAGCTGGACTCCAGGGCGCTGCGCAGATTGGCGTGCTCCAGCTGGAGCCGGGTGAACCACTGCACCTGGGCCGGGCCGAACAGCGCGGCGCGCGCGTCGGCCGCCAGCTGCCGGTAGTAGTCGCGGTGCCGCCGCAGCCGGTCGGGCTCCTCCCCGGAGGCGGCGAGCCGTTCCCGGCCGTACTGGCGCAGCGTGTCCAGCATCCGGTAGCGCACCGTGGTGTCGTGCTCCTCCCGGAGCAGCACCGACTTGTCCACCAGCTCGGCCACCAGGTCCAGGACGTCCTCGCGGTCGATGCCGTCGCCCGAGCAGACCGCCTCGGCCGCCTCCAGGTCCAGGCTCCCGGCAAAGACCGAGACCCGGGCCCACAGCAGCCGCTCCCGCTCGGTGCACAGCTCATGGCTCCAGTCGATCAGCGCCCGCAGCGTCTGGTGGCGGGGGAGCACCGACCGGGAGCCGGTGGTCAGCAGCCGGAAGCGGTCGTCGAGGCGGTCCAGCAGCTGCTGGACGGACAGGACGCGCAGCCGTACGGCCGCCAGCTCGATCCCGAGCGGAATGCCGTCCAGCCGCCGGCACACCCGCTCCACGGCGTCCCGGTTGCTCTCGGTGACGGCGAAGCCCGGCAGGATCGCCCCGGCCCGTTCGACGAACAGCCGCACCCCGTCGCACTGGGCCAGCGCCGCGGTGGACAGCCGCGGCCCGGCCACGTGGGGCAGGGCCAGCGCCGGAACGGCCAGGGTCTGCTCACCGGCGGTGCCCAGCGCCTGTCGGCTGGTGGCCAGGATGCGCAGCCGGGGGGCCGCCCGCAGGAGCCGGTCGGCGAGCAGCGCGCAGCCCTGGATCAGATGCTCGCAGTTGTCCAGGACGATCAGCGCCTGCTTGTCGCGCAGATGGTCGACGAGGACGTCCAGCGGCGGCCGGGCGGACTGATCCCGGACCTCCAGGGCCTCGGCCACGCTCTGGGCGAGCAGATCCGGGGTTTCCAGGGCGGCCAGTTCGACCAGCCAGACCCCGTCGGCGAACGCCCGGCGGGCGTCCTCGGCGACCCGCAGCGCCAGCCGGGTCTTGCCGACTCCGCCCACTCCGGTGAGGGTCACCAGCCGGGACGCGGACAGCATCCGCTTGGCCTCGGCCGCCTCGTGCCGACGCCCCACGAAAGTCGTCACCTCGGCCGGCAGCCAGCCTGTCTGCCGCCCGGTCGGGGTGCCCGTCGCCACCGCACCCATCGATGCCTCGCACCAGCCTCGGGCGGGCGGGGTCCCCCGCTCGTCCCGAACGGTTACTGTCCAGGCTATGCCCGAGGGGCGGCCCTCGCAGCCCGTCCGCGTGGGTCACCGATGGTGAGAGGTGGTCGCCCAGGGTTGTCGCGCGCTCGGGAGGGCAGGTCAGGTAGCCATCCGGGGAGTTCTCCCCTCCTCCCGGGGCGGGCCGCCGTTCCATCCTGGTGACCTCGTGAAGAGTTCCGCCGAGCCCTCGGCGGAAAGATCGAAGGTTCGCCATGTGCCTCCACCAGCCCCCTTGTCCCCCCGCCGACGCACCTGATCATGATTCGGCGCGTCTGGTGGCCTCCCACCCCGAGCAGGGGTGGAGCCTGCTCTGCAATGGAGTGGTGATCTTCGCGGACACGGGGGAACTGCTCCCCGACGGGCGCGTCATCCCGGCGCCCCGCGCCTGCCCCGACCAGGCGGGATGAAGGCCGACGAAGGGAGATGCCGTAGACGACTCCACGCCTCGTACCCACACGGTGATACGAAACGGCCCGGGGACGGAACGGTGAACGCCCTCACCACACCTTCCGCTTTCCCGGGCCTCCGTGTCTGTCGCCTCCGCACACCTCTGCGATCGACATTGATCGCCAGGATGCTGTTCGTGTAGCCTGATGATCGCTTCGAGCAGCTTAATTTATGCGGATTTCCATACCATCGGGGGGTGCGAGGGGGCCACTGTGCTGGACCGGGCCAACGATTCCGGTTTACCCAGCATGCTGGTCGGCCGCACCGGTGAGCTGACCGTGCTGGCCAGCCACGCGGAGGCCGCCTGTGCCGGGCGTTCCAGTCTGGTGGTGCTCTCCGGGCCCGCCGGAATCGGCAAGACCAGCCTGCTGCGCGCCTTCCTCGACAGTGACACCTGCCGGAAGATGACCGTCCTGCACGGCACCTGCGGCCAGGTCGTGGCCGGCTCCGGCTACGGCGGCGTACGGGCCCTCTTCGGCCCGCTCGGGCTGACCGCCGACGACGCGCACGACTCCCCGCTGCTCCAGGGCAGCGCCCGCCGCGCCCTGCCCGCGCTCGCCCCCAGCCCGGGCGAGGAGGAACCGGCCTCGGCGGCGACCGCCTACCCGGTGCTCCACGGGCTCTACTGGCTCGCGGTGAACCTCATGACCCAGGGCCCGCTCGTCCTCGTCCTCGACGACGCGCACTGGTGTGACGAACGCTCGCTGCGCTGGATCGACTTCCTGCTGCGGCGCGCCGACCACCTGCCGCTGCTCGTGGTGCTCGCCCAGCGCACCGAGGCGGAGCCCGTCGCGCCCGCGGTGCTGGACGACATCGTCGCCCAGCCCCGCTCCTCGGCGGTCCGCCTCGGCCCGCTGACCGACGCCGATGTGGCCGAGATGGCCCGGCAGACCTTCCCGGTCCCCGTCGCGCCGTCCTTCGCCGAGCGCGCCGCCGCCGTCTGCGGCGGCAACCCCCTCACCGTCACCCGGCTGCTGCACGAGCTGCGGGCCAAGGGGGCGCGGCCGGACGACACGGGGATCCGCGAGATCGCCGAGGTCGGCCAGTACGTGGTCGCGCAGTCGGTGCACGACCTGTTCGAGCGCCGGCCCGGCTGGGTCCGGGACGTGGCCACCGCGATCGCGGTGCTCGGCGAGGAGGACCCGGAGCACATCGGCGCCCTCGCCGGGGTGCCCGCCGCCCGTGTCGAGGAGGCCGTGACGCTGCTGCGCGGCGCCGAGGTGGTGGCGCCGGACCGCCCCGACCTGGCCCATGACGTGGTGCGCTCGGCCGTGCTCGACGCCGCCGGGGCCGACGCGCTGGCCGGCCTGCGCGCACGGGCCGCTCAACTGCTCAGCGACATCGGCCGCCCCGCCGAAGAGGTCGCCAACCAGGTGCTGCTGGTGCCCGGCGCCCCCGAGCCGTGGATGCGCGGGGTGCTGCGCGAGGCGGCCGCCCAGGCCGGGACCCGCGGCGCGCCCGAGGCCGCCGCCCGCTATCTGCGCCGGGTCCTGGAGGCCGAGCCCGACAGCGTGTCCGCCCACGTCCAGCTGGCCGGGGCGCTCGCCGAGACCCACCCGGCGGAGGCGATCGGGCTCCTGAAGGACGCCCTCGACCTCACCACCGACGTACGGGCCAAGGCACCGATCGCCGTCCAGCTCGGCATGACCTGCCTGACGGTGCAGCAGTCACCGGCCGCCGTACGGACGCTCGGCGGCGTGCTGGACGCGCTGGAGGCCGAGCTGGGGCCCGAGCCCGAACCCCGCGACCGTGAACTGCTCACCCTCGTCCGGTCCGCGCTGCTGATCAGCGGATGCGACGAGAAGGCGACCATCACCACGGTCCGGGAGCGGTTCGCGCGGCTGGCCGAACCGGCCGGGGACACCCCGGCGCAGCGGCAGCTGCTGGCCATGATGACCGTCCTCAGCGCGATGGAGGGCACCTCCGCGGAGCGTACGGTGCGGCAGGCCCGCCGCGCCCTCCACCCCTCGGGGGTCGCGCTCGGCAACTGGTCGCTGCTCTTCTCCGCGTTCACCCTGGGCCTCGCCGACGAGGTCGGGGACGCGATGGAGGCGCTGGACCGCTCGCTGCGGTACGGCCAGGAGAACGCCGCGGTGTGGAGTTACGTCCTCAGCCTCTCCACCCGGGCCCTGATGCTCCACGGCCTCGGCGCGATCCCGGACGCGCTGGCCGACGCCCAGACCGCCGTGGAGATCGTCGGCCACGAGCGGTGGGGCAGCCATATGACGATGCCCCAGATCGCCCTGGCCACCGTTCTGATCGACCGCGGCGAGCCCGAACGCGCCGAGGAGCTGCTGGGCCAGGTCACCCGGCCGAATCTGGACGGGTTCGTCATGGAGTACCACTGGTACCTGATGGCCCGCGCCCGGGCCCGCTGGGCGCTCGGCGACGGCCGGACCGCGCTGCGGCTGCTGCTCGACTGCGGCTCCTCCCTGGAGGAGACCGGATTCGCCAATCCGTGCTTCATCCCCTGGTGGGCCGAGGCGGCCTCGGTGTACGCCGCCGAGAAACGCGCCGACGAGGCCCGGGACATCGTCGACCACGGAACCGAACTCGCCCGCCGGTGGGGCACCCCGCGCGCCCTCGGACTCGCCGCGCTCGCCCGCGGCGTGACCACCCGCGGGGAGACCGGCATCGGCCTGCTCACCGAAGCCGTCGCGCGGCTGTCCGCCTCACCCGCCCGCGCCGAGCACGCCCGGGCCGAATTCATGCTCGGCGCCGCCCTGCTGGACGCCGGGGACTCCCGCGGCGCCCGCGAACATCTGCGGGCCTCCGCCGACCTCGCCCAGAGCTGCGGCGCGCTGGCGCTCGCCAAGAACGCCCGGCGGCGGCTGGTCGCCGCGGGCGGCCGGATGCGCGAGATCACCGCCTCCCCGGTGGACCTGCTCACCGGCACCGAGCGCAAGGTCGCCACCCTCGCCGCGGCCGGGGCGGGCAACCGGGACATCGCCCAGTCGCTCTTCGTCACGGTACGCACCGTCGAGACGCACCTCACCAGCGTCTACCGGAAGTTGGGGCTGGCTCAGCGGGCCGAACTGGCCTCGGTGCTGCGCACGCCGAGCGTCCCGCACCCGCAGGCTCCGGCGTGGGTGTCCGCGGCACGTGGCCGTCGTTGAGCGCGACGCCCCGGTGCTTCTCCGCACCCCGAATAAGTGCTCGACATATAGTCGCTCCATGCAGCTCAACGGGCTTCCGTTCCCCGGGCGGGAACGAGAGCAGGCGGTGCTGAGGTCGTTCATCACCGATCTGGCGGCGGGGCGCCCGGCCGTCGTCACCGTGTCCGGCAGTCCCGGCTCCGGCCGGGGCCCGCTGCTGCGCTGGACGGCCCGGCTCGCGGAGGAGCGCGGGCTGCGCGCCCTGACCGCCCGGGCCACTCCGGGCGAGAGCGAACTGCGGTACGGCGTGGTGCAGCAGCTTCTGACCACGCTGGACGGGATCAGCGACCGCACGCTCGCGGCCCTGGCCGAACCGGGCCGGGACAGCGGACTGCCCGGCCTGGCCGAACTGCTGCGCAGCGCCCACCACCGGCCGACGCTGCTCGTCGTCGAGGGGGTGGAGTGGCTGGACCCGGCCTCACGGCGCTGGTTCGACGCCCTGGTACGGCGGCTGCCGGGGAAACCGGTCGCGCTGCTGTCGAGCGGCAGCGGCGTCAGCCACCACGGATGGTGCGGCGGCTCCCCCCTCCCCGGCCCGGTCCCCACCCGGCAGCTCGCGCTGTCCGCGTTCACCGTGCGGGAGGTCGCCACCCTGATCGCCGCGGTCTGCGGACGGCCCGGCGAGGAAGCGTTCACCGGGGCGGCGTGCGAGATCGGCGCGGGCAACCCCATGGTGCTCCACAAGGCGCTGGGCCAGTTCACCGCCCGCGGACTCGAACCGGTCGCCGGGCGGATCCCCGAGCTGCGCGCGCTCATCGAGGCCATCCGCGGTGAGTACGCCGTCCGCGCCCTCAGCGGCCTGTCCGACACCGCCGTCGCCGCCGTGCGCGCCCTGGCCGTCTGCGGCGAACTCCTCCACCTGCCCCTGCTGTACGCACTCGCCGGACCCCACGCGGCGAGCGAACCCGGACTGGGCGCGGCACTGGAGGCCAGCGGTCTCGCCACCGCCTCCGGCGCCGGGCTGCGGCTGTGCTGCCCGGAGGTACGCAATTGGATCCTGGAGGACATGCCCGGCGACGAACGGGCCGAACTCCACGCCCGGGCCGCCGAACTCGCCCACCGGGCGGCCGTACCCGACGAGGACGTCGCCCGGCTGCTGCTCGCCGCCCGCCCGCTGGGCGAACCCTGGGTCGTCCCCGTGCTGCGCCGCACCGCCACCGCCGCACTGCGGGCCGCTCGCCCCGGCCACGCCATCGCCTGCCTGTCCCGCGCCCTGGAGGAGCCGCTGGACCCCGACGGGCGCGCCCAACTCGGCCTGGAACTGGCCGCCATCGAAGTGCTCGGCGCGCCCGAGGCCAGCGACCGGCGGCTGACCGAGATCATCCGCGGCGCCGGCGCGTCCGCCCGGGACCGGGTGCGCGCCGCCGACCTCGGCCTCACCCGCGGCGGCGTGGAGAGCCTGCGGTCCGCCGTGGCGAGCGCGCTGCCCACGGCCCGCGACGGCGAACGGGAGGCCCTGTCCGGGCTGTTCCGGCTCACCGAACCGTGCCGCGACGACGACGCCGACCTGATGCTGCCCGAGATCCCCGCGCTGCCCGCCCGCCCCACCGACCCGGCGCAGGCAGCCGCCCGCGCCCGCCAACTCGCCTTCCTGGGCGAGGACCTGCCCACCGCCAGGGCACTGGCCCGGCGCGCCTTCACCGACGAACCCGGCACCGACGCGCTGATCCTGCCCCGGCTCACGGCCGGCCGGATCCTGCTCCTGACCGACGACCTGGACGAGGCCGAGGCCCGGCTCGACGCCCTCCACCTCGACCTGCGGCGGCGCCACGCCCGGGCCGCCGCCGCGCTGGTGCTGGCCGTCCGGGGCGAACTGAACCTGCGGCGGGGCCGGCTCGACGCCGCCGAACGGGACGCCGCCGCCGCCGGGCGGGCGCTGCCCCCGGCCCACTGGCATCCGTACCACGCCCCCTATCTGACCGCGCTGCGGATCACCGTCGCCCTGGACGGCGGCCACGCCGGCCAGGCCAGGGAGCTGGCCGCCGAGCCTGCCCCGGCCGAGGCCCCGGACGGCGCGTCCTTCGCCCATCTGCTCTTCGCCAGGGCGACGGTCGCCTTCCGGGACGGCCGACACGCCGAGGCCCTGGAGTTGTTCCTCGGCTGCGGCAGACGGCTGCTGCGCCGCGGCAGGGCCAACCCCGCCCTGATCCCGTGGCGTTCCATGGCCGCCGCCGCGTGCCACGCGCTCGGGGACCACGAGGAGGCCCAGCGGCTGAGCCAGGAGGAGATCGCACTGGCCCGGCGGTGGGGCGCGCCCAGCACCCTGGGGCTGGCCCAGCTCGGTGCCGGGCGGGTGGCCCACGAGACCCGGGACCACCGGCTCCGCGAGGCCGTGCAGACCCTGCGCCCCACCACGGCCCGGCTCGCCTACGCCAATGCGCTGATCGACCTGGCCACCACCGAACTGGACGCGGGGACCCCGCAGGCCGCCGCTCCCCTGGTGGCCGAGCTGTTCACGTTCACCACCACCCACCGCCCTTCCAGCAGGCTCACCGCGCGGGTGCGCGCCCTCGCCGAACGGCTGGGACAGCCCGCCGCGCCCGGGCTCGGCCCGCACCCCGCCTGGGCGACCCTGACCGAACCCGAGCGGCGCACCGCCACCCTCGCGGGACTCGGCCACGGCAACCGGGAGATCGCCGAGATGCTGTCGGTGACCCGGCGTACGGTCGAGCTGCGGCTCAGCGGCGCGTACCGGAAGCTGCGGATCGCGGGGCGCGCGGAACTCCACGCGCTGGTCCGGGCGACGGAGGGATACGGCACCGATGTTGCTTGAGCGGGACGCCGAGGTGGCACAGGTGCGGGAGGCCCTGAGCGCCGCCGCCGCGGGCACCTCGTCGCTGCTGCTGCTCACCGGACCGCTCGGCATCGGCCGGACCGCGCTGCTGCAGCGGCTGTCCCTGCTGGCGGGGGAGGACGTCCGCGTCCTGCGCGCCAACGCCGCCCCGATGGAGCAGGACTTCGCCTTGGGCGTGGTCCGTCAGCTCTTCGACAGCCTGCTGACCGGCGCCCCGTCCGAGAGTTGCGAACGCCGGCTGCGGGAACACGGCGAAAGCGCCCGCATGGTCCTCGCCGACGACGCGCTGCCACTGGACGAGTACGGCTCCGTCACCCTGTCCGAGACGGTGCTGAACGGACTGCGCTCCCTGCTGGCCGACGTCGGCGCCGACAAACCGCTGCTGATCCTGGTGGACGACCTCCAGTGGGCCGACGCCCCCTCGCTGCGCTGGCTCGCCTACCTCGTCAAACGGCTGCACGGGCTGCGCGCCGTACTCGTCTGCGCCCTGCGCGACGGCGATCCGGGGGGCCGGCAGGTGACGCTGCGAGAGATCACCGACTCCGCACAGCGGGTGCTGCGCCCCGCGCCGCTGTCCCCCGGGGCCGTGGGGGAGATGGTTCTCGGCCAGTTCGGCGAGCCGGGCGACGAGGAGTTCGCCCGTGCCTGCCACGAGATCTCCGCGGGCAACCCCCTCTTCCTGAGGTCGGTCCTGGTGGCCCTCGCGGTCGACGGCCACCGCCCCACCGCCGAACACACCGAGGCGGCCCGCCGCCAGCGCCCCGCCCAGCTGCGCGAGCGGCTGGCCCGCTGCATGCGCACCCAGCCGCAGCCGGTACGGGACCTGGCCGCGGCGATCGCCGCCCTCGGCGACCAGGGCGAACCCGAACTCATGGCCCGGCTGGCTGGCCTGGACCCGATCGGCTTCGGGGCCGCGCTGCGCACCCTCGGCCAGCTCGGCCTGCTGGCATCGGAGCGGGAGCCGCGCTTCCGGCACCGCGTGACGCAGGACGCCGTCGAGTCCTCGATGACCGTCGCCGAGCGCGAGCGGCTGCACGACACCGCCGCGGCCCTCCTCTACCGCAACGGCTCCTCCGCCGAATCGGTCGCCGCCCAGCTGATGGCCGTCACCGCCTCACAGCACCCCTGGGCGATCGAGGTGCTGCGGGCCGCGGCCGACACCGCGCTGCGCCGGGGCGCGCCGGACATCGCCACCCGCTATCTGCGGCGCGCGCTGCTGGACGCCGCGCTGTCCGGCGAGAGCCGCGGGCGGCTGCTGATCGACCTGGCCACCGCGGAGCGCGGATTCGACCCGGCCGCGTGCGAACGCCACATCTCCCAGGCGATACCCCTGCTGACCACGCCCCGGCACCGGGCCGCCGCCGCCCTGCGGATCTCCCCGACCGTCGTCGGCGTGCCGCCGCCCGCGATCGTCGACCTGTTCCACCAGGTCGCCGAGGACCTGGGCCCCGCGTCCGCCCTGGAGGGCTCGGCGCGCGACGTGGCGCTGCGGCTGGAGGCGCGGCTGCGGTACGCCGAGTACGAGGACCCGGCAGGGCTGGCCGCGTCGGTGGAGCGGCTGTCGGCGCTGGGCGATGCGCCCCCGCTCGGATCGACCGCCGAACGCGAGCTGGCCGCCGTACTGCTCGACGCCGCGATGCTCACGACCCGGCGGCCGGCGGCCGAGGTCGCCCGGCTCGCTGCCCGCGTCCTGGAGCGGGAACCGGCCACCGCGGACCGGGCCCACTCACCGCTGCCGCTGGTGGCGGTCGCGCTGGTCGCCGCCGACTCGGTACGGGGCATCAACTCCTGGCCCGCGCCCGAGCAGCACTCCCCAGGGCAGGACGTCACGCCCGTCGACGCGCTCGTCCACGCCGAGCAGGCGCTGATGCTGGTGGCGCGGGGCCGGGCGGCCCGGGCCCGGGAGCCCGCCGAGCGCGCGATGCGGCTGGCCGGCGCGCACTGGCCGGAGGCCGGGATCCTCGCCACCGTCGCCCTCACCGGCGTCGCCCTGGAGCTCGACGACCCCGAGCTGGTCGAAGGTCTGCTCGACGAGGCCGGCCGGCGCCGGTCCGCCAACCTCGCGCTCACCGCCTCGCTCCAGCTCCTCAAGGCGTCCCAGGACGAGCGGCACGGCCGCTGGGCCAGCGCGCTGGACACCCTGCTGGCCTGCGGCCGGCAGCTGGAGGCGGCGGGGTGGCGCAATCCCGTCCTCTTCCGGTGGCGGCCCTGGGCGGCCGCCCTCCAGCACCGCATCGGGGACTCCCGCGCGGCGCTGGCGCTCGCCGAGGAGGAGTACGCCCGGGCCGAAGCCTGGGGCGCGCCCGTCGCGCTGGGCCGCGCCCTGCGGCTCAAGGGGCGGCTGCACGACGGCGCCCAGGGAACGAACCTACTGCGCGAATCGGCCGACGTGCTGCGCGCCTCGGCCAACGAACTCGAACTGGCGCGCTCGCTCATGCTGCTGGCCCGGCGGATGGACGGCGGCGCCGAGGCGGCGGCCCTGCTGCGGGAGGCCGGAGCCCTCGCCGCGGCCTGTGGCGCGCCCTGGCTGGTCGAACGCGCCGAGCAGGGGCGCGGTACACCCGCCCCACGGCCGGAGGCCGCGCTGACCCGTACCGAACGCACCGTGGTCTCCCTGGCCGGCGGCGGCCTCACCAACCAGGAGATCGCCGGCCGGCTCGGCGTCACCTCCCGCGCGGTCGAGAAGCACCTCACCCACGCCTACCGCAAGCTGGAGATCTCCGGCCGTCGCCAGCTGATGGAGATCCTTCCCCGCCTGGATTCGGAAATCCTGCGTTAACGGCGCTAATTCAACGAGTGGCCAACCGGCTTCGGCCGGGCTTCCCGTATGCCCGCGCACCGGCCGGGGACCGTTGGATCCGGGCAAGTTTCCCGGCTCACCGAACCCACCGAACCGACCACCGAAACCCCGGCGTGCGGACCGAACCTCCGGGGTGCGGTACCACAGGATTGGGTGGCGCGCCCCCTGCTGACGTTGACTCATGCATGAGGATCTCCCTAGTCTCCATTCTGTAAAGAGCATTCGAATTGAATAGCCGCGGTTTTCGTGCCCGGGTATTCGCATCGGTCCTTCGCGCCCGGTCATTGATAAACAGGAAGGGATGGCAGTCCCTTGGCAGTTTCCGCACTCGCAGATTCAGCTCGGCCAACCCCCCACGATCTTGAATGTGCTCAGATCGAGCACGCGGATCTTCTGTGCCAGTTCGACCAGCCCGGGGCCTCTGTCGTCTGCCTCGACCCGTCCCTGACGGTCCAGCAGGCGAATCGGGAGTTCTTCCGGCAGTTCGGCGACGACTCCTCCTCGAGCGTCTGCGGCCGTGATTTCTGCGACCTGGCACACCCCAGCGCGCGGCAGGCGCTGCACCGGCAGCTCTCCCTGCTGGCCGACGGCACCCGCCACCGGTTCGCCGGCCATGTGATCGTCGTCGGATCCCAGGGCACCGCCTTCACCTGCGCGCTCAGCGCCGTCGCCGTACGCGAGGGCACCTCGCACGTCGCCTCGCTGCTGGTGGTGCTGCGGCCCGTGGCGGGGGGCCAGGAGCTGGACATGGTGACCAGCCGCAAGAAGATCCTCAGCGAAATCGAGGCACGTATCCTGGAAGGAATCGCGGCCGGACTCTCCACCGTTCCGCTGGCCTCCCGGCTTTATCTCAGCCGGCAGGGCGTCGAATACCACGTGACGCGTCTGCTCCGTAAGCTGCGGGTCCCCAACCGGGCGGCCCTGGTCTCCCGCGCCTATTCCGTGGGCGTTCTCAAGGTGGGTTCCTGGCCACCGAAGGTCGTCGACGATTTCGTGAAGTGATCAGCTGGGACGTGACGCGTAGACGCGGTTGACGCGGCGGCGCTCGGCTCGCACATGGCCGAGGAGGGCCGTGCGTCACCGCGTCACCGCGTCACGAGGGGCCGGAGCCGCGGGCGAGCCGCAGCACGCTGAACGCGGTGAGCGCCACGTGCAGCTGGGTGCGCTGCTCACCCGACTCCAGATCGCAGCCGAGCACCCGCTCGATCGCGTGCAGCCGCTGATAGAACGCCTGCCGTGACAGGTTCGCGCGCTTGGCGGCCACCGTCTTGTTGCCCGCCGCGTCCAGATAGGCGTGCAGGGTCGTCACCAGATCGGTGCCATGCCGTTCGTCGTGCTGCACCAGCCGGCCGAGCTGCCGTTCCACGTACTCCTGCACCCGCACATCGCCGCGCAGCGCGTACAGCAGCTGCCGCAGCCCGATATCGCTCAGTTCATGGAACGGTTTGTCCGGCGTCCCCGGAACGGCGGCGTCCGCGACCCGCGCCGCCTGCTGGAAGGAGCGCGCGGTCTGCGACAGGTCCGACACCTCGGAGCCCACGCTCACGACCGCGTCCGGATGGGACTCCCGTACGGTACGGCTCAGCCGCTCAACCAACGGCCGCCAGGGGGTGGCCGGGTGGAACGCCAGCAGGACGCCCAGATGATCGCCGGGCACCACGCCGATCAGCACCGCGGCGCCGGCCGCGGCCATCTCCTCGGTCAGCCGCTCCTCCAGCTCCCCGGACTCCTCGCCGCCGGGCCCCCGGTCCAGGGTGACGAGTACGACGATCAGCCGCCGTCCCATGACCCGCATGCCCAGCGCCTCGGCCCGGGCCCGCGACTCCCCGGCCGAGCGGCAGCGCTGCTCGACCAGGTCCAGCAGCAGCGTGCGCTGCGCGCGCCGCTCCCACCGGGTGTGCTGGGTCAGCCGGGCGATGGTCAGGGCCGTGGCCGTACGCTCCAGGACCATCGCGTGCTCGGGACCCACCGCCGGGACGCCCGCGGCATCCGGCAGCATGACCAGCCGCCCCCAGCGCTCACCCCGGTACTCCACGGCCGTCACCAGCCAGTTCTCCGGACCGCGCAGCTCGGTGCGGTCGGGTGAGGGCGTGGCGCGGGACCGCCGCTCCCATTCGGTCAGCACCCCCTCGACACCCTGGCCCGGCGGCCCGCAGATCACGGCCCGGTGGACCAGGTTCTCCAGTACCACCGGATGGCCGCTCAGCTCGGCGGCCATGCCCACCACCTCGTCCGGCTCGGCGCCGCGCAGGGTCAGCGCGGTGAAGGTGTCATGGACGTCCTGCGCCCGGCGCAGGGTCTCGATCTGGCTGCCGATGATCATCGAGTGGACGATCTGGGTGACCTCCACGAAGTTCACGTTCCGCGACAGCAGGACCAGCGGGAAATCCCGGGCCCGGCAGGCGCTCACCAGCTCCGACGGCGGCTCGTGATACCGCCGGACCAGCTCGATGACCAGGCCGGCGGCGCCGACGTCGGCCAGCTCCTCCACATACCGGCGCACCAGCGCCGGGTCCTCCGGCAGGGGCATCCCGGTGGTGAGGACCAGTTCCCCGCCCTTGAGGAAGGAGGCCGGGTCGAGCAGCTCGGTGATGTGGACCCAGCGGACCGGACGGGACAGCTGATCATGGCCGGATACCACCTCCGGCTGCCCGGCGGCCAGCACCGGCAGCCGCAGCGCGTCGTCGAGGGTGAGCGGAGCGGAGCCGTTCATTCGGGTCACTCTGGCATCGCCTTGACAAAGTGTCCACTCGGTCCCGGTTGACAGAACGTCCATCCCGATCACCTGCCCGCGACACAATGATCATTGTCTTCGGCCGGTTCGCTCCCGCACGCTCGAAGCAGTCCCGAAGAAGTCCCGAAGCAGTCCGGTCACCGCCGTTCCGTGGGTGTTGGGAGAGATCATGACCAATCTGTCGCCGCAGCTCCGCCAAGCCACTCCGGTGGTCGCCGTCCGCGGGGAGGGCGCCTACCTCCACGGCGAGGACGGACGCCGCTATCTGGACTTCACCGCGGGCATCGGCGTCACCAGCACCGGACACTGCCACCCGCGGGTCGTCGCCGCCGCCCAGGAGCAGGTCGGCACCCTCATCCACGGCCAGTACACAACCGTCATGCACCAGCCGCTCCAGCGGCTGACCGCCAAGCTCGGCGAAGTGCTGCCCGAGGGCCTCGACAGTCTGTTCTTCACCAACTCCGGCAGCGAGGCCGTGGAGTCCGCGCTGCGCCTGGCCCGCCAGGCCACCGGGCGGCCGAACGTCCTGGTCTGCCACGGCGGCTTCCACGGCCGCACCGTCGCCGCCGCGTCCATGACCACCTCCGGGACCCGCTTCCGCTCCGGCTTCTCGCCGCTGATGAGCGGCGTCGTGGTGACCCCGTTCCCCACCGCGTACCGGTACGGCTGGGACGAGGAGACCGCGACCCGGTTCGCGCTGAAGGAGCTGGACTACGTCCTGCAGACCATCTCCTCGCCCGACGACACCGCGGCGATCATCGTCGAGCCGGTGCTGGGTGAGGGCGGTTACGTGCCCGCCACCGAGGGCTTCATGCAGGGGCTGCGCGAGCGGGCCGACCGCCATGGCTTCCTGCTCATCCTGGACGAGGTACAGACCGGCGTCGGCCGCACCGGCCGCTTCTGGGGCCATGACCACTTCGGGATCCGCCCCGACATCCTGGTCACCGCCAAGGGCCTGGCCAGCGGCTTCCCGCTGTCCGGCATCGCCGCCTCCGAGGAACTGATGGCCAAGGCATGGCCCGGTTCGCAGGGCGGCACCTACGGCGCCAACGCGGTGGCCTGCGCCGCGGCCGCGGCCACCCTCGACGTCGTACGGGACGAGAACCTCGTCGCCAACGCCGACGCCATGGGCGCCCGGCTGCGCTCCGGTCTGGAGGACATCGCCGCGAAGACCCCCGCCATCGGCGACGTCCGCGGCCTCGGCCTCATGCTGGCCAGCGAGTTCGTCACCGAGGACGGCGAACCCGACCCGGCGACCGCATCCCGCGTGCAGCGCGCCGCCGTCGACGAGGGACTGTTGCTGCTCCTGTGCGGAGCCTGGAACCATGTGGTCCGGATGATCCCCGCGCTGGTCGTCGACGAAGCGGCGATCGACGAGGGGCTGCGCGCCTGGTCCGCCGCCGTGAGCGCCGGGACCGCCGGTACCTCCTGACGCCCTTCGCCCTGTACCCCTCGGGAACCCCCGGCCGCCGCCCGCTGCCACGCGGGCGGCGGCCACAGAAGGAGATTGCCGCTATGTCTGCCCTGCCCACCGCTTCGTTCCCCGCAGCGGGCGATGTCCTCGCGACGGTGTCCAAGAAGCTGTACATCGCCGGGTCCTGGTCCGACGCGGCCGGCGGCCTGACCATGCCGGTCGACGACCCGGCCACCGGCGAGGTGCTGTGCGAAGTCGCCGACGCGAGCCCCGCCGACGGACAGCGCGCACTCGACGCCGCCCTGGACGCCCAGGAGAAATGGGCCGCCACCGCGCCCCGCGCCCGCAGCGAGATCCTGCGCCGCGCCTACGAACTCATCATGGAGCGCGCCGACGCGCTCGCCTCCCTGATGACGGCCGAGATGGGAAAGCCGCTGGCCGAGGCGCGCGGTGAGGCCGCGTACGCCGCCGAGTTCTTCCGCTGGTTCTCCGAAGAGGCCGTCCGCATCGACGGCGGATACGCCACCATGCCCGACGGCAAGAACCGCATGCTGCTCATGCGCCGCCCCGTCGGCCCCTGTCTCCTCGTCACCCCGTGGAACTTCCCGCTGGCCATGGGCACCCGCAAGATCGGCCCGGCGATCGCCGCCGGCTGCACCATGGTGCTCAAGCCCGCCCCGCAGACGCCGCTGTCCTCGCTCGCCCTCGCGGGCATCCTGGAGGAGGCCGGGCTGCCCGCCGGGGTGCTCAACGTCGTCACCACCTCCCGGGCCGGCGAGGTCGTCGAACCGCTGCTGACCGGCGGCCACATCCGCAAGCTGTCCTTCACCGGCTCCACCCAGGTCGGCCGCGTCCTGCTCGGCCAGTGCGCACCCGCCGTGGTCCGCACCTCCATGGAACTCGGCGGCAACGCCCCCTTCATCGTCTTCGACGACGCCGACCTCGACGTCGCGGTCGAGGGCGCCATGACCGCCAAGATGCGCAACATGGGCGAGGCGTGCACCGCCGCCAACCGCTTCTTCGTCCACTCCTCCGTCGCCGCCGAGTTCGCCGACCGCCTCGCCCGCCGCATGGGCGCCCTCGACGTCGGCCCCGGCAGCCGCCCCGGCGTCGAGGTGGGCCCGCTGATCGACCGGGCGGGCCGCACCAAGGTCGAGGAACTGGTCGCCGACGCCGTCGCGCGCGGCGCCGAGGTCCTGGTCGGCGGCAGCACCCCCGAGGGCCCCGGCTGCTTCTACCCCCCGACCGTGCTCACCGGCGTGTCCCCCGCCAGCCGTCTCATGGAGACCGAGATCTTCGGCCCGGTCGCCGCCATCCTCACCTTCGAGGACGAGGACGAAGTCGTCGCCACCGCCAACAGCACCGAATGGGGCCTGGTGGGCTACGTCTTCACCCAGGACCTCAACCGCTCGCTGCGGGTGAGCGAACGCCTGGAAGTCGGCATGGTCGGCCTCAACACCGGCCTGGTCTCCAACCCGGCCGCCCCCTTCGGCGGTGTCAAACAGTCCGGCCTGGGCCGCGAGGGCGGCCGCGTCGGGATCGACGAGTTCCTGGAGTACAAGTACATCGCCACCCCGGCTTGATGCGGCAGGGCTCCCTTCCCCACCCGCCACGCCCCCGGGCCCGGGGGCGTGGCTCCTGCGGTTCCAGTCCGTCTGCGGTCCAAACCGGGCCCGGGACGCCTGCGGCTTCAGCTGGTTCGGCGCCCGTGCCCGGGCAGGGCCTGGGGCGGGCGCCTGCGTTTCGGCTTGTGCGGTGCGTACCGGTACCCAGGCCGGGGTGTCTGCGGTTGCAGCCCGTGCGACGCCCGTGGCGGGGCAGGCCCGGAGGCGCTGGGGTCGGCTGGCCCGTGGCGTACGGAGCCCGGGTGCGGGGCTTTTGCGGTCCCAGCCGGTCCGTGGCCCGCCGGGCCCCTCCGGTTCCGGTTCGTGTCTTGCCTACCGGTGCCGGGGTCGGACGTGTCTGCGGTGTCCGACCGTGCGGCTCTTCCGGGGCCGTGGTCCGGGGCGGAACGCTTGCGGATTCGGCCTGTCCGGTACCGT
This sequence comes from Streptomyces sp. NPDC007983, assembly GCF_042958345.1. Classification (NCBI taxonomy): domain Bacteria; kingdom Bacillati; phylum Actinomycetota; class Actinomycetes; order Kitasatosporales; family Streptomycetaceae; genus Streptomyces; species Streptomyces sp. NPDC007983. The sequence continues at coordinate 83,921 of NZ_JBIBJI010000026.1, forward strand.
CCGGCCTCTGCCGCACGGCCGGCCAGGACCCGGGCGGGCCCGACTCGCCTCCCGGTGCCCGGCTTCTGGGGCGGGGCGCACGCATTTCAGCCCGTCCGGCGCTTGAGGACCGGGGGCCGGGGCGGAGCCCCGGTCGTGGGGGGGGTGCCTCTATGTCTTTCGTCAAGCGAGGCGTGGGGTTCGGGGTTCGTAGAAGGTGCCGTCGCGGAGCATGGCGAACAGCACGCTGATGCG
>NZ_JBIBJI010000027.1:0-83750 GCF_042958345.1 Streptomyces sp. NPDC007983
CGCCTGGGCGTTCCGCAGGTCACGCTGCTGTCGGAGGTTTCGGTCGAGGACGGCACGGTCAAGGGCCGCCGGGACGGTGACACGGCGACCGAGCAGCTGGAGGCGTCGCTTCCGGCGGTGGTGTCGGTGACCGACCAGTCGGGTGAGGCCCGCTACCCGTCCTTCAAGGGCATCATGGCGGCCAAGAAGAAGCCGGTGACCTCCTGGGATCTGTCCGACCTCGACATCGAGGCCGAGGAGGTGGGCCTTGAGGGCGCCTGGACCGCGGTCGACGGCGCCGAGGAGCGCCCGGCCCGCACGGCGGGCACGATCGTCAAGGACGAGGGTGAGGGCGGCAAGCAGCTCGCCGCATTCCTCGCGGAGCGCAAGTTCGTCTGATTGCGCAGCCCGGCGGGTCGGACGTTCACCCCGAGCCGCCTCACCGCCCCGACCCCCTCGCATTCGCAGGAGAGAAGAAGTCCCATGGCTGAAGTCCTTGTCTATGTCGACCACGTGGACGGTGCCGTCCGCAAGCCCACCCTGGAGCTGCTGACGCTGGCCCGCCGGGTCGGCGAGCCTGTCGCGGTGGCTTTGGGTGCCGGTGCCGCGGACACCGCCGCCACCCTCGCCGAGTACGGCGCGGTGCGGGTGCTGACCGCTGACGCGCCGGAGTTCGCCGACTACCTCGTCGTACCGAAGGTGGACGCGCTCCAGGCCGCGTACCAGGCCGTGAACCCGGCCGCCGTGCTGGTTCCGTCCTCCGCGGAGGGCAAGGAGATCGCGGCCCGGCTCGCGGTCCGTATCGGCTCGGGCATCATCACCGACGCCGTCGACCTGGAGGCCGGCGTGGAGGGTCCGGTGGCGACGCAGTCGGTGTTCGCGGCCGCGTACACCACCAAGTCCCGGGTCACCAGGGGCACGCCGGTCATCACCGTCAAGCCGAACTCGGCCGCGCCGGAGGCGGCTCCGGCCGCGGGTGCCGCCGAGAGGCTGGAGGTGTCCTTCTCCGGGACCGCCACCGGCACCAAGGTCGTCTCCCGTGCCGCGCGGGAGTCGACGGGGCGTCCGGACCTGACCGAGGCCGCGATCGTCGTCTCGGGTGGCCGGGGTGTCGGCGGGGCGGAGAACTTCCCCGTCGTCGAGGCCCTCGCCGACTCGCTCGGTGCCGCGGTCGGCGCCTCGCGCGCCGCGGTGGACGCGGGCTGGTACCCGCACACCAACCAGGTGGGCCAGACGGGTAAGACCGTGTCCCCGCAGCTGTACATCGCGGCCGGTATCTCGGGTGCGATCCAGCACCGGGCCGGTATGCAGACCTCGAAGACCATCGTGGCCGTCAACAAGGACGCCGAGGCCCCGATCTTCGACCTGGTCGACTACGGCGTGGTCGGCGACCTCTTCGAGGTCGTCCCGCAGCTCACCGAGGAGATCAGGACCCGCAAGGGCTGACGCCGGATGTGGCGGTCGGGCGTGACGCGTCTGACAGTGACGGCGGGGGAGCCGGACCGTCTTCGGTCCGATGCCTGTCCGCCCGTTCATCCTTCCCGTCCATGAATGCGTTCGTGTCGCCTCGTCGGCGGCCGTCTGGAGGACGTTTTGTCTGCTCCCGCCCCCGCTGAGTCCCTGTACCGGCCGAAGCGGCCGGTCCGGTTGGTCACGGCTTCGAGCCTCTTCGACGGGCACGACGCGGCGATCAACATCATGCGCCGCATCCTGCAGTCCCAGGGGGCCGAGGTGGTGCACCTCGGGCACAACCGCTCGGTCGACGAGGTGGTGACGGCGGCGCTGGAGGAGGACGTCCAGGGCGTGGCCGTGAGCTCCTACCAGGGCGGGCACATCGAGTACTTCGAGTACCTGGTGGAGTTGCTCCGCGGGCGTGGCGCCGGACACGTGAAGGTCTTCGGGGGAGGCGGCGGGGTCATCGTCGCGGAGGAGATCGCACGACTGGCCCGTGCCGGGGTGCGGATCTTCTCTCCGGAGGACGGTCAACGCCTCGGCCTGGCCAAGATGATCAACTCGATCGTCGAGGCGTGTGACACCGCCCTGTGGGATGCGGCCCCGGCCGCGCTGGACAAGGTGCTGGCAGGGGAGAGGCCGGCGCTGGCCCGGCTGCTCACCGGCCTGGAGGCCGGTGCGGTGGCCGACCCCGAACTGCGCCTCTTGCGTGAAGCCGCGGCGTCCCGTCGTATACCGGTCCTCGGTATCACCGGCACCGGAGGCTCGGGGAAGTCCTCGCTGACCGACGAGCTGGTGCGCCGGCTGCGCACCGACCAGGAGGGCAGGCTCAAGGTGGCGGTGCTGGCGGTCGACCCGACCCGGCGGCGCGGTGGCGGAGCCCTGCTGGGCGACCGGATCCGCATGAACTGCCTGGATGGCGACACGGTCTTCTTCCGCTCGCTCGCCACCCGCGCCGGACGCGAGGTTCCCGAGGGCCTGGCGGATGCCATTGCGGCCTGTCAGGCGGCCGGTTTCGACCTGGTGATCGTGGAGACGCCGGGCATCGGGCAGGGGGACGCCGCGATCGTCCCGTACGTGGATGTGTCGCTGTACGTGATGACGCCGGAGTTCGGCGCGGCCTCCCAACTGGAGAAGATCGACATGCTCGACTTCGCCGACGTGGTGGCCATCAACAAGTTCGAGCGGCGCGGAGCCAAGGACGCGCTCCGTGATGTGGGCCGGCAACTGGTCCGCAACCGCGAGGCGTTCGGGCAGCGGCCGGAGGACATGCCGGTCTTCGGAACCAGCGCGTCGACCTTCCACGACGACGGGGTCACCGCGCTCTACCAGCATCTGCGGGACCTGTTCGCCGAACGCGGCCTGCCGGTGGCGCCCGGAGCGCTTCCCGAGGTGGCGGTGCGCCACTCCAGCGGCGCCACCCAGATCGTGCCCCCGTCCCGGGTGCGCTACTTGGCGGAGATCGCCGACACGGTGCGCGGCTACCACCAGCGGACCGGCATCCTGGCCGGGCAGGCACGCCGGATCCAGCAACTGGCGGCCGTACGCGACGAGCTCGCGGCGGCCGGCGCGAACACCGGCGACGTCGAGAAGCTGCTCCAGGACGCGGAGGACGTCTTCGCGCCGGAAGCACGCAGGTCGCTGGCCGACTGGGCGCAGACCGTAGGCGACTATTCCGGCGACGAACTCGTCGTGACCGTACGCGACCGTGAGCTGCGCACCGCCCTGGTCCGCGAGTCGCTGTCCGGCAACCGCATCCCCCGGGTGGCGCTGCCGCGCTACACCGACCATGGGGAGCTGCTGCGGTTCCTGCGCTCCGAGAACCTCCCGGGGTTCTTCCCGTTCGCCGCCGGGGTGTTCCCGTTCAAGCGGGAGGGCGAGGACCCGGCGCGGATGTTCGCCGGTGAGGGTGATCCGTTCCGTACCAACCGGCGCTTCCACTACCTGTCCGAGGACAGCGAGGCCACCCGGCTGTCCACGGCCTTCGACTCGGTCACCCTCTACGGCCGCGATCCCGACCCGCGTCCCGACATCTACGGCAAGGTGGGCACCTCGGGTGTGTCGGTGGCAACCCTGGAGGACATGAAGGCGCTGTACGACGGCTTCGACCTGACCTCGCCCACCACGTCGGTATCCATGACGATCAACGGGCCGGCCCCGACCATCCTCGCCTTCTTCCTCAACACCGCGATCGACCAGCAGCTCGACGCCTACGTCGCCGAACACGAACACGAGCCGACCGCCGAGGAGGCGGAGCGGATCCGGGGGCATGTGCTGCGCAGTGTCCGGGGCACGGTGCAGGCCGACATCCTCAAGGAGGACCAGGGCCAGAACACCTGCCTGTTCTCCACCGAGTTCAGCCTGCGGATGATGGCCGACATCCAGGAGTGGTTCATCGAGAAGGGGGTGCGCAACTTCTACTCGGTGTCCATCTCCGGGTACCACATCGCCGAGGCCGGGGCCAACCCGATCAGCCAGCTCGCCTTCACCCTCGCCAATGGCTTCACCTACGTCGAGGCCTACCTCGCCCGTGGGATGCGCATCGACGACTTCGCCCCCAACCTGTCGTTCTTCTTCTCCAACGGCATGGACCCGGAGTACTCCGTGCTCGGCCGGGTGGCCCGCCGCATCTGGGCGGTGACCCTGCGGGACCGTTACGGCGCCGGCGAACGGGGCCAGAAGCTGAAGTACCACGTGCAGACCTCCGGACGCTCCCTGCACGCCCAGGAGATGGACTTCAACGACATCCGCACCACCCTGCAGGCGCTGATCGCCATCTATGACAACTGCAACAGCCTGCACACCAACGCCTACGACGAGGCCGTCACCACTCCCACCGAGGACTCGGTGCGCCGGGCGCTGGCCATCCAGTTGATCATCAACCGGGAGTGGGGCCTGGCGATGAACGAGAACCCGCTACAGGGCTCTTTCGTCATCGACGAGCTCACGGACCTGGTGGAGGAGGCCGTGCTGAGCGAGTTCGAGCGGATCAGCGAGCGCGGGGGTGTGCTCGGGGCCATGGAGACCGGCTACCAGCGCGGCCGCATCCAGGACGAGTCCATGCTGTACGAGCAGCGCAAGCACGACGGCACCCTGCCCGTCATCGGCGTCAACACCTTCCGCCACCCGGACGCCGACACCGAACAGGCCCAGGTGGCCGTGGAGCTGGCGCGTGCCACCGAGGACGAGAAGCAGTCCCAGTTGAAGCGCGTCCACGACTTCCAGGCCCGCCACCGCGACCGGGCACCCGCCGCCCTGGCCGCCCTCAAGGAAGCCGCCACCAGCGGCCGCAACGTCTTCGCGGCGCTGATGGACGCCGCCCGGGTCTGCTCCCTGCAGCAGATCACCGAGGCCTTCTTCGAGGTCGGCGGGGAATACCGGCGCAACGTCTGACCGCGGACACACCCGACCCGACCATCCCGACCACCCGGACTCCGGAGCGCACCGTGACCGAAGCCTTCATCGTCGACGCCGTCCGCACCCCCGTGGGCCGCCGCAAGGGCGCGCTGAGCGGCGTGCATCCCGCGGACCTCGGAGCGCACGTACTGCGTGCGCTCATCGACCGGACCGGTATCGATCCCGGCTCCGTGGACGACGTGTACTTCGGCTGCGTGAGCCAGATCGGCGCGCAGACCGCCAACGTCGCCCGCACCTCCTGGCTGGCCGGCGGTCTGCCCCAGCACGTGCCGGGCACGACCATCGACCGGCAGTGCGGCTCGTCCCAGCAGGCCGTGCACTTCGCGGCCCAGGCCGTGATGTCCGGCTCCGCCGATCTCGTCGTGGCGGGCGGGGTCGAGGCGATGAGCCTGGTGCCCATCGGCAGCCCGGCCACGCTCGGCGAGCGCGAGGGCATGGGTGTCCCGTACGACGGGGAAGGCTGGCGCAGCCACTTCGGTGATCAGGAGATCTCCCAGTTCCGCGGGGCGGAGCTGATCGCGGAGAAGTGGGGCATCTCCCGGCAGGACATGGAGCGCTACGCACTGGCCAGTCACCGGCGGGCCCTGGCGGCCCAGGCGGGCGGGGCCTTCGCGGACGAGATCGTGCCGGCGTTCGGCCTGGAGGCCGACGAGGGGCCCCGCGCGGACACCTCGCCGGAGAAGATGGCGGGGCTGAAGCCCCTCACCGCGGGCGGCCGGCTGACCGCCGCGGTGTCCAGCCAGATCTCCGACGGGGCCGCCGCCCTGCTGGTCGCCTCCGAGGACGCGGTGCGCCGGCTCGGGCTGGCACCGCTGGCACGGGTGCACACCATGGCCGTCGTCGGTTCCGACCCCGTCCTCATGCTCACCGGGCCCATCCCCGCCACCGAGAAGATCCTGGACCGATCGGGAGTGCCGCTCGACCGGATCGACCTGGTGGAGATCAACGAGGCGTTCGCACCGGTGGTGCAGGCGTGGCTCGCGGAGACCGGCGCCGACCCGGAACGCACCAACGCCTTCGGCGGCGCGATCGCCCTCGGCCATCCCTTGGGTGCCACCGGCGCCCGCCTGATGACAACGCTGGTCCACCAGCTCTGCCGGACCGGCGGCCGCTACGGGCTGCAGACCATGTGCGAGGGGGGTGGCATGGCCAACGCGACCGTGGTGGAACGCGTGTGATCCGTGGCGGGCTTCTTGCACCTCGCACAGTCGAAGCGAGATAATGTATCAAAGATATGCGCCAAGGGGCGGGGAGGGATCGATCGCGGATCTTTGATATTGTCAACAGCCTCGCGGGACACGTCGCGAACCATGGATGAGGGAGCGGGATGGCGCGGCCAAACCTCCAGGATGAAGTCGCACGCTGGGTCCGCCGGGCGATCTTTGCCGGAGAGCTCAAGCCCGGGGAGCGCATCAACCAGGATGAACTCGCCGAGCGGCTCGAGCTGAGTAGGCTGCCCATTCGCGAGGCCATGATCGCCCTTGAGCGGGAAGGTCTCATCAAGACCATTCCGCGGCGCGGATCCTTCGTCTGGGACTTCCGCCGTCAGGACATCCTCGATCAGTACGAGGTCTACGCGATGGTCTCCGGGCTGGCGACCGAGCGGGCGGCGGCCAATCTCTCCAAGGAGGAGGTCGCCTCACTGCGTGCCGCGGTGGACGAGATGGCCTCTCACAAGGACCCGGCCCAACGGGAAGCCGCCAACGACCACTTCCATGCCATCATCAACCGGGCCAGCCGGTCTCCCCGGCTGATGTGGCTGCTCGGGCTCCTGGCGAGCAGCGTTCCGGTCGGGTTCCACGACTCCGGATGGGAGATCGCGGTGCGCGACCACCTCACGATCATCGAACACCTCGAGCGTGGTGACGCCGAGGCCGCCGCCGAGGCCATGCGGGGTCACATCCGCCGCACGGGCACGCACGCGGTGAGTTTTCTGCCTCTTCCGGACGACGCCGACGGCGACGACCCTGCTGAGCTGCCCGCGGGCTGACCGGCCAGGGCGAACCGGCCGATCGGTCGCCACCATGAATCAGCGAGGGGTCCGCTCACGGCCGCGTTCACGGCGTTGAGCCGCGGGCCCCTGGCCCGGGCCGCGTAGCGGCCGCTGCCCTGCTCCATACCGAGCACACGCCCCAGCCGTCCGGTATGGGGCGTTTTCGTGTCTCGAATGTGTCGCGCCGTTCGAGCTTGCACACCTCTTGACCGCCCATCTCGCGCCGGTATCTAATGAGGCTCATCCTGATCTTTTATCAGAAATATTTGAAGGAGTGAGCCGTCTTGATGCTCCCAGGCACACGCTGGGGCGCGCGGGGGGCCGCGTCTCAACGACTCTCACACTTCCGTCCCGTCGTGATCGCCCTCGTGATGGGGCTCGCACTGACCGCATGCGGTTCCGGGAAGGCCTCGCCGCACTGGAAACTGTCCGACCGGACGGGACCCAAGGGTGACGCGACGTGGCAGAAGCTCGTCCGGAACGCGAAGGCGGAAGGCGAGGTGGTCATCTACACCGCCCACGCCGAGGACACCATGAGCCAACTGGCGGCGGCCTTCAAAAAGAAGTACGGCATCAAGGTGCGCGTTTTCCGGGCCGCCGACAGCGATCTCGAACCCAAGCTCGACGCCGAGGCCAAGACCGGAAACCGTATCGCCGACATGGTCGGTATGACCGATGAGAACTACCTCCAGAAGAAGGCCGCGAGCGGCACGTTCGTCGATCCGCAGGGGCCGGCACTCGATTCCCCCGGGTTCGACCGGAAGGCGAACACTCTCGCTCCCCATGTGCTGCGATCGATGACGACCACGATGAGCTACGCGTGGAACACCGAGCGCTGGAGCAAGGGCCTCAAAGGCTTCCGCGACCTGCTCGACCCGAAACTGCGCGGCGGCAAGATCGGCATACTGGCTCCGTTCACGCCGGCGGTCATGGACTTCTACACCTATCTGGAGAAACGATACGGCGCGGATTTCCTCGATAAGCTCGCCCAGCAGAAGCCACGCATCTACCAGGCGGGCGCCGCGATGTCCGAAGGGCTGGCGTCCGGCGAGATCTACGCGGCCACCCAGGTCGCCCAGGCCGCGCTCTACCAGGCCAAGGACTCCGGTGCTCCGGTCAACGGCGGCCTTGCGCGTCCGGCATGGGCGGCGCCGTTCTACGAAGGCGTCCTGAAGGGCGCCAAGCATCCGCACGCCGCACAACTGCTGATGAACTACATCTTCACGCCGGCGGGCCAGGAGATCATCGCGAACCACACGGCATCCGTGCTCCCCGGAATCCCCGGGGTCGCGACGACCGCCGACAAGACGACCACGGGTGGCGTGATGAGCGCGAGCCCGGAGCAGTTCAGGGCCTTCGTCGACAAGTTCAACAAGATGTTCCGGTAGCCGGTCCGGGACCGAGCCGTCATGGCGGTGACGTTCCCACCTGTCGGCCTGCTCAAGACCGCACCGCCTGCTCATCGCCGAGAGGAAAGACATGTCCCACGTGTCGGTCAGCGGACTCACCCGTCGCTTCGACGGGAACCCACCCACGGTCGCGGTCGCGGACCTCGATCTCGAGATCGAGGACGGCGAATTCCTGGTTCTGCTGGGCCCGAGTGGCTGTGGGAAAACCACGACGCTCCGTTGTCTCGCCGGCCTGGAGAGCCCCGGGGCGGGAACGATCCGGCTGGGTGACTCAGTCGTCTTCGATCACGCGAGCAAAATCGATCTCCCGCCCAACAGGCGTTTCATCGGGATGGTGTTCCAGTCGTATGCCCTGTGGCCGCATATGACCGTGCGCGAGAACATCGGTTATCCCCTCAAGGCGAGGAAGATGAAAGAGGCTCTCGCGTCCGGCCGGGTCGAGGAGACCGCCGGACTGGTCGACTGCAAGGATCTGCTCGACCGCTATCCGTCCCAGCTCAGCGGCGGCCAGCAGCAGCGCGTGGCGCTGTCGCGAGGGCTCGTCGCACGGCCCGACCTGGTGCTCTTCGACGAACCGCTGAGCAACCTCGACGCCCGGTTGCGTGACCAGGTACGGGCAGAACTCCACGAACTGCACCAGCGCAAGCCGTTCACCGCCGTGTTCGTCACGCACGACCAGAGCGAGGCCCTCGCTCTCGGGGACCGGATGGCCATCATGCGATCCGGGGCGATCGAGCAACTGGGCTCTCCCCGGGACGTGTTCGAGGCCCCCGCCACGGAATACGTCGCGGCGTTCACCGGCATGTCGAACCGGATCGTCGCCCACTTCGCCGACGGCGTCTGGAAGTCGGGCACGGACGAGATCCTCGGCGCGATGCTCCGGCCGTCACATGCCGCGAGCGACGCCGTGGTACGGGTGCGCCCGGACGACGCGCGCCTGGCCACCGGGCCCGACTCGTTGGCCCCTCATGAGGCGGGCCTTGCGGCCGTCGTCGCGAATGTCGAGTTCGGCGGCAGGCATCTCGATGTGACGGTCGAGACCGGCGGCGGCCTCCGGCTGAGCGTACGGGCCGACATCCGCCGGCCCGACGACTTCCTCGGCGTACTGGGGCGCGGGGACCGGGTCGTCTTCGCCTTCGACACCGAGGCCGCCCGGTACTTCGACGCCACCGAGGGCGCCCGCCACCTTGCCGAGCCGGCTTCCGTCGGGGTGATCGCATGATGAGGAGGCCGTCCACCGCTCCGACCGTGCCTGACGTCCTTCGCGCGGCACCCGGACGACTCGGGCTGACCGCGCTCGCGGTCGTGATCGGATATCTGGTCGTCGCGCCTTTGGTGAGCCTCCAGATCAGGGCGTTCAGCGACGGAGCACAGGGCTACCGGCAGGCCTTCTCGGCCCATGGCATCGGCCGTGCCGTCCTCAACACGGTCTGGCTCGCCGTCGGGTCCGTCGCGCTGGCACTCGTGGCCGGCACCGTGCTGGCATGGGCCGCCGGCAGGCTGCCCCGGAAGCTGCGGTTCCTGCGGATCTTCCCGATGCTCCCCCTGGTCCTTCCCGCGGTGGCATCGGTGGTGGGCTGGTCCTTCCTGGCGTCGCCCAGCGCCGGCTACCTGAACACCGTGCTGCGCCTCCTGCCTTTCTGGTCCGGCCGGTCCGAGGGCCCGCTCGACGTGACCTCGATCGAATGGATCATCTTCATCACCGGCGTCTCCCTCAGCGCCTTCGTCTACGTGTTCGTCTCGTCCGGACTGCGGAACATCGGTGAGGACCTCCAGGAGGCGGCCCGGGCGAGCGGGGCCGGGCGGCTGAAGGTGTTCTTCACCGTCACGCTTCCGCTGCTGCGTCCCTCCCTGGTCTACGCGGCCGGAGTCGTGCTGCTGCTGAGTCTCGGGCAGCTCACGGCGCCTCTGCTGCTGGGGACCAGTTCCGGGGTGGAGGTTCTCACCACCGAGATGTACCGGCATGTCTCGCAGACCCCCGTGGAATACGGCCCGGCCGCCGCACTCGGCTCGCCGCTGCTCATCGCCGGGATCCTCGTCGTCCTGGCACAGAAGCGGCTGCTGGGCGGCGAGTCGCGGTTCGTCACGCACACCGGGAAGGGCATGCGCACCCCGGGAGGGTCGTCGGCCCTCTCCGTCGTCGTCATCGTGCTCTACGCCGCGGTCTCGAGTGTGCTGCCGATCTGCGCCCTGGCCTTCGTCGCGCTGTCGCCGTACTGGACGGGAAGGCTGTCCTTCGCCAGGCTGTCGCTGGAGAACTTCAACGAGCTGTTCGCACAGCCGGAGGCGGCGTCGGCGATCGTCAACAGTGTCACCTACGCGGTGGCGGCCATGGCGATCACTCTGCCCCTCGGGTTCGCGGTGGCGTGCGTGCTGATCCGCGGACAGCGTTACCGGGTGATCCGCGTCGTCCTCGACTTCCTGGTGTCGATGCCGCTCGGGATACCTGCGGTGATCTTCGGTGCCGGTTTCCTGATCACCTACACCTCGCGCCCCTTCGTGCTGTACGGGACGCCGTGGGTGATGATCCTCGCCTACGTCACCCTGATGATCCCGTTCGCCACCCGGATGCAGCTCTCCACCCTCCTCGCACTGGGGCGCGGGTACATCGAGGCCGCCCGGGCGAGCGGGGCCGGTCTCGTCCGGACCTACGCGACCATCGTGCTGCCGCTCGTGCGCTCGAGCCTGGCCGGGTCGGCGGCCTTGCTGTTCGTGTTGCTGACCCATGAGTTCACGGCCTCGCTCCTCGTGCGGTCCTCGACCACCCGGGTCATGGGCACGCTGCTGTACGACTACTGGAACAACGGCAGCTATCCGATGGTGGCGGCCGTCGCCCTGGTGATGACCGCCGTGACGGCCGCCGGTGTCAGCCTGGCGATGCTACTCGGCGGCTCCGACACGCTGAGCAAGATGTGATGGCCCGTGAGGTGAACGGAGTAGCCATGTTGTTCCACGAAGCGACCGCGCGGGCGCTGTCCGAGCACGGCGTCACCACCGTGTTCGGGGTGCTGGGCGACGCCAACCTCTATGCGATGGACGCCTTTCAGCGCCAAGCGGGAGGGACCTTCGTCTCGATGGCGAACGAGGCCGGCGCCGTCCTCGCGGCGAACGGGTACGCGCGGACATCGGGCCATCTCGGTGTCGCCACCGTCACCCACGGCCCCGCGCTGACCAACACGGTGACCGCGCTGGTGGAGAGCGTCAGGGACCGCACACCGATCCTGCTGATCGCGGGGGACACCGCGGTCGCGGACCGGGAGAACTTCCAGAACATCTCCCAGCGGGACGTGGTGATGCCGACCGGCGCCGGTTTCGAACAGGTCCGCACCCCGCGGACGATCGCCGAGGACCTGACGACGGCGATCCGCCGGGCGCTCCTGGAGCGCCGTCCCGTGGTGCTCAACATGCCGGTGGACTTCCAGTGGGAGCAGGTGACGTACGCGCCGCTTTCCCCCACGTGGCCGGCTGCGCAGGCCGTGCGGCCGGATCCGGAGGTGATGGACCGGGCCGTGGGCATCGTGGCGTCCGCCGAGCGCCCCGTCGTCCTGGCCGGGCAGGGGGCCGTGACGCCCGATGCGCGCACGGCGCTGCTGCGCCTGGCGAGCCGGATCGGGGCGCCGGTCGCGACGACGCTGCGTGCGCGCGACCTCTTCCGGGGCGAGCCGTACGAACTCGGGATCTTCGGGACGCTCTCCGATCAGAGCGCCTTGGACACCATCACGCGGAGCGACTGCGTCGTGGCGTTCGGGGCGTCGCTGAACAAGTGGACGACGGTCGAAGGCTCGTTGCTGAAAGGCAAGAAGCTCGTCCACGTCGATGTCGACCTCCTCGCGCCGACGCGGCACTCGGCCGTGCAGGTGGAAGTCGTCGGCGATGCCACGGCGGTGGCCGACGCTTTGGTCGCGTGGCTCGACGAGGCCGAGGTCAAGCCCACGGGATTCGCCTCACCGAAGCTCGCCGAGCAACTGGCCGGCCGGACGCGTCATGGGTTCCCGGACCGTGGCACGGACTCCACGGTGGACCTGCGCACCGCGCTCATGCGGCTGGAGTCGACGTTCCCGGAGGAGCGCACGCTCGTCCTCGACGGCGGGCGGTTCATCCACCATGCCTTGAGGATCCTGCGGGTGCCGGAACCCCGCGCGTACGTGCACACCGTCAACTTCGGTTCCATCGGGCTGGGCATGGGAAACGCCGTCGGGGCCGCTTTCGGTATGCCCGGGCGGCCGACGCTGCTGGTGACCGGAGATGGTGGCTTCATGCTGGGCGGGCTCGCGGAGTTCGGCTCCGCGGTCCGGCACGGGCTGGACCTGGTGGTGGTGGTTCTCAACGACGGGGCCTACGGCGCGGAGCACATCCAGTTGCGCGACAAGGGCATGGACCCGGCGATCTCGACCTTCGCATGGCCGGATCTCGGGCCGGTGGCCACCGCTCTCGGCGGGCAGGGCCTCACCGTACGGAACCGGGCCGAACTCGATGAGGCGCTGGCGGCGATCGAGCACCGGGACCGGCCCGTTCTCGTCGACGTGAAGATCGATCCCGATGCCGTGCCGGCCCCGGACCACTGACCGAGGCGGTTGGGAGTATCGCGCCCTCATCCGAGGGCCATTGCGGCAATATCAATGATATTTAATCAGAAGCAGCGGAGGCTTGTGAGGAGTGGCGATGACACAGGCAGTGGCCGAGGACCGGAGCCTGGCCGACTGGCGCGCGGAACTGCGCGCCTGGCTCGGCGAACACGTGCCGCGGACTCTTCCCCCGCTCGACGGCCATGCCGCCGCGGCGGATTACCGGGCCTGGGAACGGAAGCTGGCCGACGCCGGGTACGCAGCCGTGCACTGGCCGGTGGAGCACGGCGGACGCGACGCGGGCGAACGGGAGCGCCTCGTCTTCCAGGAGGAGTACGAGCGGGCGCACGGCCCGGTGCGGATCAACATCCAGGGGCTGATGCTGGCGGGCCCGACCCTCATGGCGTTCGGCACGGAACGGCAGCGGCGCCGCTGGCTGCCGGCGATGCTGCGCGCGGACGAGGTGTGGTGCCAGGGGTTCAGCGAGCCGGACGCGGGGAGCGACCTGGCCTCCCTTCGCACCCGGGCCGTCCGCAGCGGTGACGAGCTGGTCGTCAACGGACAGAAGATCTGGACCACCGGAGCCCACTACTCCGACTGGATCTTCGCCCTGGTCCGCACGGACAACGCCGGGCCCAAGCACCGCGGTATCACGTGGGTGATGATCGACCTGCGGGCGCCCGGGGTGACTGTCCGTCCCATCATGCAGCTCAACGGCCGGCCCGAGTTCGCCGAGATCTTCTTCGAGGACGTACGGGTTCCCCTCGACAACGTCGTCGGGGGAATCGGCAACGGCTGGCGCGTCGCCATGACGGCGCTCGGCTTCGAGCGAGGAGTCGGACGGCGCAGTTACGTCCAGTACCTCAACCGTCTCGAACGGCTGCGCCGGGTCGTCGCCTCGGCGGGTGTGCGACTCGATCCGGCGGTCGAGCTGGAGTTCGGCGACGTGCTGGCCCAGGTGCTCATGTACCGGGACTACACGAACCGGGTGGCCGCCGAGGCCACCTCCGACCCTCCGACGTCGACCGCCGCCTACAACAAGCTCATCTGGTCCGAGCTGCAGGTGCGGCTGTTCCAGCTGGGGGAGAGCGTGCTGCGCGCCACGGGGGATCTGCGCGACGGGGCGCCGACGGAGCGCGCGGAGGAGTGGATGGCCGAGTACTGGTACTCACGCGCCGCCCGCATCTTCGCGGGGACCAACCAGATCCAGAAGAACATCATTGCCGAGCGCGTGCTCGGGATGCCGAGGTGAGCACCGTGATCGATGCGTTCAGCGACGAGCAGACCGAGTTCGCCCGGCTGGCGGCGAAGGCCTTCGCGTCCTCGTCGGGCGGCGCGGCGGCGCCGGGGGACGCGGAGGTGGCCGCGGCGCGCGCCACGTTCGCGGAGATCGGGCTGCCGCTGCTGGCGGTTCCGGAGGAGTTCGGCGGCGCGGGCATGACCGAGACCGATGTGGTGCTGATCATCGAGGAGGCCGGCTACGCCGATGTGCCGGTCCCCATCGCCGAGACGGTCGGTGTGGTGGCGCCGATGGTGGCCCGCTACGGAACGGCCGAGCAGCGGACACGCTGGCTGCCCGCGCTCGCGGCCGGGGACAGCCTCGGTACGACGATGTGCCCGAGCGGTGGGTTGGGCACCCGCCGGGGCGCCGACCTGGTGCTCGTGGAGCACGAAGGCCGGGTGTGCGTGGCCGAGGCCGGTGGGTCGGCCGCCGGTGGCGTCGCGCGGGCCGGGGGAGAGGTGTCCGCGATGGGGGCGGGGTCGGCCCTCGGGGAGCCCGGGGCGTCGGTGCCGGAGTTGCGTACCAGAGGCGCGTGGGTCACGGCGGCACTGCTGGGCGGCGTCGCCCGGCGTCTGCTGGAGCTGAGCGCGGAGCAGGCCCGTACACGAGAACAGTTCGGGGCTCCGATCGGGAGCTTCCAGGCGGTCAAGCACATGCTGGCGGACATGGCGGCCGCGGTCGAGTCGGCACGGCCGACCGCGTGGAGCGCCGCCCGTGCGCTCGCCGCCGGCGACCCCGGGAGCGGCTTGGCGGCCGCTGTGGCGAAGGCCGTGGCGAGCCGGGCCGGGGCGCTGGCCAATGACCACGCGCTGCAGATTCACGGGGGCATGGGGTTCACCAGGGAGCACCCGCTGCACCGGTGGCTGCTGTACGGCCATGAGCTCCAGAGCAGGTGGGGGAGTGCGGCCATGCACCAGGCGGCCCTCGGCAGGTTCGCCGCCGGGGACGCCTCCCTCGTCGAGACCTTCATCCCCTGACGGTTCCCTCTTGTGGGAAGCCCCGTCGGCCCGTATTTTGATATTAGATTTTTTATCAAAGATCCGAGAAGAGGAGAGTCCTGTGGTGACCTTCGAAACCCTCGAGTACGAGAAGTCGGACGACGGCAAGGTGGCGACCATCTGGCTGAACCGCCCCGAGTCGCTGAACGCGATCAACAACACCCTCGCGCGGGAGCGGGAGGAAGCGCTGAAGCTGGCGGACGCCGACGAGGAGGTCCGCGCGATCCTGATCCGCGGCCGTGGCCGGGCCTTCTGCGCGGGACGGGACCTCAAGGAACTGTCGGGCGAGGCGCTCGGCAACCAGGCGGAGAGCTGGCGCATCGTCCGCTCGTCGGGGCTGCTCGCGCTCAGCAACGACTGGCACATCTCCAAGCCGACGATTGCCATCGTGCACGGGTTCGCGGTCGCCGGCGGTTTCGAGATGATGATGTGGTGCGACCTGGCCATCGTCACCGACGACGCGCAGATCGGCGACTACCACCTCAACCGCGGCCTGCTCGGCGGAGCCGGCCCGTACTGGGCGGTCCCCCGGTCCATCGGCCTCCGGAAGACCAAGGAACTGTTCTGGAGCGGCAAGCTCCTCACCGGCAAGCAGGCCGAGGAATGGGGGCTGGTCAACCTGTCCGTTCCGGCGGACCAGCTCGAGGAAGCCATCGACGAGTTCGTCGCGCCGCTGATCAACAAGAGTCCCCTCGCGATGGAGTGGTGCAAGCTCGCGGTCGGCCGTGGACTGGAAGCGGACCGGGAGACGATCGCCCTGCTCGAGCACTTCATGGTGATGAGCAACCACCAGACGCAGGACGCGAAGGAAGGCGCCACGGCGTTCGTCCAGAAGCGCCAGCCGACATGGGAAGGGCGCTGACCCCCATCCGGCACGCGGGAGGAGTGCACGACATGTCCGCTGTGTTCGCGGTGGATCCGGAGTTCGAACGTGAGCTGAGCTGGGTCCGGCAGTTCATGAAGACCCATGTGTGGCCGCTGGAGGTCCTCGATGGGGAGGACAAGGAGTTCGAGGCCGTCCTCCGGGCGGTTCAGGCGGAGGTGAAATCGCGTGGTCTGTGGGCGGCGCACCTCCCCCCTGAGCTCGGTGGGCAAGGGCTCGGTCAGGTCAGGCTGGCACAGCTCAACGAGATCATCGGTACGTCGTTCTGGGGCCCGTACGCCTTCGGCTGTCAGGCCCCGGACTCCGGCAACGCCGAGATCCTCGCCCTCGTCGGCACGCCCGAGCAGAAGGAGACCTGGCTCCACCCGCTGCTCGACGGCCGGATGTGGTCGGCGTTCTCGATGACCGAGCCGGACAACGCCGGGTCGGACCCCACCCGGATGAACACCACGGCCACACGTGACGGAGACACGTGGGTGATCAACGGGCACAAGTGGTTCAGCTCCAACGCGATGGCCGCCGACTTCCTGATCGTGATGGCGGTCACCGACCCCGACGAACGACCGCACCGCCGGGCGTCGATGTTCATCGTTCCCAAGGACGCCCCGGGGCTCCACGTGGTCCGCAACGTCCCGACCATGATCGGCCCGGAGCGCCTGGGGTTCGGCCATCCCGAGGTGGCTTACGACAACTGCCGTATCGACGCGGCCAACATCCTCGGCGGCGTGGGCGAGGGTTTCAAGATCGCTCAGATGCGCCTCGGGCCCGGCCGGATCCATCACTGCATGCGATGGCTGGGACAGGCCCAGCGCGCTCTCGACATCATGTGTGAGCGCGTGCTGCAACGGGAGGTGCGTGGCCGTCCGCTCGCGGAATCCGACCTGGTGCGGTCGTGGATCGCCGACAGCACGGCGGAGATGGCAGCTGCCCGGCTGATGACCCTGAAGGCGGCCTGGGTCATCGACACCGAGGGAGCGGCGGCGGCGAAGACCGACATCGCCATGATCAAGTACTTCGGTGCCGAGGTGCTGAACCGCGTCATCGACCGGGCGATCCAGGCCAACGGAGCACTCGGGTTCTCCGGCGACCTTCCGCTGGAGCACATGTACCGCCGCGCCCGGGCGGCACGTTTCGTGGACGGTGCGGACGAGGTCCACAAAACCGCGGTCGCCCGGCAGGTCCTCAAGGGATACCGGGCTCCGGAGGGGCCGTGGCCGTCCGACCACGTGCCCACCCGCCGCGCGGCCGCGGTGGATTTCGCCGCCGGTGTACTGGCGCGGAGCGGCCATGATGACTGAACCGAGCACGAAGCCCCCGGGTCTTCCGGTGATCGCCGCGGCCCTCGAAGCCGCCTGGCCCGGAGCGCGGGACGTGTCGCTGCGGGCCATTCCGGAGAGCCATTCGGGCTTCACCTACTGGGTCGAGGCCGAACGGGAGGGCCGTCGTACGGAGGCCGTCCTGCGGTTGCCCCCGCCGGGGGCCCGGCCGGTGGGGCCCGCCGACGTGGTGCGGCAGGCCCGCATCATGGACGCGCTGGCCTCGACCTCCGTACCCGTGCCGGAGATCCTCGCCTTCTCCGCCGACCCGGTGGTCGACGGACGGCCGTTCGTGCTCATGGCCAAGGTCGAAGGAGACCGGCTGGACGCGGCCCTGGAGACCATGACTCCGCACGCTCTGATGCGGATCGCCTTCGAGACGATCGACCTGATCGGTGCCGTGCCACCCCCGGCCACCGGGATCGGCGACGAAGCGGTGACCGAGCCGGCGGCCGAGGTGCGACGCTGGGTGGCACTGCGCGAGCGCGCACCCGCCGAACTGGTGAGCCGCGCCCCGGCACTGGAGGCAAAGCTCCTGGGGAGCACACCCGCCACCGGCCGAGTGCGGCTCGTGCACGGTGACTACCACCCGGGCAACCTGGTGTTCCGCGAGGGCGGTGTGGCCGCGGTCCTCGACTGGGAGATCGCACACCTGGGGGTCACGGCGTCGGACAAGGCGGGGCTGTGCCTGCTCGCGATCCGTAAACGGTTCGGGGAGCGCTACAGCGGCGAGGCGGCCGCGATCCCCCTGGAAGACATGGTGGCCATGGCGGACGAGCCGCACTTCGAGTACGTCCTCGCCGCGACGTGTCACAAGTACGCGGCGATCCTCGGCTACAACCTGGGACTGCACCGACGCGGAAGGCGTATCGACCCCGTGTACGAGGGACTGACGAGAACCATTCCCGGACTCATCGACGTCGGGCTGGAGCTGATGGCGTGAGCATCGACGAGGCAACCGATCTCATCCACGACGGCCTGGCGCGAGGAGTCGGCCGGGGGGCCACCGTGTCCTGGGCGTTCTTCCCCGGCGCCGGTGGCGGCGCCACGCTGTGGCAGCCGATAGCGAAACGTTTCTCCGGAACGGTGACGGCCCTGCCGGACGTCGAGAGCGTCCCCGCGATGGCGGACTCCCTCGAGGCAGCGCTTCTGATGATGCCGGCCCCCCGCATCCTGGTCGGCAACTCCCTCGGCGCGCTGGTGGCACTGGAATGTGCTCAGCGCGTCCCCGTGGCCGGTCTGATGCTGCTCGCCGCCGGCTGGGAGTTTCCCGTGTCCGAGGAGCTGATCCACCGCGTGGACGCGAAGGGCGCGGCCATGTTCCCGGAGACAGCACGTCGCTGCGTCGGACCCGATGGGCCGCCCGAGCACCTCACGGCGGTGGTGGCCGACTTCGAGTCGCGCGAGGCGGGCACGATGGCCCGGCATCTGCGGGCGATCCGCGACCACCGGCCGCGGATCGATCCGGCCGTCGCCCAGCCGACGACGCTGGTGCTGCGCGGCGGTTTCGACCGGTCGGTCTCCCTGCGGGACCACATCGCGCTGACGGAGCGGACCGGGGGCGCGCTCGTACCCGTCGGACCGGCGGCGCACATGCCGTTCGTCGACCATGCCGAGGAGGTGGTCCGGTGGCTGGAACACCTGAGAGCGATCGTCGTGCGGGGCCGGGGATGAACGCCTCGGACGCGCCCTTCCGGCTGGCGGGCAAGGTGGTGCTGGTCACCGGCGCCAGCCGTGGCATCGGGCAGGCCATCGCGGTGGAGGCCGCCGAGGCGGGAGCCGAGGGGATCGTCCTGGCCGCGCGCCGCCCGGAAGCGCTCGAAGCGGCACGGGACGGCATCGCGGCCCTCGGACGCGCCGTCGAGTGCGTGGTGGCCGACATGACCGACGAGGCGGCCTCGGACGCCATGGTGGCGCGCGCCGTGGACCGGTTCGGCCGCGTCGACGTCCTCGTCAACAACGTGGGCGGGGCGCCGTTCAAGGTGCCGCTCTCCGACATCCGGGCCGACGGCTGGCGCAAGACCATCGAGCTGAACCTGACCAGTGTCTTCCTGGCGTCCCGGGCGGTCATGCGGACCTGGCGGTCCGCTCCCGGCGGCGTCGGCAGAAACATCGTCACCGTGGGATCGAGCGCGTCCTTCCACGGCCGGCCCGCGCTGTCGGCGTACGTGTCGGGCAAGCACGCGCTCGTGGGGCTCACCAAGACCCTGGCGCGTGAGCTGGCCCCGTCCGGCGCGCGCGCCAACCTGGTCGCCCCTCATCTCGTGGAAACCGATCTGACGGCGGCACAGCAGCAGCGGGAATTCCGCGACCGGTCGATCGCCCAGATCCCCCTGGGCCGCTGGGCGGAGGCCAAGGAGGTGGCCCGGGTGGTCAGATTCCTCGCCAGCGACGCGGCGTCCTACGTGACGGGTTCGTGTCTTCTCGTGGATGGTGGTCATGAGTCCTAGCGCACACCCGCTCCTGCCATCGGAACTCCAGGCGTCGTACCGCGCCTCGGGCCTGTGGCAGGACACCAGTCTGATGCGGATCCTCGCCGAGCGGGCCCGGCTGAGCCCGGACGCCCCCCTGTACGTGGGGGACGACCCCCGGACGTACGCCGAAGTCGCCACCGCGGCCCGCCGTTTCGCCACCTTTCTGCTCGACCGGGGCGTCGGCCCCGGGCACACGGTGGTGGCTCCCCTCGTCAGCGGCTGGGAGGCGACCGCGGTCGTGGCCGCCGCCTCGTGCATCGGCGCCACACTGGCCCCGTTGCCGAGCCGTGCCACCCGGTCCCAGCTCCTCGGACTGCTGGACGCGACCGGCGCGACCATCGTGGTCATCTCCGGACGGGTGCTGGCCAAGCGGGACTGGAAGGGCACGGCCGAGGACCTGGAGAGGGACGCGCCGGTTCGCACCCTGGTCCTCACGGACGCCGCGCACGCGCCGGCCTGGGCCACCGATCTGCCCGATGTGGCCTCCGCGTGCTCGGGCTTCGAGGCGGCCGACGTGAGACACACCGACACCGGCGCACCGTTCCTCCTGCTCTCCACCGGCGGTACCACGGGCCCGTCCAAGGTCGTGATGCACTCCGAGGACGCCGCCGTCTACGCGGCCACCCAGTACGCCGGGCGATGTGGGCTGTCGCCCTCGGACGTGGTCCTGTCGACCGGCCCCTTCGGGCATGCGAGCGGGACCATCTTCACCCTCTTCGCGCCGATCATCGCGGGTGCCTCCGTGCTGCCCGTCACCCGGTGGGAGGTGGGCGAGACCAGCCGCGCCGTCAGCCGGTACGGCGTGACCTGGTGCCTGATGTCCGGCACGCACATCTACGACATGCTGCAACTCGACGACGACCAGGTGCCGATGTGGTCCTCGGTGCGCGGCCTGAGCGCGGGGTCCGGTTCCGACGAGCGGTACGCGGCCGCCGAGCGGCGCTTCGGCTTCAGGATCCGGCGCATGTACGGCCTCACGGAATGCGTGGGCCACGCGGTGATGCCGGCCGACGTGGCCCAGGACGTCCGTATGGCGCGCGACGGCCTCCCCTTCGACGGTGTCGAGTGCTTCGTCGAAGGCGGCGGCGACGCGGGGGAGTACCTCGTGCGGGGACCCTCCCTGATGCTGGGCTACCTGCATCGCCCCGATCTCACAGCGGAGACGGTGACCCGCGACGGATACCTGCGCACCGGGGACATCGTGTCGATCGACGGCTCGGGGTTCGTGCGCTATGTGGGCCGGCTGAAGGACGTGATCCGGCGGGGCGGCATCAACATCGACCCCCTGGAACTCGAACGCCTCCTCGTCCAGCACCCCGACGTCACCGACATCACCGTCGTGGGCGTGCCCCACCCCCGGCTCGGGGAGCAGGCGGTCGCGGTCGTCGTACCGCGCCCCGGCACCGAACCGACCCTGGCCGACCTCACCGGGCTGCTGACGGAGCGCGACGTACCGCGCCAGTCCCACCCGGAGCGGATCGTGCTCGTGGCGGAGCTCCCGAAGACCGAGTTCGGCAAGCACAACAAGCCGATGGTCAAGCAGATGCTGGCAGACCTGGACACACACGGTGAGGTGAACGGATGACACGGGGAACGGGCGTGGGCCGGGTGGCGGTCGTCACCGGAGCGGCGACCGGAATAGGCCGGGAGCACGCCCTGGAGTTCGCCCGCCAGGGCGCCGCCGTGGTGGTGAACGACGTGGCCTCGCCGGAAGGAGTGGTCCAGGAGATCCGCGAACTGGGCGGTGAGGCGATCGGCCACCGGGGTGACGTCTCCGCGTGGGACGCGGCCCGGCAACTGGTCACGGCGGCGGTCGAGGAGTTCGGCGACCTGCACGCCGTGGTGAACAACGCGGGCATCCTGCGGGACAAGATGCTGGTCACGATGGATCCCGAGCAATGGGACGCGGTCATCAGAGTCCATCTGCGCGGAACGTTCTGCGTCGCCCGCCACGCCGCGGCGTACTGGCGGACGCGCAGCAAGGCCGGGACCCCGACATCGCATCCCCGGATCGTGAACACCTCTTCCCCCTCGGGCCTGTTCGGCAATGTGGGCCAGACGAACTACGCGGCCGCCAAGGCGGGCATCGCGGCGTTCACCGTCACCGCCGCGGACGAACTCGCCCGCCTGGGCGTCGGTGTGAACGCGGTCGCGCCGACCGCGCTGACCGGTATGACGGAGGACGTGGAGAGCTACACGGCCCAGGTGCGGGAGGAGAGCGCCCGGACCGGGTTCGACGTCGGATCGCCGGCCAACATCTCGCCCGTCGTCGTCTGGCTGGCGAGCCCGCACAGCGAGGGCATCACCGGCCGCGTGATCACCGTGAAGGGCGGCGAGATCAGCGTGGCCGAAACCTGGGTCAAGGGGCCCACCCTGGTCAAGCGGGCCCGCTGGGAGACCGAAGAGCTGGACGAAGCGCTGCCGGCGCTGGTGGCGAAGGCCCGTGCCAACAGCCGGATCGACGGGGCGCCGCGCTCATGACCGCCCCGACGCGCGTCTTCGACACCCTCGAGGAATTCCGTGCCGCGCGGGGGCAGACCCTCGGCGTCGGCGACTGGCTGGAGATCACCCAGGAGCGGATCGACGCCTTCGCGGACGTCACCGGGGACACGCAGTGGATCCACGTCGACCCGGTCAGGGCCGCGGACGGTCCCTACGGGGCGACGGTCGCGCACGGGTACCTCACGCTGTCGCTCATTCCGCTGCTGGGAGGCCGGATCTTCCGGGTCGACGGAGTGCGGATGGCGATCAACTACGGAACGAACAGGGTGCGGTTCCCCCACCCGGTCACGGCGGGTTCCCGCGTCCGGGCCGCCGCCGAGCTGGCGCGGGTCGAGGACACGGACGCCGGAGTACGGGCGGTGGTCCGGTACACCGTCGAGATCCAGGGCGAGTCCAAGCCCGCCTGCGTGGCCGAGACCGTACGGGTCCTCGTCCCCTGAACTCCCCCCTAACCCCGAGCCCTGAGCCCTGAGGAGTCACCATGCCCGAGGCAGTCGTCGTCGCGACCGCACGCTCCCCCATAGGCCGCGCCCGCAAAGGGGCGCTCCGGGACACGCGCCCGGACGACCTGGCCGCGCTGATGGTCAAGGAGGCGCTGGCCAAGGTCCCGGAGCTGGACCCGCACGATCTGGACGACCTGATGATCGGGTGTGCGCAGCCCGCCGGTGAGCAGGGCTACAACATCGCCCGGGTGGTCGGTGTGCTCGCCGGGATGGACCGGGTTCCGGGCACCACCGTGAACCGTTACTGCTCGTCCAGCCTGCAGACCGCCCGGATGGCCTTCCACGCGATCAGGGCGGGGGAGGGCGAGGCCTTCGTGGCCGCCGGCGTCGAGACCGTCAGCCGCTACGGCCAGGGCAAGGCGGACGGGCTGCCCGGCACCAAGAACGACGTCTTCGCCGAGGCGATGGCCCGTACCGAACAGGCCGACGCCCTTCCCTGGCGCGACCCGCGGGAGCAGGATGCCCTGCCGGACGTCTACCTCGCGATGGGACACACCGCCGAGAACGTGGCCGGGCTGCGGGGGGTGTCGAGGACGGAACAGGACGCGTTCGCCCTGCGCAGCCAGAACCGGGCCGAGGCGTCGATCGCCGACGGGTTCTGGAAACGCGACATCACCCCGGTCACGCTCCCGGACGGAACCGTCGTCTCCGAGGACGACGGCCCCCGGCCCGGCGTGACGATGGAGGGCCTGAGCGGACTGAAGCCGGTGTTCCGGCCCGATGGCACCGTCACGGCGGGCAACTGCTGCCCCCTCAACGACGGAGCGGCAGCCCTGGTGATCATGTCGGATCGCAAGGCCGCCGCACTCGGGGCAACTCCGTTGGCCCGCATCGTCTCCACCGGGGTGAGCGCCTTGTCCCCCGAGATCATGGGCCTCGGTCCGGTCGACGCCTGCCGCCAGGCCATGACGCGGGCCGGCATGTCCATCGGGGACATCGACCTGGTCGAGCTGAACGAGGCGTTCGCCGCGCAGGTCATCCCCTCCGCCCGGGACCTCGGAGTGGACCCCGACCGGCTGAACGTGCATGGCGGGGGCATCGCACTCGGCCACCCGTTCGGCATGACCGGCGCCCGCATGACCACCACGCTCATCAACGCCCTTCAGTGGAACGACAAGCAGACCGGGATGGTCAGCATGTGCGTCGGAGGCGGGCAGGGCATGGCCATGGTCCTGGAACGCCTCTCGTGACCGCCGCCCGGAACACGCCCCAGGAGCGACGATGAGCGACGACCCGGTCGTCACCTACGAACGCCGCGGAAACGTGGCGGTCGTCAGTCTCAACCGCCCGGAGTACCGCAACGCGCAGAACTCCGCCATGACCTACGCGCTCGACGCCGCGTACAAGCGCGCCGTCGACGACGAGCAGATCAAGGTCATCGTGCTCGGGGGAAACGGTCCGCACTTCTGCGCCGGGCACGACATCGGCACCCCCGGCCGCGACACGGACCGGACCTTCGACCGCAAGGCCGTGATGTGGTGGGACCACACGGACAAGCAGGGCGGCGACCAGCGCTTCGCCCGCGAGTCCGAGGTGTACCTCGGCATGTGCCGACGCTGGCGCGAGATTCCCAAACCGACGATCGCGATGGTGCACGGCGCCTGCATCGCGGGCGGGCTGATGCTGGCATGGGCGTGCGACTTCGTCATCGCCTCCGACGACGCCTTCTTCGCCGACCCCGTGGTCCGCATGGGAATCCCCGGTGTGGAGTACTTCGCACACCCATGGGTGATGAACCCGAGAGCCGCCAAGGAACTGCTGTTCACCGGCGACCGCATCAGCGCTCAACGCTCCTACGAGCTGGGCATGGTGAACCGTGTGGTGCCACGTGGGCGACTGCTCGACAGCACCCTGGAGATTGCCGAACGCATCGGCACGATGCCCCGGTTCGGCCTGGCGCTGGCCAAGAAGGCCGTCAACCAGGCGGAGGACCTGCAAGGCATGCGCGCGGGTATGGATTCCGTATTCGGTCTGCACCACTTCGCACACGCGCACAACGCCGAGGTGGCGGGCGACACGCTGGGCGGGATGGACACCCGCGGCATGAGCGACTCCGCCACCCGCTCCGCGACCGATGCCCGGAGCTGAAGAGAAAGCGAGCGTTCGACGATGTGGGCGTACGTGCTTACCGCGCCGAGGCGGTTCGAGAAGATCGATGTGCCCGCGCCGGAAGCCGGTGACCTGCGGGACGGACAGGTGCTGCTGCGTTCTCTCGCCGGCGGGATCTGCGGCAGTGACGCCCCGGACTTCCGGGGTCTGCGGGCACCGCTGGTCGCGCCGGGCCGGTGTCTCGGCGCTCCCGGCCTCCCGGGCTTCCCGATGCACGAAGTGGCCGGAGAGGTGGTGGCTTCGCGGGACGCGTCCCTGGCGCCCGGCACCCGGGTGGTCGGATGGGCGGACTCCGCCGACGCGATCGCGGAATACGTGGTCACCGCGGGAGCGGGACTGGCGGAGTGCGACGCGGCGCTGGAACCGACCGTGGCCGTCCTGCTGCAGCCCCTGGCCTGCGTGCTGTCCGCCGTCGACCGGCTGGGCCCCCTGGCCGGTGCCGACGTGGCCGTCCTCGGCCAGGGGCCGATCGGCGTCCTGTTCAGCCACGTCATCAAGGAGCGAGGGGCGCGACGGGTCACCGGGGTGGACGTCGTCGACCGCGGCGACGTCGCCGGGCTGTTCGGGGTGGACGACGCCGTTCACGGCGCGACCGGGCGCTGGGCCGTGCAACTGGCCGACGACCGGCGGCCGGGCGTGGTGGTGGAGGCGATCGGCCACCAGACCGCGACACTGGGCGACGCGATCGATGCCGTGGCCCCGTCCGGTCTGATCCACTACTTCGGGATCCCCGAGGAACACCCGTACGCGCTGGACATGTGGAAGTTCCTGCGCAAGCAACTGACGATGCAGGCCGGTACGACGCTGGAGCGGCGTCGCTACCTCCAAGCGGCCGGTCGGCACCTGGCCGAGCACCCGTTCCTCGCGGAACGCTATGTGACCCACACCTATGGGGTCGGCGACGTCCAGGCCGCCTACGAGTGCGCCGATGTGCCGGCGGAAGGCCGCCTGAAGGTCGCTGTGAGCCTGGCATGAGCGGACGGAAAACACCGGACGGCGGCTCGGCGGAGCGCCGCGAGCTGGCCCACGCGTTGCGCCGGGCCGGGCTGCCCGAGGTCGATGCCGGCACCCGCCGCAGGGCGGAGTACGCGACGGATGCCTCCAACTACCGTGTCCTTCCGGCGGTCGTCGCCTTTCCCCGGCACCCCGACGAGGTCGCCGCCGCGGTCGCGGTCGCGCGCTCCGCGGGGGTCCCGGTCACCAGCCGGGGCGCCGGGACCTCGACGGCCGGCAACGCGGTGGGCACCGGTGTCGTCCTGGACTTCTCCCGCCATCTCGGCCGGGTGCTCTCGGTGGACGCCGAGGCGCGGACGGCCACCGTCCAGCCGGGAGCGATCCTCGATCGCATCAGCGCCGCCGCGGCCCCGTACGGCTTGCGGTACGGGCCCGATCCCTCGACACATGCCCGGGCCACCATCGGCGGCTCGCTGGGCAACAACGCCTGCGGCGCCCGGGCGCTCCGGTACGGCCGCACCGCCGACAACGTCGTGTCCACCGAGGCCCTGACCGCGGACGGCGAGCGTCTGGACGCCCGCCGCCTCGGCCGGTCCGGCCTGCGCGCCGCGGGTCGCAAGGGCCGTGCGCTGGAGGACATCGTCAGCGAGCACCTGGCGGTGATCCGTACGGAGTTCGGGCGCTTCGGCCGGCAGGTGTCGGGCTATTCGCTGGAGCACCTGCTGCCGGAGAACGGCGCGGATCTGGCGAAGTTCCTCGTCGGCAGCGAGGGCACGCTCGGTGTGGTTCTCGGCGCGGTGGTGAGACTGGTCGAGCCTCCCCGCGCCGTGGCGCTGGCGGTGCTGGGCTATCCCGACATGCCCGCGGCCGCCGATGCCGTACCGGCCCTGCTGCCGCACCGCCCCGTGGCGATCGAGGGGATGGACGCCCGCCTGGTGGCGGTCGTGCGTTCCCGGCGCGGCAGCGGCGCGGTGCCCGATCTACCCCGAGGAGAGGGCTGGCTGTTCGTGGAAACGCCGGGCGACACCGAAGCCGAGGCCCGGGCGAACGCGGCGAAGCTCATCACGGATGCCGACTGCCTCGATTCCGCGATCGTCACCGGCCGGTCCGCGCGTGCGCTGTGGGCGATCCGTGAGGACGGCGTAGGGTTCGGTGGCCGCAGCCCGGCCGGCGAGCCGGCGTGGCCCGGCTGGGAGGACGCCGCGGTGCCCCCAGCCCGTCTCGGCGGCTATCTGCGCGAGTTCGGCCGGCTGATGCGGGAACATGACCTCGACGGCCTGATGTACGGCCACCTGGGCGAGGGGTGTGTGCACACCAGGATCGACTTCCCCCTCGCCACGGCCCCGGATCGCTACCGCGCGTTCGTGGTCGACGCCGCTCGGCTGGTCGGCCGGTACGGCGGCTCCCTGTCCGGCGAGCACGGCGACGGGCGGGCGCGCGGCGAGCTGCTGCCGCACATGTACTCCGCCGCGGCCATCGAGGCGTTCCGTCAGGTCAAGCGCGTATTCGACCCGGACAATCTGCTCAACCCCGGTGTCATCACCGACCCGGCGCCACTCGACGCGGACCTGCGGGTGCCCGCCGCCCGGACGCTGGACGGTGGTCTCGGCTTCGCCTACCCGCACGACAGAGGTGATCTGGCGAACGCGGTGCACCGCTGCGTCGGGGTCGGCAAGTGCCGGGCGGACACCACGGACGCCGGTGGTGTCATGTGCCCGTCCTATCTGGCCACGCGGGATGAGAAGGACTCCACCCGGGGCCGCGCCCGGGTGCTCCAGGAGGTCGCGAACGGCTCGCTGATCACAGGTTTTCGCTCGGACGAAGTGGCGCAGGCACTCGACCTGTGCCTGTCCTGCAAGGGCTGCTCGTCCGACTGCCCGGCAGGCGTGGACATGGCCACCTACAAGGCCGAGGCGCTCTACCAGCGCTACCGCCACCGCATCAGACCGGCCGCGCACTATTCCCTCGGTTGGCTGCCCCGATGGGCTCGCCTGGCCTCGCGCCTGCCCAACGTGGCCAACGCCGTGCTGGGCCGGTCGTGGCCGGCGGCGCTCGCCAAGCGGCTGGGAGGCATCGACGCCCGCCGCGAGTTGCCCTCGTTCGCCACCCCCACCTTCCGGCAGTGGTTCGCCACGCGACCCACCACCACCGGCAAACCGGTGCTCTTGTGGGTCGACACGTTCACCGATTACTTCAGCCCGGAGGTCGGGCGGGCGGCCGTGACGGTGCTCGAGGACGCCGGGTACGCAGTGCGGCTCGCCGACGGGCCTGTCTGCTGCGGACTCACCTGGATCTCCACCGGCCAGCTCGATGGTGCCCGCGCCCAGCTGCGGCGCAGCCTGGACGCTCTCGAACCCGCGCTGGAGGAAGGGATCCCCGTCGTCGGCCTGGAGCCGTCCTGCACCGCGGTCCTGCGCAAGGACGCGGCCGAACTGCTGCCCGGCGACGCCCGCGCGACAGCGGTACGAGGCGCCACCTACACGCTGGCCGAGCTGCTGACGGCCACCACCACATGGACACCACCGAGACTCGACGGTGTGCGCGGCATCGCGCAGCCGCATTGCCACCAGCACGCCGTCATGGGCTGGACCGCCGACGCCGAACTGCTCGCGGGCGCCGGCGCCACCGTGCGTACCGTCGGCGGCTGCTGCGGGCTGGCCGGGAACTTCGGCGTCGAGCGGGGCCACTACGAGATTTCCGTTGCGGTGGCGGAGACGGCGTTGCTGCCGGCTGTGCGGAAAGCGGAGGCGGGCGCGGTCGTCCTTGCCGACGGCTTCTCCTGCCGGACTCAACTCGATCAGCTCGCCGGTGTCCGCGGCACTCATATCGCGCAGCTGCTGGCTCACCGTGTCCGGCCCCCCGACGACAACCCCTTCGAGCGTGAGTGAGAGTGCGTTGACATGACAGACGAACTCGTCCGTTACACCTGCGGGGCAGGCGTGGCCCAGATCGTCCTGGCCAGACCGGCTCAGGCGAATGCCGTGGACCTGCCCACGGCGCATGCCTTCGCCGCGGCGGTGGACCGGGCGGCCGATCCCGAGGTGCGCGCGGTGCTCGTCCGCGGCGAGGGCCGGCGGTTCTGCGCGGGAGGCGATGTGACCGCGATGGCCGCCGCGCCGGACCGGGCGGCCTACCTGGAGGAACTGGCCGGCACCCTCGATCTCGCCCTGCAACGGCTCGCGGCACTGGACAAGCCGGTGGTCGCCGCGGTCCAGGGAGCCGTGGCGGGTGCCGGTCTGGCGCTGATGCTGAGCTGCGACGTGATCGTCTCGGCGGCGTCGACGAAGTTCCTCATGGCCTACGCCGAGGCCGGACTGACACCCGACTGCGGCGTCTCGTACCTTCTGCCCCGTGCGATCGGGCAACAGCGCGCGCTCGGACTCGCCCTCACGGGCCGGACACTGACCGCCGAGGAAGCCTCGGCCTGGGGGCTGATCAACGAGGTGGTCGACGACGCGGAACTCGGTGATCGAATACATCGGCTCGGCGAACGGCTCGCCGCGGGACCGGCGTTCGCCCTCGGGCGGACCAAACTCCTGATGCGCACGGGCTGGAGCACATCGCGCGAGCAGCGAGGCCGGGAAGAGGCCCATGTGATCGCCGCGGCGGTCAAGACACCGGAAGCCGCCACGATCATCGAGTCCTTCAGCCGCCCTTGAGGCCCCGGCGGCCGGACGTCCGCACGGTCGAGGACACCCTCCGCCCCGTCCAGCACAGGTCGGTTCGGTTTTCTTTCAGCTGGGCTACTGGCTTGGGGCGGTTGCGCGTTGGAGGCGAGCGGTGGCCAGTTCGATGAGGGTGTGGGTGGCTCGGCTGAGGGTGGTGTTGTGGCGGTGGACGATGGCGAAGTGGTCGTAGAGCTTGGGCCGTAGCGGGGCGGCGAACAACTCTTGGGGCAGTTGCCCGGCAAGGCTGCGGACGACGCCACGGGCGGCGATGGTGTCCGCGTGCCCGCGGGCGGCGATGTCGAGCGCGGTTTCGACGTTCTCCACTTCGATGCGCGGCCGTTCTGCTCGGACCCGGCCGAGCTCTAGGCATACGAGGTCGCGATCATCCGGGAGAAACTCACCGGGATCCGCCGGTTCATCACCGGTGTCGTCGCCCCGCACGCCGTCCTCCAGCCCAAGGGCCGGTGGATCAAGCACCTGAATACCCAGCTCAGTTCGGTCGAGTCCACGCTCGATGTGATCTCCGATTACATCGACGCCTGACTGGCGGGACCGGCCGCAGCGCGGCCGGTCCCGCCCCGTCTTCCAGGAGGGACGCATTGGCACGGCGCCGCTGCTATCCCTCGGACACCTTCGACGACGAGTGGGCCCTGATCGAACCGCTGCTTCCGCGGCCGGCCTGTGAAGGCCCGCGCGGCGGTCGCCCGGAGAAACATCCCCGCCGCGAGATCTTCGATGCGATCCGCTACGTCGTTGACACCGGCTGCAAGTGGCGGGCCCTGCCCAAGGACTTCCCGCCCTGGCGGACCTGTTACGGATTCATGGCCCGCTGGGCTGCCTGCGGCGTCGTCGGGCAGATCCGTGACCAGTCCCGCAAGTGCATCCGCCGCAAGATGGGCCGGGCCCCCGGCGCGGTCGCCACCGTCATCGACTCCCAGTCGGTGAAGGCCGCGGAGACCGTCGGGAAGGACTCGCGCGGTTACGACGCCGCGAAGAAGGTA
Source organism: Streptomyces sp. NPDC007983 (assembly GCF_042958345.1). NCBI lineage: Bacteria > Bacillati > Actinomycetota > Actinomycetes > Kitasatosporales > Streptomycetaceae > Streptomyces > Streptomyces sp. NPDC007983. Next base: position 30,506 of record NZ_JBIBJI010000027.1, read on the forward strand.
AACGGCCGCAAACGGCACTTGGTCGTGGATACCAAGGGCCTGCCGCTGCCCGCAGGCAGTCCCGCCGCACCAGCCAGCCCGCATCCCGTGAGAAGGAAAGGGACTGACGGTCGCCCGGACCACCGTCGCCCAACTCAGGCCGGGTTCCGGTACTTCCACTCTCCCACGGCACGGTTCAGCGGGCCAGGATCCGCAGCACCGCGTCCCTGACCTCCGGCTTGCACACCACGTCGGCGGGCCAGAAGACGACGCACATACAGCCCCGATTCATGTGACACGCCTGCGGCGGATAGTGCGGCACACCCCGCTCAGGATCGGGTTTCTCATGAGACCCGAGGCCGTGACCGCACATGCCACACGTCCGCCGCAGCTTCGCCCGCACCCGCTCGATCTCCACACCCACATCGTCCCAACGAACCGTTCGCCGGCACGTCACGAACGCCGATATGGCATGGCCACACCACAAACAGGCACTCACCGGGAAAACAACGGAGTGTTCCTGCTGGAACCAGAACAAGGCCGCCCCACCCTATAGGCGATGCGTATGACCTCCATTGATCTGGTCGATCTGATCAAGAAGGACTGCATTCAGCTGTGCCCGCGCAGCCCTGACTTGCTCCAGAGCCTCCAGGACCTCACTGCGCACGGGACTCTCCCGCTGCAAAGGACGTCGCAGGACATCGGCACGGACTTCCCGGGTCGCCTCTCGCAAGCGGCCCAGGAGCTGGGAGAGTGCGATGAACCCTGATCCGCCCCCATCGTTTAGTCGCGCCCCGCCTGGGGCTGGGACCAGCGGAATTCCGTGTGGTGGTGTGTCCTGTGATTCGAGCCAGAGACCGTTGTGAGCCAGCGCATGTCCGGCTTCGGTGGCCTCTCGACTGAGTTGGACCATGATCTCATCGAATCGGTCGACCTCCACAGAATGGTGTGCCTGCAAATCTTGGACCACCCGCTCCAGTGCATCGATCCACGCCCGACCCGTGGTCCGCATCTTCAGCAGCCGAGCGGTCTCTATCTCACTTTGGCGAGCCTTCTCCTCCTTCGCCTTCTGCTCGGCTTGCCGCCGATGCAGACGCAGGGGGCCATAGACAGCCGCGAGGCCGGCAACGGCGGCTCCCCCCAGAGCCCCGAGCAGTCCGTACAGCGCGCCGGTGTCAGTCATACGCCCCCGCTTCTAAAAGCTGCCAATAGCCATACCCGTACGACCTGCTCCCAGACGCTTGGCCAGATGCAGGCTGCACCACCGCTTCCGGCCGGAGGGTGCAGTCCAAGCCTCTTGGTGCGAGGCACTCAGGGCGTCACGACAACGGGGGAGGACAGACGGCATCGACATGCACGGCCACAACACTCTCCCCTCCATCCCGCACGGTTCGCCGCTGATGTTCAGACGGAGGCACTTGATGCAGCAGGCCGTCCCGCGATCTCTGCCAGCAGTTCCCCTCGGCGTCCCTGAAAGCCAACGAGACGCCGGTCACCCGCGCCATGACGGCCGCCTCATGTTCACGTGCGCCCAGGAAGGAACTGACCTTCACGGGCTGAAGCGTCGGAGGAACCGCAGCACGGATCTGCCAGAGCAGGGGGCCGTCCTGAAAATCCACCCAGAGGTATAGCCGAAGGTCGTAGACGGGGAGCCTGGAACTGTTGATGAGATAGACGTCGGGATACGCGGCGTCCGGGGGAAGGGCCATGCTTGACAAAAGGTCCGTGTCCGGTTGGAAACCAGTCCACCCGGCGACGCCGGACGCTTGGGCAGAACGGCGATCTTGCTCCTGTTCCAGATCCCGTTGCTGCTCTACACGCAGCAAGTGAAAGGCAGCCCGCCCTGCGTAGATTGCCGCCCCCAGCGCAGCCCACGTCCCGGCCGAACCCACCCAAGTAGCGAGATCGCCGCTTATCGCCATGCCCCTCTTTTCCCTGCTCGGCGTCCTTGAGGTTCATCGCCTTGATACTGCCCGCACTCAGAGTGATCAGACCGCCCCAGCCCGGCCTGACGCCGGGTATCCGCAGGGGCGGCGTCGAACTGCAGGGTTCGAAAACAGGCACTATGCTTGTCGTTTAACGTCTCAGGCTGAACAGAGCCTCAGCCTTTCCGGTGATCATGCCGGTCAGGGTTCGCTGAGCCCTTTCCAACCTGGCTGCGCAGGGCGCCAGCCGGGCACATGCGATCAGATTCTGGTCATCGAACACGGGTGACACCGCCGAGGCGGCATGGGAGAGCCGCATCCCACGGGTGTTCTCTCACTCTGTGGATATGGAACCGCGGGAAGTCCCATCACCCCAGCTCACAGGGTATCCGCGCCTTCATGTCCAAGGCATGGACCGGCAGTTGTCCGGTGGATCAAGGCTTAGCCGCGACGGTCTACGGGTCACGGTCGGTCGGGGACACATCGAGGAGCCGCAGCATCGCGGGGAGCAAGTCGCTCGTCAACGGATCTGAGGTGTCTTCGTCGATCGCGCCCTCCAGCGCGAGGCTTGTATAGCCGTGCACGAGTGACCACACTGCGTAGCTCCGCACCAGCGCGGGGTCCGCACTGGCCGGCAGCTGCGCATCCTGGCCGCGCAGACCACGGTCCAGGGCGCGGAGCGCCCGGTGCTTCTGCTCGACCAGGTCTGGATCGTTGAAGTCGAACTGGGTCATGCGCCACATGAGGTCGAACAGCGCGCGGTTGTCCCGGGCGAACGCAACATATTCGGCCGAGAGCGCCGCGACCCGCTCCCGCACATCGCGCCCGACGACCTCCACCGCCTCCAGCCGGTCGCAGAGCTGACGGTAGGCGCGCGTGGCGAGCGCGCCGAGCAGCCCGCGCGCGTCGCCGAAGTGGTGCTTGGGAGCGGACTGCGACACTCCCGCCCGCCGCGCGGCCTCGCGCATGCTGAACCCGGCGACACCGCTCTCCGACAGCACTTGCAGTGCGCTGTCGAGCAGCGCCGCGCGCAGATTGCCGTGGTGGTAACGATCGCCGGGCCTCGGCTCTTCGGTCATCATCAAGTCCACATCTTGACAGTGAGTAGACCAACCGTAAACTGCTCACTGTCAAGATCGGGCGATCAATCGAGGTAGACATGACAGACACGGTCCTTGTCACGGGCGTCTCGGGGTTCATCGGCAGTCACATAGCGGCAGAGCTTCTGCGGCGCGGGTACGCGGTCCGCGGGTCGGTAAGGTCACCGGCCCGCGCCGCCGAGGTGCGCGCTGCGATGGCAGGGGCAGGCGCAGACGACACGTTGTTGGAGGTCCTGCAGCTCGATCTGCTGTCGGACGAGGGATGGGCGGCCGCGACCGCAGGCTGCCGTTTCGTACTGCACGTCGCTTCCCCCTTCGTCACGACGAAGCCGAAGGACCCGGAGGACTTGATCCGCCCCGCCGTACAGGGCACGACGCGGGCAATCGACGCAGCGCTCGACGCAGGCGTGGAGCGCGTGGTCGTCACCTCGTCGCTCGCGGCGGTGCAGTACGCCCCGGCACGCAGAGATCACCTCTTCGCGGCATCCGACTGGACCCCACACGACCGCCGCGGCCTCGGTGCCTACGTGGTTTCGAAGGTCCGGGCCGAGCGCGCGGCGTGGGACATCGCCGACCGACGCGGCGTGCGCGACCGGCTCGCCGTCATCAACCCGGGCGCGGTCATCGGGCCCCTCCTCTCCGACGACCCGGGCACCTCGGTCTCGGCGATCCAGCAGATCATGGCCGGCACGCTGCCGATGGTCCCAGACCTGCGGCTCCCATGGGTACACGTGCGAGACGTCGCCGACGCGCACATCGAGGCGATGACCTCCGAAACGGCGGGCGCGCATCGCACGATCGTCGCGACCGACCCGTCCTCGCTCATCGACGTCGCCGCGGTGCTCCGCGAGAGGCTTCCCGAGGCGAGCGGGAAGATCCCCAGGCGGGTGATGACGACATGGCTCACCTGGGTCGCGAGCGTGTTCGAGCCCCAATTGCGCGACAACCGGTGGCTCATCGGCTCGGCGCAGCGCTTCGACCACGACCCCGCCGAGGCGCTCCTGGCCCGCCCGCTCCACTCGATCCCCGACACGATCGAGGAAACCGGCCGCAGCCTCGCCGAGCGCGGACTCGTCTGAGGCCGCCCTGGAAACCACGACATGTGCAGAGCGCCCAGGCCAGGTGACGACCTCGCACCACCCCCAGGACGCCTTCGGGAACTGGAAGTTCCCCTCTCGAGCAGAGAAAGTGCAGGGCGGCAGTCAGCCGGGCCCACACGGCCCGATAGCCGCACTCCTCGATTCGCTGGATGCGGTAAACGCCGGCCTGGCCTTGAGGCCGGTCACCACCTGGACGTGACTTCCGACCTCAGCCTGACGTCGCCAGGTGCAGCGTGATGACGGACTTGACCAGGTTGGTGATGCGGGTTGTACTGCAGCGGAGCTTGCGCAGCAGCCGCCAGGTCTTGAGGGTGGCCATCGCTTGCTCGCCCAAAGCGCGGATCTTGGCATGGGAAACGTTGACCGCCTGCTGGCCCTCGGAGAGCTTGTCCCAGCGGCCCCGGTAGGGGACGCGAACCGTGCCGCCGGCCCCCTGGTACCCCTTGTCGGCCCAGCAGCGCACCCCGGCGTCCGCCAAGGCGCCGATGATGCCGTGGGCGCGGGCCGCCTTGATGTCGTGGACTGCGCCGGGCAGGGCGGGCGAGGCCCACAGCAGTCGGCCGAAAGGGCCGGCGATGACCTGCACGTTCATCCCGTGTTTCTTGTGTTTACCCGAGTAGAAGGGGCGGTCGGCGGCGATCCGGTCGATCGGGAGCAGTGTGCCGTCCAGGATCACGAACGCCTTGCGGGCGGCAGTCCGGAGCGCTGTGGTGAGGTCGGGGGCGAGGGCCGCCAGGACCTCGACTGCCTCGCCGATGTACGTTCTCGGCCATCTGCCGCATGACGTGGGAGAGGTCGCGGGATGCATGGGTGACTCGCTCGGCGACTTCCGCGAGGGAAGCCGGTCCTTCGATGGTCACGACTTCGGCAGCGCGGTGGACCTCGCGAGCCAGGGCGATGAAGTGGCGTATCTTCTCGTCGACATCGGGTAGGTCGGGGTCGTCCAAACGCAGCGCGTCGAGGATGGCGTCCATGGCGATGTCACGGTCATGGAGCGCGCTGAGGTAGCTGGCGTATGCGTCGCGGCGGTGCTGACGGCGCCACTGATCATGCTGTGCACGTGCCTGTGCCCGGCCGCTGACGATCGCGGCGCCAAGAGTGGTGACAGCGCCGACAGCGGCGCCCAGCAGCGCGGCGAGTCCTGGGTCCATGGGCCCAGTCTGCCGTTGTTGTCATTCATCCAAAGCGCCGGGGCTTTGTCCCCTTCTTGTGGTGCGCGGGACGGCGGTATGCCTCGCCGGTGGCCAGGACGCGCCCCACGTCGTGGCGTGTTGCCGGGCGGCGGTTCTTCGAACCAGTTGGTCGTCCGGGCCCGGGCCGGGTCGGTTTCGGTGCACCGGCCGGGGAGCCGGTCTTTGTGCGGAGGTTTCTGAACCCCCTCCGGACGCGGGCGGGTGTCAGTTTGTTCGGCTGCGCAGGCTTCTCCCAAGGCCGCCGGAGGTCGGCGGCCAGCGGGCGGGCGAGTCGGAGCTGGGCATAGGCGGCGATCACCAGCCAGGTCCACCGGTCGGCCGCTTCCGAGCTGCGAAGCCGGGGCTTGGTCCACCCGAGCGTCTGTTTGAATAGGCGAAACGTGTGCTCCAAGTCGAAACGTCGGAGGAACGACTGCCAGCAGCGGTCCACGTCGTCCGGGGTGGCACTGGTGCCGGACCACCACAGCCAGACCGGCTTGTTGACCCCGCCGCTGGGCAACGTCTCCACGGCCAGGCGGACGACGGTGCCCTCGATGATGGGCAGCGGTCCGTTGTGATCAAGCCATGCGGCCCGGCGGGTCAGCCGCGGGTGCAGCCGGTCCCACGCCTGCGCGGTCGCTTTCCCGTAGAGCCGGGTGTCCGTGGTCGTCACGGCCTGCTCGACGCCCCAGGTGCCGGGGTCGCCGAAGACGAACTCGCCGCCGTGCTTGGGCGGCCGACCGCCCTTGGGATCGTAGATCCGAGGCGGTGTCGGCCGTCGCATCACGCGGTCGGACCGGAGCCGGCCGAGGATCTCGACAGGCAGCCCAGCCAGCAGGTGGGCGATGCGGGGTGCGTCGTATCCGGCGTCCATCACGACCAGGACCTCCAGGTCGCCTTCCTGCCACTGGCCGGCGGCCACCAGCCGCTCGACGACCTCACGAATCTGCACCGTGGTCACCGCGGCGATATCGGCGCCGGGTTCCAGGCGGACCGCGTCCAGCACCGCCGTCCAGGAGGTGCGGCCCGTCTCCAGCGCGGCCACCACCGAATACGGCCACCCCGGCACCATCTGATGCTAGCCCTCGCCACGGCCGAACGTGTGGCGGAAGGCCCGGTCAGGGCAGGTGCTGGCGTCCGGCCGCAGCCACGGCGAGACATCCACTGCCAGCACCAGCCGACCGTCCGCCGCTCTCGGCAGCGGCAGTCCGACCAGGGCTCGACGCAGTCGGGCGACATTGATCCGCCCCTGGTTGAGCCCGCCGTACAGAGCTCCGTGACCGCGGCGGTGTTCGGGGGCGAGCGCGAGATCAACCAGCGTCCGCACCGGCCCGTCCGTGCACAACAACGCGTCGCATAACTCGAACAACGCGTCGCCCCGCGCGGTCATGCACGCGTACAACTCCGACCGGAAGTGTGACACTTCCGCGAACGCATCCCGCAGGACGCCCTGATGCACCAAACTCACGACCACGGCCTTCGCGCTGTTCCTATGCCTCTGTGACGGAGTACAGGATCAGACGGAGGCCGCCTTCACACCCGCTGAACTGCGAAAATGCCGATCAAGTTCGAGCCACGTTCGACGCCGGACCATAAATGACAAGCTATGCGTATCCACTTCGCGTGGAAGCTGCCCGGTCCTTCGTCGCAGCCCCCTGGCGCAGGGCCTCGTGACAGCAGTCGGCATCGGGCTGCCTCAGGTGACGGAGAAGTTCTGGAAACCGGCGATCCCGCGGGTGCCGGTCCAGCCGTTGGCGGCCGTCATGAACACCCCGATGTCCTGGGTGTCGGTGGCGCCGCCCGGGGTGGCCGTGCCGACCGTGGTCCATGAGACGCCGTCACCGCTGCACTCGCCGGTATAGGCGTCGCCGGAGCGCGTGAGCCGCAGATGCACCGGGGCGGTGAGGGAACCCGCCAGTTCGACGGAGTCGAATGTTCCGTTGCCGTCGGAGTCCCAGGACAGCGCGCACCCGTTGGACGGAGTCACCGCCAGGTTGACGTACCCGGCCGAGCCGTCGCCGTCCGCGGAGAGGTCGTTGCGGACGATCAGCCCGGCGCGGGCCCAGCCGCCGGTGCTGTCCTGCGAGGTGACCCGGACCGTGGCGGTCGAGGCGGAACGGAAGGCGGCGACCCGGTGGATCGTGGCGAACTCATTGGTGCCACCCCATAGATCGGCGCCCCCGCCCTCGATGGCGAGCGCGTCCCCGGACTGTCCGAAGAGCGCGTCGTTGAAGGAGGTGGTCCGGTAAGGCTCTTGGACACCGTTACCCGCCATCAGACGCACCGCCGCCGCGGCCGAGCCCCGCGAGCCGCCGGTCCGGTAGGACGCGCCCACCGGCACCCGGGAGACCAGCGCACCGGCGGCCGCGGTGAGGGTGACCCGGAAGCTCGCCGAGAAGGTCTCGCCCGGGGCGACGGACGCCGCGGTGGTCGTGCCGACCGGCTCCGCGGTCATCCCCTCCGGCGCGTCGACGGTCAGGTTCACATCCGTCGCCGGGCCGAATCCGTTGCGGTTGGTGAACGACACGGTGACCATGGCCGGACGGCCCTCGGCCACCGCTCCCCGGTCGGCGGACGCGGTCAGCGTCACCTGGTGGGGGTCCGCGGCCAGGGTCTGCCTCACCTGCCGGGCCAGCTTGTGGACGTCGCCCGACGTCCGTACCGGGTAGCTGTCGTGCCGGTGAGCCCAGCGGTCCTCCAGCGCGAACCAGTCGATCCCGGCCGGCTGCCCGCCGGCCGCGAGAGCCGCGGACAACGCGTCGAAGTACGTCTTCCAGCGAAGGTGGTAGAGGCCGCCGACCAGGCCGGACCATTCCCGGTTGGCGTAGTCGTGCAGCCCCTCGTCACTGCTGGCCCGGCCGCCCCAGGTGGTGATGAGCGACCGTGCGTCGTACTCCAGCTGGTCCTTCTCGGCCTTGGTGGCGCCCCAGGAACGGGCCTCGGCCAGCCACCGTCCGAGCAGGCGCTGACCGCTGGTGGCCAGCACCTTGTCCATCAGCTTCATCCAGCTGAGCCACGTCTCGGCGAGCCGGTCGAAGCGGCCGCGGTCCCCGGCCTCGTACGCCGCCTTGATCTGGGGCAGCAGCACCCGGCTGCGATTGGACAGCACCTGACGGGTCACGTCGGCCAGGTCGTACGCGTAGGCCGAACTGTCGCGCAGCCGGGGCGCGACCCGGAGCAGTTCGGTGAGGGCCGTGTCGAAGGCCGTGGTGTCGTAGCGGTCGGCCTCCGGGCCCCACGCGGCGGCCTTGTCGGCGGCCAGGCTCGGCCGGGCGCCGAACAGCCCGTCGGGCGCCTCGCTCCAGGAGTCGGCGCGGGTCATGTTGTATGCGGTGGCACGGATCGCCTTCCAGGCGGCGACGGCGTGCGGGTCCTCGCCGCTGTACCGGGATACGGCATACGAGGCGAACCACTCGTCGAGGTCGATGGTGCCGGGCGTCCAGGCCAGCTCGGTGAACAGGGCCATCGCGGCGGGGTTGTTGTCGGCGCCCTCGGGCATCATCGCGATCCCGGCGAGCGCGCTGTCCGCCTTGTCCCGCCACTTCGGGTACTGGTCCACCCAGTCGGGGGCGTTGGCACCGATCGGGGTGTGACCGCCGAAGTTCCAGATGGAGCCGAAGGCGTACGGGGTGCCGTACCAGTCGCTTTCCCGGTCGGTGACGGTGGTGTAGCGGTCGGACAGACCGTCGAGGACGAGCATCGTGCTCTTGTCGACCGCGCCGAGGATCTCCCGGCTCGGATTGGTCTGCCAGCCCAGGATCGCCCAGACCGCCCCGGGGTGGGCCTTCCGGAGCGCCGCCTCGACGGCCTTGGCGGCCTCGCCGACCGGCACGTCACCGGCGTTGCCGCCTTCGTGCAGCAGGTCCATCTTGTACATCGCGCTGTCGCCGAACCGCCTGCGCTGGTGCCGGTAGAAGGCGGCCGCGACCTCGGCGAAGAGGTCCGTGCGGGGATCGAGCCAGTCGGGGCGTTCGAAGGCGCCCCAGGTGCCCTGGGCGACCAGCGACGCGCTGGGGTTCTTCGCCAGGAAGTCGTCCGGCACGGTGCCGTAGTAGCCGGGCAGCACGGGCGTCATGCCGAGTTCCCGCACCCGGTTGATGATCTTCGCAGCGAGGGCCGCCCGCTGGTCGATGAGCCGCTTGGACACCGGACCGCCGAACCCCGACATGTTCTGCAGCAGCCACCAGGGCTGGTGGGACGGGGCGGGGATCCAGGCTCGCAGCTCGGCGTCGGAGTAGCCGAAGTCGCGGAAGGTGTCGTAGTAGACGGCGTCGGCACCGATGTACACGAGCACCTCGTTGATGCCGTGCAGCGCGAGCACGTCGATCTCGCGCTGCCACGCCGTCCAGCCCCGGTAGGCGCCGGTGTAGCCCTCGTTGGTGTCGTTGTACGCGAACCGGTGCGCGACGTTCGCCGCTCCCGTGATCTCCGTGCCGGGCGCGGGCAGCAGCCGGGGCAGGTTCAGTTGCTCGCCGTTCCAGGAGATGCCGGCCTTCGCGGCCTCGGTGAGGTACCGGTTGAACCCGGTGAGCAGTACGGCCGGGCTGGTGCCCTCCACCGTGATGCTCCCGGCCCGGCCGGTGACCCGGAAGTGGTCGCCGCCGGCCGCCACAGCGCGCAGCGTGACCTGCTGGTGGTGGGCGGGCACCAGCCGCCGGAGCGCGGCGGCGGCCGGTGCCGTGTCGAACGGGCGGGGGCCCCGGTCGGTGCCGGCCGCCCGGGCGGCCTGGGGCCCCGCCGGCAGCAGCGCGCCGCCAACGGCGGCCGCCCCGGTCAGCACCCGTCTGCGGCTGACGCCTTCGTCGCTGTTCATGAACGTCCTTTCAGGCAACCGACATCGCGAAGATGTGCAGGGCGGGGACGCCCGACTGCGCGCCGTCGCTGACCTTCGGCAGAACAACCGCGCGCAGCTCCTTGTCCCGCAGCTCGACACCGAACACGTAGAGACTGACCGGGGTGTCGTCCCGGCCGGTGGAGATGTGGCGGTACGGCACCACGACCGCGGCGGAGCCGTTCGCCCCGTACCAGTCCGGGACGGCGACGGAGAACGTCTGCCGTGTGCCGTCGGCGTACACGACGGTTCCCTCGCCCTTGCTCTCGCCCCAGGTGCTGGTGCCGAGGAAGGCCAGCCGGGAGCCCGCGCCGGACAGCAACACGGTCTGCCCGGAGGCGACGACGTTGTCCTTGTTCCCCGGCCGGGTGTCCGGCCAGGTGAAGGCCGTTCCGTCGTACGTGACCACCGCCCCCGGTGTCAGCCCGGCGGAGGACAGCGCCTGTGCGGACAGGCTGGACCGTGACCCGTCGATGTCGGCGACGGTGAGGGCGTCGTCGGAGGCGATGCCCGCGTTGTCGAAGGCTCCGGCGAGCGACAGGTTCGGCAGCCGCACCGAGGAGGTGGCGCGGGAGCAGTCCGAGCCGTCGCGGTGGACGTCGAAGAGCGCGTGGGCGGTGAACGAGACGAGGCCCTCGGCGTCGTCGGCGAGCCGGGTCCGCCATCCGCGGGTGACCGTGGCACCGGGCGCCACGCTGCCCAGACGGCACGGTCGCCCGCTGCCGTCCACGGCGAGGTAGAGCACCGTGTCACGCAGCGCGACCGGGGCGGTGTTGGTGAGGGTGGCGGTCAGGGTCACCGGCGAGCCCGCTTCCGGGCTTGTGGGCGACACGGTCAGCGCGACGGGTGGGCTGAGGAAGTCCTCCTCGGGACGGTAGGGACGGTAGGGCCGGCTGCTCGGGTTGCCGCTCACGTCGCCTCCACCGTGAAGTGGTCGAATATCGCCCGGACGGTCGTGCCGGGGTAGTTGAGGTTGGCCGCGCCGGCGACGACACCGGCGTCCCCGGCACCGTTCGCCGAAGGCACGGTCGCGGTGCCGACCCGCTGCCAGGCGGCGCCGTCGGCGCCGGCATACGCGGTGTACGTGGTGCCGTCGCGGACGAGCTTCAGCCAGGCGGGGTGGTAGGAGGTGCCGCCGCCGGCCCAGGTGTCCAGGCGGCCGTCGCCGTCGCTGTCGGTCATGAACTCCACGCCGTACCGCGCCGACATGGTCAGCACGGCGTAGCCGCCCTTCTCCGGCGCGGTCAGGTCGCCCGCGATCGCGATCCCCGACTTGGCGACGGGACTGTCGCCGCCGGTCAGGCCGACTGCCTTCACCTGGGCCACACAGGATGTGGCGGCGCCGCCGGGGAGGTAGATGATCCCCTTCTCGTCGATACCGCCCGACAGGTCCCGGCCGCCCGCCCAGATCACCAGCTCGGTGCCGTACTGGCCGTAGGCGGTGGATTCGGCGGTGGCGTACGTCGCGTAGGGCGCCCGCACCTCATTGGGGGTGTACGGGATGGTGAACGTCCGGGCGGCGCGGGCGCAGTCGGCGCTGTGCGCATCGACGTCGAAGACCACGTGCGCGGTGAACGCCACCTCCCCGGCCACGCCTGCGGGCATCCGCGTCCGCCACCTGCGGGTCACCTTCGCGCCGCGCCGCAGATCGCCGAGGGCGATGGTCCGGACGGCCGTCGTCGTGCGCGGGTCGATCAGGTGCAGGACGGTGTTGCGCAGAGGGAACGGGCAGTCGTTGGTGAGGACGGCGGTGGCCGTCACCGCGTCGCCGCCGGCCGGTTCCGCGGGCACCGTGGTCACCGTGAGGGCGGGCCCGAGGGTGTCGAACCGGGTCCCGTCGCGCCCGGTCATGAGGTTCCCCGGTCCCAGTCGACGGTGAAGGTGTTCGCGAGGTCACTGGGGAGGCCGGAGGGGACCGTGATGTGGATCCTGCCGTCCCGGCGGGTCCACCGCAGCGGGCCGTGGTGGCCGAGCAGCCGGATCCTGGAGGTGGCGCCCACGGGTATGTCCGCCGGTACCGACAGGGTTCCGCGGGGGGCGCCCAGCGCGATGATGTTGAACCTGCCGGGGGTGACCGTATAGCGGATGCCCAGTGGGCTCCCCTCCTCCTCCGCTCGCACCCACGGCGTCGACCCGTAGATCGCGGGTCCGTTGACGTCCAGCCAGGCGCCGATGTCGCGCAGCCGCTGTCGCATGATGCCGGGGATGGTGCCGTCCGGTTCGGGGCCGATGTTGAGCAGCAGGTTGCCGTTCTTGCTGACCACGTCGGCGAGCAGGTGGACCAGGAACTCCGAGGTCTTGTAGTCCTCGTCCAGTTCGTGCTTGTTGTAGCCCCAGGAATACCCCATGGTGATGCAGCACTCCCACTTCTGCGGGTCCATCGTGGGGTTGGTGCGCTGCTCGTAGGTGGCGAAGTCGTAGTGGGTGTCGAACCGGTCGTTGACCACGACGCCCTTGGGCTTCCGGCGGTTCTTGGCCTGGTTGTAGTAGTGCGCCATGGGTTCTTCGCTGCGCCACGGCGGTTCGCCGGACGGCCGGAACCACTGGCCGTCCGCCCACAGCAGATCGGGGTCGTAGCGGTCGATGATCTCGTGGAGCTGCTTCAGCTCGTAGTCGCCGACGTAGTCCTCGACCGGCTTGTAGCCGACCATCGGGATTTCCTCGTCGGTGTAGAAGTTCCTCATCGGTCGGCCGATCGCCGGGTTGAAGAACTCGCCGAGCGAATAGTAGAGGCCCGGCCGTACGGTGCCGCGCCTGCGGGCGGCGGTCATCAGCTCGCCGACCAGGTCGCGCTTCGGGCCGTACGCGACCGAGTGCCGGTCGGTGACCTGGCTGGGGAAGAGCGCGAAACCGTCGTGGTGCTTGCTGGTCAGTGCGAAGTACTGGGCGCCCGCCTGCTCGAAGAGCCTCACCCAGGAGTCCGGGTCGAAGTTCTCGGCCGTGAACCGCGGGATGAAGTCGTCGTAGACGACGTCCTCGCCGTAGGTGTCGCGGTGGTACTTCCACTCGGCGGTGTCCTTGTAGCTCGTGTACCACAGGTACCACTCGGCGGCGTTCTGCCGTCCCGTGCCGCCGGGTACCGAGTAGACGCCCCAGTGGACGAAGATGCCGAACTTGGCGTCCTTGTACCAGCGCGGCACCGGGTGGGTGTCGAGGGACGCCTTGGTGGCCGTGTAGTCGGGAATGCCGGTGCGCACGGTTGCGCTGAGCGCCTGGGCGACCCCGGGAGGGGAGAGCAATACGGCCCCGCCGAAAGCGGTCGCGCCGGTCAGGAGGTTTCTGCGGCTGACTGCCATGAAGGCCCCTCTCACTCGGTGATGGCGAAGGAATCGAAGACGGCGGTGGTGGTCCGGCCCGGATAGTCGAGGTTGACGGCGCTGGCGACCAGGCCCGCGTCGCCGCTGCCGCGGGCCGAGGCCACGGTCGCGGTGCCGATCTGTTGCCAGCGGGCGCCGTCGGCACTGGCGTACGCGGTGTATGTGGTGCCGTCGCGGACGAGCTTCAGCCAGGCGGGGTGGTAGGAGGTGCCGCCGCCGGCCCAGGTGTCCAGGCGGCCGTCGCCGTCGCTGTCGGTCATGAACTCCACGCCGTACTGCGCCGACATGGTCAGCACGGCGTAGCCGCCCTTCTCCGGGGCGACCAGGTCGCCCGCGACGGCGATCCCCGCCTTGGCCGACGGCCCGCCGCCCGTCTGGCCGACCACCCGGGTGCTGACGCTGCCGGAGCGCGGCGCGGCGCCGGGCAGGTAAACGGCCGCCTTCTCGTCCTTCCAGCCGGACAGGTCCCGGCCGCCCGCCCAGATGGCGAACTGGTCACCCTCGCGACCGCTGTTTTGGGCGTACTGGGCGTCGTCGGCGGTGGCGGTCGTCAGGTAGGGGGCCCGGACCTCCGACGGGACCGGGACGACGGTGGCGCCCACGCTGTCGGAGTCGTGCCGTGTCCGGCCGCCCTGGTGGTAGGAGGCGTCCACCCCGATCGGCTGGGCACCCCATGCCGCGTCGGCCGCGGGACTGAGCGTCCAGGTGACGGCGGCGCTGTCGCCCGGAGCGAGAGCACGGATCCGTGTACTGCCTGCCGGTTCGGCGGACCAGCCGTGCGGCAGCTTCAGGCGGGAGCCGACGTGGGTGACGGTGGTGGGGCCGGTGTTGGTGACGGTCGTCGTCATCTGCGTGGCCCGACCGCCCTGCAGGCTCGGCCGGTAGGGGGTCAGCCGGACGCGGGCGGCGGGGCAGTCGCGGACCACGCCGAGGGCGGCCGGGCCGATCGCGTCGGCGAACGCTTTCATCCCGGTGTCGTTGGGATGCAGATGGTCGCCCGAGTCGAACGCGGCGGCGTATCGGGTGGGGTCGTCCGGGTCGCGGACCGCCTTGTCGAAGTCGGCGTACCCGTCGAAGACGCCGCCGGAGTCGCGGACGAACGCGTTGACCCGCTGCCGGTCGGCCTCCTTGTCCTCGGTCCACCAGTCGCCCCACCCCCGGTACGGGACCACGGTCGCGCCGATCACCCGCAGCCCGCGGGCGTGGGCCCGCCGCGCGATCTGCCGCATACCGCCGATCACCTGGTCGCCGGTGGCGCCACCCCAGCTCAGGTCGTTCACGCCCTCGGCGAGGATCACCGTCCGGGCGTTCGGCTGGGAGAGCACGTCGCGCTCCAGCCGGTCCAGCGCCGACGGGTTGCCGTCGGTCCCGGTGAGGATCCGGTTGCCGCTGATGCCCTCGTTGAGCACCCCGCCGGTGGGCGAGCAGGCCGAGAGGCGGGCCGCCAGGTAGTCGGGCCAGCGCCGGTTGGCGTCCGCCGTGGACGACGCGCCGTCGGTGATGGAGTCGCCCAGCGCCACCACGGCGCCCGCCGTGTCACCGCCCCGGACGTCGACCCCGGTCAGGAACGGGAACGTGGAGTCGGTCGTGGTGAAGGCGCTCCCGTCGGCGTCCCGGGCGTGGTCACCGCCGCCGTCCTGGGTCCAGTAGACGGTCTGCAACCCCATCCAGTGCTGGCTTATGTGGGTGAGCCGGCCCGGGAAGTACAGGCTGACCACCAGGTCGGTACGGGTGGGCACGGCGAGCCGGACCGGGTCACTGGCCGCGTGCCCGGCTGCCGCCATCGTCAGCTCCCGCTTCCCACCGAACCGCAGGTCGTACGGGTGCGCCACGGCGGAACCGCTGTCGCGCAGCCCCACGGTGGCGTGACCGATCCGCACCGGCTGGTCGGTGAACCCGTTGGTCAGCCGGATCCGCACGCTTGACCCGCCCGCACTGACGCGCACCGGTATGCGTACGGTCACCTCCGAGGTGCCCGGGTCGTACGAGGCGTGCTGCGCGGTGGCCCACGTACCCGTCCAGGCCGTCCGGGCCGGCTGCCCGGCCTCGGCCGGCGCCGCCATGAGCAGCGCCGTCACGGCGGCCACCAGGGCCGCGAATCGGCGGCCCGGCATCAGGCTTCGCCGCCGCAGGTCAGCTTGGCGTCCGCCCAGTCGGCGTGGTCGGAGGAGACATCGCCGTCGCCGTCGACCAGCAGGTCGAGCCGGCGGGCGCCGGTCACGTCCACGTCGACGGCGACACCGTCGTCGGAGCCGTACAGCACCGGAGTGGTGAGGAGGGAGCGGCCGTCGGCGATGACCTGGAAGGAAACGCTGCCGTTGTCGCCGACCTCGTCGTCCACCCCGGCGGTGGCGGTGAACCGGGTGCAGCCGCCGCCCAGGTGGACCCGGACCCGGCTGTTCGCGTGTGCGCCGAGGCCCTTGGCGTACGTGGTGCCGCCGATGGCGAGCGGCCGGCCGTCGCCCGCCGCGGACTCGCCGTTGGAGGCGTCCTTCTCGACCGGGCCCCAGCCGTTGACAGCCTGGACCAGGGTCAGGTCGCTGACGTAGGCGTCGGCGGACAGCCCCGGCGGTGGCACCTGCACGGCCCGCTCACCGGAGACGGCGGCCGGGCGGCCGGTCTGCGTCAGCTTCGCGCTCGCGGACAGGACGGCGTAGGGAACCGGGTCGCGGGGCGGGGTGACGGTGTAGCCCGCGGTCACCGTGTCGCCGGGCCGGACCCGGCCGAAACGGGTGGTGTCGTCGGTGGTCGCGGTCCAGCCGTCCGGGACCTTCAGCGCCAGCTCGACGTTCCGGGCGATCGGCGCGTCCTCCGGCACGCTGACGGTGACGGGGACCTCGGTGGCCGTGCCGGTGCTCAGGAACGGCTCGGCGCCGACGGTGACATGGGCGCCCGGCGTCGGCATGGCGTAGGTCTCGGCGTCGTACGAGGGCGCGGCCACGGTACGGACCTCGGTCCCTCCCGCCGACGCGCCGAGGCCGACGAGGGCGGCGGAACCGGGACCCGCGGCCGCGTCGGTGGACCAGACGGCCAGGGCGATGGTGTTGCTGCCCTGCTCGCGCAGGATGCCCTTGGGGATGACGAACCGCGTCTGCGGCCCGGTGTCCGGCAGGTAACGGCCGATCAGCCAGCCGTTGACGAAGACCTGCGTGCGGTAGCCGGTGCCGCCGCCCTCGGGTTCGGTGAGGTCCAGTGCGATCGCGTTGTCCTGGCCACGCGGCAGGTCGAGCCTGGCGGTGGTGCGGTACCACCGCACGCCGGGCCCGGACTTCGCAGTCTGCCGGGACAAGGTGGTGCGCTTCCACCCCTCGTCGGGGTAGCCCGGCAGCGACCAGCCGGCCCGCTCCCCGTACAGCCCGCCGTTGTTGTACGGGCCCCGGGCGGCGTCGACCGGCTTCTCGCCGCCCCGGCTGCCCTGGATCTTCCAGGTGAGGGTGGTGGCCTCGCCGATCACCTCGGCCCCGAGCAGACCGCGCGGCTCCTTGGAGTAGTCGTGGCCCCATTCCTCGTTGTGGCCCGCGTTCTCGGCGAGCACGGCCAGGACGTTGTCCCCTTCCGCCCTCAGAGTCCTCGCGGGAATGTCGAAGGTGTGCGCGCCGTCGCCGGAGCTGCCGAGGTAGCTGCCGTTCAGCCACACCGCGTACTGACCGGTCGGGCCGGTGTCGGCGTTCAGCGCGAGCGCGGTCGCCTTGCCCGTGGTGGTGAACCGGCCGCGGTACCAGACGTCGCCGTGGTGGTATCCGTACTCGTCCATCGCGAGGACGGGCGTCGATCCGTCCAGTTCCGCGTTGTGGGCGGTGAGGTTGGCGGCGGTGGCCCAGGCGGAGTCGTCGAAGTCCGGGGCGGACTCCGGCGCTTCCTCCTTGTATTTCCACGTCGTCAGCTCGGGCAGCTCGATGGGGCGGGGCGCCGTGGTGACAGCGGTCCTGCGGCCGTTCCAGGTCACCCTGGTGGCGTCCGTGATGACCTCGATCTTCGCGGCTTCGGTGGAGTCGCCGGTCAACTCCAGTGTTCCGCGATCCAGTTCGGCGGTACGAACGAGGGACGGGCCGCGCACGAGGACCGGGCCCGCGGCGGTGTCCTGCCGCCACCAGTGAGCGGTTTCGGCGGTGTCGGCGATCAGTAGTTCCACCCCGTCCACCAGCACGCGGGCCAGCCCGTGGTGGGTGTAGTCCAGCCGCAGATCACCGCGTTCGGCGTCCCAGGCGGCGGTGACATCGCCGTCGAGGACGGTGACCTTCGGGCGTTTCGCATAGCGCAGTACGGTCTCTCCCGCCTCGCCCTCACGTCCGTACAGCAGCGCCACCTCACGGCCACCGACGCGGGCGTGCGTCATGATCTCCGAGGTGGAGTAGACGAGCCGCTGGTCGCCCAGGTCATAGCCCGCGACGAGGAGTTTGGCGTCCCGGCCGTCGACGGTGATCGCACCCTGCTGCGGTACGCGCGGGTAGTCGCCATCCTTGCCCGAGAGGGACAGGGTGGTCCGGTCCTTGTCCTTCACCCGGGTGTCGGCGTGCCGGACGGTGAAGAACTGGGTGCCGTCGTCGGGGTTGACCCGCCGGTCGACGCGCAGCGCGTCGTCGGACGGGACGGGCGGCTCGGCCTTGTCGGTACGCGCCAGCGAGGTCAGGGAATTGACCATGTACCCGAGGCGCTTGAACTCCTGGTATTTATCTGTGAGTTGACGGGATTCATTGATCGCGGCGCCGTAGTCGTACGAGGTGTAGACCGCGTTCGGGTCGGCGAGCCAGCCCCAGTTGGTCCCGCCGTACGTCATGTAGAAGGACTGGCCGCTCACTCCGGAGGCGATGTTCATCTTGCTGAACACCCGGGTGAAGTCGGTGCCGGTGAGCTTCGCGCAGTTCTGGTATCCGGTGCCGCCCCAGGGGTCGAAGGCGCCACCCTGCGCCTCCGGGATGATCAGCGGGGACCCGGGCTTCCACTCCTTGACGTATGAGTAGTCGGGCAGGTTCTTCCAGGTGCCGGGGTCCTTGCAGTCGAAGCCCTGTGGGTAGGCGTCGAAGCCGTAGATGTCGGGGGCGCCCTTGCCGCTGACCCAGTTCTTGTTGGCGCCACCGTCGTTGACGAAGGTGGGGACGTCGATGCCGTCCCGGCGCGCCCAGTCGATGAGGGTCTGCATGTAGTCGGCGTCCTGGCGGCCGCCCTGGTACTCGTTCTCGACCTGGTAGAGGATCACCGTCCCGGTGCCCCGGGTGAGCTGGTGCCGGGCGATGATCGGGTTGATCCTGCTCATCCACTCCCGGGCCGCCTCCAGGTACTCCGGCTCGGAGGTGCGGTTCACACCGGCCTGGGTCTTGCGCCAGGCGGGCAGGCCGCCGCCGGAGACCTCGGCGTTGATGTACGGGCCGGGGCGGGCGATCACATACAGCCCCGCACGCTCGGCCTCGTCCAGCAGCCGTTCCACATCACGGATGCCGGTGAAGTCGTACCTGCCCGGCTTGGCGGAGTGGTACCCCCAGTCGAAGTACAGCGAGACCGCGTTGAAGCCGCCCGCCTTGATCTTCTGGAGCACGTCACGCCACGCGTCGGGGCTGGGCAGCCGGAAGTAGTGGAACTCGGCGCCCCAGAGGTACAGGGGTTCGCCGTCGACCTTCACGGAGTACTGGTCGTAGGTGACGGTGTGCCGCGCCTGGCCTCGCGGCTCGGCCTTGGCCGGTGCCGCCGCGTGCACGTCGGTCAGGGGCATGACAGCCAGGAGCGCGGCGAGCAGCAGGGAGCCCCATCGCCCCCTCATGACGTCAGCGCCTTCACCACTGCCGCCCGCGCGGTCTCGATGTCGGTGACATCCTTCGTACGGCCGTCGAGGTTCCGGGTCGCCGTGGCCAGGGCCCCGGTCAGCGCGTCGCTGTCGGCGGCGCCGGGCTCCTTCTCCCTCAGCTCGGCGATGAGCTCGTAGTCCTCGATGCCTTCCTTCAACTGCTCCCAGCGGATGCTGGACATCGGCCCCTCCTTGCCCGGGTAGACCAGGTACTCATCGCCCTGGGTGAAGATGTGCACCGGCTGACGGAAGGGGTCGCGGGTCCAGCTGTTGTAGGACCAGCGCAGGAACCCGTCCAGATTCCGCTGGGCGGAGATCCACGGCAGCATCCGTGACTCGACGGCGGGGGAGTAGGACAGCGTGTTCGGATGGGCCGGTGAGCCGTACACGTAGAAGGTGGTGGTCTTTCCGGCCGCGCGCCGCTGGGCCACCTTCTCCTTCGTCATCGCGTCGATGCCGCCCCAGTCGACGGACAGGTTCGACGCGACGCTCTCCGTGCTGATCGACCCGGCGACGGAGATGCGGTGGTCGAAGGCCGGCGCGACCTCGTGGACGAAGTCCTTGACGACGGTCATGGTGCTCATGGGGCGCTCGTCGAAGGACAGCCAGGTGTTCTCCAGCCAGCCTTTCGCCTTCAGATGCTTCTCGAAGGCCGGCAGAAACGCCCCCCACGCCTCCCGCCAGCGGTCCCCGCCCAGATCGACGTTCTCATAGACGGTCTTGCCGGTGCGGGTGTCCACGTAGGTGAGGTGCTCCTCGTCCTGGAACGCCAGCATGGAGAAGGCGCCGATGTCCGGTCCGAGTCCAGCGCGCCTGGCGGTCCGGACGTACGTGTCCCAGCGGGCGAAGTCGAAGGAGAATGTGTCCCCGTCCCAGGCCCAGCCGATCATGCTGGAGTACGGCGTGGCCGTCTGCGACTCCCGGGTGCCCAGCGACCACTGATGGTGCCAGGGATTGTCGACGACGGTGGTGTTGATGACCTTCTGGCCCCGTGAAGCCAGGTCGCGGCTGTAGGTCTCGATCAGTTTCCAGTGCTTGTCGGACCAGAGCTTCACGTGGTGCGCCTGGGCGATGGTTTCCGGCTGGGCCCATACATCGAGGAAGAAGCGGTAGTCCTCAGGATCCGGCACGGTCGCGTCCGCGACCTCGATGGTCAGCGGGTAGGTGGCCTGGGTACGGCCGTCGGCGGCGACCCTCACCGCGCCCCGGTAGATGCCGGGCCTGGCCTTCTCGGGAACACGGAAGGTGAACCACAGCGGCTGCGCCGCGTACGCGGGCACGTCCACGGAGGATCGCTCTTCGAGCGCGTCGCCGACCACGTCGGGGTTGCGGTCGCCGGAGACCTCCTTGCCGGAGCTGACCTGGTCGATGGTGGCGGACCAGTCGACCTCGCTCTTGGAACGCTGTACGGGTACGTACTTCACGAACCGGACCTGGGTGTCGACGCCGGACAGCTTCGCCCCGGCGGGTCCGGTGAGATCGCCGACCACGGCCTCGACGTTGTCGAGGTCGTGGCCGGACGCGATCGCCAGCTGCGCCGAGACCTGCTCGTTGCGGACGGCGGTGAGGGCCAGCTCCTTGGTGTCCCTGCCCTGGATGGCGGTCATCGGATAACGCGGTACCCGCTCCTCCGCGGAGCTCGCGAAGGACCCGGTGGGCACCCAGGTGATCGTGTCCCTGGTGCCCATGGCATCGGCGACCTTGACGGTCAGCCAGGTGGTGGTGGTCTTGGAATCGAGGTCGGTGCCAGTCGCTGTGCCGGTAACGGCGATCGCGGTGGTGCTCGCGGCCACCACCACACCCGCGACGAATCCGGTGACGAACGTGGACGTACGTGCCATGGGCTTGTGTTCCCCTCTCTCACGGACGTGCACGGGCTTCGGTCCCCGGAGGGCCTGGGGCGATGTGGCCGCGGGTGGCCGGGAAGCGGCGGATGTGCTCGGCCACGGGGGTGGCGTCAGGAGGTGACGGAGAAGCCGCGGAAGACGGCCTCGATGTCCTCGCCGGGATAGCTCGCGTTGGCCGCGCCGGCCACCATCCCGGCGTCAGCGGT
Organism: Streptomyces sp. NPDC007983; assembly: GCF_042958345.1. Classification (NCBI taxonomy): domain Bacteria; kingdom Bacillati; phylum Actinomycetota; class Actinomycetes; order Kitasatosporales; family Streptomycetaceae; genus Streptomyces; species Streptomyces sp. NPDC007983. The sequence continues at coordinate 51,762 of NZ_JBIBJI010000027.1, forward strand.
GCCGGCAGCCGACGGCACCTCGGCGGCGCCGACCTGCGACCAGGTCTCGCCGTCCTTACTGGCGTACGCGGTGTAGGCGGTGCCGTCCCGGGCCAGTCTCAGATACGCCGGGTGGTAGGTGGTGCCCCCGCCCGCCCAGGTGTCGAGCGCGCCGTCACCATTGCTGTCGGTCATGAACTCCAGTCCGTACCGTTCGGTCATGACCAGCACCGCGTAGCCTCCCTTGCCGGGGGCGGTCAGATCGTTGGCGAGGGCGATCCCTGCCTTTCCGAAGGGTGAGGCGCTGTCCTGGGAGACCAGCTCGGTCTGCACGGTGGCCTTCTCGCCGGCCGCGTCGTCGAGGTAGATGACGCCCTTCTCGTCCTTCCAGCCCGACAGGTCCTGACCGCCGGCCCAGATGGCGAACTGGTCCCCGCTCCGGGCGTACCGGGCGTCATCGGTGGTGGCGGTCGTCCTGTACGGGGCCGCCACACCGCCCGGGGCCGGCTTGACCCGCACCCGCACGGTGTCGGAGACCTTCTGGTCGCGGTCGTACGTCACCGTCCCGGCGAGATCGTGACCGCCCCAGCGCGCGTCGGCGGCCGGGGTCACCGTCCAGGTGGTGGTGAGCCTGCCGCCTGCCGTGAGGGACCTCTGGGTGGTGGGGCCGCCCGCCGTGGCGGTCCAGCCATCGGGGAGGTCCAGTGCCACCCTCGCGTTCCTCATGGTCCGGGTGGACCAGTTGGTCGCCTCGGTGGTCACCTCGAAGGGTGTGCCGGAGTTGGTGGCCGGGGCATCCGGGCTGATCAGGACGGAGGCGGCCGGGACGCCGTCGCGCTTCAGCGCCTTGATGGCCTTGGCGGCGCCCCTGGCCTCGAGGTCGACGAACGCCGGGGTGACGCCGAGTGGCGCCGTGTACCCCTTGAGGGTCCTGGGGCCGTGGATCACCGTTCCCTGGTTGACGTCGTACCAGGCGCCGGGCGGCAGATGGACGTCCCGGGTGGCGCGTGAGGTGAGGTTGGGCGCGGCCAGTACGGCCGGGCCGAGCATCCACTCGTCGGTGACGGTGTAACTTTCCTTGTCCTTCGGGAAGTCGAAGAACAGGGGCCGCATGATGGGGTCGCCGGTCTTCAGGGTGTTCCGGACCTGGTCCCAGATGTACGGGGCGAGCTTCTCGTGCGTCTCGATCGCCCGCCGGTAGAGGTCGACCGTCTCCTGGTCGTAGTCCACCTTCTGCCCGGTGGTGGTGTCGTTGGTGTCCACCGGTGACGTCGAGCCGTACATCAGCGGCATCAGCGAGGCGGACTGAGCCCATCGCACCAGCACGTTCTTGGACGGTGCGGGCTGGCCGCCGGAGCCGCCGATCATGTCGGACTCGACGAACGGGTAGCCGATGGTGGAGATGGCCAGGTTCTGGGTGACGGAGGCGCGCAGGGACTCCCAGCCGGTGCCCTTGTCGACCTGGCGGGTGACGAAACCGGCCTCGTGGGCCGTTTCGTTCCAGTGCACCCGGATGCCCGCGCCCTGCAGGTCGAACTCGTCGGCGAGCCGCGTGCCGAGCTCCTGGTAATCGGTGGCCTGATGGCCTTCGCGTGGCGCGCACTTCTCGTCGAAGAAGCGGGTGTCGAACTTCAGCCCGTCGACGTCATAGGTGTCCATGAGCTTCTTGAGGTTGCCCTCGTACCAGGCCCTGGCGTCGGGGTTCGCCAGGTCGATGATTCCGGCGTTGCCGTTCCACCAGGTCACCTCGCAAGGCTTGCTGGTGTCCTTGGCGTCCATGAGGAGATAGCCGTTGTCCACGGCGTGCTGGTAGTTGTCCGAATCCAAGTTGATCCACAGGGTGACCCAGAGGCCGAAGTCGAACCCCATGTCGTGGATCTTGTCGGACATCCCCTTGGGGTCGGGGAAGGTCTTCGGGTCCCACGTCAGATTGCCGTAATCGGACTCCCACTTGTCGTCGAGCTGGATGGTGTGCCCGTCGAGACCGTTGGCGTGCAGGTCGGTGGCGTAGTCGAGCAGTTTTTCCTGGTCGACCTTGGTGTAGAACTGCGCCCAGGAATTCCACAGCGGCTTGGCGTACTGCTCGTACGTGGCATCGCTCTTGGCCGGTTTGCCGACGATGCCGATGTAGTCGCGGTAGACCTCCAGCGGAGTCGACTCGACGAACACGGTGGCCTTGTAGGTGTCGGGCGACTCGACGGTGAAGGTGCCGAGACCCTTGTCTAATGTCACGTCCATGACATTTCCGGTGTCGACCCGGAGACCGGTCGCGGTGGAGGAGTACCAGAACGGGTCGATCATGTTGTACGAGGCCGGGCCGAAGGCCCCGTGTTTCACCTCGCCGGCGTCGAGCGGCCAGGGCTGGTCGACACCGGGGCCGCCCTGCGGGGTCTCCGCCTCGCCGTGACCGTACCAGTGGCCGGCCGACGACAGGTCGTAGGCGAGGCCGAGTTGGTCGGGGCTGCCGCCCTTGACATCCCAGTCGAGCTGATAGCGGTCGGATGCCGGCGTCAGCCGCACCGCGACGGTGGCTCCGTCGAGCGTGGTGTCGGCGGAGAGGGTGAGGACGCCGCCTCGCCACGTCCAGTCGGTGACCTCGGTCGCGTGCTGCCACTGGCCACCGGACCGGAAGCGCAGGCCCCCCGTGTCGCCGTCCGCGGTACTGAGCACGGCTTTACCGGCGCGTTCCGTGGTGACGGCGAGCTCGTCGGTGGCGATGTCGACGACGTAGCCGGGCGTCTTCCTGGTGGCCGGCACGGTCACGGTGAGGGTGTCGGCGCGATGGCTCACCTTCGGCCGGGCCGTGGTGTTTGCCTCGGCCGGAGTGGCGAGAGGTCCGGCAACGGACGGTAAGAGCATCAGGGCCAGCGCTGCGGCCAGGAGCGTGCCGAGTGTGCGGGACTTGCGCGGCCTGAACGGGTGGGTGCGCACTCACGTCCTCCTGCGGGGCGGGGCATGGCGTCGTTGAGCAGCGCTGCAAGAATTTGCGTATTTGTGTTTATGTTCTGGCGACAAACAACAACTGTCAACACCTCCATCCATGGTTTCTCGGCTTCCCCCAACTGGCCCGTCACCGCTGGTGACGAGGGTCTCGGGTCCGCGCCGCGGGCCCTGATGCCGCAGACCTGGGAGGGAAACGGTGGTTAATGCTGCGTGAACCAGGCCCGATTCGGGCCGTTCCGCCCTCTCGGGCGCTATCCGATCAGCGGTCCGGCGGTGGTCGGTGCCGAGTGAGTCCGCACATGATCCGACGCGGCGCTCAGGCCCGGACGATCTCCACACCAGCGGCGGCGAACGGCTCGGTCAGCTCGGGGCCCGCCGCCTTACCGGTCACCAGCACATCGACATCCTTTACCGGACAGATCCGGGCGAAGGCCCGCCGGCCCAGCTTGGAGGAGTCCGCGACCACGACCACCTGCTCGGCGCGCAGGGCCAACGCCCGGTTGATGCCGGCCTCGCCCTCGTCCTGGGCCGTCGCACCGTGCCTGACGTCGATGGCGTCCACACCGATGAAGACGTGGTCGAGGGTGATCTGCGCGAGCACCTCCGTGGCGAGCGGTCCGGTGAGCTCGTACGAGGCGGGGCGGGCCACGCCCCCGGTGACGACGAGCTTCACATGGCGGCGTACGACCAGTTCGTTGGCGATGTTCAGGGCGTTGGTGACCACCGTCAGCGAGGGCCCGGCGCTCTCTGTGCCCAACTCCGGCCGGATGGCCAGCGCCCGGGCGACCGCGGTGGTCGTGGTGCCGCCGTTCAGACCCACCACGGCGCCCGCCTTCACCAGACCCGCCGCCGCGTCGGCGATCCGATCCTTCTCCGGGGCGTTGCGCGCGGCCTTGTAGCGGAGCGGCAGGTCGTACGCGATGGCGTTGATCACGGCGCCTCCATGGGTGCGGGTGACCATCTGCTGGCGCGCCAGTTCGTCCAGATCACGCCGGGTCGTGGCGGCGGAGACCCCCAACTCGGCGGCGGCGGCCTCGACCTCGATCCGCCCGTCGCCGCGCGTCAGCATCTCCAGCAACGCGCTCCACCTGGCCTGCGGCGCCACCATGCGTCATCCCCCTGTTCCGTGGTGTGCGGCCCATGACATCACAGGCCAAAGCCGGAGTCTCTGAAAGCTGATGCCTGTTTGAGTATGTAATCTCGCCAGAACAATCATTTTCATGCACGTGTCGCCTTCGATCCTGGGACCGTCGGCCGGAACCGCCGCGACGGGCGGCTCGTACCAGATCCCGGAGGACAGCACGCCTCACCGGCCCGGGAGAGCAGGCCTCCACGAGGTGAAGGCCGCCCTGGCGGCAGATGACTGGCCTCAGGTCAGACGGTCACAGTTGCCCCTTGGAGGCGTCGCCAGAGGGCAACGGCGTCATGGTCGCAACGCCGGTGCATCCTCAAGGAGACCGTCGACGGCGCGGTTGAGCCGCGCGACCGGTTCTCCAGAGGCATGGGCGTCGAGATGTTCCCGCGAAGCCCATTTTTCAATGAGGACCAACGACCCGTCCGCTGCGTCGTGCAACGCGTAGAGCAGGCACCCCTCCTCTGCGTGGACGTCGGGAAGGGCGGCTTGAAGGGCAGATCGCGCCGTGTCCCGGGAACCGGGCAGAGGGGTGAAGACGGCAGTGACGACGACTGCTTGTTCCATGAGGGCTCCGTAGGTTTCGTTCTTGGCTGACGGAGAGCTTCGACGAGTCACCCGTCGTGGAGATCAACTCGCGAAGTGCTGGCACGCTCCTCGAACTCGGCAGCGACGCGCACGTGACGGGGCGTCGGGGGAAGCTTCTGCCGCATCCGTGCATGGATCAATTCCACGGAGTGGAGAGCGAGCATGTCGATCGGTTGGCGGACGGCGGTCAGGGGAGGCTGGATCAGTTCCGTCCACGGATTGTCGTCGAAGACCACGACCGACAGATCATCGGGAATGGACACCCGGGCTTGGGAGAGCATGCGCAGCGTCACCCGTACCTGAGCGGTATTGGCGATGACGACCCCGGTGGGCGGGTCGTCAAGTGAGAGCATCTGTGCCATCGCGGTGGCGCCGCGGTCGCCCCGGAAGGGGGCCGGACACACCAAACTGTCGTCGCGCACCAGACCGTATTCGTGCAACGCCTGTTCGTAACCCCGTACTCGGTCGAGCCCGGTGGTGGTGTCCAGCGGTCCGGAGATGATGCCGATGCGTCGGTGCCCGCGCGCGAGCAGGTGTCTGGTCGCGGTGGCGGCGGATTCGATGTTCTCGATGCTCACCACGTCCATTTGCTGGAACTGGTTGATGGACCGGTCGACGAAGACCACGGGGATGTCGAGCGCCGCGAGCTTTTCCCAGCGTTCGGTGTTGTGGCCGGTCGGTGTTCCGATCATGCCGCCCACGGAACGGTCCAGGAGGGTGTCGAGTGCCTGCGCCTCCAGATGAGGGTCTTCCTGCGTGGTCATGAGCAAGATCTGCAGTTGACGCGCTCGCGCTTCCGCGACGACCCGGTCGGCGAGCCGGGCGAAGAACGGGTTGGTCAGGTCTGCGAGCAGGAGACCGATGGTGTCGCTTTGGCCGTGACTCAGCTGTTGCGCTGCCCTGCGGGGGCGGTAGTTGAGAGCTTCGATCGCCCCGAGAACCTGGGCACGCTTCGCAGGAGCGACCGGGCCTGTGTCGTTGAGGACGCGCGACACCACGGAGACGGACACACCCGCCTGGGCAGCGACATCTCGAATGGTGGCCGCCTTCTTCATGGCTCTCCTCTCTGAACAGCGACGAACAGTAAAGCACCGGTGCCGCCCTGTGTGCCGGGCGTGTGCGTACCGCCGGTGGGCCTGCCATGGGCGGGCAACCGAGACCTCCGAGACCTCTGAACGTGACCGTTGACCCTCTTGAAACACGCGTGGTACAAAACTGGAACCGGTACCACACGTTACCAGTCACAGGGAGACTCGGGTGAACTTGCATGACCTGCTGCTGGCCCGCGAGCACGACGGCAACCCGATCCGGGTCGGTGTCATCGGCGCCGGTCGTTTCGGCACGATGTTCCTCGCCCAGGTGCGCGCCACGCCCGGCATCCACGTGGCAGCCATAGCGGATATCAACCTCGACCGGGCGCATCAGGCGCTCAAGCTGGTCGACTGGCCAGAGGGGGCCGCCTCGGACGATCTCGACGACGCGCTGGCCCACGGCCGGACCGCGGTCCTGTCCGACGCCGGACACCTGTTCACAGAGGGCATCGACGTGATCGTGGAGGCCACGGGGAACCCCATCGTCGGTGTGTCCCACGCGGTCAGGGCCATCGACACCGGCCAGCACATCGTCATGGTGACCGTCGAGGCGGACGCGCTGGTCGGGCCGGCGCTTGCCCGGCGAGCGGCGGCGCGGGGAGTTGTTTACTCGCTCGCATACGGGGACCAGCCCGCGCTGGTCATGGAGCTTGTCGACTGGGCGAGGACGTCCGGATTCCAGGTGGTGTGTGCCGGAAAGGGTGCCAAATACCTGGAGAACTATCATGAGATGAACCCCGACAACGTATGGGAGAACTGGGAGTTTTCCAAGGAACTCACCGACTCCGGTCAGCTCAACCCCTACATGCACACCTCGTTCCGTGACGGCACGAAGGCGGCCATCGAAATGGCTGCCGTCTCGAATGCCGCCGGCCTGATTCCATCCGACGCCGGTCTCACTTTCACGCCGGGTGATGTGGAGGAAATCGCAACCATTTGTCGGCCGAAGGAGGCGGGTGGCGTTCTGGCGCATGAGGGTTCGGTGGACGTCATGTCGAGCGTCACCCGCGATGGCGCCTGGATCCCGCACAACACTCAGGAGGGTGTCTTCGTCGTCGTCAAAGCCACCAATGACTATGTCTCCGGCTGCTTCGGGGAATACCCCTGGCATCCGGACCCGACAAAGCAGTATGCCGCGCTGTACCGGCCCTACCATTACGTGGGCCTGGAGCTCGGCATCACGATAGCGAACGCCGCTCTCCGTGGCGTTGCCACCGGTGCTCCTAAGGGCTTTTTCGGTGATGTGGTGGCGACAGCGAAGAAAGATCTTGCCGCGGGCGAAGTGCTTGACGGCGAGGGCGGCTATACCGTTTGGGGGAAGCTGATATCTGCCCGGACGTCGGTCGCGCGACGCGCGCTTCCCGTCGCTTTGGCACACCACGTCGAGCTGCGACGGGACATCGCGAAGGGCTCGATCCTCACTTGGGACGACGTGGATCTCGACGGAGCGTTCCGCCAGGTACTCGAACTCAGAAGGGAAACGGAAGAGCTTCTGGTTCGGGAGATTCCGGGGGGACATCGATTCGATTCGCTCCACATCGGAAAGGCAGACAGATGACGGTACAACGACGCGGGTGGGTGGCGGCGCTCGCCGTCCCGGCTGCCATAGTGCTGGTCTCCTGCTCAGCGACACCGGACGGTGGTGGCTCGTCCTCGGCCATCACCAAACTGGTCGACGCCACAGCGAAGAAGCCGGTGCGGGATGTGCAGTCCAGCCTCGGGGCGCCCAAGGTGAAAAAGGGGACGAAGCTCTGCTACGTGACCAGGACGCTGTCGAACGAGTTCTGGAGTTACGAGCGAAACGGTTTCGAGAAGGAAGCCAAGAAACTGGGCGTCGACTACAAGACCTATGCCGTGAACGACGAAACGTCCATCACCGAGCAATTGGACAAGGCGCAGACCGCGATGAAGCAGGAATGTGACGCGCTGCTTGCCTCGCCGATATCCGCCACCGGTCTGGACAGCGTCTACAAGGCTGCCCTCTCGTCGGGCAAGCCGGCGATCGTGCTCAACGACGCGAAAGGAACCGTGCCGGGCGTCGTCTACGTCGGCCCGGACGCCAAGGTCATCGGTAAAACCGCGGCCGACTACATCGCCGAAAAACTGCCGGACGGAGGCGCGGTGGCGATGATCGAAGGCGATCCCGGGTCCTCCAACGCGCTCAACCGCGGTGCCGGTTTCAAAAAGGGACTCAAAGCCCACCCCAACCTGCGGCTTGTCGCTTCCCAGACCGCTAAATGGGACCAGAGAGCCGCACAGGACATCGCCACGGCGATGTTGACCGCGCATCCGGGCATCAAGGCCTTCTATGCCCAGAACGACGTGATGGCTCTGGGCGCGGCGGCCGCCATCAAGGAGAAGGGTCTTGCGGGAAAGGTCCTCCTCCTCGGCACCGACGGCATTCCCCAGGGGAAGAAGGAGATCGCTGCCGGCAACATGACCGCCACGGTCAGCGAGCGACCGGCGACCGAGGGAGCGACAGGCGTGGACGCAGCGCTGTGGCTGCTGGCCGGCCGGAAGGTGCCGGGCTGGGTTGATGTCCCCGCTTTCATTATCGACAAGCAGAACGTCGGCAAGTACGCCTCCGGCATGCCGTAAATTACATGAGCAAGGAATGACCAGGAGGTTCGACGAAGATGGCAACCCATCTCCTCGAAGTCCATGATGTAGCCAAGTCCTTTCCGGGCGTCCGTGCCCTTGACAGTGTGACCTTCCACCTCAGCCGGGGAGAGGTCTGCTCGATCGCCGGAGAGAACGGCGCCGGCAAGAGCACACTCCTGGCTGTCCTCGGGGGAGCGCTGACACCCGACAGCGGGTCCGTGGTCCTCGACGGCGTCGCGCGCCAGGAGTACAGCCCGCGTGCCGCACTGGCCGACGGCGTGGTGATCGCCCACCAGGAGCCCGCGGTGGTACCCCAGCTCACGGTCGCGCAGAACCTGATGCTCGGCCGCCCACGGGCACAGCGGATCCACATGACCGACATCGTCGGCCGGGCACTCGACGACGTCCGCCTGATGGGCTTCCCCATGAGCCCGAAGAAACGATTGTCCACGCTGAGCCCGGCGCAGCGGCACGCCCTGACGATCGCCCGCGCCTTCGCGTTCGACCCCAAGGTCGTCGCACTGGACGAGCCGACCACCAGCATGCTCGAGCACAACGTCGAACACGTGCTGACCCGGATCCGCGCCCTCGCGCGCGAACGGGGAGTGGGCATCCTCTACGTGTCGCACAAACTGCCCGAGGTCATGGCCGTCTCCGACTCGGTCCTGGTACTGCGGGATGGCAAGGTGGCCTTCCGGAGCCCCATAACGGAGACGGACCAGGACGGGATCGTGCGGCGTATGGTCGGCCGCCAACTCCTCCAGTTCACACGCAAGCACCCTGTCCGAGCGGACAGTCCGGTGATCTTCTCCGCAACGGACGTGACCCATCCGCACGGCGTCGGCCCGCTCTCCATGGACGTCGGACGGGGCGAGGTACTGGGCATCGCGGGCCTCGTGGGATCGGGACGAACCGAGTTCCTGCGGGCCGTCATCCGTGCGGATGCCGGCTGCTCCGGAACCGTTGAACTCCACGGCCGTCGCACCCACATCTCCAGCCCGCGTGACAGCCGACGCGCGGGAATCGCATTCATCCCGGAGGACCGCAAGGGGCAGGGGCTCGTGCTCGGGCTTCCCGCCTTCACCAACGTAGCCATGACGGCCACGCGAGAGCTGGGTGGCGGGGCCGGCCCCTTCACCAGCCGGAAGAAGCAACTGTCCGTCGCTCGTGACGCCGCCCGTGCGCTGGCTCTACGTCCCGACAATGTCCAGCTGAAGGCACGCCAGTTCTCGGGTGGCAACCAGCAGAAGCTCGTCATCGCCAAATGGATGTGGCGGGACTCGGCGGTGTATCTGTTCGACGAGCCCACCAAGGGCGTCGATGTCGGCGGGCGCTACGAGATCTACAAGTTCATCGACGAGCTGGCCGGTGCCGGCAAGGCGGTCGTGGTCGTTTCCTCGGACCTTCCGGAGCTCATCACCCTGTGCGACCGCGTCCTGGTGATGCGTGCCGGCCGGTTCAACTCCGCGCACACGGGAGCCGAGATCACAGAACACAGGCTCGTGGCGAGCGCCATGGGCCAAACGGAGGCGTTCCATGACTGAGCCGAACCACACGTCCAGGCGGGGACGCACCAAACTTCCGGCCGTCAGCGCGCAAGCGCTCGGGATCTACACCGCCGCAGTGGCGATCTTCATCCTCCTCGGCGCGCTGAACTCCGATTTCCTGGCGTTGAGCAACCTGCGCGACGTCGCGGTCTCGGCGTGCATCAACGCGATCATCGGCCTGGGCGTCACCTTCGTCATCATCACCGGAGGCATCGATCTCTCCGTCGGCTCCATCGCCAGCTTCGTCGGCATCGTCAGCGCCAACCTGATGGTCAACCATGGCGTCACGCCGCTCCTGGGACTCCTCATCGGCCTCGTGGTGGGCGCGGCCTGCGGACTGGTCAACGGCGTACTGGTCACAGGTCTGAAGCTCCCACCGTTCATCGCGACGCTCGGCACCATGAGTGTGTTCCAGGGATGCGCCTACGTCGTGACGAACGGCAACCCCGTCTACAACGTCCCCTCGTCCTTCGTCTATCTGCTGAACAGCTACGTCGGCGGCGTACCCATCGCGGTGGTCCTGGTGCTGATCCTGGGCATCGTGGCATGGCTCCTGCTGCGGCGGACACTCTTCGGCGAGAATGTGATCGCCGTCGGCGGCAGCCAGGAAACCGCATGGCTGTCGGGCATCCATGTCGACCGTATAAAGCTCGGCGTCTACGGTCTCTCCGGCGCGCTGGCAGGCGTGGCCGGACTCGTCCTGGTCGCACGCATCAACGCCGCACAGCCTGAGGGCGGCAGCCCCTACCTGCTGACCGCGATCGCCGCGGCGGTGATCGGCGGGGCGAACCTGATGGGTGGCGAAGGCCGCATCGCGGGCACCCTCGTCGGCGCCTTGATCCTCGGTGCGCTCACCAACGGCCTCGTGCTGCTGAACGTGCCGAGCTTCTACGAACAGATCGTCACCGGTGCCGTAGTCCTCGTCGCCGTCGCCCTCGACCAGGGCGCCAAGGGATGGCCCCTGCTGCGCGGAAGACGAACGGAGCCTCCGGTCGGCGCGAAGCCACAGAAGGCGGCGGGCGAGACCGTGGGAGCGGACGCCCCGTGACCTTCGAGCGCATCCTCGTGACAGGCGGATCCGGTCTCATCGGCCGCTCCACAGTGCGACAACTGGTGGACTCGGGCGCGAGCGTCACCGTACTGGACCGGGACCGCGGGGACGGAGCCTTCGACGCCCGCGTGCACGTCATCGAGGGGGACGTGACCGACCCCGGGACGATTCGCCGAGCGGTGAGGGATCAGGACGCGGTGGTGCACCTCGCTGGCATTCCCGGCCCCCGCATCGCCGACGACGTGACGACGTATGCCGTGAACACCGTGGGCACGTACGCGGTGCTGTCCATCGCCGCGGAGTGCGGTGTCCGAAAAGTGGTCTACGCATCGAGCATCAACGCGACCGGACTTCCCCTCAACGACCGGCTGTTGCTCCCCGAGCGGTACCCCTTCGGCGAGTCGACGGTCGAGGACTTCACCGACCCCTATTCGCTGTCCAAAAAGGCCAACGAGCAAGCCGCCGCGCAGATCGGCAGCCGTACAGCCATGAACATCACCGGAATCCGCTTCCCGCTCGTACGCGACATCACCCTCGACGGGGGGCGGCGGTTCGCCGAACACCTGGACCTGCTGATGAGAGACGATCCCCGGCGGGCCGCGTGCGAAGGCTGGACCTATCTGGACGTGGCCGACGCCGCCCGCGCGGTGGCCGCGGCGCTGACGCACGACACACCGGCAACGCCCGGCATCCTCGTGACCGCGCCTCGTACCTATCTGCGTGACGACACCGAGCGCGCGCTCGACCGTTACGCCCCCGGTGTGGAAAGGAGCCCCGTTCCCGGCCGGAACGTGCCGGTGGACCTGCACCGCTGCCGCGACCTGCTCCATTTCGAAGCGAGCACGTTGCTCGATGACGTGGCTCCCGGAGCCCTCATCACGATCGGTGACTACGAGGACCTTCAGCGATGGTGATGACATCGCACGGCCCCCGCCGCTCGGTGTCTCTTCTCGGCCTGGGACCCATGGGGGCGCCGATGGCGGCGAATCTCGTCCGCCGGCTGGAAACGCTCACCGTCTGGAACCGCACGCCGGCACGCGCCGCACAGGCGGTGGACCTGGGGGCCCGACAAGCCGCATCGCCCGCCGAAGCAGCCCGGGACGTGGTGCTGACCGTGCTGCCCGACCTACCACAGGTCGAGGCGTTGCTCCCTGGTGCTGACGGCCTCCTGGAAGGATGGCGCGGCAACGGCGTCGAGGAACCGATCCTGGTCGTCCACGGAACCGTCTCGCCCGTCGCCGTGCGGACACTCGCCGAGGACCTGTGGAGAGAACACCGGATCCGGCTCGTCGACGCTCCTATGAGCGGGGGCGTCCCCGGCGCGGAGCGCGGAACCCTGAGCCTGATGGTGGGAGGCCACCAGCAGACCGTCGAGTCGCTCGCGCCGGTATTCGCCGCTGTCGCCGAGACGGTGGTGTACATGGGGGCCAGCGGCTCGGGCCAGCTGGCCAAGGCGTGCAACCAAGTCGTGGTGGCGGGAACCATCGCGGCTCTGTGCGAGGCGCTCTGCCTGGCCGAGCACTACGGTCTGTCGCGAGCCGATCTGTTGGCCGCCCTCACCGGTGGCCTGGCCGCGTCCGAGGTACTGAAGCAGAAGAGCGGCTCCTGGCTGCGCGGGGACTTCACCGGCGGCGGCAGCGCACGTAACCAGCTCAAGGACCTCATGTTCGCGCGCGAGGCCGAGGAGAGTGCCGGCGCGCCGTCCGAGATGACCGAGTTGCTCCTCGGCCAGTTCAGCAGGATGGTGGCCGGGGGCGATGGCGACCTCGACCACTCGGGCCTCATACGAACCATCGCGAGCACCCAGACCGGGGAACCGTCATGAGCGGTGGCCCGCACCGGGAAGCGGAACAGCAACTGCCGGACTTCCCGGTCGTCGACGCCCACCACCATCTGTGCAACCTCTCCCAGCACTCCTACCCGTGGCTGGAACGACCAGTCGAGCAGGGCTTTGCCTACCATGGCGACGACAGGCCGATACGCCGGGACTACCTCGTGGCGGACTACCTGGATGACGTCGGTGGCATCGACCTGATCGGGTCAGTTCACATCGAGAACGGCGCGGCGGACCCCCGCCGCGAGACCGCGTGGCTTGCCGGCGTCATGCGGTCCGCGCCCATTCCCTCCGCACTGGTGGCCAAAGTCGACCTGCTCGCCGACTCCGCCACGGAAGACCTGGAGTGGCAGGCTGCCCAGCCGGGGGTGCGGGGGATCCGGCAGATCCTCAGCTGGCACCCCGACCCCGTGTACACACACACGTCCCGCCCCGACATCATCGAAGACCCCTCGTGGCTGACCAACTTCGGCCGCCTGGCCGCACTCGGCCTCTCCTTCGACCTGCAGATCTACCCGCACCAGATGGAGCAGGCGGTCGTCCTCGCCCGCACCTTTCCGGAGGTACGCATCATCCTCGATCACGCCGGTATGCCGATCAGCCGGGCCGAACCCAGTCTTGCCCACTGGCGGGAGCAGATGCGCCGCCTCGCACAATGCGAGAACGTCGTCTGCAAGATCTCCGGCATCGGAACACAGGACCACGGCTGGACCGTCGATTCCATCCGGCCCATCGTCCTGGGGGCGATCGAGGCATTCGGCCCCGACCGCGCCATGTTCGCCAGCAACTTCCCGGTGGACAGCCTGTACTCGAGCTTCACCCGGCTCTACGCCGCCTTCAGTGAACTGACAGCCGCATTCAGCGCCGAGGAGAGGAACCAGCTCTTCGTCAGTACGGCGACGGAGGTATACCGGCTGGGCCCTGGCCGCTGACGGGGTTGTAGGTGCCGACAACTACGTAAGTGCTGGTCATACCGCGGCGGCCTGATGAGCCGTCACGGCGGCCGATCCGTCTTCCCGGCCCGCTCCCCGCCCGTTGTCCGCACCCTCGCCCCTCACTTCGCGGGACGCCGCCCGCCTGCCCCACCGCCGGATGGCTCCGGGTGCTTCGGCAGGCCGCCCTGTGACGCCACGAGGATCACCCGATCGCCGTCCACCAGGCACAGCAACGGCGGGGTGCGCAGTTGCCCAGTCTTACGGCCCTTGGTGGTGAGCAGGCAGACGGGCGCGCCGCCGGGGAAGGCGCTGCCTATACGCCAGGTGCCGCCGATCCGGCCTCCAGTGGCGCGGTAGATGGCGACGTTCAGTTGATCCATCGCCCCGACTGCCGTCCGCCGACCCGGACGCGCCAGGATCTCCCGGCCGCGAGCCGGGTTGACGCAACGCCGAGCCTGCGCACCCTGGTGTGCAGGAACGTGGGGCGGCGCAAGCTCGGACCGAGTGGGTCACCACACGGTTCGCCGCATCCCCGGAGCGGCGGATCGTGTGTCCGGGGATGCGGGCCTTACCCGATGACGTCCGTGTAACCGTGTCCGGCGATGTCTTCGCCCGCGAGCGTTCCGGTGACGGAGCACACACCGGCGTAGAGGCCGTCGTGGGAGTCCGGCAGTCCGCGGTGGGTGATCTCGAGAGATGCGTCGAGGCCGGGGATGGTCAACCTCCAGGCGCCGTTGTGATCGGTGCGCTGGGCGCGGGTGATCGTGTGTGTGCCGTCGGCCTTGAGCTCGGTGAGCCAGGAGGTGCCGTCGCCTGTCGTAACCCAGACGCTCACGTACCGGCCCGCGCCGAGGTCGAGTCCGAGCCAGGTGAAACGCGGGGGCTCGGTGCCCTCGGAACCCCACTGGCGGTCGAACCAGGTGCGCCCGCTGACCTGGTACGTGGTGCCGTCGGCGGTGATGGTGCCCGACGTGGTCAGGCCGGGCAATGCGAACTGCCCGCAGGTCCCGCCGAAGAGCGGAAAGAGTCCGGAGCCGCCGTTGTAGAGCACGGGCTCGTCGCGCCGCAGGGTGAGGTGGACCGTCGCGGAATCCGTGGCGCCGGTGATCTCCAGGTCGTCGAGGTCTCCGCTCATCTGAAGGATCGATGTCCGTAATCCGAGGGAGCCGGCGGACAGCGACACGGCGTCGAGGCTCTCGGCTGCCTGCTTCTCGCTGGTGTGGGCGTCGGGTTCCTGGAGCAGGGCGACGGTGCTGTGGCAGGTGCCCTGCACGGTCATCGTGTGGATCTTCACCCAGAAGGCGGCCTCGCCGGCGTGGAGTCGGGCCGTGAACCACCAGGAATCCAGCGTGTTGGACGAGTCGGCGGGGAGCTCGTCGGCGGCACTGATCAGTGTGGGGTGCGTTGCGGTCATCGTGTCTCCTGCGGGGGTTACGGGGATGGCTATCGCCGTCCTGGAGGACCGGCGGCGCCGACTTCGGGAGGCGTCGCGGTCAGACCGCGGCGATGTCGATGGACTTCTCCTTGAACTGCCGGGCGGCCAGGGTCTTCATCACGCGTTTGCCGGCCGGACGGCTCATCAGCGACTGCGTGAAGGTGCGTATGACCTTGTCCCGGCGGCTCTGAGGAACGAACATCGTCAGGCCCTGCGTACGGCCGCCGCGTTGCTGGACGTCGATGAAGGGGCGCAGCCGCTGGTCCCATTCGCGCAGGGCCCGGGCAATGTTGCCGGGGTTGCGCTGCAGCAGGGTGCCGAGCAGGTCGGCTCCGGCCAGGGCGGTGGAGGCGCCCATGCCGGAGTAGAGGGTGAGGCACCAGGCGGAGCCGCCGAGCAGGACGGTGCGGTCGGTGTGCCAGGTCGGCATCTCGACCTGATGGACGGAGTCGAAGAGATAGTCGTCGGCCTGCTCGAACTGCTGGAGGAGGTGCTCGAGTACGGGCCCGGTCGGTTCCGGGCCGAAGGCACGGCGCAGTGACTCGATGGGCGGGCGGCGGAACTGGGCGTCATCGTCGTCGGTGCGGTAGTTGAACAGCACCCCGGGCCGGTGGTCGGTGAAGGGGAACGTCCAGGCGGAGCGGCCAGGTTCGGCCAGGACGACGCCATCCTGGGGCCGGTAGCCGGGCACGGGTTCCTTCAGGATGGTGGCGCCGATGATGTGGCTGAGCGGCCGCATGAACTCCTGGTCCGGGCCGAAGGTCAGGCGGCGCACCGTGGAGCGCAGGCCGTCGGCGCCCACCATGAGGTCGAAGCGCTCCGTGGTCTCGGTGACCCCGTCGCCCTGGTCGGTGCGCAGCGTGACGTCCACTCCGTCGGGGTGTTCGTCGATGGCGATCGGTGTCGTGCCGTAGCGGATCTCGGTGTGTGGAGCGACAACGTCGTAGAGGGCGGCCTCGATGTCCCCGCGCAGGATCAGACGGGGTTCGCCGGGCAGGTCGCCGTATCCCATGCCGGGACGGCGCCGGCCCGACCGCTCGATGTCGTAGGTGATGCTGTCGGCGCCGGCCCGGTTGCCGATGGCGTCGAGCACGCCCATTCGCTGCGCAGTGGCCCGGCCGGTCTCGAACAGGCCGATGAAGTAGCCGGCGGGGCGCCTGCCCGGGGCGCGTTCGACGAGGACGGGCTCCCAGCCGATCTCGCTCAGGCGCATGGCCGTGGCCAGGCCACCGATGCCCATGCCGACGATCAAAGCGCGGGGTGTGTTCATGACGATCTCTTCTCCTTCCTTCTGGGGATCCTGGGAGGTGAGGTGAGGTCACATGTGGACGGTGGGCGCGGCGTCGGGATCGTGCTCGGGCGCGCCTCGGCGGAAGAGCAGGCCGCAGACGATCGCGCCGACGGCGAAGAAGGCGGCGGACCACCAGTAGGCGGTGGAGTAGCTCTCCAGCGCGGACTGGGCCATGACATCCGGGGTGGGAGTCTTGCCCGCCAGGTAGTCGGTGGCGGCACTGGCGGCCAGGGTGCTGAGCAGGGCGGTGCCGATCGAGCCGCCGACCTGCTGCATGGTGTTGACGCTCGCGGAGCCGACGCCGGCGTCGGCCGGGTCGATCCCGAAGGTGGCGGCGCTCATCGAGGGCGCCATGACCAGGCCCAGGCCCGCACCGAAGACGAGCAGCGGCGGCAGGACGTGGGTGGTGCAGGTGGAGTCGATCTCCAGCGTGGTCAGCCGGACCAGGCCCGCAGCGGCCAGGGCCATGCCGATGGGGACGACCGGCTTCGGGCCGAAGCGCGGTGTCAGAACGCTGGTGGCCAGTGTCGAGGCGATCATGACGGCGGCGACCACGGGCAGAAAGGCCAGGCCGGTCTCGACCGGCGAGTAGCCGAGGCTCTGCTGGAGGTAGTACGTCAGGAACAGGTTGACGCCGGACATGCCGGCGGCCGAGATGAACATGGCGATGGATGCGGCACCGCGGTCCCGGTCGCGAAGGATCCTCAGTGGGAGCAGCTGTGGGTTCGGCTCCGTTTCTGCGCCGTGGACGAGGTAGGCCTCGCTGACGGCGCCTCCGGCTGCTTGGAGCACCTTGCCGGTGACCGTGCAGCCCTCATGGGCAAGCCATGCCGCGACCGGGGCCACCACCTCGGGCGTCTGCCCCGATGCCTGGTTGTGCTCGCTGTTCGCCGACGCGAGCATCGTCCGCAGTGCCAAGGTGTCGGCGTAGGGCGAGATGACGTTCGCCTTGATCCCGTGCTGTGCTCCCTCGGCCGCCAGGGAGCGGGTCAGGCCCACGACGCCGAGCTTGCCGGCGGCGTAGATCGACTGGGTGGGCAGGCCCACCCATGCGGCGCTCGAGCTGACGTTGACGAAGCGCCCGTAGTTCTGGGCGGCCATGTGCGGCCACGCGGCGCGGCACATCCAAATGTGGCCCATGAGATGTACGCCGATGACGCGTTCGATGTCCCGATCGGTGATCTCGTCGAAGGCCGCGAACGGTGCGATGCCGGCGTTGTTGATCACGATGTCGATACGCCCCCAGGTGTCGAGGGCGGTGTCCACGATCGCCCGCGCGCCGTCGCGCTCGGCCACGGAGTGGCCGTCGCCTACGGCCTCGCCGCCGGCCGAGCGGATCTCGTCGACCACTGCCTCGGCGCCGGGGCCGATCTGCCCGCGCCCGTCGGGTCCGGCACCGAGGTCGTTGACCACGACCTTGGCGCCCCTCGATGACAGGAGCAGCGCGTACGACCGCCCGAGCCCGGGGTTGCTGCCCGCGCCGGTCACGATCGCCACCCGTCCATCGAAACGAAACTCGTCCATGCTCATCCGTCCTCCGTCATCCCCTTTCGCGACGGTCTGATGGTCGGAGAGGACTTCTACTTCGACGGCCAGGGCGCCTTGGAGAAGGTGTCCTGACGGTTTCCCGGCGCGGGACCGGCAGGAGCCCGGTGCAGCAGTTCAGCAGGTAGGAGCGTCACCGGCAGGAGCGCGGCCCCCGGCCCCCAAGGGCCGTGCCCTGCCCGACACGAGGTGGTTCCGTGGCCGCTTCGACAACGTGCTCCGGTGCGCGTGACGTTCATCAGAGGCTCTATGGCAAACGAAACGTATCGCATCGAATATCCGTCTTGATCTGCTGGGTGATGCGATCTGAAGAGCGTTATGCGGCCGCGGGAGAGTGCAGAGTTGTCGGCGCTGCGATTCGAAACGTTCCGTATCGAATGCTAGGGTGAAGCGCACCTCGTGGAGGAGAGGAGCGCCGGATGACGGTGTGTTTGCGACAGGCGGTGTTCGTTCCGCCTGCTGTCAGCGTCGTGGCCGATGAGCTGGGGTTGTTCGCTGATGCCGGTGTCGAGGTCGAGACGGTGTTGATCGAGTCGTCGTCGGATCAGCGGGATCGGCTGGTCGGCGGGGATGTCGATGTGGGTGTGACGGCCGTGGACAACTTGCTGGTGTGGAACCGGGGTGGCGGTGAGCTGCGGGTGGTGGCGCAGGTGGAGTCGACGACGCCGCTTCGGCTGGTGGCGCGGTCGTCGATGGAGGAGGTCCCGGACTTGCGGGGCGCGAGGCTGGGTGTCGACGCCGTGGACAACGGTTTCGCAGTCGTGCTCCGCCGACTTCTGGCCCGGCGCGGATTGGAGTCCGCCGATTGCGAGTGGGTGCCGGTGGGTGGGGTGCGTGAGCGCTTCGAGGCCCTGCGCGAGGGGACCGTGGACGCCACCTTGTTGGGCCCGCCGCTGGATGAACTGGCTATCCGAGAGGGGCTGGTGGAGCTGATCTCGGTGGTGGAAGAGATGCCTGACTTTCCCGGACAGGGTGTGGTGGCCGGGGCTGCCGCACTGCACGACGGGGAACGGCTGTCGCGCTATCTCGGGGCGTTGGAGGCGGCCCGCAGGTGGTTGTCCGGTGCTCCGCGGGAGCAGGCGCTGGAGGTGCTGGCGCGGGGTGGCTACGGGACTGGGGCGGCTCGGGCGGCGTTGCGTACGTGTCCGGTGTCGCTGGTTCCTGTTCGCGCGGGGCTCGAGCGGATCGTGTCGATGCGGCGGGAGCTGGACATGCTGCCCGATCCCGCGCCGAGGGTGGAGGACCTGTACGACAGCGGTCCGCTCGGTCTGGAGCTTGGTCCATGACTGCTTGCCTGTTCCGGGCCCGCGATCGTCGCAGTGTCGGCACCTGCTTCCTGAACAGCCGGTCCGTCGAGTGGCTGCGTGACCACGGCACTCCGGCTGCATCGAAGCAGGCTCCGAGGAGGGGGCGCACATCCGGTGACGCCGGACCGGCAGGTCCGCGCGCGGAGCGCACAAGTGAAAAGCGGTACGGCCGAGTACGTGAGTCCTGGAGAGAGTTTTGATGTCCCGAGATTTCGAAGTCCTGGTCGTCGGTGGCGGACCGGTTGGGGTGAAGACCCTGGTGGAGCTGGGCCACGCCGGCGTGCAAGCGGTGGGTATCGAGCAGTGGCCGGAGATGTGGAAGCAGGCGCGGGCCGTGCACTTCGACGCCGAGGCCATGCGCTCGTTCCAGCCGATAGGACTGGCCTCGCAGGTCTCCGGCCTGACCACTCCCATGCGCCACTACCGCATGGAGAACGAAACCGGCGAGACGCTCTTGTCCCATGTCACGGGGGAGTGGGGACCCCAGGCATGGCCTGGCGAGAATCTGTTCCATCAGCCGGAGATCGACGCACTTCTGCGCGCGGAGGTCGAGCGGCTCCCCGATGTTGAACTGCGCCTTGGCACCAAGCTACTGGAGATCGAGGAGGACACCGAGGGAGTCCACTGCCGAGTCGAGACACCAGAGGGGACGCAGCGGACACTCACGGCACGCTGGGTGATCGCCTGCGACGGCGCCAACTCCACGGTCCGTGAGGCGTCCGGGATTTCCCTTGAGAACCTCGGCGTCGACGACCCGTGGCTCGTCGTCGACGGACGCCTGCACGGAACGGTCGACATCGAGGGCGACATGGTGGCCCTCGGCCGCCACAGCCGCCCCGCGCTCTGGCTCAGGCTCCCAGGTGACCGGGCGCGCATCGAGCTCAAGGTTCTCCCCGACGACGACCCGGACGAGATCATCAGCCCCGAGGGCATCGCCCGGCTCAGCAAAGGCCTCCTCACGCCTGAGAACTTCACGCCCGATCGACGCTCGATCTACACTTTCCGGGCCCGCGTCGCCGACACATGGCGGATCGGCAACGTGTTCCTCGCGGGAGATGCGGCTCACCAGGCACCGCCCCTGTTCGGCCAGGGGCTGTGTGCGGGCATGCGGGACGTGGCCAATCTGGCCTGGAAGATCCGTCTCGTTGCGCAGGGGAGGGCGCCTGAGTCCCTGCTCGACACTTATGAGTCCGAGCGTCGGCCGCATGCCTGGTACTGGGTCAACAAAGCGGCGACGATGGCCAATCTCGTCCAGACCACCGACCCCGCGATCGCCGCCCGGCGGGACGCTCATTGCCGCGCCGATCCCGAGGCCGTGTGTCCGCCGCCGGCGCCCGCGCTGGGGCCGGGACTGCACCTCGGCCAGGCCGACCCGCACGCCGGACGGATCTCGGCGCAGCCGACGCTGCCCGACGGGCAGCGTCTCGATGACATCGTCGGAAGCCGGTTCCTGCTTGCCGTGACGCCTGAACTGCTGGCCGGACTGCCCGCTTCGGTACGTACGGTTTTGGAGGACGAGCCGGAGATCGCTGTCCTGAGCTCTCCGCGGCACATCCGTGAACTGCTTGGTGCGGTCGAGTCGTCGGCCGTGCTGGTGCGTCCCGATCGTTATGTGCTGGGGACGGCGCGGACGCCCGCCGAGGTCGAAGGACTGCTCGGCCTGCTTCCCCTCGGGAATGGGCGCGAGCCCCGTCGCCAGATGACGCGGACAGAAGAGACCGCTGCTCAGTGCTGACTTTACGCAGCAGCGAACCTTTCACCGATGCGGGAGTTTGTCATGCATGATCGTCCGATTACTCATCTGCGGCATGTGGATATCGCCGTTCAGGATTATGAGAAGCAGGTTGCCTTCTACGAGGAGAAATGGGGGCTGACGAAGGTCGGTTCCGACGGAGATGTCACGTATTTCGCGGCGGAGGGATCGCCGGAGCAGTATGTGATCCGGGTGCGGCGGTCGCAGGAGAAGCGGCTGGATCTGGTGTCCTACGGGGCGGCGGACCGGGAGTCGGTGGATGCGCTGGCGGAGCGGCTGGCGTCGGACGGGGTGCGCCTCGTGGGGGAGCCGGACGTGTTGCAGACGCCGGGTGGGGGCTACGGTTTCCGGTTCTTCGATGTGGAGGGCCGCACGGTCGAGGTCTCGACCGAAGTGGCGGCGCGGCAGCACCGGCGGATCGAGGAGCGTGAGGACATTCCGGTTCGGCTGTCGCACGTGGTGCTGAACTCGCCGGAGCCGGAGAAGCTGCTGGCGTGGTACGAGAGGTATCTGGATTTCCGGCTGACGGACACGAATGTGCATCCCCGGCTGGGCGGGATCATGTGGTTTCTGCGGTGCAATCCGCAGCATCACAGTATGGCGATCGCGCGATGTCCGCATGTGTCGCTCCATCATGCCTCGTTCGAGATGCGGGGGCTGGATGAGTACATGCGGGGCAGCGGTCGGCTGATGCGCGACGGGGTCCACAAGGTATGGGGGCCGGGGCGGCATCGGGCGGGGGACAACACGTTCACGTACTTCCATGATCCGAACGGGAACACGATGGAGTACACGACGGAACTGGAGACGCTGGACGAGGACTCCTGGCATCCGCATCTGTATTCCACGGAGGATCCGGAGACCTCGGATCAGTGGGGGACGTCGAACCCGATGAACGACTTCGTCTCCCGGGAGATGTTCAACGACCCCGACCGCGGCCTCTTCGCCGCACCCCCTGTGTGAGTCATGGGAGCGGGCTGTCCTGCTCACCGGCAGGACAGCCCGCTCCGCCCACCGCGTTCGGCCGCCTTCACCGGAGATTACGAGGAAACCATGAGCAACACGTCCTTCTCGCTGGGAACGTTCGCCGGAAAATCCGGCAGTCCGTTCCCCGGCATCGTCGTGGACGGCAGGGTGTACAACACCCGGACCGTCCTTCCAGAGGCTGCCGGCACTCGGGACCTGCTGGCCGACTGGAACGCCTCGCTCGAGGCGTTGCAGGCCCTCGCGAACGAGCCCCAGGGAATGGGGCTGCCGGTCGGCGACCTGCGAGTCCTTCCCCCTGTGCAGCCGCCCGGCCAGATCATCGCCGCCGGAGCCAACTACCGCGAGCACGTCATCCAGATCACGGTCGCGCACCGCCTGGGCAAGGCGGACGCCACGGAGGACGAACTGCGCGAGCAGGCTGCACGGGAGATCGACGAACGCCGCGCGAACGGCGAACCGTACGTCTGGATCGGAGCCCCGTCCGCGATCAACGGCCCGTACGACCACATCGTCCTCCCCTCCCTTGGCGAGAATCACGACTGGGAGCTCGAACTGGGCGTGATCATCGGGCGTGAGGCGCGCGACGTGAGCCGCGAGGAGGCCATGTCCGTCGTCGCCGGGTACACCATCTGCAACGACCTGACGACGCGCAGCCTGGTGCCGCGCCCGGATATCCCGATGATGGGCACCGACTGGATGCGGTCGAAGAACCAGCCCGGCTTCTATCCCACGGGCCCCTACGTCGTCCCGGCGCGCTTCGTGTCCGATCCACACGACCTGGACATCACGCTGCGGCTCAACGGAGAGGTCATGCAGAAGGGCAACACGGGTGACATGATCTTCGACATCCCCGCCCTGATCTCGTACGCCTCGCACCGCATGGTCCTCCAGCCGGGCGACATGCTCATCACCGGCTCGCCGCAGGGGAACGGCTCGCACTACGGCCGCTTCCTACGGCCGGGCGACGTGATGGAGTGCGAGATCACCGGACTCGGCACCCAGCGCACACTCTGCACGTAGCGGTGACGTCCCGGCCCGTCGGGCGTATCGCTGACGCGATGGAACCGGCGGGCCGGCCCCTTTGCGCCCGTGAGCTTCCACGGTGCGGGCGTCGGCGCTCCTGCGCACTCGGCTGCGGGTGGGCCGGTACACCGGCCCACAGCCTGCCCGGGACCACTCGGCTGCCGCCCCGCCTCCATGAGGAGAACCATGTCTTTCGGTGTCCAGGCCGACTCCTGCCGGCAGCACAGCACGCAGATGGGACGCGGGCTCGTGGGGCTCCTGGCCACGGCCACGGGTTTGTGCGTGGCCAACCTCTACTACGGGCAGCCGCTGCTCGACGCCATCGCGCGCGGGCTGCACACGTCGCCGTCCACCGCGGCGCTCCTGATCACACTGACGCAGGTGGGCTACGCGGTGGGCCTGCTGTTCCTGCTGCCGCTCGGTGACCTCGTCAACCGTGCGACGTTCGTGCCGCTGATGTCGCTGGCGACGGCGGTCGCGCTGGGAGTGATGGCAATCGCCACTGCCACACCGCTGTTCCTGGCTGCTGCTGCCGCCGCGGGGGTCGGAGCGTCCACCGCGCAGGTACTGATCCCGTTCGCGACCGAACTTGCGCCGGCAGACCATCGCGGCCGGGTGGTCGGCACCCTCTCGATGGGGCTGTTGCTGGGCTCGGTGCTCGCCCGCACCGTGGCCGGGTACCTGGCCGATCTCGCCGGCTGGCGCACCGTCTACGGTACGGCTGCCGTGGCCATGGCCCTGATCGCGCTGGTCCTGCGGCTGCGCATGCCTGTGGTCGCGCCCACCGTGCGCCTCAGCTACGGCGCACTTCTGGTCTCCACGGTCCGGATCGTGGCCAGTGAGCCGGCCTTGCGGGTGCGGATGTTGATCGGGGGCCTCAGCTTCGCCGGCTTCTCGGTGCTGTACACCGCCCTGACGATGCTGCTCAGCGGACCCCCCTACCACTACTCGGTCGGCACTATCGGCCTGTTCGGGTTGCTCGGCGCGATCGGCAGCCTGGCCGCTCGGCCCGTCGGTACGCTCGCCGATCGGGGGCGCGGCAGTCTGGTGACCACGCTCAGCTGTCTTCTGCTCGCTCTGTCGTGGGTGGTTCTGTTCTTCGGCAGCCGCCACATCGCGCCTGTCATCATCGGTGGCGCGACCTTCACCCTGGCCGTCCAGGGGCTCCAGGTCACCAACCAGAGCCGGATCTACCAGTTGGCGACCGATGCGCCGAGTCGCGTCAACTCTGCCTACATGACGGCATACTTCGTCGGAGGTGCCATCGGCTCCGGGCTCACCAGCGCGGCCTACGGAGCCGGGGCGTGGACCGGAGTATGCGTCCTCGGTCTGGCACTCGGCGTGTCCACGGTGATCGCCTGGGCGTTCGGTCGACGCGCCGACCGCCGTCGTCCGGCGCATGTTCCTCCCCGGAGGCCCTCGCTGCCGACGTGACGTGGGCCGGAGGGGAGGGGAGCACACCGAGCCAGGGGCTCTCGGTCCGATACGTTTCGTATGCTTCGCCCGGTGTGCCCCGCTGGTGAGCCCTGTTGGAGAAGGGGCCTGCGGGCACACGTGGGGTAATTTGGCTCTGTGGCTGTACGAAGCGAATCGAGTCGTCGAGCGATTCTCGACGCGACCATGGACCTCCTTGTCCGTGACGGACGCCGTGCCATCACGGTGCAGAAACTGACCATGGAGGCGATCGCCAAGCGGGCCAAGGTCAGCAAGGTGACGATCTACCGGTGGTGGCCGAGCAAGGCCGCAGTCGTCATCGACGCCTTCATGGAGAGCCACCTTGCACACACCCGAATCCCCGAAGGGGTACCGGTGCGCGAGGCTCTCCTGGTGCACCTCAAGTCGCTGATCTCTCGCTACGCCGGCCCACAAGGCAAGCTGGTCTCCCAAATCGTCGCCGAGGGGCAATACGACCCCGAGACGATGGCCGACTTCCGCACACGTTTCTGGAACGAACGCGCGGCGGCCGTCGAGAAGTTGATGCGCCGGGGCATCGACGAAGGCGTTTTCCGGTCCGACCTCGACCCGAGCGCGGCAGCCCAGTTGTTCTACGCGCCGATCTACTTCCACCTCCTCTTTGGAGTCAGCCCGCTCAACGACGCTCTTGCCGAGCAGCTCGTCGATCTGGGAATCCGGGGACTGGAAGCGCATCCGGAGCACGACGAGATGTCGTGAGGCATGCCCTCGGGGGCTGGTGCTCCCCTCGCAGTTCGTTATCGTTACTGGTCAAGGCCGTGTCTCTGAGTGTGCTCGGCTGTCGTGCCGTCGGATTCGGGGAGTTCGTGACCTTGGGCGCGGCGGTGGTAGTGGTGGTGGTCAGCTCCAGGGAGTCGCCGGATCGCGCCGAGGCGATCCACGACATCGGTCGCGAGAGGGCGGCGGCAGCCGCCGCCGCAGGGCCGCACCCTCGGCGGCCGTACCTCATAGACAGCCACCCGCGCGGCACTGGCCTCCCTGGGCCGGCACGCCGTCATCGACCTGGACGCCCGGGCCGGCGACCTCCCGCTGGACCGCCGGCAGATGGTGGAGATCGCCCGCGGGCTCGCGCAGGGCTCCCGGTTGCTCCTCCTGGACGAACCCACCGCCTTGCTGCACCGGCCGCAGGCGGAGCGGTTGTTCACCGTGCTGCGCGGGCTGTCCGCCGACGGGGTTGGGCGTCGTGCTGGTCAGTCACCGCTTCCGGGAGATCCGCGAGGTGGCCGACGTCGCCATCGTGCTGCGGGACGGACGCACCGTGGCGGACCGGGTGCCGTTGACCGACATCGACGACCAGGCCCTGCTGACGGCCATAATCGGGGACGCCGTCCGGGTACTCGACCGGCCGACGCCGGTGGCCGACGCGGTGACTGGTGAGCCGCCCCTGTTCGAATTGCCTGACGCCGAGGCACCCCTGCGAGTGGGCCCCGGCAGCGCGCTACCCGAGTAGATGACGCGGGTCTTCGCCGGATGGGTTGACAGCACCTCATCGCCGCCGCAGCATCTCTCTCAATGTTGACTGTCAACAGACAATAGTCGGCATCGTCTGGGGCAGATGACCCGCTTACGATCGAGGAGGATCGGCATGGCTGAGTCCGGAGCGCCGCAACAGGCGGCGCACGGGTCGCCCGAACGGCTGAGGGTCGCCGTCGGATGCGGGGTCGGCGCGACCATCGAGACATACGACTTCATCGGCTTCGGCACGGCCGCGGCGCTCTACTTCGGCGACGTGTTCTTCCCCGACTCCGACCCGCTGTCGGCGACCCTGCTGTCCTTCGCGACGCTGGGGATCGGCTTCGCCGCCCGGCCTCTGGGCGGTATCGTCGCCGGTCACCTCGGGGACCGCGTCGGCCGCAAGCCCGTATTGGTCGGATCCCTGCTGCTGATGGGCATCGCGACCGTGCTGATCGGCTGTCTGCCCACCTACCAGATGGTCGGGGTCTGGGCTCCGGTCCTGCTGGTGGCCGTCCGCGTGATCCAGGGCCTCGCCTTCGGCGCCGAATGGGGCGGCGCCATCCTGATGACCTTCGAGCATGCTCCATGGCGACGGCGCGGCCTGTACACGGGCATCACACAAGCCGGCTTCCCGGTGGGACTGCTGCTCGCCAACCTCGCGTTCCTGTTGAGCCGGCACACACTGGACGACAACTGGGCCTGGCGCGTGCCGTTCCTGCTCAGCGCCGTCCTGATCGCCGTGGGCATCTTCATCCGGCTCAAGATCGACGAATCGCCCCAGTTCGAGGAGGTCAAGGAGTCCGGCGGACTCGTCAAGAACCCGCTGCTCACAGTAATCCGCGAGGACTGGCGCAACCTTCTGCGGGCCTTCTGCCTGCGGACCACGGAGACCGCGGGATACGCCGTCTCGGTCACCTTCGTCCTGTCCTACCTGGACGACGGCGACGCCCCCGACGTGTCGAGCACCACCACCCTCACCGCGCTGGTGACGGCCGCGGCCCTCGGTATCGCGGCCACCACGCTCTGGGGCCGCCTGTCGGACCGAGTCGGTCGCCGCCCGGTCTACCTGTTCGGCTGCGCGGTGAGCGTCGTCTGGGGCATCCCGCTGTTCCTGTTCGTCAACACCGGGACCGCGGCACTGGTCATGGTCGCCTTCCTGATCAGTTACGCCGTCTGCCAGAACTGCCTGGCCGGTGTTCAGGGGGCCTGGTTCTGCGAGCTGTTCGCCACCAAGACCCGCACCGCCGGAACGTCCCTGGCCTATCAACTGTCCGCGGTGGTCTCCGGGTTCACGCCCATGATCGCCACCGCGCTGTACTCCGGCGCCGGGTGGATCGGCCCCGCGGTGCTGTTCACCTGCTACGGCCTGCTGGGCTTCGTGGCAACGCTGGTGACGCGCGAGACATGGGGCGAGCCGGAGCGCCGGGAGGCCGACCGAGCCGTGACGGCGTCCGCCGAACCCGCGCTCAAGGCCGCCCACTGAGCCCTCAAGGCCGCCCACCGAGAGAAGGAAAGAGGATATCTACGATGACCACTCAGGCCACCCCCGCGGCGGGGGTGTCGCCCGCCGAGCGGGTGCGCGCTGTGAAGGAATCCGCCTACCGCATCCGTATGCACGCGCTGGACATGGGGGAGACCCAGGGGCAGGGCTACATCGGACAGGCGCTGGGTGTGGCCGACGTCCTGGCCGTCGTCTACCAGGACGTCCTCAACCACCGTCCCCACGAGCCGGAATGGCCGCAGCGCGACAGGTTCCTGCTGTCGATCGGGCACTACGCGATCGCGCTGTACGCGGCGCTCGCCGAGGCGGGTGTGCTGGACGTCGGCGAACTCGCCACCTACGGCAGTGACGACTCGCGTCTGCCCATGTCGGGTATGGCCTCGTACACCCCCGGCATGGAGATCTCCGGTGGCTCCCTGGGGCACGGTCTGGGCGTGGCGACCGGCATGGCCCTCGGCCTGCGCCACCAGGGCAGTGACGCCTGCGTGTACAACCTGCTCTCCGACGGCGAACTCGACGAGGGCTCCACCTGGGAGGCGGCGCTGGCCTGCGCCCATCACGGGCTGGACAACGTCACCGCCATCGTCGATGTCAACGCCCTCCAGGCCGACGGCCCGACCAAGGGCGTGCTGCGCACCGAGCCGGTCAGGGCCAAGTGGGAGGCGTTCGGCTGGCATGCGATCCGCGTGGACGGCAACGACATCGACGCGCTCGTCGCGGCCTTCGACCGCCTGCGGGAACACCGCGGATCACCTGCTGTGCTCATCTGCGACACCAGGATCGGGTGCGGTGTGCCGATGCTGGAGACCCGGGAGAAGGCGCACTTCATGCGGGTGGAGGAGCACGAATGGCAGGCAGCACGCGATGAGTTGACCGAACGTCACCGGATCGGGACCGACTCCGGCCGCGCAACCACCCACGGAGAGGGACTCGCTCGATGAACAACTCCGCGCCGACTGAGGCCGCACCCACGCCGACCGAGGCCCCCAAGCGGAGGCTCACCACTTCCGCGATGATCGCCTCGATCGCGGAAGAAGGACAGCGCACCACGAAGGCCCCCTTCGGGCACGCCCTGGCACGGCTCGCCGAGGAACGCCCCGATGTGGTCGGGCTCTCGGCGGACCTGGCGAAGTACACCGACATGCACGTCTTCCGCGAGGCCCACCCCGACCGCTTCTTCCAGATGGGCATGGCGGAACAGGTGATGCTGGGCGCGGCGGCGGGACTGGCCGAGGTGGGCCTGACCCCGTTCGCCTCCACCTACTCCGTCTTCGCCACCCGCCGCGCCTACGACTTCCTGTGCCTGGACATCGCCGAGCCGCGGCTCAACGTCAACGTCGTCGGCGCGCTGCCCGGACTGACCACCGGCTACGGGCCCAGCCACCAGGCGACCGAGGACCTGGCCATCCTGCGTGGCATGCCCGGCCTGACGATCGTGGACCCCGCGGACTCCGTCGACATCGAACAGGCCGTCCCGGCACTGGCCGCGCACCCCGGCCCCACCTACACACGACTGCTGCGTGGGGCGGTGCCCACCGTCCTGGACGAGTACGACTACCGGTTCGAACTCGGCAAGGCGGCGCAGCTGCGTGGTGGCCGTGACGTGCTGTTCATCTCGACCGGTCTGATGACGGTACGGGCCCTGAGCGCGGCGGCGGAACTCGAAGCCGACCATGTCGATGTCGCCGTCCTGCACGTGCCGACGATCAAGCCGTTCGACCGCGAGACGGTGCTGCGGGAGGCCGGCACGGGGCGCCTCGTGGTGACCCTTGAGAACCACAGTGTCGTCGGAGGTCTCGCCGAGTCCGTGGCGTCCAGCCTGGCCTTCGCCCAGCAGACGGCCCGCATCGTCCCGATCGGGCTGCCCGACGAGTTCCTCGCCGCGGGCGCACTGCCCACCCTCCACGATCGCTACGGCCTCTCCGTCGCGGCGATCAAGGAACGCGTCCGCCGCGAACTCTGACCCGCGCGCGACATCTGCGCTCACTCCCTCATCCCCTCCCTCATCCACCCCTCAGGAGCACCGCATGGCCAGCGATCAAACCCCCCACACCGCCGTCGTCACCGGGGCGGGCTCCCGTCGCGGCATCGGGCGCGCCACCGCGCACGCGCTGGCCGCCGCCGGCTACCACATCGCCGTCCTCGACCTGGACAAGGAGGCCGCCGAGGACACCGCCCGGGAGGTCGCCGCCCGACACGGCGTACAGGCGTTGGGCCTGGCGGCGGACGTCACCGACGCCGACGCGGTCGACGCGGCGATCACGCAGACCGAGGCGGGACTCCCGCCGATCGGTGCCCTCGTCAACAACGCGGGCATCACCTCGCCGACTCGTTTCCTCGATGTCACGCCCGCCGAGTGGGACAAGATCTTCGAGGTGAACGTCCGCGGCAGCTACCTGGTCACCCATCGGGTGGCCGCGGGCATGGCCGAGCGCGGGTTCGGCCGCATTGTCTTCCTCTCCTCCGTGTCGGCCGAGCGCGGCGGGGGCGTCTTCGGGGGAGTGGCCTACTCGGCGGCCAAGGCCGCCCTGCTCGGCTTCGCCAAGGCGCTCGCCCGCGAACTCGGGCCCGCCGGGGTCACGGTCAACTCTGTCGCCCCCGGCCTGATCGACACCGACATCACTCAGGGCAAGCTGGACGACGACCGCAAGGCCGCCATGATCGCGGACGTCCCCGTGCGTCGTATCGGCAGCGTCGACGACGTGGCCGACGTCATCGCCTTCCTGTCCCGGCCCGAATCCGGTTACCTCACCGGCGTCACCTACGACGTCAACGGCGGATCCCACCTGCACTGAGGACACTTCGGGGTCGTTCGCTCACCTCTGGGACCCGAGCCCGGGGGCGAGCGGCCCCAGGGCCTCGTACCGGACACACCCCACGTCACTGCGCGGCAGGATCCGCAGCGGGTCACCGGGCGGTGTCGCGAGTGCCTTCGCGTTCGATGCCCAGTTGCTCGATCGCGGAGGTCATGTGCGCGTGCAGGATCTCTTGGGCCGCCGTGGCGTCTCCGCGGGCGATCGCGTCGGCGATGGGCTCGTGGGCCGTCGCGGACATGGCCACGTCGCGACGTTCACTGGCGGCGCTCATGATCACCACGCGCATCGGTCCCTCGAGCTGCCGCCAGGTCTTGAGGAGTACCGAGTTGCCGGACAGCTCGCACAGCAGGAGGTGGAAGCCGAGATCGGCCTCGACCTTGGAGGCCAGATCCGCGCCTGACGCGAAGGCCTCCTGGAGCTTTTCCAGGGCCTTGCGCAGGGCCTCGGCCGCGTCCTGCCTGCGCGGTGACGCGATGATCTGTGCCACCGCGAGTCCTTCCAGCGCTTCCCGGACCTGGAAGAGTTCCCGGACCTCGGTCGGGGTCAGCTGGGACACGCGCAGCATGCCACGTGCTCCCGCGGTGACGAGGCCTTCCTGCTGGAGGTGGCGCAGGGCTTCGCGTACCGTGCCGCGGCTCACCGACAGGTGCTCGGCGATCTCTACTTCTCCGAGGTGGTCGCCGGGCTGGTACTGGCCGGTGGTGATGGCCGTGCGCAGTGCCACGAGCGCGCGCTCCCGGAGGGTTGTCGAGCGGGTGAGACTGGAAAGCGCCTGACCAGACACGGCTTAACCCTCCTTCGACTCCACGAGT
The DNA here is from genome assembly GCF_042958345.1 of Streptomyces sp. NPDC007983. Lineage (NCBI taxonomy): Bacteria > Bacillati > Actinomycetota > Actinomycetes > Kitasatosporales > Streptomycetaceae > Streptomyces > Streptomyces sp. NPDC007983. Next base: position 82,861 of record NZ_JBIBJI010000027.1, read on the forward strand.
GATCATAGTAGCCCGGATTGGTGTCATCTGTTGACGGTCGGCATGAGTGGGTCCGGCGGAGCCGGTGGTGCTCAGCTCCGGGTGCTCGTGTCTTTCCGGCACCGGGCAGCTTCCGTGGCACTCAGGGGTTGGGTGAGGCTGCGGGGCGTCGTTGGGGCGGCTCTCGGGGTTGCGGATACTGGGCCGTATGCGTATCGACTTTGATCCTGAGACCGTCGGCCGGAACCCCTTCTACAAGCTGCTGACCTCGGTCGTCGTGCCCCGGCCGATCGCCTGGGTGTCCACCATCAACCCGGACACGCTGGCACCGAATCTGGCACCGCACTCCTTCTTCACCGTCGCCTGCGTGTCCCCGCCCGTCGTGCAGTTCACCTCCGTCGGGCGGAAGGACTCGCTGCGCAATGTGGAGGAGACCGGGGAGTTCGTGGTGAACCTCGCGCCGGAGCGGATGTTCGAGACGATCAATGGGACGGCTACGGACTTTCCGCGGGGGGTGAGCGAGTTCGAGGCCGTGGGGGTGGCGCGGGAGGACAGTGTGCGGGTGAGGCCGCCGCGGGTGGCGGAGTCGCCGGTGGCGTTGGAGTGCGAGCTGCACAGCACCGTGCTGTTGGGGGACTCGACCGTGGTGTTCGGGCGGGTGGTGCATGCCGCCGTCGATGCCGGGGTGATGGTCGACGGGCATCCGGAGGTCGGCAGGCTGCGGCCGCTGGCGCGGCTGGGGAAGAACGAGTGGGGGACGGTCGGCGAGGTGCTGGAGATCGAGCGGGTCCGGTACGCGGACTGGGCGCAGGAGAAGGGGGCGGGGGAGGGCGCGTCGTGATCGATGTGGTGGCGTTCGACGTCGGCTCCACCCTGGTGCGGGAGGACCGCTACTGGGCCTCGTGGGCCGA
>NZ_JBIBJI010000028.1:0-75653 GCF_042958345.1 Streptomyces sp. NPDC007983
ACACGCTGCCTTCGGGTACATCACGCCCCGCGAGACACGCCAGCGGCTCTCCAGAACGACCAAGCACTCGCAGCGTAGAAGAAGAGTGTCCAGGATCACGGGGAAACTTCACTCGGCGCGTCCATGTCCTTGGCGTCACCGCCCACCCGACCGGCACATGGGTCACCCAACTCGCCCGCAATCTGCTCATGGGCCTCGAGGACAGAGCCGGGCGCTTCCGGTTCCTCATCCGTGACCGAGACAGTAAGTTTACCGCCGCATTCGATGCCGTCTTGGCTGACAACGGCACAGCCGTCGTCCTGACTCCGCCGCAAAGTCCCCGGTCAAACGCGTTCGCCGAACGATGGATACGCACAGTCCGTACCGAGTGCACCGACCGACTCCTGATCACCGGTGAACGGCACCTGCGTACTGTCCTCAACCAGTACGCCGAGCATTACAACTCGGGGCGGACCGCAGCCTCGGCCTGCGTGCCCCTGACGACGACCCGAACGTCATTCCTCTTCCGGCTGCCATGGTCAGGCGCCGCCAGGTACTCGGCGGGCTGCTCAACGAGTACCGCACCACGTCACCCCGGTTGCCTCATCATCCGCAGGGAAAGCCCAGCTCAGCAGCCTGATCGGAATATTGACACCCTTCACGGGGCAGGTGGTGGTCCTCGATACGACGCCGTTGCTGGTCAAGGTGCTGGCGATGGCGGCGCCTCACCTGGCCCTGCCCGTCCCATTCTCCGAGGCCAGCGGTTCACCTGTCGCCCAGCAGACCGTCGTGGAGACCCTCCAGGAAGAAGGCGGTATAGCCACCGGTGCCGTCCTGGCCGAACATGCGGCAGCCATGTCCGGTTCAGGCTGCGTCGGGGACACCCGGAGTGTTGCAGGACAGCACACTGCTTGAGCGGGATGCGTCTCATGTTGATGGCGGCGACGGCTGCCATGCCGTCGCGGAACGCCTGCGCGGTGTCGGACGGTTGGACGGTAGTGGTCTGCGTGGTGGCGGTCATGACCGGGCCGGCTTCGTGAGGCGCGGGTCGAGGCCGTACTGCTCGTGGGCGCCGAGGTTCTCGCGCAGGGTAGGGCCTTCGTAGTCGTCGTGGAACAGGCTCCGTTCCTGCAGGATCGGGACGACCTGGTCGACGAAGGCATCGAAGCCGTCGTGGTAACCGTCGACGGCGATCGAGAAGCCGTCGCATGCCCCTGCCTCGAACCACTGCTGCATGTGGTCGGCCACGTCGGCGGCGGTGCCGGCGACCACCGGGTGGTAGTCGATGACGCCGTGGGCGAGTACATCACGCAGGATCCAGCCTTCCCGGGCCACTTCAAGGGCGCGGGCGGACCGCGGGTCGTGCGGGCTGGGTATGGCGTCGGCGAGCTGGTCCGCGGTCAGTGGCTTGTCGAGTTGGCCGGGGCCGAGCGGGAGGCCGATCATGGCGCCGAGGTAGCGAACGCGTTGGTTCAGGTCGACGACCTCGTCCAGGAAGCGGCGCCGTTCCAGGGCGGCCTGGCGGGAGGGAGCGATGGTCGGCATGAAGCCGACGAGCATTTTCACCTCGTCCGGGTCGCGTCCGGCGCGCTTGGCGGCGTCCCGTAGGGCCTGGCGTTGGGCCCGGGCGTCCTCGATGGTGTACGGGTTGGCGTAGACGCCGCTGGCGTAACGGCCCGCGAGTTCCAGGCCGTAACTGCCGCCGCCTGCCTGGAAGATGACCGGCTGGCCCTGCTCGGACGGGGGGATGGGCAGCGGGCCGCGGGAGGCGGCGTGCTTGCCCTGCAGGTTGACCGGCTGGATCTTGTCCATGTCGGCGAACCGCTTGCCGTCGACGTCGAGAAGCCAGGCGTCTTTCTCCCAGCTGCCCCACAGCCCCTGCACGATCTGTATGACCTCGTGGGCACGCTCGTACTTCTCCGCGCGCGGCGGGATCGTCGCGCCGAAGTTCGCCGCGGCGGCGGGGTCGGAGGTGGTCACCGCGTTCCAGCCGGCCCGGCCGTGGCTGATCACGTCCAGGGCCTTGAACTGGCGAGCGAGATTGTAGGGCTCGGTGAACGTGGTGGAGGCGGTGGTGACCAGGCCGATCCGCTCGGTTTCGCGCGCGAGGACGGTAAGGATCAGCAGCGGGTCGATCATGTGGTGCGGGGCATGGTGGTCGAGGTCGACGTCCAGGACCGGGGTGTCCGCGATGAACAGCAGCTGGATCTTGCCGCGCTCGGCAGCCTGCGCGTAACGCACGAACTGGTCCATGTCCGTGTAGCTGTTCAGGTTCGCACCCGGCAGCCGCCAGGCCCCGGGTGCGGCTCCGTATCCGCCGCTGAACTGCATGCCCAGGACCATCTGTCGGCTTGTCACGGTTACTTCTCCAGACCAGGCAATGGGAAACGGAGATACCCTCCGCTTACCTTCCCGAGAATACGGAGGCATCCTCCGAATTGTCAAAAGTGTGCGGGGCTGGGTCCGGGCCGGCCGAGTGACGGCCCGGACCCAGGCGCCGCATGGTTCTTGCGGGCGGAGGAACTACGGCATGTCGAGGACTCCCGGGGTGTCATGCAAGACCACGCTCCGCTGCAGCGGAACCCGCTCCGTGCGGAGCGTGTTCACCGGTGCCACCGGGTCAGCCATGCCGAAGGAGATGCCGAACAGCAGCTTGAGCTCCGCGGGGACACCCAGGAACTCGCGGACGGTGTCGGCGTAGACGCCGAGCACGGTCTGCGGGATGCCGGCCAGTCCCCGGGCCGCCAGCGAGAGCAGGAAGTTCTGCGCGTACATGCCGATGTCGCCGGCTGTCCGCACCCCGTCGCCGAGCGCCGGCATGAACAGGAAAGCGGCATGGGGGGCGCCGTAGAACTCCAAGTTCTCGCGGACCGCAGCCCTCCTGCCGTGCCGGTCCGAGCGCTCGACGCCCCGGGACCGGTAGACGCTCGCGCCCAGGGCTTTCGACCGCTCCAGGTAGATGCCCTCGCCGTAGCCATCGGTGAAATCCGGGGAGGTCCGTCCCTCCTCCTCTGCCCGGAGCAGCTCTTTGCCCAGGGCCTCCCGCGCCGCACCCGAGACGACGTGCACCGTCCATGGCTGGGTATTGCTGTTCGAGGGGGCCGTCTGTGCGTCTTCCAGCACGCCGCGGATGTCCGAAGGGGACAGGGCGGTGGGCAGGAATCGCCGGGGGGAGCGCCGGGAGCGTGCGATGTCGGTGAAGGGTGATGCGGTGCCGGGCAAGGCGGTTCCTCTCCATGGCGCGCAGTCGCCGCCCGGCGCAGTACAGCAGGCCACGCAAGGAGGCAGCCGGCGTAAGGCCCGGGTGCGGACGCACCCTCGCGGGTACCGGCAGGCTTGCGGATGCTCTCAGGCAGCGGTGTGCTGGGACTGCAGGCCGCAGCGCGGGGGACTGTGCGCTCTTCGTGTTCGTCTTGTTTGTTCGTTGCGTGCCGACGCTGCCGCCCTCGTGCCGTTGCGTGCACGAGAGCCCTGTCGGGTGACTTAGCGGTGGGCGGCGCGGTTCATCTCGACGATGTCGTCCAGGGTGGCCGTGGCCGGGCGGGTGGCGAGGCGTTCCGGCAAGCTGTCGCGGATGCGGGCGTCCTTGACGCGGTCGGCCGCGGCCAGGGCCGCCGGCAGCTCGTCGAGGGTCAACTCGGTGCAGTAGGCGGGGCTGTTCGGCTGCTGACGCCAGGAGTCGGCCAGCGGGCCAGCGTCGTAGGGGTCGAAGCCGGTGTCGTCCACAAGCTGCATCGCCACACGCCGCGCCTCCTCGGAGTCGCCGGCGACCGGAATGGCGAGGCGGCCGGGCGTTCCGGCTGGCACGCCCCGGGTCCGCTGGGTTTCGGCCAGGGCCGCGTTCCACGCCTTGACCACGGGGCGCCCCAACTGCTGCGCGTTCCACACGCTCTCGACCTCGCCATTGTCCACGGCCTCGATCTGCCCGCTCAGGAACGGATAGTAGTTCGAGGTGTCGATGACGACCGTGTCGGCGGGGACCGAGGCGAACAGACCGGCCAGCTCCCCCGCCACCCCGAAGGGGATGGCCAGGACGATGACGTCCCGGTCCTGGACGGCGTCGGCGAGGTCCGTGGCGCGGGCCCCGGATTCCAGCACCTCCGCCCGGACGGCCTCGGGGCCGCGGGCGTCGGCCACCTGGACGTCGTGACCGGCCGTGCTGAGCTTGGCGGCGAGGTTCCCGCCGATGGCGCCAGCGCCTATGACAGTAATTTTCATGATTTGTCCTTTGAGAGGTTGCACTGCCCCTGAGGGCAGCACGATGTGATGGCTGGGTGGTGGTGCCACCTGGTGTTGCGGGGCCGGGGCGGGGGCCTGACCGTCTACGCCTGGGTGTCCCGCTCGCGGTAGCCGCTCGCGATGAGTGTGCGCAGCCGGTCGAGTGACTCCTTCTCGGTGCCAGTGCCCTTGATCCAGGCAACGGAACAGGCCGCGAGGAACAGGTCGTGCCCGCGCACCGACGCGCGCACGCGCCCCGCGAGGTGCGCGGCTCGCACGTACTGATCGGTGGCGGAGATGAGGATGTCGCAGGGAATCGTCAGCGGATTGTCCGGCTCCTGCGCCCTGGCCGCGGCCATGAGCGGGTCCGGCAGCCCGCTGAAGGCGCTGAAGTAGTCCTCCATCGCCCGCAGCCACTGCTCCAGCGCCTCGGCGGGGTCGTCGAGCTGCTCGATGTCCGCCTGACGGGCCACCAGTTCCTGGGAGCGTGTCTGCAGCACAGCCGCCAGCAGCGCCTCCCGGGTGGGGAAGTGCCGGTACAGGGTGCCGGGCCCGACACCCGCCTCCTTGGCCACCGCCTCCAGGGAGGTGCCGACCCCGTGCTGCTGGAAGTGACGCTGCGCGGTCTCCAGGAGGGCGGCGCGGTTGCGCTGGACGTCCGCGCGGGGCTTGCGCCCCCGCAGTTCACCGGCGCTCATGCGCCCTCCTGCCTGTCCTGATCCTGCGGCCACATCAAAACGGATGCAGCCTCCGTATGCATTCGAGAGTAAAACGGAGGCGGCATCCGGTCAAATCGGCGGCCCGACCACGGAGCGCGGACAGCACAGGGGCCGCCCTGTCTGGCCGCAGTGCGCGGAGCAAGAGCCGTGCGGAGCCGGGTGGGCGCAGTGCCGCACATCCGGTCCCGACGACTTTCGACGTCCTGGACCGTGACCTGCTTGTTCGGCCACTCCTGAGCCGAGCCCCGACCCGTCTCCCGGCCCAGGATGTCAAGAGGTGAGCTGCTGGTGCCCTATGACGGAGAGCAGTTCGAGCTTGCTGTGGCTCTCCGTGCCGGGGCGAGTGGTCAGCACCACCAGGGTCTGGGCACGGTTCTCGGTGAACAGGACCTGAGCGTCGACATCGATGCGGCCGAGTTCGGGATGAAGGATGGTCTTGCAGTCGTCGTAGCTCTGTGCGACCTCCTGAAGTTCCCACATGCGGACGAACTCGGGGCTGTGTTCCTGGAGGTCGGCGAGGATCCGGGCGGCTCGGGGGGTGTCGCTGCCGGCTGTCAGCGCGGCCCGCAAGCGAGCCGCCTGGGCACGGCCGTGGCGTTCGTGGGTCTCCTCGGGAACCATCAAACGTTCGGCCGGGTCCATGAACCAGCGGTAGTAGCCGCTGCGGGCCAGACCGGTGTGACGGGTCTGGTCGCCAAGCAGCGCCACGGCCAAGGGGTTCATCGCGAGAGTGTCGAACAGATCGGTCTGCACCATGGCCGGGGAGTCGTCCAGGCGGTCCAGGACCCGCATCAGCGGCGGGCTGACATGTTCGGAGCGATGGAAGCGGGCCGGAGCGTTGTGGCCGATGAGGACGAAGAGATGATCGCGCTCGTCCAGGGACAGCCGCAGCGCCCGGGCCAGCGCCGTGGTGATCTGGACGGAAGGCTGCGGAGCACGCTGCTGTTCCAGCCGGGCGTAGTAGTCGGTGGACATGCCGGCGAGCTGCGCGACCTCCTCGCGGCGCAGTCCCTGGGTACGCCTGCGCGGCCCCTCGACCAGTCCGACGTCGCGGGGCCGCAGCGTCTCACGCCGGTGGCGCAGAAATTCCGCCAGTTCCTTCTTGTCCATGCCCCCATCCTCGCCGTATCCAGGCCGCCTATCCAGAGACCGCCAATCCATGGCTGAGCACTCCTCTCCCACCCGCGCCAAGCCGCCCATGAGTGAGGCCGATGACGAGGCCGCTCGCGGCAGGAAGACCCGATGGGCCCTTGACCTGCATAACCCGCTGGGAAATGCGCTGGCCGACGCTTTGGGAGCGGCCCCGGGCAAGGACGGAGCCGGGGCGCATCCCGTGCGACGAGCGTGGCGACGCCGAAGACGCTTCCTCACCGTTCCGCGTACGCCACTACAGGTCGGTCAGCTGCTGGCGATCATGGCGAGGACATCGTCGTAGGAGCCGGTGGCCACCGCGTCGCGGATGAACCTCGCGCGCTCGACAACAATCTCCTTCGCGTCGGGCTTCTCTCGCAGCAGGTCGAGCGCCTGGGTGAGGAAGTCGTCCAACGGCATGGCGTGGTCGTTGTCCTCCTGGCCCAGCAGGGTCGTGCGCACCCCCGGCGGGACCATCTCGATCACCTGGACACCGGCGTCAGCACCAGCGAGCTGGATGCGCAGGCTCTCGGAGAAGGAGTGCAGCGCGGCCTTGGTCGCGCTGTAGGTCGGTGTGCTCGCATACGGTACGAACGCCAGCGCGGACGTGACGTTCATGACGACCGCGTCGTCCTTGCCCGCGAGCAGGGGCAAGAAGGCGTACGTCATCCGGATTGTGCCGAGCAGATTGGTCGCGACGTGATCCTCGGCGACCGTGAGTTCGGCCGGGTCGAGGATGTTCTCGCGCAGCATGATGCCCGCGTTGTTGACCAGGACGTTCAGATCCGGGTGGCTCGCCGCCACGGTCTCACGGGCCCGGGCGATCGAGTCGGGGTCCGCGACATCGAGGACGAGCCGGTTGATGCCCGGGTGCTCGGCCGTGATCTCGTCGAGGAGTTCCTTGCGCCGGCCGGCGACGACCACCTTGTTGCCGGCCTCGTGCAGGCGCAGGGCCAGGCCGAGCCCGATGCCCGAGGTTCCGCCGGTGATCAGGATCGTGTTGCCGGTCATCTTCATGGGGGTCTTGCTCCTTCGGTACGGCGGGCCGGTGAGCGCCCGCAGCCTCGACCGTAGGGGCGCCCGCGCACGGGCGGGAGAGGACGGTTCATCCATGGATCGGCGGTCTCTGCCTGGTGGAGTGGACCCATCCAGCGGATCCGGTGTCGCTTCGGCGTCGCGTCATCCGAGGTTGGCCCTGGACGTGCCCACACTGACTTCCCCTTCTGACACCGGGAACTGAAAAGTCCAGCCGCTCTGGGGCCCAAGCCCGTCGGACGGCCGCACACGCCACATCCGCCAGGCCGATCCTGGTCGGACGTCGGTACGTCGCATTGCCTGCTCAAGTGACATAGCGGAGGGCTTCGCACCATGTCTGACCAGCGGGCGCCTTCGGGGATGTGGGGTGCCTGGTCAGAGACGATCCGCAAGGTGCGCCCCTTCCCCTGCTTTACCTCGGCGCTGAGACCTGGTCCCTGGGCGAAGCAGCCATGGAAGGAGGCTCGGATGTGCCCTGCATTGGGCCCAGGCACTCCGTCGAGAATCTCAGGGAAGGCGGCTGGCGAGGCGAGGGCGGTGACTGGACCGCCCGGCGCCTCCATCGTGGCCGTCAGCTGAAAGACCGCGTCACCTGCCGCGGGGCTTCGAGCCGGATGGTCATCGAAAAGGAGACGCTGGGCGTGCTCACGGGAAGGACCCTCGGGCCCTCATCTGTGCTGGCGCACGGCGGCCTGGAGGATGCCGCCGGTGGGTGAGATATATGCCGTCGAGGTGTGACTGCGCTCGACGGGCACGGCTACTTGCCCGCGCCGACCTTGGCGGTGTCCAACTCGCCCTGCGGCGGCGTGGTGGTGCGGGAATGCAGGACCTTGCGGGCCTGTTCGGTGTCGAAGTCGTTCTCCCACTTGCCGATCACGATGGTGGCGACGGCGTTGCCGAGGACGTTGATGAAGACGCGGCCCTCGTTGAGCATGCGGTCGATGCCGACGATCAGGGAGAGGGCGGCGAGCGGGATGTGGCCGACCGCGGTGACGGTGCTGGCGAGGACGATGAACGCGCCGCCCGCGATTCCGGCGGTGCCCTTGCTGGTGAGCATCATGACGCCCACCATGATCAGCTGCTGCTGCCAGGAAAGGTCGATGCCCATGGCCTGGGCCAGGAAGAGGGAGGCCATCGTGAGGTAGACCGCGGAGCCGTCCAGGTTGAAGGAGAACCCGGAGGGGATGACGATGCCGACCACGGGCCGGCCGATGCCGAGGATCTCCAGTTTGCGTACCAGCTGGGGCAGGACGGCCTCGCTGGAACAGGTGCTCAGGGCGACGAGCAGTTCGGCCTTGAGGAAGCGCATCAGGCCGAACAGGCTCAGGCGGCAGGCCCGCATGATGGCGCCGAGGACGACCAGGACGTAGACGACGCAGGTCGCGGTGAACAGGATGATGAGGTAGCCGAGCTGTTTGAGGCTCTCGGCGCCGTAGGTGGCGACCACGGTTGCCAGGGCGCCGAAGGTGCCCAAGGGCGCGAGCCGCATCACCCAGCCCACGATGCGGAAGACGACGTCCGACAGCGCCTTGATGCCGCGGGTCAGTGGTGCCCCTTCTTCGCCGGCCATGTTCAGGGCCACACCGAAGACGATCGAGACCATCAGCGCGGCCAGGATCGCATCACCAGTGATCGCGCCCAGCAGGGAGGCAGGGATGAGGGAGGAGACGAAGCCGGTGAAGGTGGCGTGCTCAGTGGCGTTCTTGGGCACGTCGTCGGCGTTCAGTGACGAGGGGTCGACGTGCAGGCCGGAGCCGGGCTGGAAGATGTTGGCGACGACCAGCCCGATCAGCATGGACACCAGGGACAGCACCAGGAAGTAGCCGATCGCCTTCACACCGATCCGGCCCGCCTTGCGCAGGTTGTCCATGGAGGCGATGCCGGTGGTGACCACGCAGAAGACGACCGGGATCACGATCATCTTGACCAGCGCGATGAACCAGTCGTTGAGCGGCTTCAGGTCCTCACCCAGCCCGGGCGCGAGGATGCCGACGGCGATGCCGAGGACGGCGGCCAGTACGACCTGGAACCACAGCTCCCGTATGAGACGGCTCAGCCGTGACCGCTGCGGGCGGCCGGCGGTGGTGGTGCTTGTCATCGTTGGTGCTCCCTTGCACGACGATCGTGTGTAGCCCTGTCCCGTGGGGGGTCGCGAGGGACGCGACGCGGCTCGCGCTCCCCCGATCTCGTGTGTGGCGCCCCTATCCGGCCCTATCCGGCGGCGCCGGCCGACGGCGCCCGCCCGGTGGCGGGCGCGTCCGCGGTGGGGTGGCGGTCAGCTGTGCAGGGCGCGCAGCACCTTGTGGAAGGCGGCCTTGCTCTCGAAGCCGATGCCGGGGGTGTCGGTCAGGCCGACGCGGCTCTTCTCGACGACGGCGTCGTCGGCGAAGCCTCCGGTGGGCTGGAACTCGCCCGGGTAGGACTCGTTGCCGCCGAGCTTGAGGGCGGCTGCGATGTGCAGGGAGAACTGGTGCCCGCCGTGCGGGATGCAGCGCCTCGATGACCAGCCGTGCTGGCGGAGCATGTCCTGGATGCGCAGGTACTCCACCAGACCGTAGGAGAGCGCGGGGTCGACCTGGATGGTGTCGCGGTCGGGGCGCAGGCCGCCGTAGCGGATCAGGTTGCGGGCGTCTTGGAGGGAGAAGAGGTTCTCGCCTGTCGCGATGGAGCCGGTGTAGTGCTCGGCGACGGTGGCGTTGAGGTGGTAGTCGAGCGGGTCTCCGATCTCCTCGTACCAGAACAGCCCGTAGGGCTCGATGGCCCGCCCGTACTCCAGGGCCGTGTTGAGGTCGAAGCGGCCGTTGACGTCGACGGCCAGCCGGGAGCCGTCGCCGTCCAGGACGTCGATGACGGCCTCGATACGGCGCAGGTCCTCTACCAGGTCGGCGCCGCCGATCTTCATCTTGACGACGTCGTAGCCCAGGTCGAGGAAGCCGCGCATCTCGTCCTGAAGGTCGGTGAGGGTCTTGCCTGGGGCGTAGTAGCCGCCGGCGGCGTAGACGAAGACGGAGTCGTCGGGCTGCCCGTCGCCGTAGCGCTCGGACAGATACCGGTACAGCGGCTTGCCCTCGATCTTGGAGGCCAGGTCGAACAGGGCCATGTCCACCACACCGACCGCGACCGAGCGCTCGCCGTGCCCGCCGGGCTTCTCGTTGTTCATCATCACGTCCCACGCCTTGGCGTGGTCCAGGCCGCCCTGCGCGTCGAGCAGGCTGTCGGGCTCGGCCTCGAGGAGGCGGGGCAGGATTCGGCGGCGCAGGATCTCTCCGGCGCTGTAGCGGCCGTTGGAGTTGAAGCCGTAGCCGACCACGGGTTTGCCGTCGACGATGACGTCGCTCTCGATCGCCACGATCGAACAGTCCATGGAGCTGAAGTCGATCCAGGCGTTGCGGATGGAGGAGCTGATCGGAACGACGCCCTCGTAGACGTTGGTGATCTTCACCGAGAAACCTCTCTAATATCTTATAAGATACGACGCCTGTTAGACTGAGCTGGTCCGCTGCGGGATGTCAAGGGGTGGGGAACCTCCGGAAGGGAACGGTCAGGGGACTATGGCAGGGCAGAACCTGTTCTTCAGCAAGAGCGACCTCGCCTACGCAGAACTCCGCGATCGGATCCTCTCCGGCACTCTCCCTGCCGGGTCACGGCTGGCCCAGTACGACCTCGCCGAGTCCCTCAACATGAGCATCACGCCCCTGCGCGAGGCCATCCGCCGCCTCAGCAGCGAGGGACTCGTCACCGTCGAGACCCACCGCGACGTCCGGGTCTCCGTCATGAACTCGAACGAAGCCCGCCAGCTCTTCGAGGTACGTCTGTCCCTGGACCCGACCGCCGCCGAACTTGCCGCCCAGCGACGGACCGACGACGACATCGCCACCATGCAGGCCGCCGTCAACAAGCTCCTCCCCGTCACCCGCCAATGGGGGGAGGAGGCACTCACGGCCCACCGCGCCTTCCACCAGGCGCTGTACCGGGCCTCCCACAACGACGTACTCATCCGTCTCCTGGACGACCTGTGGGACAAATCCGATCGCTACCGGCGCCTCGGCCTCGAACTCCCTCCCGGTGACGAACCACGTACCAGGGACCTACAGGAACACCTCCAACTTGTCTCCCTGATCGTGGACGGCCGTGCCGCCGAAGCCGCCCAGCTGATGCGAGGCCACATCACCCACAGCCTCACCGCCACCGCCATCAGCGCCCTCGAAGACCGCGAGGGCATTCGCGTGACGTGACGCGCGGCGACCGCCCAGTCGTGATGCGTAGAGGTCGGACTGATGAAAATGCGTGGGCTGGATCGTTTCCTGGCGCCTGGGTGACCGACAGCTCCAACCCTGTGGGTGCCGGAAAGCATGTCACCCGGGTTGGCCTGCTGGTTCGAGTTTGCCAGAGCTCGGGTGGCTGCAGGCTGTTCTGGGGCAACATGCGGGGCGTGGTGATACGGCTGATCTACCTGCTCGCCTGTCAGACGTTCCGGTGGCTTGTCCTCCTGGCCCGCTCGAGTGCGGCGAAAGATGTCGAGATCTTGATGCTCCGGCATCAGCTCGCCATCGTGCAGCGCAACCGGCTTCGGCCTCGGTTCTCCTGGAGCGACAGGGCTGTCATGGCAGCTCTGCTCCGGATCGTGAGCAAGGAACGGCGTACCCAGGTGGCCTTGCTGGTCACTCCGCGATCGGTTCTGCGCTGGCACGCACGGCTCATCGCTTGGAAATGGACCTACCCCTCCCGTCGTCCTGGGCGACCACCGAAACCAGAGGCGCTGCGGCAATTGGTCGTGCGTTTGGCGCGGGAGAACCCCGGATGGGGATACCGCCGCATCCAAGGAGAACTCCTCGGCCTGGGACGCAAAGTCGCCGCCTCGACCGTCTGGTCGATCCTGAAGGAGGCCGGGATCGACCTGTCGCCGCAGCGCACGGACCGCTCCTGGGCTACCTTCCTCAAGGCCCAGGCCTCCGCGATCGTGGCCACCGACCTCTTCCACATCGACACCGCCTACTTGCGGCGCTGGTTCGTGCTGTTCTTCATCGACCACGGCACCCGGCGGGTACACATCGCCGGCATCACCCGACACCCGACCGGCCAGTGGATCACTCAGCAGGCACGCAACTACCTTATGGACCTCGGCGACCGCGCGGGGTCGATCAGGTTCCTCATCCGGGACCGCGGCGCGTACTTCACCGACAGCTTCGACGCCGTCTTCCAAGCGGTCGGCGTGCGGGTCATCCCGACACTGCCCCAGGCGCCCCGGATGAACTCAATCGCAGAACGCTGGATCGGATCATGTCGCCGCGAGGCCACCGACCGCATCCTGATCACCGGACAGCGACATCTCCGCCTCGTCGTCAATGAGTACGCGGAGCACTACAACAGACACCGGCCACACCGATCCCTCGGCCAACGGCCACCAGACCCACTGATCACATTTGAAACGCGGCCAGCCAGCGCCTCCACATCGGTCTCCCGGAGTGATCGACTTGGTGGCCTCATCCGCGAATACAAGCAGGTCGCATAGGTTGACAGCGTTTCCGGCACCCACAGGGCTTCACGGACGCCGATGGTCATGCCTGACCAGCTCGCCTGAACGCCCAGGACCGGCACTAGTTGACGCGTCAATCACCGGCATATAACGTAGCTGACGCGTCAACCAAATGGTTTGGGGTCGCCGGCCCGGCCATCCCGTATCTGCCTCACTGCGGGGCATCGAGATGTCGGTGCACTGCCGAAGACCCGCGGACGCAAAGTTCCAGAAGGGGAATCTCGTGAGTACTGAGAACAAGGCCGGACTCGGCGCGCTGTTGACGCCCGAGGAGAGCGTGCTCGCCCTCATCGACCACCAGCCGTTCCAGGTCGCCAACCTGCACAGCCACGAACCGACGATGGCCATCAACAACGCCGTCGGGCTCGCCAAGGCCGCCAAGGTGTTCGAAGTTCCGACCATTCTGACAACCGTCCTGGAGGAGCGCGGCGGCCTTCTTCTCCAGGGGTTACAGGACGTGTTCCCGGAGCAGAAGCCGATCAACAGGACCTTCATCAACACTTGGCAGGACGAGCGTGTTGTGGACGCCATCAAGGCGACAGGACGCAAGAAGCTGATCATTGCAGGCCTCTGGACGGAGGTCTGTGTGGCCATGCCGGCGATACAGGCGGCGGGCGAGGGCTTCGAGGTCTTCGTCGTCACCGACGCGTCGGGCGGTGTCTCGAAGGAGTCCCACGACATGGCGGTGCAGCGCATGATCCAGGCGGGCGTGACCCCGATCACCTGGATCGCCGTGCTGGGCGAGTGGCAGCGCGACTGGGCCCGCGAGAAAACCGTGCAGGGTGCCGCCGAGGTCCTGGCGCAGCACGGCGGTGCCAGCGGTGTGGCCTTCGCCTGGGAGATGCAGCTCCTGGCCACGCCCACCGGAAACGAGGCCTGACATCGCCGCCGCCCCGGCACCGATTCGTATCGGGTACTGCCTGTCGTTAACCGGTTCCCTCGCGGACAACGGCCGGTCGGCCCGTCTGGCCCATGAAATCTGGCGTCAGGACGTCAACAGCCGGGGCGGCCTTCTCGGCCGCCCTGTGGAGTTCGTCCGGTACGACGACGAAGGGAATGCCGACAACGTTCCCAGGATCTACGAGCGACTGATCGACGAGCACGACGTGGATCTCGTCATCGGTGGATACGGCACCACGGATTCTGGATGAAAGCGCAGCTAGTCCTGCGCCCTTTCAGTCCTGGTGTGGGCGGAGAGGGAGGAAGCCCTCATTGTTGGCGGCCCCGCGCACCAGGACGTCCCTTCGGGCCGACGCAGGGCTGACCTCTCGTGATCCAGACAGTCGCGTCCCCCGCCTGGTCAGTCCGGCTGCTTCTCCATGTGGTCCAGGACGCGGTTGGAGAGCCGGCCGAGTGTGCTGAGCTGGTTCGGGGTCAGGGCATCGATGAAGAGGCGGCGCACGTGCTCGACGTGCTGGGGCGCGGCCTCTTCGATCGCCTTGTAGCCGGCCGGGGTGGCGACGATGAATGCTCCGCGTCCGTCGTCGGGGCATTCCTCCCTGGCCACGAGCCCGCGTTTCGCCATCCGTGTGACCTGGTGGGACATTCGGCTCTTCTCCCACTCCACGAGTTTGGCCAGATCCAAGAAGCGCATCCGCCCGCCGCCTCTTTCAGTGAGGCTGACGAGCACGATGTAGTCGGAGGCGGACATTCCGGAGTCGGCCTGGACGCGGCGGGACAGCCGTCCGATGAGCGTCTCCTGCATGCGGATGAAGCTGTCCCAGGCGGCCTTCTCTTCCTCGTTGAGCCAGCGTGGCGGTGCGTCCATGGGGGGTAGCCTAACAAAATCGTTGACAGCTCATCTACTCGCGGTGGCGGCGATGGTGTGGTCGCCCCGGACGACGGGAGGGGTAGGTCCACTTCCAGGCGATGAGTCGTGCGTGCCAGCGCAGGACTGACCGCGGAGAGGCCAGCAAGGCCACCTGGATACGCCGCCGTTTGCTCACGAGCCGCAGCAGGGCTCCCATGACGGCTCTGTCGCTCCAGGAGAATCGGGGCCGTGGCTGGGTTCGTCGCACGATGGCGAGCTGATGGCGGAGCATCAAGATCTCTATGTCTTTCGAGGGGCCCGAGCGGGCGAGCAGCGCAAGCCATCGGAACGTCTGGCAGGCGAGCAGATAGATCAGCCGTATCACCACGACCGGCATGCTGCCTCAGAACGGCTTGCGGTCCCTGAGGTCTGGCACAACTGAACCAACAGGTCGGTCAGGGTGAGACAATTCCCGGCACTCACAAGGCGCGGACCAGATGGGCCCGGCATCCTTCCGAGGCAGCCGGGGTCCCCGGCTGTGTGATGCGGCTGCCTCTGGGGTTCGGGGAAAGATCGCCGGGTGGGCGTCACCGCTTGTTCTGTCACGTCTACGGCCGTAAGCGACGTGCCATACGTCACCGAGTTTGTGCGGGTGTGACGTGTGGGGGGCGTGGGGCGCAGTTGGAGTGAGGCGGCTGGTTATCGGCGAGTCGGATCCGCAGGTTCTCCGTGTCTGTGGATCTCTTTCTCCGGTACGGGCGGAGAGCCCTGCCCGTACCAGAGTTCGCGCCGGTCCCGGACCGCAGTTGTGGTCCGGTCGCCTCACGCAAGAGATCACTGACGAAGGAAGCGTGCTTCATGAGCTACAACGCCCAGATCGAGACCCGCGAGATATCCGATGCCGACCTGGACGGCGTTGCCGCCGGCGCGGCCGGTCTGGCACTGCAGGGCGGTTACCCGGGTCACCTGGAGGGCATCGGCGGCGCCGAGCTGGCCGGCCACAGCGTCACCGTGGACGGTGCGGCGAACCTGCAGAGCGGCCAGGCGAGCCTCAACGTCAACGCCGTCTGATCAGCCGTAACGGCTGAGCATCCTCGATGCCTGAACCCCCTCGGCCGCACTGTCGCCGAGGGGGTTTCGTCCTACGCAGACCCCCGCGGGTGTGACTCGATCGCTGTGTAGGACAACGTCGGCGAGGTCCCCAGATCTGGGCCGGGGGGACATCGGGCAAGGAACACCACCACTGCGTGGTGGTCGACGAGCGGGGCGGACCGGGCGGCGTCTTGGGTGGGGAAGCCGCCGCGGCGGATGGTGGTGCGGTGGTGGTCGGGGGAGGGAAGGTCGACGGCGAAGGTCCAGCTGCTCCCGTGGTCACTGTCGGTGGTCAGTCGCAGGCAGTGGGTTCCGGGCTGGTGGCGGTGTGTGTCGCGGCAGCCGCAGCGGCGGTAGACGCGTCCACGGTCGGCGGAGAAGCGCATGGTGATCGCCTCCTGCGAGTGGTGCGAGGTGCCGACACCCCCCAGTCTCCGCCCAGGGATACACCGTGCGACCACCTCATGCCCTACAGGGGGCTGACCTGGAGATTCCCCTTGTCGTGGCGACAAGTGCGGTAGCGCGGCAGTTGGTGCGTGCGCGGATGATCAACGTTAATAGTGTGCCAAGCATGCTATCGGTGGGGACTGAATCAGGCTGACGACAGCTTCCTCGGGCGGATTCCGGAAGCGGCCAGGGTCGCCCGCTGCCCGTATGGTCGCGCGCACGCGCGCATGTGACACTCTGGCCGCATGACGTGGAACGGTGATGAGTACCAGTCCCGGTTCGACCGCATCGCCGCCGAAGGAGGGGACATCCACGGTGAGGCCGCGCTGGTCCGTTCCTTCCAGCCCACCACGGTCCTGGATGCGGGTTGCGGTACCGGGCGGGTGGCCATCGAGCTGGCTCGTCACGGGATCGACGTGGCGGGTGTGGACACCGATGAGTCGATGCTCGCCACTGCCCGGCGGCTGGCCCCGGAGATCCGCTGGTACTTGCAGGATCTGATCAACCTCGACCTGGGGTTGTCATTCGATGTTGTGGTGCTGGCGGGCAATGTCCCTCTGTTCACGCCACCGGGGACGGAACCGGCTCTGGTGGCTGGGGCGGCGGCTCATGTGCGTCCGGCTGGGCGTCTCGTCGCGGGTTTCGCCCTGGACCGCGGTTACACCCTGGACGACTACGACGCGCACTGCCGTGCGGTGGGGCTCACCATTGAAGCCAGGTACGCGACGTGGGCTCGCGACCCTTACACCGACGGGAAGTATGCCGTTTCCGTGCATAGCAAGCCCTGATGCCTTGTGCGTTGGGAAGCTCGTCGTTCCTGGCCAGGCGGCCTATCGGTACTGGTTGATCACGCCGCCGGGTATTCGGGTGCGTAGAACCCGGTGAGCGGACGGGGCGGCCATGGACGTCGGGTGCTCCTGGAGGAGGGGAGGGAGCTGTCCGCGAGCATGGTGTGCGCGATGCCTGGCGGTCCCGGCAGTACGTCGAGCTCGGCACGTTGCTCGAATGCCACGAGGTGATGAGCGGCCAGGAGGCGCTGACCTCGTGGCTGCGGAGGCATCCCGAGGACCTCCGGCTGCTGATGCGGGGCGCCCTGCGCTTCGCGCCCGCCGACGGGGCCCGGTCGTCCTGCGGAGACCGCTCTGCGCGCCATCGGCTACGGTTTCGACACCGAGGCGCGGGACTTCCTTGTCGACTGCTGCCGGTCCTCCCGCCACATCTGCCGGCGGCGGACTGCGATGCGTGTGCTCGGCGAGACCTGGGGCGGCGATCCCGCGGCGATGGCCGCGCTCCTGGAAAGCGCGGAACGCGGTTCGGACCCCGAGCTCCGGGTGGCCGCCCTCCGGTGGCTGACCGAGATCGCCCAGCGGGTTCCGGCGACGCGCACCAGTTCAGCGCCGGTGGTCCCGCCCGGTGCGTAGGCGAGGTAGTAGGCGATCTCCTCCGGGCGGGCCAGGCTGCGTCGGGCCAGTACCCATCGTTGACGGGTGGGCTGATCACCGTCGAAGTCGTCGATGGCGGGCAGCTGGGCGGCGGCCCAGTCATAGACGCGTGGCCCGTTCGCGCCGTTGCCGCAGGAATGGCGCTCCCAGACTTCTTCGGGTGCCCGGGCGATGGCGAAGTCAATGCGTCCCAGGGCGTGTACGTGCTGGGACTTCGGCACGGCCAGGACGTAGCCGACGCCGGCTTCCTCCAGCATGCGGCGGAAGCGCCGTTCCTGACCGTAGGCGGAATCCGCGGTCACCCAGGCGATCGGCAGCGGGGAGGCCAGGGCGCGGGCGACCATCGCCTTGGCCAGTTCGCCCTTGGTGGCGAACCCCCGCTCGTCGGGGACCTTCGCCGCCCGGCAGCGGCCCGGGTCGGATGTGCAGGACTTCGGCAGATACAGTTCCCGGTCCACCAGGGCCCGGCCCTTGGGTGAGGCATAGGCGGCGAAGACGCCTATCTGGCAGTTCTCGGTGCGTCCGGCGGTGCCGGAACACTGCCGCTGGACGGTCCGTCGGAGGTGCTGTTCCACCCATTCGTCTACGGCTCCCCGCACCCGCGTCCCGCGTCCGGGACGTTCCTCGGCCTTCGTGGCTGGCACGGCCGCGGCCACCTGCTGCGGGCCCTGATGGAAGGTGTGGTCCTCAATCACCGCTGGCACGTCGACGCGCTCTGCTCGAAGCTGCCGGTCACCGGGGCGGCGGCCCGGCTGACCGGCGGCGCCGCACACAGCGCGGTGTGGAGCCAGATGTTCGCCGACGCCCTACGGCGGCCGGTCGTGGTGACCGACGTGCAGGAGAGCGCCGCCCGGGGAGCGGAGCTGCTCGCCGCCACCGCCGTCGGACTGCTCGACGACGTGACGGACCCGCGTGCCACCCCCGCCGCGCTCAGGCGCCACGAACCCCGCCCCGACCGGGTCGCCGTGCTCGACGAGGCGTATGCGGTGTACCGGGAGGCGCTGGAGGCTCTCGGACCGATCTGGGCCCGTCTGGACGCGCCCGAGGCTCCGGAGTGAGCGCCGGACGAGCCGGCGACATGAGGGATCGACGGGCATCCAGGCACGGTCACTGCCGCTACACGGGTGTCGTCACGCCGTCGTAGTGGTACGGCGGCTGGGCGCCGGCGCGGGTGCAGGTGTCGGCCGCGATCTCCACGGCGTACGACAGCAGCCGGGCAAGCTCGCCGGCGCCAAGGTGGTCGACGCCCTCGCGGCTGAGTCGGCCGGTGCGGTGCAGATGGGCGAGCACTCCGGCGGTGAAGGCGTCGCCCGCTCCGACCGTGTCGACGACCTGGACCGCCGGGGCCGGCACATGGACGTGGGCGTCGCGGCCGGCGGCCCAGGCGCCCCGGGAGCCGAACGTGATCAGGACGAGTCCCGCCCCGGAGGCGAGCCAGCGTTCGGCCACCGCCTCGTACGGCTCACCGGGGTGGAGCCAGGCCAGGTCCTCGTCGCTCGCCTTCACCACGTCGGCGAGCGCCACCCACTCGGCGAACCGCCGGAGATAGGCGGCGCGGTCGGTGACCAGGCCCGGCCGCACGTTCGGGTCGAGGGACACCAGCCGCCGGCCCGCCTCCCGGCGAATCAGTCCGTCGGGCGTGGAGGCCAGGGGTTCGAGCAGCAGGCCCAGCGACCCGAGGTGCAGAGCCGTCCCCGCGGACAGCGCGCCGCCGTCCGGGAGAGCGGCGAGGTGTTCAGGGCGCAGGCCACGGTCGGCGGTGCCGTTCGCGTGGAAGGAGTAGGCGGCCGACCCGTCCTTGTGCAGATGCACGGCGGCGAGAGTAGTGGGGTCGGACGCAGGCAGCGCATGGGTGAGCCGGGTGCCGGAGGCCGCGAGGTGCGCGCATAGGAGATCGCCGAAGTGGTCGTCGGAGAGGCGCGCGAGCAGTGCCGTGGGGACTCGGAGTCGGCCGAGACCGGCGGCGACGTTGAGGCACGAGCCGCCCGGGCGTGGCTGGAACGCCGCGGCACCGTCGGCCGTGCGGGCGGGGGTGAGGTCCACCAGCGCGTCTCCGGCGACGACGACGGCAGGCTGGTCTGCGGGTTCCGGTCTGGCGCTCATGTGGGTTCCTCGGGGAACGGCGGCGGCAAGGTCGAGGGCTGGGGCTGGGGCTGTTCGGTGGAGTTCCGCCCCCCACCCAGAGACCGCTTGACGATAAATCTGAAGAGATTTTCTCGCAAGATGTGTTAACAATGGCGCGACCTCCTGCTAATAATTCGGCCATCGAAACGCGCCCGACTCCCCGCGGACGCATCTCCGCCCCTGCTCGACCCGCCGCGCCTCCGTCGAGGTCCCGGCGAACCCGTACGAGAGGTCCCCCGTCACATGGCATCGACCAGATATGCCCTCATAGCCGGCGCCGCCGCCACCGCCCTGCTCGCCACCGCCTGTTCCGGAGCCGGAGCGGGCGGGTCCTCGGGCGGAGGGAAGAGCATCAACGTCCTGATGGTCGGCAACCCGCAGATGGAGGACATCGCGAAGCTGACCAAGGACAACTTCACCAAGAACACCGGGATCAAGGTCAACTTCACGATCGTTCCCGAGAACGAGCTGCGCGACAAAGTCACCCAGGACATCGCCACCCAGGCCGGCCAGTACGACGTCGCCACCATCGGCGCCTACGAGGTGCCCATCTGGGAGAAGAACGGCTGGCTGCACGACCTGGGCTCCTACGCCGACAAGGACAAGAGCTTCGACAAGGCCGACCTGCTCAAGCCGACGGTCCAGTCGCTCACCGGCTCGGACGGCAAGCTCTACGCCCTGCCCTTCTACGGCGAGTCCTCGATGCTCATGTACAACAAGGCCGTCATGAAGGCGAAGGGCATCACGGTGCCCGAACGGCCGACCTGGCAGCAGATCGCCGACATCGCGGCCAAGGTCGACGGGGCCGAGCCCGGCATGAAGGGCATCTGCCTGCGCGGTCTGGCCGGCTGGGGGGAACTGGGTGCGCCGCTGACATCCATGGTCAACACCTTCGGCGGCACCTGGTTCACCAAGGACTGGAAGGCGCAGGTCAACAGCGGCGGCTTCAAGCAGGCCACGAAGTTCTACGTCGACCTGGTCCGCGAGCACGGTGAGGCCGGCGCCCCGCAGGCCGGGTTCACCGAGTGCCTGAACGCGCTGAGCCAGAAGAAGGTCGCCATGTGGTACGACGCGACCAGCGCGGCCGGGTCGCTGGAGGACCCCGCCTCCAGCAAGATCGCCGGCAACGTCGGCTACGCCTACGCACCGACCGTCAAGACGGACAGCAGCGGCTGGCTGTGGGCCTGGTCGTGGGCCATGCCCAAGACCACGAAGAACGCCGACGCCGCCTCGAAGTTCATGCTGTGGGCCTCCAGCAAGAAGTACGAGAACCTCGTCGGCGAGAAGCTCGGCTGGGCGCGTGTCCCGGCCGGCAAGCGGGCCAGCACGTACGAGATCCCTCAGTACAAGAAGGCCGCCGCCTCCTTCGGTGACATCACCCTGAAGTCCATCGAGGGAGCCGACCCGGCCAACCCGGGCGTCCAGCCCAGGCCGACGGTGGGCATCCAGTACGTGGCCATCCCCGAGTTCCAGGACCTGGGCACCAAGGTGACCCAGGAGATCTCCGCAGCGATCGCCGGCAAGACCAGCGTGGACAAGGCGCTCAACGACGGCCAGAAGCTGGCCGAGGACGTCGCCAAGACCTACCAGAAGTGACCTTCAGCGTCCGGTCGACCCCTGTTGTCGGCCGGGCGCCGCTTCCCCGACCCCGGCCTTCACCGGCAGAGGAACCATTCATGACCACGCTCACCGCACCCCCCAAGACACCACCCCCACCCGTCCGTACCCGGAAGTCCTCGGGCGCGGCGGCCAAGTGGAAGCGCCGCATCCCGCTGCTTCCCGCGCTGATCTTCACCATCGTCGTCACGCAGCTGCCCTTCGTGGCCACGTTGATCATCTCCACGTTCCAGTGGAACATCCTCAAGCCGGGCGAGAGGCACTTCGTCGGCCTGTCCAACTTCTCGTTCGCCTTCACCGACGAGCGGCTGCGCACGGCCGTGCTCAACACCGTCGTGCTCACCGCGTCGGTGGTGATCATCAGTGTGATCCTCGGACTCGGCCTGGCGATGCTCCTCGACCGCCGCTTCGCCGGCCGTGGGCTGGCGCGCACCTTGCTCATCGCCCCGTTTCTGGTGATGCCGGTCGCGGCGGCGCTGCTGTGGAAGCACGCCATCTACAACCCCGACTACGGACTGCTCAACGGCACCCTCAACGCCGTCTACAGGTTCTTCGGAGCGGACAACGGCCCCACGGTCGACTGGATCTCCTCCTACCCGATGCCCGCCGTCGTGGTGTCGCTGGTCTGGCAGTGGACCCCGTTCATGATGCTGATCCTCCTGGCCGGCCTGCAGGCGCAGCCCGGTGACGTCCTGGAGGCGGCCCGCATGGACGGCGCCTCCGCGCTGCAGACCTTCCGCCACATCACGCTGCCGCATCTGCGCCAGTACATCGAACTGGGCGTCCTGCTCGGCACGATCTACGTCGTGCAGACCTTCGACGCGGTCTTCACCATCACCCAGGGCGGCCCCGGTTCCCAGACCACCAACCTGCCCTACGAGATCTACCTGACCATGTTCCGCAAGTACGAGTACGGCGAGGCAGCCGCCGCCGGTGTCGTCGTCGTCCTCGGCGCGTTCGTCATCGCGACCTTCGCGCTGCGCACCATCGCGTCGCTGTTCCGCGAGGAGACATCCCGATGACCCATGCAGCATTCGCCGCGCCCGGGGCGAGGCTCACAAAGCTCTTCCGCCGCAAGGAGGACCGGGGCGGTGAGCCCCGGCTCTCTCCCCTGTGGACCTTCGTCGCCTGGCTCGCCACCCTGGCGTTCTTCGCGCCGGTGGCCTGGATGGTGCTCACCTCCTTCCACCAGGAGGCCGACGCGGCCACCAATCCGCCCACCCCGTTCGCCGCCGTCACCTTCGACCAGTACAAACTCCTGTTCAGCCGGAACATCAGCCCCTTCCTCCTCAACTCGGCCATGGCCAGCATTCTTTCCACGATCCTGGTCCTCGCCCTGGCGGTGCCGGCGGCCTACGCGCTGTCCATCAAGCCGGTCGAGAAGTGGACCGACGTGATGTTCTTCTTCCTGTCCACCAAGTTCCTCCCCGCCATCGCCGCCCTGCTGCCGGTGTACCTGATCGTCAAGGACGCCGGGATGCTGGACAACGTGTGGACGCTGGTCATCCTCTACACCGCCATGAACCTGCCGATCGCGGTATGGATGATGCGCTCCTTCCTCGCCGAGGTCCCCAAGGAGATCCTGGAGGCGGCCGAGGTCGACGGCGCGGGCCTGCTCACCGTGCTGTGGCGGGTCGTCGCGCCGGTTGCCATGCCCGGACTCGCCGCCACCTCGCTGATCTGCTTCATCTTCAGCTGGAACGAGTTCATGTTCGCCGTGAACCTCACCGCCACGCAGGCGTCCACCGCGCCGGTCTTCCTGGTCGGCTTCATCACCAACGAGGGCCTGTTCCTGGCGAGGCTGTGCGCGGCGGCCACCTTGGTGTCGCTGCCGGTCCTCATCGCCGGATTCGCCGCCCAGGACAAGCTGGTCCGCGGCCTGTCCCTGGGAGCGGTGAAGTGAGGGCGGCCGTCATCACCCAGCCTGGCAGCGTCGAACTCGCCACCGTCGAGGACCCGGCTCCCGGCCCGCGCGAGGTCGTCGTCGAGGTCGCGGCCACCGGGCTGTGCGGCACCGACCTGCACATCCTCCAGGGGGAGTTTGCCCCGCAGCTGCCCATCATCCCCGGCCACGAGTTCGCCGGCGAGGTCGTGGCCCTCGGTGGCGAGGTCACCGAACTCGCGCTCGGCGACCAGGTCGCCGTGGACCCGTCGCTTTACTGCTTCGAGTGCCACTACTGCCGCCTCGGCCACAACAACCTCTGCGAACGCTGGCCCGCCATCGGCGTCACCCACCCGGGCGCCGCCGCCGAGTACGCCGCCCGTCGCCAACTGCGTACGACTGCCCGACCACGTGGACGCCCAGGACGCGGCCCTGATCGAGCCGCTGTCCTGCGCGGTGCGCGGCTACGACGTCCTGCGCAGCCGCCTCGCCTCCCGCGTGCCGCCAAAGCCACCCGTGGCCAGGCGTTCGGCGTTGATGTCGACGACGTCGACGCTCGCGGCGCCTGTCATCGACCCGCGCGTCTTCATCAGTGACCGCCTTCCCCTGGCGGCGTTCTCGGACGCAGTCGCCCCGCTTCCAGGCAGGCATCGGCCGCAGGATCCAGATCCAGTGTGAACGCCCGAACCGAACGGAACCCCCACATGACCGAGCAGATCCGCCGCGTTCTCGTCCGCTCCCTCGACGACATCACCCTCGAGGAGGTGCCCGCCCCCGTCCCCGGGGACGACGAACTCCTGGTGCGTACCACCGTCGTCGGCGTGTGCGGCTCCGACACCCATGCGGCGGCCGGCCACCACCCCTTCATCGACCTGCCCTACCGCCCCGGCCACGAGGCGGTCGGTGTAGTCGCCGCGACAGGGAAGGGAGCCGAGGACTTCGCGCCCGGAGACCGGGTGATCATCGAGCCCAACCTGTACTGCGGCCGGTGCCCCCAGTGCCGCTCCGGCCGCTACAACATCTGCCAGGAGTTGAAGGTGTTCGGCTGCCAGACGCCCGGCGCCATGGCCGACCTGTTCACCATCGCGGCCGACCGCGTCCACCGCGTTCCCGACGGCATGACCGACATCGAGGCCGTCCTCGTCGAACCCCTGGCCACCCCGGTGCACGCCGTGGCGAAGGCAGGTGACCTCACCGGACGCACGGTCGTCGTGATCGGAGCCGGGCCGATTGGT
Source organism: Streptomyces sp. NPDC007983 (assembly GCF_042958345.1). Taxonomy (NCBI): domain Bacteria; kingdom Bacillati; phylum Actinomycetota; class Actinomycetes; order Kitasatosporales; family Streptomycetaceae; genus Streptomyces; species Streptomyces sp. NPDC007983. The sequence goes on from NZ_JBIBJI010000028.1 coordinate 24,208, forward strand.
CTGCTCGTCCTCGCTGCCGCCCGGCACGCCGGCGCCGCGAGGATCGCCGTCACCGACCTGCTGCCGGGCAAGAGGGACCGCGCCCTGCGTCTGGGAGCCGACACGGCCCTGCCCGCCGACGCCACCGACCTCGCCGACCAGGCCCATGCGGCGCTCGGCGGACCGGCCGACGTGGTCTTCGACTGCGTGGCGCGCGAACAGTCCATCGCCCAGGCCACCGACCTGGTCACCAAGGGCGGCACGATCATCGTCGTCGGCGTCGGCGCCGCCGGCACCACCCCGGTCCGCCTCGACCTGGTCCAGGACCGGGAGATCCGCATCGAGGGCACGCTGATGTACACCGGCGACGACTACCGCACCGGGATGTCCCTGATCTCGTCCGGCGCCGTCGACACCGCCGAGATCGTCACCGCCACCTACCCGCTTCAGGACGCCGCCAAGGCTTTCGCCGCATCCGTCGACCCCGAGCAGGTCAAGGTACTGGTCACGGTGGACGGACCGTAGCCCACGTTGTACGCAGCAGCAGCCGCCGCACGAACGGCCCGAGGCCCGCGAGCCGGACGGACCCCGCCCCGCACCGGCCCGTGTGGGAAACTGCGACACCGGAGCGACCGGGAAGGAGGGGCGCCGTGACCGCCCGTACGCGACTGTCACAGGCGGCCGTCGAGGAGCGGCGCCAAGCCGTGCTGCGGTACGTCGCCGACCATGGCGAGACCCGCATCGACGACCTGGCCCGGCACTTCGGCGTCAGTCTGATGACGATGCACCGGGACCTGGACGACCTCACCGGGCGGCATCTGCTGCGCAAGGAGCGCGGGCGGGCCGTCGCGTTCCCCGCCCTCACCATGGAGACCGCCACCCGCTTCCGCGAGAACAGCGCCCTCGCGGCCAAAAGCGCGCTCTGCGCGGCCGTCACCGGCCGGATCAGACCCGGCAGCACCGTGCTCATGGAGGACTCGACCACCCTGTTCCCCCTGGTCCCGGCGCTGGCGGAGGTGGATCAACTGCACGTCGTCACCAACTCGGTCGGCCTGGCACAGCGGCTCGGGTCCGCCGCCCCCGTGGTGGCCGTCACCCTGCTGGGCGGCCACTACCGCGGCGACTTCAACTCCTGCACCGGCCCTACCGTCACCCGGTCCCTGTCCCGGATCCGGGCCGACCTCGCCCTGATGTCCGCCACCGCCGTCCTGGAAGGACGCCTCTTCCACCCCCTGAACGACTACGTCGAGGTGAAGCTGGCCATGCTTGCCTCCGCCGATCAGGCGCTGCTCCTGGTGGACCACTCGAAGTTCGGCAAGACCGCCACGTATGCGTACGGCACTGTGGCCGACTACCACACCGTCATCACCGACACCGCCACCCCCGACGCGGAACTCGCGGCGATACGCGACCTCGGAGTCCCCGTCGAGATGGTCGAACCCTAAGAACCTTCCCTGTGACCCGCACCCTGTTCGAAACCCCGAGCGCCTACCGCCCCAGCGACGTCGAGAGGGCGGCGCCGGTGCCCCCGGTCCAGGTCGTCCTGTTCGACTTCAGCAACACCGTCTTCCAGATGATCGACCTGGAGACGTGGCTGCGCCGGGTCGGCTCCGCCGCCGGCCGCCTTGCTGTGCTGGACGAGCCCGGCGCGGTGGCCAAAATCTCCGAGCAGTTGCGCGCCGCCTTCCGGCTGCCCTCCGTCGTAGCCCTCCAGGAAGGCCGTGATCTCTCTTCCGCACGGCACCGCCGCGCCATGTGGGGATGGTGGGAGCGGGTGGACTTCCTGCGCGGCGCGGAGGAGGCGGCCTACCGGGAGCTCACCGCTCCGGACGCCTGGGTTCCCTATCCCGACACCGAACCGGTCCTGCGTGCCCTGCACCAGCGCGGACTGCGCGTCGGCATCGTCAGCGACTTCGCCTGGGACCTGCGCACCCACCTCGTCCAGTACGGTCTGGACGCCTTGATCGACACCTGCGTGATCTCCTACGAGCAGGGCCGGGAGAAGCCCGACCCGCAGCTGTTTCTCAAAGCCTGCGCCGACCTCGGCGCGGACCCCCGCGCCACCCTGATGGTCGGCGACAACCCGGTCCGCGACGGCGGCGCGGCCGCCTGCGGTCTGCGCACCTACATCCTGCCGGCGGAACACCGCACGGGAGAGCGCGGCCTGATGGACGTGCAGCGGCTCGTGATCTGACCGTGGAACCTGCCTGTCGCGCGGAGCCGGGCTTCGGGCAGCCGCGTGGTCGCGGGATGTCAGCCTCGCACCCGCCTGACAGCCCCTTCCAGCCGCCTTCATGGCGGCGGCCCGTCGCGGTCAGCTGAGGGGGGAGGAGGCCGGCAGGTTCTGGTCGGCGGCCCAGGAGGCCAGGATGCGCAGCCGTTCGTGGGTGGGGGAGCCGGGCTCGGCGGTCCAGACGGTGAGGTGCTGGTCGGGGTCGGTGTTGGCGGTGAGGGTGTCCCAGTCCAGGACGAGTTCGCCGACGACCGGATGGTTGAGGGTCTTCGTGCCCACGGTGCGGGCGGCGACGTGGTGATCGCCCCACCATCGGGCGAACTGCTTGTCGCGCATGGACAGTTCACCGACCAGCTCGATCAGGCGCGGGTCTTCGGGATACTTCGCGGCCTCCATGCGCAGTTGGGCGACGGCGATATGCGCGGAGCTCTCCCAGTCGGCGTACAGGGTGCGCATGGCGGGGTCCGTGAAGATGATCCGCGGGTAGTTGCGGTGCTTTTCCGCGAGGCGGGAGAAGTCGGTGACCAGGGCGGCGGCCAGCGCGTTCCAGGCAAGAATGTCCCCGCGCCTGCCCTGCACGATGGCCGGAGTGGCGGTGAGGTCGTCCAGGACCCGCTGCAACTGTGGCTGGACCTTCTGCCGGCCGCGGCGCCGGGTGCGGGTGGTGGTCTTTCCGGCGAGCTGGAAGAGGTAGCCCCGCTCGTCGTCGTCCAGATGGAGCACCCGGGCGAGGACATCCAGCACGGGCGCCGACGCCTGCATACGGCCCTGTTCCAGACGCGTGTAGTAGTCGGTGCTGATATTGGCCAGCTGAGCGACCTCCTCGCGGCGCAGCCCCTCCACCCGGCGGGGCCTGTCGGTCTCGGGCAGACCGACCGTGCGGGGGCTCAGCTCCGAGCGGCGCTTCTTGAGGAATTCTCCCAGCTCATTGAGGGGAACGTTGGCGGTCATGCTTCCCAGCATGACACCCATTGCACCTGCGTAAGGGGGGAGGATTTCCTCCCCGGATGTGTCCCTCCCGGGATACTTCTCTCCGCTTTTCGCGCCTGGGCTCGGGTGTGAGGCTCGACCGTGAGCAGTCGCATTCCTCACCACGGCTGCGGTCCACAGACCCCCGCACTGAAGGAAGCACTCCATGCGCGGAGCAGTCATCCACGCCCCCGGCGACGTGCGCTTCGAGAACCTCGACGACCCGAAGATCATCGAGCCGACCGACGCGGTGATCCGTACGGTCGCCACCTGTGTGTGCGGCTCGGACCTGTGGCCGTATCGCGGTCTCGAGCCGGTCGGCGACCCGCACCCGGTGGGGCACGAGTACGTCGGCATCGTCGAGGAGGTGGGCAGCGAGGTCGCGGGCGTCGCGCCGGGCCACTTCGTGGTCGGTTCCTTCGCCACCTCGGACAACACCTGCGTGAACTGCCTGAACGGCTGGCAGTCCTCCTGTCTGAACCGCGAGTTCATGAGCACCTGCCAGGCCGAGTACGTGCGCGTCCCCAACGCCCACGGCACCCTGGTCGCCACGGACGAGCACCCGGACGCCGAGATGGTGCCCAGCCTGCTCGCCGTGTCCGATGTGATGGGCACCGGCTGGTACGCCGCCCTCGCCGCCGAGGTGAAGCCCCGCTCGACGGCCGTAGTGGTCGGTGACGGTGCGGTCGGCCTGTGCGGTGTCATCGCCGCGAAGGAACTGGGTGCGGAGCGGATCATCGCGATGTCCCGGCACGCGTCCCGCCAGAAGCTCGCCCTGGAGTTCGGCGCCACCGACATCGTGGCCGAGCGCGGCGACGAAGGCATCGCCCGCGTCAAGGACCTCACCGGCGGCATCGGCGCCGACAGCGTGCTGGAGTGCGTCGGCACCGCGGATTCGATGCGACAGGCCCTGCACTCCACCCGGCCCGGCGGCAACGTCGGCTTCGTCGGCGTCCCGCACGAGGTGGCCATCGACGGCGAGGAACTGTTCTTCTCCCACGTCGGCCTGCGCGGCGGCCCCGCCCCCGTGCGGCGCTACCTGCCCGACCTGATCGACCGCGTGCTGACCGGCCGCATCGACCCGGGCAAGGTCTTCGACCTCAGCCTGTCCCTGGACCAGGTCGCCGAGGGGTACCGGGCGATGGACGAACGCCGCGCCGTCAAGGCCCTGCTCAAGCCCTGAGCGCGGGCGCGTCCGCACCCGGGGCCGCACCGAGGCGGTGCGGCCACAGGGCCGGCAACCACCTCCGCCCACACAAGGACTGACCATGACGACCTTCGCCCTCGTCGGCGCCGGCCCCGGTCTCGGGCTGGCCACCGCCCGCCGCTTCGGGACCGCCGGCCACGCCGTCGCCCTCATCGCCCGCGACGCGGAGAAGCTGGACGGCCTGACGGCCGACCTCGCCCGTGACGGCATCCAGGCGCGCGGCTACCCGGCCGACGTCCTCGACATCGAGTCCCTGAACGCGACTCTGTACACAGCCGCGGCCGACCTGGGGCCCATCGAGATCCTCCAGTACAGCCCCGTTCCTCAGGCCCACTTCATGAAGCCGGTACTCGACACCAGCGCCGACGACCTCGACGCCCCGCTTGCCTTCTCCGCCAAGGGCCCCGTCACCGCGGTGAACGCCGTCCTGCCCGGCATGCGCGAACTCGGCCGCGGCACCCTGCTGTTCGTCAACGGCTCCAGCGCCGTACGTTCCAACCCGAAGGTCGCCGGCACCTCGATCGCCTTCGCCGCCGAGAGCGCCTACGCCCGCATGCTCCACGACGCGCTCGCCCCGGAGAACATCCACGCCGCCCAACTGATCATCCCCGGAGCCATCCGGCCCGACGCCGAGCACAGCAGTCCCGACGCCCTGGCCCAGCGCCTGTACGACATCCACACCGAGCGGGACGGCTTCCGCCACTACTCCGAGCCTCTGCCCGACTAGCCACAGGACGACCCCGTGAATCCCGCCCCCTTTCGCGCTCTCGCCCGCGTAGCCCCAGCCGCCGCCCTGCTGCTGGTCATGACCGCCTGCACCGACGATTCCCCGCCCTCCTCCGCCTCCTCCTCCGAGCCCGCGTCGCCGCAGGCTTCGACGGCCCCGGCAGCTCCCACACCGACCGGCAGGACAACCGCGATGAACATCCGGCTCACCCTCGACGGCCACCACATCGCCGCCACGCTGAACGACAGCCCCACAGCCCGCGACTTCGCCGCCGAGCTCCCCCTGACCCTCTCCCTGCGCGATCTCAACCAGGCCGAGAAGATCGCCGATCTGCCCCGGAAGCTGCCCACCTCCGGCGCCCCGGAAGGCGCCGACCCCGAGGTCGGCGACCTGGCGTACTACGCCCCCTGGAACCAGCTCGCCACCTACTACCGCGACGCCCCCTACGCGACCGGCCTGGTCATCCTCGGGCACATGGCCGGCGGCGGCGCCGAGCGGCTCGCCACCGCCGACGAGATCACCATCGAAGCCGCGCACTGACCCGCCCCACCGCTCGCCCGTGCACGAAGGGGGGGAGGAGTTCCTCCCCTTTTCGTCCGGTTCGCTGCATGGAACCGTCGAAGATGTGGCCGCGCCGTCCACTGTCCGCCGCGACGGCTTCAGCCGCCACCATGATCCCGTTTCCACGTAAGGAGAGACCACACGTATGCCTTCCGCGTCCGGGACGACCCCCGGCAAGCTTCCCTTCGTCGTCTGGGTGCTCGCCGCCGGCACGTTCCTGATGGGGACCACCGAGTTCGTCGTCGCCGGCCTGCTGCCGGAGCTGGCCGGTGATCTCGGAGTCGGCGTCTCCCGCGCCGGCCTGCTGATCACCGCCTTCGCCATCGGCATGATCATCGGTGCGCCGGCCATGGCCATGGCGACCCTGCGCCTTCCCCAGCGCCAGACGCTGATCCTGGCCCTGTCCGTGTTCTGCCTCGGACACCTCGTCGCCGCCCTCAGCACGTCCTTCACGATCGTCCTCGCCGCCCGCGTCGTCACGGCCCTGGCCACCGGAGCGTTCTGGTCCGTCGGCTTCGTCGTCGCCACCACCGCCGCAGGCCCGCACCACGCCACCCGCGCCACGGGCGTCATGATCGGCGGCCTGACCCTGGCCAACGTCGTCGGCGTGCCGATCGGCTCGTTCGCCGGCCAGTTCACCGGCTGGCGCGGCCCCTTCTGGGCCCTGGCCGTCCTCTCCGGGCTCGCCGCCGTGTTCATCGGCCGCTTCATCCCGGCCCGGGAGCAGCGCGTCGAGGTGTCCCTCCGGGCCGAGGTCCGGGCTCTGCGTCAGGGCCGGCTGTGGCTGGCGCTCGGCGCCGCGATGCTGATCATGGGCGGCGTCCTGGCGACGTACACCTATGTCACGCCGCTGCTGACCGACCGCGCGGGCGTCCCCGCAGGCGCCGTACCGCTCGTCCTCATCGCCTTCGGTGTCGGCGCCCTGGGCGGCACCACCACGGGCGGCCACCTGGGCGACCGACGTCCGATGGCCACCACCATCACGGCCGCCGCGGCTACGGCTCTGGTCCTGTTCCTGATGATCCCGCTGTCCGGCAATCCGGTGACAGCGACCCTCCTGGTCTTCCTCATGGGCCTGACCGGCTTCACGGTCAACCCGGTCGTCACCGCCCTCGCCATGCGCTTCGCGGGCGATGCCCCCACTCTTACCTCGGCGCTGACCACGTCCGCCTTCAACACCGGCATCGCCGCCGGTTCGGCTGTCGCCGGTACGGCCCTGGACTCCTCCCTCGGCCTGACCGGCCCGCCCCTGGTCGGCACCGTCATCGCCGCCCTGACGCTGCTGCCCCTGATCGCCCTCGCCGTTCACGGCCCGTCCCACAAGGGCCGGATCGTGGCCCGGAGCAGCGCTCCCGCGCAACGGCGACACGACGAACCCGCGCAGGTGCCGTCGCAGCACTGACTCAAGCCTGGATCCGCGTACTGGCGACGACGTACCAGCAAGCGAGAGGACTCCGCACATGACTGTGAGCAGTACGGGCTTCACCGGGAAGGTGGCCTTCGTGACCGGAGCCGGCTCCGGCGTCGGCCGCGTGACTGCCGACGCCTTCGCCCGTGCAGGCGCCCGCGTCGCCCTCGCCGACCTGTCCGCGGACGGTGCTCTGGCTCTGCTCGGACGCCGCCTCTTCGCCACCGGCCACGCCATGGTCGTCGACGGCGGCCAAGCCGTCTGACGGCGTCGCGGCAAGGCGTCGTGCCGCCGCAGTTCATCCAGGCACCCCGGACACCAGCCGCGCCGCCACATCTCTCCACCTGAAGGGACAACACCCCGTGAATCCCACCTACGACTTCAACGGCCACGTCGCCCTCGTCACCGGGGCCGGCGCCGGTATGGGGCGGGCGACCGCCCGCGCGTTCGCCCGGTCCGGAGCCGCCGTCGCCCTCACCGACATCGACGCAGCGGCCCTGAACGCTGCTGCGAAGGAACTCACCGACGCCGGCCACAAGGTCCTCGCCCTCACCTGCGACGTCAGCGACGAGGACCAGGTCGCCGCCGCCGTCGACCGCACGGTCGAGACCTTCGGCCGCCTCGACATGGCCTACAACAACGCCGGCATCCAGATCCCGCCCAGCGACGCCGCCGACGAGCCCGCCGAACGATTCGACCGCGTCAACGCCATCAACCTGCGCGGCGTCTGGGCTTGCATGAAGCACGAGCTGCGGCACATGCGTGCACAGGGCAGCGGCGCGATCGTCAACTGCTCCTCCCTGGGTGGCCTGGTCGGCCTTCCCGGCCGCGCCTCCTACCACGCCTCCAAGCACGGCGTGATCGGCCTGACGAGCAGCGCGGCACTCGAATACGCCCCCCGAGGCATCCGCATCAACGCCGTCTGCCCCGGCACCATCGACACCCCCATGGTCAGCGACATGATCGCCAAGGGAGAGCTCGACCGTGCCGAGGCCGAGGCCAACCAGCCCATCAACCGGCTCGGCACCGCCGAGGAGATCGCCCAGGCGGTCCTGTGGCTGTGCAGCCCCGGAGCGAGTTTCGTCGTCGGTGTCGCCCTCCCCGTGGACGGTGGCTACGTCGCCCGCTGAAGACAGCCCACGCAGGAAAGAGAGCTGAGAGGCACCATGGAATTCATCAAGCAGCAGCCCAGCAGCAAGGCCCCGGCGGACTGATTCACCGGCGACGTGTGGTGGGACGTCATCGTGGCAGGCCAGGAGCCGTCGAGGATGCGCGCCAACCTGGTCCGCTTCTCCCCGGGCGCCCGCACCAACTGGCACTCCCACGCCCTGGGCCAGACCCTGCACGTCGTTTCCGGCATCGCCCTGATCGGCACCCGGGACGGCACCGTCTTCGAGGCCCACCCCGGCGAGACCGTCGCCTGCCCGCCGGACGAGGAACACTGGCACGGCGCCGCCCCCGACCGCTTCATGGAGCACATCGCCCTGTGGGAAGGCACAGGCGACGGCACTCCCGAGACCACCTGGGCCGAGCCGGTCACCGACCAGCACTACAACGGCCGCCGCACCCGCGACCAGTAGCCCCGGCCCATCCAGCACGCATCCAGGGCTCCCTCAGGACGTCACGGCGTCCCGGGGAGGGCCGCCTGCCTTACCCCGCGCGCACGTGCCCCCGATGACGCCGGTCAGTCGCTCCTGATGGAGCTTCAAGGGGGGAGGAAAGTCTCCCTGCCACGAGCGTTGCCGGTGGTGCAAGACTCCCCAGGCGACCAGTAGCCGCTGCCAGAGCGCGCGGTTGCCGGCTTTCCCGCGGTGACGACGATCCACTCTCCCCTCCCGCTGATGTGTACGGCCGATCCGTCCGCGATACGAAGGCGTATGTATGTCCACTGAACTCCCCGAACCTTCCGCCCCACCACCCACCGGAGCCGGCGAGTCCGCCCTGGCGCCGACTCGGCGCACGTTCATCGCCACCAGCACAGCGGTCGGTGGTGCCGTCGTCGCGGGGGGCGTGATCGGAGGCACGTTCCTCGCCGACCCGGAGGAAGCGACGGCCGCCGAGAGGCCGCCGTCCAGCCGTGTCTCCCTGACGGTCAACGGCACCCGTCATACCGTGACGGTCGACAACCGCACCTCACTGCTGGACCTGCTCCGCGAGCACCTCGGACTCACGGGCTCCAAGAAGGGCTGCAACGCCGGGGCCTGCGGGGCGTGCACGGTCCTGGTCGGCGGGCAGCGGCACAACGCCTGCCTGACGCTCGCGGTGCGTCTGGAAGGAGCCGACGTCACCACGATCGAGGGCCTGGCCGAGGGTGATCAACTGCACCCGCTGCAGCAGGCGTTCATCGACCAGGACGCCTTCCAGTGCGGCTATTGCACCCCCGGACAGATTCTCTCCGGCGTCGGCTGCATCCAGGAGGGCCACACCGGCTCGCCGGAGGAGATCCGGGAGTGGATGAGCGGAAACATCTGCCGCTGCGGCTGCTACGTCAAGATCGTGCGCGCGGTGGAGCAGACCGCGGGCCGGAAGTGAGGATCGGCCGCCATGCATCCCTTCTCCTACACCCGCGTCTCCGACACCCGCGAAGCCCTCGACGCCGGTCGCCGCGGCGGGCGTTACATCGCCGGGGGCACCACCCTGGTCGACCTCATGCGTGAGACCGTCGAACGCCCCGAGACCCTCGTCGACATCACCGGACTGCCGCTGGGCGAGATCACCGTCACCGAACGCGGGGGCTTGCGCATCGGCGCCCTGGTGACCATGTCCGAGGCCGCCGCCCACGCCAAGGTGCGCACCCTGTATCCCGTCGTCTCCGAGGCGCTGGAGCTGAGCGCGTCGGCCCAGCTGCGGAACATGGCGACCATCGGCGGCAACATCATGCAGCGCACCCGCTGCACGTACTTCCGGGACGTCACTGCCGACTGCAACAAGCGCGAGCCCGGCTCCGGCTGCGCCGCGCTGCACGGCGTCAACCGCACGCACGCCATCCTCGGGACCTCCGACGCCTGTGTGGCCACGCACCCGTCCGACGCCGCCGTGGCCTTCGCCGCCTTGGAGGCCCGCGTTCACCTAGTGGGCCCGGACGGGACACGCCAAGTCCCCTTCGCCGACTTCCTGTTGCGGCCCGCCAACACCCCGCAACGCGAACAGGCCCTGCGTGAAGGTGAGTTGATAACGGGGGTGGAGATCCCCGCTCTCCCGCGCCCGCTCAGGTCCGGCTATCTGAAGGTGCGTGACCGGCAGTCGTACGAGTTCGCCCTGACATCGGCGGCCGTCGCACTGCACGTACGCGGTGGGGTGATCCGCGGGGCCAGGGTCGCCGCCGGGGGCGTGGGCACGGTGCCCTGGAAGCTGCCCGCCGTCGAACAGCACCTTGTCGGTGAACGCCCCTCGGGGGCTCTCTGGTCGGCCGCTGCCGCGAAGGCGGCGGACGGGGCCCGTCCCCTGCAGCACAACCGCTTCAAGGTCGAGCTGCTCAAGCGCACTGTCGAACGCCAGCTGCGCGTCGTAGGAGGTACCAAGTGAGCCCCCAGCCGCAGGCAGCCGTGGGTGCGCCGCTGTCCCGGGTGGACGGCCGGCTCAAGGTCACGGGCAAGGCGCTGTACGCCGCCGAGCACGAGGTGGAGGGGTCCGTTCACGCCGTCATCGTCGACGCAGCCATCGGCCGTGGTCGCATCACGTCGATCGACAGCGCCGCCGCCGAAGCCCTTCCGGGCGTCCTGAAGGTGCTCCACCACCGCAACGCGCCGAAGCTGCCGTACCGCGACAACTCCGGGTCGAACAATCCGCCCGGCCGGCGACTCCGCGTCTTCCAGGACGACCGCGTCCGCTTCCACGGCCAGCCCGTCGCCGTCGTGGTCGCCACCACGCTGGAGGCCGCGCAGCACGGCGCGAGCCTGGTCAAGGTCGGCTACGACGCCGAACAGTCCTCGACCGACCTCACCGAGGCCGAGCCGGACGAGCCGACCCGTTACGCGCGCGGCGACGCCGAAGCGGCCCTGCGCGCGGCGGCCGTACGGCTGGACCTGTCGTACCGCACGGCGCGCAACCACCACAACCCGATGGAGCCGCACGCCACCATCGCTCGCTGGGACGGCGACAAGCTCACCGTGTGGGACAAGACCCAGTGGGTGGTGGGCACGCAGACCGAACTCGCCGCGGTGTTCGGCCTGGAGACGGACGCGGTGCGCGTCATCTCACCGTTCGTCGGCGGCGGTTTCGGCTCGGCGCTGCGCTGCTGGCCGCACGTGGTCGTCGCCGCGCTGGCCGCCCGCGAGACGAAGCGCCCGGTCAAGCTGGTCCTCAGCCGCAAGCAGATGTACCTCGGTACCGGTTTCCGGCCCTCGTACGAGTACCACCTGCGCCTCGGCAGTGCCCGGCGCGGCCGGCTTTCCGCCGCGGTGCACGAGCTGGACGCCGAGACGTCGTCGTACGAGACGTTCACCGAGTCCATCCTGGCGGCCGGACAGATGCTCTACAGCATGCCCAACGTGACCCAGAGGTACCGGACGGTGCCGCTGGATCTGCCCACGCCGCTGTACATGCGAGGCCCCGGCTTCCAGACGGCCTCCTTCGTCATCGAGTCGGCCATGGACGAACTCGCCCACAAGCTCGGCGTCGACCCGATCGAGCTGCGCCGGCGCAACGAGCCGAACGAGGACGAGTCGTCCGGGCTGCCGTTCTCCACGCGTCGGCTGCGCGAGTGCTATGCGGTCGGCGCGCGCGAGTTCGGCTGGGATCGCCGCAACCCCAGGCCCCGCGCTACGCGTGAGGGGGACTGGCTGATCGGCAGGGGCATGGCCGCCGGCGTCTACGACACCGCGCGCATGCCGGCCCAGGCCCGGGTCCGCCTGGACGCCGACGGCACCGCGCTGGTCGAGGCGGCTGCCACCGACATGGGCCCGGGTACGTACACCTCCCAGACCCAGGTCGCCGCCGACGCGCTCGGGTTGACCGTGCGCGCGGTGACCTTCCGGCTGGGGGACTCTCTTTATCCGCCGACCCCACCGCACGGCGGCTCGATGACCATGGCGAGCGTCGGCTCCGCCACCCTCGACGCCTGCAACAAGGTCCGCCGTCAGGCGATCGGACTGGCCGTCGGGGACCGCGAGTCGCCGCTGTACGGGGTGGCGGCCGACGATGTCGTGGTACGCAACGGCCGACTGCACGTGAAGAACGATCCCGCGCGCGGGGAGGCCTACCGGCGGCTGCTGGCCCGCAATGACCGCACCCACCTGGAAGCGGACGGCTCATTCGCCCCGCCCTCGGGCCCCGAACGTCACTCCTTCTACGGCTACAACGCCACCTTCGCCGAGGTGGCCGTCGACGCGACCCTGGGCCTGGTGCGGGTACGGCGCGTACTCGGCGTGTACGACGCGGGCCGCATCATCAGCCCCAAACTGGCCGACAGCCAGGCCCTCGGCGGCATGGTCGGCGGTATCGGCACGGCCCTGCTGGAGCACACGCTCACCGACCACCGCGACGGACGCATCGTCAACGCCAACCTCGCCGATTACCTCGTCCCCGTCAACGCCGACATACCCGACCTCAAGGCGATCTACCTGGACGGCGAGGACCGCGAGGCCGACCCGCTCGGAGTCAAGGGTCTCGGCGAGCTCGTGATGATCGGGGTGGCGCCCGCCATCGCCAATGCGGTCTTCAACGCCACCGGCCGCCGCGTCCGCGAACTGCCCATCACCGCAGAGGCGTTGCTCTGATCCATGCCATCGGGCCGACGGTGCGCACACCGCTCGTCCAGCAGCCTGCCCCGTCCTGCTGCCGGACTTCAGAGGGCCGCCGCCGCGTGACGTTCCCCCGGCGTCGGGGCGGCGGCCCGCTCACCTGCCGATCCTGGTCCTGCCATGGAGAACTGCCATGCTGAACATCGCGGACAGACTGCACCGCTGGTGCCGCGAGGCACGCCCCTTCGCCCTGGCCACCGTCGTCGGCGTGCACGGCAGCGCCCCTCTGCCGGCCGGCACGTCGGTCGCGGTGGACGGGGACGGCAACGCCGTCGGCAGCATCTCCGGCGGCTGCGTCGAGGGAGCGGTCTACGAGATGTGCCGACAAGTGCTCCGTGACCGGGGCACTCCGCGGCGGGCCTGGTTCGGCTACTCCGACGACGACGCCTTCGCCGCCGGTCTGACCTGCGGCGGCGAACTCGACGTCTTCGTCCAGCGCATCGATCCCGCAGCCCAGCCGCACCTGTCCACAGCCTTCTCCGCGATCGCTCAAGGGCGACCGGTCGCCGTGGCACAGGTCGTGGACGGCCCGGAGCGCCTCCTCGGCTCCACGCTGAGCGTGCTCGGCGGCGGCCGTGTCGCCTACGGGCGCGTGGACGGCGGCCCGGCGGACCGGGCTGTGGCCGACCGGGCCAGGGCCATGCTGCGGGCGGGCCGCACCGTCCGCATCGACATCGGCGGGCAGGCAGACGAATGCGCCGAACGGTTGTCCGTCCTCGTTCATGTCCGTGCGTCCCCGCCGCGCCTGCTGGTCTTCGGTGCCGTCGACTTCGCCGCGGCCCTCAGTCAGGCCGGCCGCTTCCTGGGCTACCACGTCACCGTCTGCGACGCCCGCCCCGTCTTCGCCACTCCCGCCCGCTTCCCGCACGCGGACGAAGTGGTGGTCGACTGGCCCCACCGCTACCTGGAACGCACCGAGGTGGACGAGCGTACCGCCGTATGTGTCCTCACCCACGACGCCAAGTTCGACCTTCCCCTGCTGCGCCTGGCACTCGACCTGCCCGTCGCCTATGTCGGGGCCATGGGCTCCCGGCGCACCCACGACGAGCGCATACGCCGCCTGCGCGAGCAGGGCGTCACGGAGAACCAGTTTGCCCGGCTGCGTTCCCCCATCGGCCTCGATCTTGGAGCCTTCACACCCGAGGAGACGGCCGTCTCCATCACCGCGGAGATCATCGCCCAGGCCAACCACGGCACGGGCCGGCCACTGACCCAGATCACCGGCCCGATCCACCGGTCGTCGGAGTTGGCGAGCTACCGGTAGGCCGGCCTCACGCCGGCCGGTCAGCCCGAAAGCCCACAGGCGTGCCTGCCGAGCCAACGGGCCGTGCCGGGGCAGTTGGTCGTGGCAGCCTGTTCCGTCCCGGAGAGGAGGGATGTGCTGTGCGTCATGGCGCTCATTTGACGCTCTGGGCTCCCGCAGGCCGGCTCCCAGAGGACTCCCACGGCTAACGGACACCTGTTCGGTTTTACTCGACGTAGGGCAGCGCGGCGGGGGCCGGGGCTGTGCGCTGGAGGCTGGCCTTGTTCCTCCGCGGCACATGGGCGCGGCACACTGCTGCGACAGCCGCCGGTCGAGCGCGGCGGCCAGTGCGGGTGCCGGTGGGCCCGAGAAGGCCGCGGCGACCTGATGGTGCCCGCCGGCCCCGTCGCCCTCGGAGCAGAGGTGGAACGTCGCGTTGCGCACCTCCGCGCCGGTGTCATGGCATGCGGCCCGCAGGGCGCGGAGCGCGACGGCCTCGGTCAGTCTCTCCCCGGCCGCGGACCGGACGACGTCGCGCCTGGCGTACTCGATGCGCGGGGTGCGGCCCACATGACCCACCACCGTGACCACGTCCGTGATGGCGCACCGGTACAGCCCGCCGACGTGGCTGATCACCAGGTGGTAGTCGCGCCCCTCCTGCACCTCGGCGGCGCGCAGCGTCTCACTGTCGGCGGTGACGGGCCCTTCGGCGGGGACGAACTCGTACACACAGCCGGGCAGATAGAGCGGCGCGCCGTGCGGGTGCCCGTCGACCGGCACCGTGGCCGGTCCTTCGCAGGATGCGACCGGTGCGGGGAAGAGCCGCACGCCCGGCCAGTACGTCTCCCGCACCCGGGGGAGGTACGACCGCGCGAGGCCGCTGTTCCACACGAACACGGCGGTCAGGTGCGGCCACAGATGGGAGGGGTGGACCGTGCCGAACGTCTTCGCGTACCCCTCGATTTGCTCGGCGCGCTCCGGGTTCGCTGCCGTGTGCCGGTGGCCGCCGAGGGTGCCAGCCCGGATGTCGTCCACCAACTGTGGCCACATCTGGCTTAGTTGATACGGCAGCCCGGCGACCATCGTGGGATTCACGCCGATCACCACGCGGATGTCCTGTTCGGCGGCCAGGCGCAGCTTGTAGTAGCTAGGCCAGTTCGGCGAGGAGCTGGTCGCCGGACCAGTCGACGTGCTCCTCCTGGAGGTCGTCGAGGTCCACGAGGCCCTCGCGTACGTTGTGCCGGGCTTCGGCGACCGTCACGGCCAGGCTGCGGTCGAAGGGGCAGTCACCGACGGACAGTTCGTGCAGGGCGCGGGCGAGCTCGGCCATCGCCTCGAAGACGGCGAAGCGCTGGTGCTCCGGCCACTCCTCGGCGGCCGATACGCCGGTGATGGCCTCGGTGACGAGGAAGACCGAGGTGTCGTCGCCGCCGCGCTCGACGATGCGCGGGACCGGGATGCCGTGGCGGGCGAGCCATGCGAGCCGGTCCGCCTCACCGACCAGGTCGAATGCGGAATTCTCCGGTTCGCGCGGAGCGATTTTTACATAAAGCTCGGCCTGCTGTCCGGCGAGGCGATAGACGGAGGCTCCTGAGTCCCCTTCGTTTACGGCGGCCCATTCATGGTACTGGTATTTCCGGCGCAACATGGTGTACATGGCCGGAACCATGGCAGAGGCCGCGCGGCTTCTCCGGGCATATTGACGCTCCCTGAACAGTTTCGGACACGGGCAGTTTGGGGTCACTGAGGTCCGCCCGCGGGGGTGGGCGTAGCATCGGCCGATTCGCCGAAGTCCCGTACGCATGGGGAGAGATAAGCGTTGGCTGGGTGCGTCCCCGAAGTGAGCTCGCAGCTCCTGTAAACCGGCAGCGATCGTGTCGAGGGCTGCGGGAGCAAGGATTTCTGGCGCTGGCGAGAACATCGCGCGTTCCCAGACGCGGCACCGGTCAGCAGGCCATGAGCGAGAGGCGTGGCAAGGATCACGCTGGCCCCGTGCCCGAACAGGCTCTCGCCTTCGAGCTGGATGGCGGGCGTGAGGCCGTCCAAACGGGGCCAGACAACGTTCGGCTTGATCAGACGGAAGAGATAGAGGAACCGCTGGGCGCAGGCGGTCCGTTCCTCAGGCGCGACCCAATAGTGAGTGTAGGGGCCCCGCATCCCGATGGCCTTGAGCATCTGGTCGATCGCGGTGCCCAGGTATCGGTTCTGCGGTCCGAAGTCCCAGCAATCCAGGACGCAGAGGTCCAGCTCCTCCACGTGGAGGTTCTCCTGCGTCTGCTGGAACTGGTGGTGAATGTGCCGACCGGCGTACGCATGCGGTGCCGAGCCGCGGATTCGCCCGGCCTTGGTCCGTCTCTGACTCAGTGCCCTGTGACAGTCCGATGGCTCCGCAGTTGCGCCGAGAGGATGGGCGAAGAGCCCTCGGCCGCGATGGCGTCGCGTGTGGTCGAGAGCGGTCATCGACGAGGGCCTGCCGGAAGGGTGAGTATGGCGATGACGATCTTTCCGTTCTCGGTCTCCTCGACCGACCAGGCACTGGCGAGGCTGTCCATGATGAACAGGCCGCGCCCGCTTGCAGCCGCCGTCCCTTCGTCAACCGATGAGTTCGAAGGCCGGACAGGGACGGCGGTGATGCCGGCCCCGCGGTAAACGACGCCCAACGCCGCACCGAACTCGTGGATCCCAACCCTTATGAGGACCGCACCGCTGCTGTGCTGGATGGCGTTGGCGATGAGTTCGCTGGCCACTAGCATGGCGTCGAAGAGCTGATCCTCCGCCTTGCCGTCCAGGATGTCGGCCAGGACGGTACGGGCGGCGCGCTGCGGAGCATCGAGTCCGCCGAGGACCACATCACGGTGGATCAACAGGTCTCCGAGGCTCCGGTCGTGCACCAGTTGTCGGGGGCATCCTCGTCTCCTCTCATCGGGAGGGGAGCTACGCGGTGACTTTGTCCGTGGCCGCGGTGTCGTCGTCGAAGGTCATCTCCGGTGCGGGCCGGCGGAAGCCCTTGGTCAGGACGGCCAGGTAGACGCCGCCGATCGCCAGCCAGACGCCGCCGATCTGGAGTGCGACGTGACCGAGCTTTGTGAGCAGGTAGAGGGAAACGCCGGCGCCGATGGCCGGCATCACCAGGTACGAGAAGAGGTTGGGGGCGCGGCCGTGTCTGCGCTCTTGGACCAGGTGGGCGATCACGCAGATGTTCACCAGGGTGAAGCCGAGGAAGGCGCCGAAGTTGATGAATGAGGTGGCTGTGGTCAGGTCGAGTTTCATGGCGATGACACCTGCGGCCGCGGTCAGCAGCAGGTTCGGCACGGGCGTGCCGGTCTTCTTCGACAGTTTGCCGAAGACGGCCTTGGGCAGTGCGCCGTCGCGTCCCATGACGTACATGAGGCGGGCGGCGGAGGCTTGCAGGGCGATGCAGGAGGCGATGGATCCGGCGATGGTGACGAAGTTGATGATCTCGGCGTACGTCTCGCCGCCGACCTGGACCTTCAGGTGGTAGGCGGCCGCGTCGACGTCGGCGAACTTCGCGCCGGGGTGGACCAGTTGCATCACGAAGGACAGCACGATGAAGATCGCTCCGGCGGCGATGACGCAGCCGATGATGCCGCGGCCGATCGTCCTCGCCCCGCCTCTGACCTCCTCACCGAGCGTGGAGACGGCGTCGAAGCCGAGGAAGGAGTACGCGGCGATGGCGGCGGCCGCAGTGACCGCGCCGATCGAAGTACCGGAGTTCCACAGGGCGTCCGTGGCGGGGGCGGAGGAGCCGTGCTTGCCGAGGAAGACGACACACAGGGTGGCGAAGAGGACCAGCGACCCCAGAGCGATGAACATCAGGACCTTGTTGACGCGGTCCGCGAGCTTCATGCCGAAGACGTTGATGGCGGTGGTGATGCCCACCGAGACGATCAGCCAGACCCACTTGGGTATCTCAGGGAACTGGGCGTTGAAGTAGATCGCCGTGATCAGCCAGCCGACCATCGGGATGAAGAAGTAGTCGAGCAGCATCGCCCAGCCGGACAGGAAACCGATGCGGCTGTCGAGCATCGTGCGGGCGTAGGTGTAGACCGATCCCGCGCCGGGCACGGCGCGCGCCATCTTCGCGTAACTCAGCCCGGTGAGCAGCATCGCGAGGGTGGCGATGGCGAACGCGGTCGGGGCCGCGCCGCCGCTGGTGGCGGCGACCACGCCGAAGATCGTGACGACGATGCCGGGGGAGATGTAGGCCAGGCCGAACAGGACGACGGAGAGGAGGCTCAGGTCGCCCTTCAGTCTCATGGTGTTCCCTGTGGTCTCGCTGTTCATCGTGGTGGCTCCTCGGTGGTGTGGGCGGGGTTCCAGGTGGCGGGGTCGATGCGGCCCCCGTAGAGCGGGAGCTCGAGGGCTGGGTCGCCGGGGCGGAACTGGTCCCAGACCCGGTTGAGACCGGCGGTGCCGTAGCGGCGGACGTTGCTGACCTCGTCGAGGTCGATCACGTCGGTGAGGGTGGAGTCGCCGGCATCGACGGTTTCGGCGCGCACCGTGCCCTGTGGATCGATGACGAGGCTGCGGCCGATCCCGGATGGGGCAGCGGAATTGACGCTGGCGACGAAGACCTGATTGGTGATGGCGTTGGCGCGGTTGAGGACGACTTCCTGCGCGCGGTCGCTCGTCGACGTGCGGACCACGTTGACGATCAGCTCTGCGCCCATCCAGGCCAGATGGCGGGAGATCTCCGGGAACCAGGTGTCGTAGCAGATGGACAGTCCGATGCGGCCGACCCCGGCGAGGTCGACGACCTCGAACCGGTTGCCGGGTGTGGTCGTCTCGTACGGGCGCCACGGGCAGATCTTGCGGTACGCGGCGAGGCGCTCACCCTGTGGTGAATAGACCGGTGTCGTGTTGTGGACGCGGTCGCCGGTGCCTCGTTCGTAGAGGCTGCCGGGTACCAGCCAGATGCCCAGATCCCCCGCGAGCTCGGCGAAGGCGGCATCGCGTTTGCCGTCGAGCGGCTCGGCCCCCTTCTCCGGGGCGGCGGGGACGCCGGGGGCGATCTCGCCGAGGTGCAGTTCGGGGTAGACGACGAGGGCGCCGGGTGCGCGCAGTCTCACGCGCCGCTCCACGTCGGTGGCAAAGCCTGCGAGGTCGTCGGCCGGGCGGCCGGGCGCCTGGGCGAGGATCAGGGGCAGGGGGCGGGCCATGCGGGAACCAGCCAATCGAAAGGATTATGGTACGAGGAGAATTCGACGGAAATTCGGGCGCCGATAACCGAAAATTCCGGTGGGACAAGAATGCAGCCAGTCAGTCATAGCTTCAAATACTTGGTAGGGTTGATTATCATGCCTTTGAGGCATGAAGGTGTCATGCCTCCTCCGTCTCCCGAGGGGCCACCGCCATGGAAATCCGAGTGCTGCGCTACTTCCTGACCATCGTGGAGACCGGTTCCGTCACCAAGGCTGCCGAGGTGGTCCGCATCGCCCAGCCCTCGCTGTCGCGCCAGCTGCGCGGCCTGGAAGGGGCCTTGGGGATGACGCTCTTCGACCGCGGCGGCAAGCAGATGGTCCTGACGGCGGCCGGCCGGCGCTTCCTTCCCTTGGCCCGCGACCTGGTCGCCCGCGCGGATGCCGCCGAGGCCGCAGTCGGTGCGCTGGCTGCCGGTTGTGCCATGCGGATCACCGTGGCGGCGCCGCCCACCACCATCACCGACGTGATCGCGCCGTTCCTGGCCACTTGGGGGCCGGAGGATCCGCTCGTCACCGTGCAGGCGGAGAGTCCGGCACGTGCGTACCAGGCCCTTGCGAGGGGCGCCGATGTAGCCATCTCCTCGGCACCTTCGAGGCGCCGTTTCGCCGGGCTCCCGGTGGCCCGCCTGCCGCTGTGGGCCTACGTCCGTGCCGACCATGCCTGGGCGGACCGGGACCGCGTCACCATCAGGGAACTTGCCGCGGAGCCCCTCATCGTCCTCACCCCGGCGCACGGCACCCGCCGCATCCTGGACCATGCCGTGCAGGATGCGGACGTCTCGTACGACATCGTGCTCGAATGCGACACCCCGCACGTCGCACAGGCCATGGCGGCTTCGGGCCATGGTGTCGCGGTGGTCTCCGACGATCCCCGCTTCGACCTGCACCCGCTGCTGATCCTCGACAGCACGGGCGAACCGCTGCAGATCCACCTGCACGCGGCGTGGGACGCCGGCCACTATGCGCTGCGCAGCATCGAGGCATTCGCGGCCGGGTTGTCACGCTTTTGTGTCGAGCGGTACGGGCCACAGGTCGCCGCCCGCCCGTGAACTGCAGCGACGACTGCAGACCACGGCCCTCACCAGGACGCGAGGCTTGACCGCACGCCGACCCGACGGCCGACAGGCCAAGGAGAACCGGAGGTATGCCTGGCAGGCCTGACCCGACCGGGCAGGCATGGGACGGTGGCCCGGGCAGGCATGGGACAGTGGCCCCGGTGCGCCCCACCATGCGGCGATATCCCGCATCAGCTGCCGGTCCGAGACGACTGGCGCAGCAGCTCACGGCCCGCGGCATGTGCCTGTCATGACGTGGCGACGGCGACCGCGGCGTGAGCGCTCACGACACGGCTGACGGGCGGCGCCTGGCCCCCGACCGCTGTCCTTTTGGTGCCCGCCGGGTGCACTCGTCTCACCGTACCGGCAGGTAACGGCCAGATTGCGGGTTTCATCGATAACGATCTCGGTGCACACCTTGCGTCACGGCTCGTTACCTCTAGCTTCCGTGCATGGCATTTCTCTCAAGCCGCCACAGACGGGCACGTCTGGTCCTGGAGCTCGACGACGCTGCCCTCAGCCGACTGCTGAAGTCCCTCCAGGCGACGACAAATACGGGCACGATCGCGACGACGGACCCGTACATGGCCCAGATATCCCGTCTCCTGGACCAGGGCCGGGCCGACTGGGACCGCCGCACCCACCAGCTCTCCGTACTGGCGTACCGCCTGTCCGCATCGCACGGGCCCCGTGCCTGGGCCACTCGTGAGCCGCGCAACGCGAGCGCGCTCGTCCTCTCCGCATGGGCGCAGCTCGAACGCGGACGCTCCCGAGGGCGTCTGGAGGACGCGGCCGGCATCGCCGACAGCTGTCTGCGCGCCGCCGAACTGGCGCCGGAGGACCCCACTCCCTGGGTAGTCCTGTTGGGCCTGTCACGGCTGGAGCGCCGCAGTCAGCCGGAGGTGTTCGGCGTGTGGAACGAGGTACTGACCCGCGACCGCTGGAACCGCGAGGCGTACCTCAGCATGCTGCGCTATCTGGGGGCCGGAGGAGATGGATCGCGCATCCAGGTACTGGACTTCGTCGACGCGGTCCGCGCCCGCACACCCGCGGACGCGCCCTGCGCGGCCACCGAGCTCACCGCCCAGGTTCTGCAGTACCACTCCGTCCTCGCCCTGCGCGGAGTCGAGGCGCTGATGGCACGCAACCACTGGTCCCACGCTGCGGCCGCCCAGGCCCTCGACCGTGCGGCACACTCCTGGGCCCGGCCCGGGTTCTTCCACCACGCGGCGGCCCTCGCCGACCTGAACCTGCTGGCCTACGCGCTGGTGGCCGCCGAGCGGCGCGGCGAGGCCCGTCCGGTCTTCGAGGCGATCAACGGTACGGTCACGGCCTGGCCCTGGAACGTCGGAGGCGACTCAGTGTCCGAGTTCGAGAAGGCGCGGATCAGGAGCGGGACCGGCGTGTGAATTGCGGGGACCCCACCCCACCCCTCGGCAGGCGGGCGGACAGCTCTTGACGGCAGAGAAACGTGGGAGGGGGCCCGGCAGATGCCGGGCCCCCTCCCATGAGTCGCCAGTGGGGGACGTCAACCGCGGGTGACCTTCCCCGGCCTTGGGGGTCCTTCTGACCATGGGTGACGTCGAACGTGACGTCACGGTGCCGCTGGCCGTCCTGCGTCCTTCCATCTCGCTGGGGGTGCCGGCAGGAGTTGAGCAGCGGGATCTTCCGTTGCTGGGAGACACCCGGCGCCGTTCTCCCCCGCATCGGCCGTTACTGCGGTGTTGCCATGCTGTGGCACGACCCGACCAAGGTCGGCAACTACAACGAGGGCATCCGCATCCCCGAGCCCGTGTACCAGCGTCTCGACGCCCGCCGAACCAAGACACTCCAGCTCTTCGAGAAGCCGGCTCCGATCCCGATGAGATCTTCAGCAACATGACGCTGCTGACGCACGCAATCGATGTCGAGGGTGCTGGTGCACGAGCTGCGGGCGTACTTCGTGCAGCGCTACGGGGCCGGCGCGGCCCCCGCCCCGGACGCCCGGAAGCGGGAGCGCCTGTGACGGCGGGGGCCGTGCCGGCGGCCCAGCAGGTACGCGAGCGGGTGCTCAGCTGGTGCTCAGCGACGCGTCGTCGATGACGAACGACGTCTGGAGCGAGGAGTCCTCCGTCCCGCCGCGGTGTCGATGTGCAGGTAGAAGGCCAGGTGGGCGTGGGTGCCGTCGGCCGGGATCGTCACCGTCTGCGCGAGCGTGTCGGTGTGCGTGGTGCCGAAGCCGTCGATCCAGGCGAACCATTTGCCGCTGTGCGGCACTTCCCCCGCTTGTTGGACACGACCTTGTCGTCCGCCGTCCACGGCGACGCCGTCCCGGTCCCGAAGCCGCCGTTGCCGAGCAGCTGGCCGGCCGTGCACGTCCCCCCGCCCTCGTCGCCTCCGCCGGTGGCGGGCAGCTTGTACGCCTGCGCGGCCGCCGTCGACCAGCCGAACTCGTTGTTGTCGCTGAAGTAGTAGTAGGTGGCGCCGTTGGGCAGCATCGCCGCGGTGATGCCGCCGAAGCCGGACATGAACGGCACGTACACCGGGCTGGTGAACACCGGGTTGTCCCCCGAGGTGAACTGCCGGGCCCACAGGCCGTACCTGTAGTGGTAGGTCTTGCCGGTCGTGTCGGCGGGCGTGGTGATGCCGCGGTTCGCCGGGTTTTGCTGCATCGCGTCGGCGAGCATCGTCGGGTCGAGCATCTGCACGCCGCCGATCTTCCCGCCGTCGGCGTTCAGGAACCGGCTGACCTTGGCGATGTCGTCCTGCGTGTAGAACAGGCCGTACCCGCCGAACGGCTGCCCGGTGGCGCTGTTGCCGGTGCGCTCGGTGGTGAGCACGTTCGGGCTCAGGTGCAGCGGGACCAGCACCTGGTCGCGGATCCAGCGGTAGATGTCGCTGCCGGCGCCGGCCTTGGACACCAGGTAGTTCTGCATCGCCCGGGCCAGCACGAAGGTGTCGGAGGAGTGGTAGACCCACTTCGTGCCGGGCGCGGCGGAGTGCGGGAAGGCCAGCGCGGCGGTCATCTTCGGCCCGTACGCCTCGGCGTCGAAGAACGCCGTCATGCCGCTGCCGGACTCGTCGGACTCGAAGGCGCTGGAGGAGTAGTTGCCGGTGGCCATATTCGCGGTGTCCTGGAACGTGACGCCGGTCCAGGCGGAGGTGTCCGCCTCGCTGACCCAGTCGCGGATCAGCTGCGACGGCACGGACGAACCGTAGACCTGCGTCAGCCGCATCAGCACGATGCCCGCGAACGTCGTCTTGGCCAGCGAGTACGACGGCAGCACCATCTGGTTGCAGTACGGGTACGCGCCCTGCCGGGTTTTACACGCGCCAACGTAGTTCACTCCGCCGTAGGACACGCCGTACGTACTCAGTGCCGAGGCGGTGATGCCGCTGCCGAACGCGCTGGTGTCGATGCCGGCGTTCGGGTAGTCGGTGCTCAGCGCGCTGATCGGCTTGGTCGGGATGCGGTTGGCGACCTCGGCGGCGTACGCGTTCTTCAGGTTGGTGTCACCGGTCACGGTGTGCCGGGAGTAGGTCGCGTCGACCTGGCCCCACATGTCGAACTGGAAGTACTCGCACGTCTCGTGCGTGATCTGGTAGCGGACCTGGGAAATCTTGCTGTCGTCGAAGAGGAAGGTCAGCAGGCCGTTGTGCACACAGTTGGCGTTGCGCTCGACCAGTGCGAAGGGCAGCGAGACGCGGGTGCGGCCGCCGTCGCCGTTCTCGTTCCAGGCGCGGCCGCCCCCGACGATCAGGTTCCAGTACGCGCTCCCGGTGATCTGCAGGCCGCGGACGGCAGGGATGACGTGGCTGCCGTTCTGCACGAGGTCGATGCTCACCGGCGGCAGGTGCTTGAGCGCGGCGGTGGCCGCGTAGCGGTAGGTGTCCTTGACGGTGCTGAAGCCGCGTGCGGTGGCCACGCCGTTGAGCGTCAGGGTGCCCTCGAAGGTGTGCGTCGGGGCGGCGGCCGCCGCGGGCAGCGCGAAGGCGTCGTTGGTGACGGTGCCGGTGGCCGCGCCACTGGTCAGGTCGGCAGCGGTCAGCACCGACCTGGTCACGGCACCGCTGCCGGTGAGCGGATCACCGGGTACGGCGGACGCGGGTCTCGCCGCCAGCGGTGAGAACGGCACGAGGGCCAGGGCCAGCACGAGGACGGTCAACACGGCCCAGCCGGGCCGGGCGTACAAGAGGGACACGGTGAACTCCTCGGAAACGCGAAGGGATGGTGCCCGCATTCTGGGGACGCGCGGTGCTGCCGTCGAAGACCAATCGGGGTTCGACGGCATGCCTCGAAGGCATCAGCGGGGGTCAGAGGACGGCCGGGCCGGCGGCCACCGGGGATCAGAGGTCATGGGGTGCGCAACCGCCGCTGGTGGACAGCCAGCAGCCGGGCGAGGAACTCGGCGGTGTGGCGCGGGACGTCGAGCGTGGCAACACCGGCGCCGTACGCCCACCAGGCGTCATCGGCCGTGACACCCCAGCACTCCGCGGAGAGGCGCAGAACACGCAGCAGCGTCGTGATGGAGGCACCGTCGCCAGCCTGCAGGACGGCGGGCGTCAGATCGTCGTCCCAGAGGACAGTGGCGTCCCGGTCGCCGCGGGTGAGGTCGGGGGCGGAGACGCGACGTGGAGGTTGCGCGGGTTCCTGGCGCGTGTGTCCGCCCCGTCC
Source organism: Streptomyces sp. NPDC007983 (assembly GCF_042958345.1). Lineage (NCBI taxonomy): Bacteria > Bacillati > Actinomycetota > Actinomycetes > Kitasatosporales > Streptomycetaceae > Streptomyces > Streptomyces sp. NPDC007983. The sequence continues at coordinate 49,207 of NZ_JBIBJI010000028.1, forward strand.
CGACTGCATCACACCTACCCAGAAATACCTTTCCGGACGCGTTCGCCCGATGCGGCCCCTGGCAATGCGTCGAACAAGCCGATTGGGCCCGGCCGAGGTCTCGGCCGGGCCCAATCCGGGGGTGTGTTCGGTGTCAGGTCACCATCGGTACCAGCGGTCGCGGCCGCCACCTGCGTTGGTGGAGCGCATCACGAAGCCGAGCAGCCACACCACCAGGACGATCAGCACCACCCACCAAAGGATCTTGAGGGCGAAGCCGGCGCCGAAAAGGAGGAGCGCGATAAGCAGGACAAGCAAAAGGGGAACCATAATTATCGACCTACTGGCTCCGGTTGCCCTGCATTGCTGTGCACATTCCTCGACAGCGCCTTTGTTTGTGGCGGGAAAGCCGGGGTACGAGCCGGGCTACCGCAGCCGTGCTTGAGTTTCCGGTAGTCGTGCTTCAAGGTCTCCGGGGTCACCGGCCGTCCGGCAGTGCCGTCGGCAACGCCAGCGACGGCATTGACGACCCGATGGCCGGTGGTGGACGGCGACCTGCATGCCGGTCTCGGCCCCACTGGCGACCAGTTCGTCCAGGACTTCCTGGACCCGGTGCCGGAGGGCCATCGGAGCTCACCGCGCAGCACGCCGTGGCCGGTGTCGGCGTCGAAGGGCACCGACGCGTGCTCGTGAACGATCGTCCAGGTGCCGCCCTGCCGACGGAGGCAGCTCGTCGCGCGCACCCATATGCCGACCTCGGTGCCGTCCCGCATCGTGCCGCTGATCCGGACCGGGAAGTGGCGGAAGGCGAGATCGGCTCCTGTGGAAATTTCCGGGTCGCGGATCTCATGCCCGATTCCCATGCGGTACGACGCGATCCATCTCTCCAACCGGCCGGCCGGGTCCTCGCCGGGGCGGACGAACGGGCCGACCGCGTCGCACAGCACGAGGTCGTCGTCGTAGCCGGCGGCCGAACGCCCCGGTGCGGGTTTCCAGCAGGTCCCGGATCTGCCGGTCGCCGGCCGCCGTCATCGCTGGGCCATCTGACGGCCAAGGGCGTCCGGCCGGTCGCCAGTACCCTGCTCGCGCCACTCGGGCTGTTACCGGGAGGGGTGAGTGCCCCGTTTGGCGGTGTCCGCGGCGTGCCGGGCGGCGATGTAGCCGAAGGTCATGGCGGGTCCGATGTTGATGCCGCCGGAGGGGTAGTGGCCGCCCATCACGTTGGCCTGGTCGCAGCCGACGGCGTAGAGGTTGGGGATGGCCTCGCCGTTCGCATTGAGCACGCGCGCGTGGGCATCGGTCTTCAGGCCCGCGAAGGTGCCGAAGCTCCCGGGGAGCACCTTGATCGCGTAAAAGGGGCCCTGGTCCAGGGGAGCCAGTGAGGGATTTGGGCCGTGGGCGTAGTCCCCCGAACTGCGGTTGAACGGGGTGGTCCCGCGGTGGAAGACGGGGTCCTCTCCAGCGCGGGCGTGCCGGTTGAACTCCTCGACGGTGCGACGCAGTTGGACCGGGTCGATGCCGCAGGCCTGCGCGAGTTCTTCCACAGTGCGCCCCCGCTTCATGTAGCCGTTGCGCAGATAGGGCCAGGATGGGATCGGGAATGGCTTGGCCATGCCGAAGGGGTATCGGCGTTGGAATCGGTGGTCACAGATGAGCCAGGAGAAGATTTCCTCTCCGGGCGGGGTCGCGTCGATCATGGCGGTGACGTAGTCGTAGTAGCCGTTGGCCTCGTTGACGAAGCGCCGGCCGTCGCGCATCACTGCGATCAGGCCGGGCTTTCCGCGATCGACGATGTGGGGGAACGTGCCGGTGCGGCCGTTCGGCAGCCGGATCAGGGAGACCGGGCACCAAGCGGCGGGGGAGGCGCCAGAAGCGTCGAGGACGCCACCCGCCTCCTCGGCAAGGCGGATGCCGTCACCGGTGGTCGCTGCGGGGGCGAGCGCCTGATGGTTCATGCCGGTGCCTTTGGGGAAGAGGTCGCGGCGTCGCTCCCCGTCGTGGGGGAAGCCGCCGGTCGCCAGGACGGTTCCGCGGCGGGCGCGGATGGCGACCTCGCCCTGGGGGGTGGAGACCACGGCGCCGTGTACGTCGGTTCCCTCGGTGAGCAGGCGTGTGGCAGGGGCGTTCACGTAGAGCTTCACGCCCAGGTCGTCGGCGGACTTCGCCAACCGGGCAATGAGAGCGGGCCCGTTGACCAACTGTGTTCCGCGTCGGTGTGTGACCAGGTCCAGGACGTGGAAGGCGACGCGCCAGGCGGCGTGGAGGAAGCCCTTGAGTGAAGTGGTGGCGTGCAGGAAGTGCTGCAGATCGGACCCGGCCATGATGCCCATGCCAAGGAAGGAGGTCTCGTACATCTGCGGCCGTAGTTTGCGGCGCAGGGACCTGCTCAGGCGGCGGGCGTTGATCGGCTTGGGACCCACCTGGCGGCCGCCGGTGCTCGCGCCGGGCTGCCCTGCCTGGATGTCGGCGATCTTGGCTCCGTTGACGAACCGCAGGCTGGTGCGATTATGGAAGAAACCGACCATGTGGGGGGCGGCCTCGAGGAAGGCGTTCACCCTCGCCTCGTCGAAGTCCTCGCCCAGCACGTTCTTCAGATAGGTACGTGGCTGGTCGATGTCCTCGGTCAAGCCACCGGCCTGGGCGAGGGGGTGGCGCGGGGTCCACATCCAGCCGCCGGACCAGGCGGTGGCGCCGCCACAGACCGGGTCCTTCTCGACCACGACCACGTTCAGACCGTGCCAGGCAGCGGTCACCGCGGCCGAAAGGCCGCCGGCGCCCGACCCGATCACCAGCAGATCGCAGTCCAGTTGCCTTGCTGCTCCTTCCTGGTGACTTGCGTGGGTCATGGCATTCGCGCTCATTGCGTACTCTCCTACCCGCCGGGGTGTTTCCTCGGCGTATTGCTTGCTCGTCTTGCCTACGACGTCGGCCCGAAGCGGGCGGCGGTGCCGACAGCGGCCGGCGTGTCAGAGCTGCCGCCGGCCACGCGGACATCACCGTGCCGGTGGGGTCATGCGGGTGTCTGTCCTCGGTTTTTCGAACCTGCCGAGGTCCATCGGTAGGCGAACAGGCCGGTGACCAAGGCACTGAGGGCGAGGCCACTGAGGAGCAGCGCTACACCGAGCCAGTCACCGTCGTGCCCGGCGAGAGCGGTGGCGGCCAGGGGGATGAAACCGCCGACCGCCCCGGCCAGGGCGTAGCCGAATCCGGCGCCGCTGTAGCGTACGGAGATGTCGAACATGCCGGTGAACCAGGTCTGTTGCACCGCGGTCGAGATGTTGTGGCCCAAGTTGATCAAGGCGAAGAAGGCCAGCGTCATCAGCGCCAGCGAACCCGAGCGCAGGGCGAGGAAGAAGGGGATCGCAGCCGCGGTGGCGCAGAGCGGGCCGGCGATGTAGAACCAGCGGACGCCCACCCGGTCGGCAAGCTTGCCGTAGGCCGGGGTGAGGAGCGAGGCGAGAACCAGCGCGATCATCGACGCGGTCAGCACGGTGCTCGTCGGGTGTTCGGTGTAGTTCTCGACGTAGACGAGGGAGAAGGTGAAGGCGATGTAGAAGCAGCCCTGGTCGACGAGGCGCATGCCGACCACCGCGAGGATCTGCAGCGGAGAGGTCTTCAGCGCGACCCACAGCGGTGCCTTGGTCCGCTGTCGCTGCTCTTTGAGTTCGGTGAATTCGGTGGACTCCGCCACGCCCGTGCGGATGAGCAGGCCGATAGCGGCGAAGGCGAGGCTGATCAGGAAGGGGATCCGCCATCCCCAGGCCTCGAACTGGGGCTGCGTGGTCAGGGCCTGCATCAGTGAGAAAATGGCCGTGCCGAGCAGCAGACCGATGAATGAACCGACCTGGACGCCGCTGGCCAGGAAGTTCTTCTTCCCCTGCGGTGCGCTCTCCACGGCCATCAGCGCGGCGCCACCCCACTCGCCGCCGACCGCGATGCCCTGCACGGCTCGTAGCAGCACCAGACAGACGGGGGCTGCTACGCCGATCACCGAGTATGTGGGCAGCGCACCGATCGCGGCACTGGCCAGCCCCATGATCAGCACGGTCAGGAATAGCATCTGCCGACGTCCGACGCGGTCACCGAAGTGACCGAAGATGGCGCCGCCCAGGGGCCGGAAGACGAAGCCGACGGCGAAGGAGCCCATCGAGGCGAGAAGGCCGACGAACTGGTCGTGCGACGGGAAGTACTGCGGGCCGAAGACCGTCGCGGCGGCGATGCCGTAGAGGAAGAAGTCGTACCAGTCGATCACGGCACCGGCCATGCTGGCGGCCGCCCGGCGCCGGGACGAGGCGCCGGGAGAGGGGGCGTGCGGCCTGGGCATGGAGGCGGTCACTGCCGTCTCCACGGGCCATGCGTGAGAGTCGCTGCTGTGGCGCATCGTTGCTCCAAACCTGGGCGGCCATCGATCACTGCGCGGGCCGTGGGGGAGTCGAGGTCCTGCTGCGGCAGGAAGTCATTGACACAGAATGACTACGTATTCATTCTGGGTCGGGTCAGCGTAGGAACGTCTTCTGCGCCGCGTCAATACCCACACGCGATTGGTGGTTCAACTACGTGAACGTCACGTTCGGACTCGCTCACCTGTCGGCCTTGCATCTGGCACCGCCCGCACTGGTCACGGCGGCAGCTGAGGCAGGGTTCGCCTCGGTCGGAGTGCGGGTCTTCCCCGCCACCGCAGGGGAGACCCGCTACCCGCTCTCGCCAGGCACGCCGATGACGGCCGAGACAGTCAGGCGGTGCCGCGCCACCGGAGTCTCTGTCCTGGACGTCGAGGTCTTCACGCTCGACGGGGCCCGCGGACCCGCGGACTGGATGCCCGCACTGGAGACGGGGGCGGAGCTCGGCGCGCGCATCCTGAACGTCATCGGCGGAGATCCTGATCGATCTCGGCTGCGGGAGTCGCTGGCTGCGTTGGTGGCAGACGCGTCTCCCTTCGGCATACGTCCCTGCCTCGAACCGATCTCCTACCAGTACCTCGACACGGTCACCGACGCCGCGGGACTGGCTGAGGAGACCGCGGCGGGAATCATGCTCGATGCCCTGCACTTCGTGCGGGCGGGCGGCTCTATCGCCGACCTCGAAGCGCTGCCCGCCGGCATCGTCGAGGTCATCCAGCTCTGCGACGGCCCGTCCGCGGTCCCGGATCTGCCCACGCCGACGGAACTACCGCTGGGGCAGAGCCTTGACGGCTCACCGCGCCAGATCGAATCCCGCTCACACCGCCTGGCGCCGGGAGCCGGCGCGTTCCCATTGGCCGAGATCCTTTGCGCCCTGCCGGGTGTGCCGATCAGCGTCGAGGTTCCCGACGTCGCCAAGGCCGCCCGCGAGGGGACGAGCGCCCATCTCGCGGCACTGCACCTGGCCACCACCACACTGCTGACCTCCACCGACACCGCAGGAGTCCGCTGATGACCGACCTCGTCGACACCACCCCGACCACCACCGGCCACTGGCCGGGCCGATACCGCGACCAGGTCATCCTGGTCACCGGAGCCGCAGGAGGACTCGCCGCACCCACCTGCCGGCGCCTTGCGCGGGAGGGCGCCACGGTGATCTGCACCGATGTGACAGCCGGCGGCGACGGCTCCTCTCCCGAGGCATGCCTGAGCCTGGACGTCACCGACCCGGAGGCCTGGTCCCGCGTTGTCACCGACATCTTGAACGCACACGGTCGGCTCGACGGCGCGCTGTTCGCCCACGGGGCGCAAGGGCCCGAAACACCCATCGACCAGACACCGCGGGATGGCTGGCAGCGCACCCTCGCCATTAACCTCGACGGATGCCTGCACGGCCTCGCTGCGGCTCTGCCACCCATGCGCGAACGCGGCTACGGACGCGTGACCATCCTGTCCTCGATCGCCGGACGGGAAGGCAACCCGCACCAAGCCGCCTACTCCGCGTCGAAGGCGGCGGTCATCTCCCTGGTCAAGACCGCGGCCAAGGAGTACGCCCGCGACGGTGTCACCGTCAACGCCGTCGCGCCCTCGATGATGCGGACCCGGATGCTGGACGACCTCAGCGCCGAACGCAACGCCGCACTGCTCGCCCGGGTGCCGATGGGGCGGGTCGGCACACCCGAGGAATTCGCCGCGCTCGCAACCTGGCTACTCTCATCCGAGGCTAGCTACACCACAGGGCAGACCCTCGACCTCAGCGGCGGCCGCAACACTGCATGATTCCTGCTCGCTCACGCCGGTGCGGCGGTCGTGCCGCGCTCGACCAGCCGCACCGGGAAGACCGTCTGGGAAACCTTGCTGTCCGCCCGATCATCGAGCCGGTCGATCAGCACGTCCACCGCCTTCGCCGCCATCTCCGTGAACGGCTGATGCACCGTGGTGAGGTTGATCATCGACCAGCGAGCCGGCTCCGAGTCGTCGAATCCGACCACGGACAGCTCCTCGGGAACGCGGATGCCCAGCTGGGATGCCGCGTCCAGCACCGCGAACGCGAAAGAGTCCGTCGAGCAGAAGACCGCAGTCGGCCGCGGCTCCATCGCCAACAACGAGCGGGCCATCTCCATACCGCTCGCGTGACTGATCGATCCCCGCCGCACCCACTCGTCAGGCAGGTCCAGGCCTCGCGCCCTGAGCGCGTCGCGCATGCCGTCCTCACGGTCACGGCCATTGCTCACGGTGCGCCGGACCGACACCAGCGCGATCCTGCGGTGTCCGAGTCCGACCAGGTGATCCGCGACCAGTTCGCCGCCCGCACGGTCGTCGCTCATGACCATGTCCGCCCGGAGCCCGGAGACACCGCGGCTCAGCAGCACCATCGGCGTCTCACGGGCCGCGACTCGGGCCACCGTCGGTGAGTCGTCCGTGGCCGACATGAAGATCAGCCCGTCGACGATCGTCTCGTTCAGGACATCTACGGCGTCCACGTCCTGGGCTTCTTCGGGATCACGGATCAGAGCCATGCGGTAGCCGCGGGCCGCTGACCGCTCCTGCATCGCCGCGATCGCGGGCGGGTACAGGGGACTCCTGAAGTCGGCCACGACGACGCCGAGAGCCTTCGCCCGACGGGTGACCAGCATCCGGGCGGCGAGATCCGGGCGATACCCCAACGCCTGCGCCGCCTCCACAACCCGCTGACGAGTCTTCTCGGTCACCGAGGGATGGCCGCGCAGCGCCCGCGACACCGTGGCTTGCGAGAGCCCCAGATGTCGCGCCAGATCGACACTCGTCACCATGCCCAGAGAATACGTGAACTGCCCTGCAGGGCCCCGCCACGGAGCATAGCTGCAGACCGGCTCGGACCAGGTGGGCAGGGAACGTCGGCCGGCGACCGGCTTCATAACGGTGGTGAGCATGCGCAGCAGGTAGCCGGGATCCCATACGGCCGCTCCGCCTGGACCACCTCAGCATTGCCGCGACCGCCTTGTCGCCGCGGGTTCGACGAGGGCGTGGTAGCCGCGCAGCACCCCGGTGGGCTCAATCTCCTGGCACCGGGACAGGCTCCCGGACACTCGGCAGGTGTCTCGTCTGAGGGACCAGCAACGGGGCAACCTGGTTTCGGGCTCTTTCGCGCCCTGACGTCTGGAGCATGAGTCCGCTCGCGCCGTACCGCTGGCCCGCACCACCCCTGCCTCGCTCGCCCGACTGCTCGACTCCCGGAGGCCCCCACCAGCTCTCCGCCTGCATCGCCCGCTCGCTGGCCGGCGCGTACGTCGGCTCCCCCGGAACAGTGGCCGCCCGCATCGGCTGGCTACGGGCGGCCGGGGTGAGCATCATCCAGCTCGACATGCCGCTGGAGACCGACCAAGACCGGGAACTGCGCCGAGCCCTCGTCGCCCGGCAGCGTGCAGACCACTCTCCGACACCGCCCCGCCATACCGTGCACAGCCGCCGCGGCTGGTGAACCCACCGCCGCGTGGTCGGTGATCGAGCCGTTGCTGGCTCCGCCGCGGATGGACAGGCCGGTGCGGGATCGCCGGCAGGTGGTCAACGGGCGGCATCCTCGGCACCGGGCCCTACCCCACAGAGGACGGGGTCGACCCCGACCTGATCAACGCCGGCAAGGAGACCGTCACGGTGCTGCCCGGCGCCTCCTTCTTCGACTCCGCGCTGTCCTTCGGGATGATCCGCGGCGGGCACATCGACACCGCCGTCCTGGGCGCCATGCAGGTGTCGGCCGCCGGCGACCTGGCCATCTGGATGATTCCCGGGAAGATGGTCAAGGGCATGGGCGGCGCCATGGACCTCGTCCACGGCGCCCGACGTGTCATCGTCCTGATGGAACACACCGCCAAGGACGGCACCCCCAAGATCGTCGAGGAGTGCACCCTGCCACTGACCGGCGAGCGGTGCGTCCACCGGGTCATCACCGACCTCGGCGTCCTGGACGTCACGCCGGCCGGCCTCGCACTCGTCGAGACGGCGCCCGGGGTCACCGTCGAGGACATCCGCGCACGCACCGGCGCGCCGCTGCACACCGACGCCTTCACAGCCGCCTGCTGATCCCCTCACCCCTTCATCCCGTGCGGAGCCCGAGATGACCGTCTTTCTCACCGACGCCGACGTCCAAGCCGCCTTCGACTGGGCCGACGCCATCGCGGCACTGCGCAGCGCCTACGCCGCACCACCCGACGAGACTCGCTTCCCGGCGTGCACCATGGCTCGCGGAGACGGCCTGTGGCTGCGCACGCTCAGCGGCGTGCCCGGCGACGCCGGCCCCATGGGGGCCAAGCTGATCGCCGCCTCCCCCGGAACCGGCGTGCCTCGTATCTGATTCCGCTGTTCGACCAGGAGAACATGGAGCTGACGGCGCTCCTGGACGGTCACTCCATCACCGGCTTCCGTACCGCCGCCACCTCGGCGCTCGCCGCCGACCTGCTGGCCCCGCCGGCCCTCTGCGCGTCGCGGTGATCGGATCCGGCTTCGAGGCGCAGAACCACGTGCGTGCCCTGGCGGCGACCCGCACGCTGTCGTCCGTGACGGTGTTCAGTCCCACCCCGGCCAGCCGCACGCGGTTCACCCGGAAACTCGCCGATCTCGGGCTGCCGCTCGCCATCGCGGAGAGCGCCGAGGCGGCCGTCGCCGATGCCGACCTGGTGATCTGCGCGGCCGCTCCCGCGACGAGCAGCCCACCCTGCGGGAGGCCGCGGCCGGTGTCACCGATCGTGTCGATCGGGTCCACCCTCCCCCGAGCAGCGCGAACTGGCGACCGAGGTGATCGCCCGCGCCGAGGAAGGCGCGGGCGTCGACCTCGCCGGAAAGGTGGTCCCGCTCGCCGACGTCGTCTCCGGTCGCGCGTCCGGCCGACCGGCGGGCGACCCGGACGCGGTCGTGATCTACAAGTCCGTGGGCTCGGCGGCGCAGGACCTGGCCGTCGCGGCACCTGGATCACCACCGACGCCACCCTCGCCGTGCACAACCCGTCCACCGGCGATCTGCTGGCCGAAGTGCCGATGCTCGACCGCGCGCGGTGCGCCGCGGCGATCGACGCGGCGCACCGCGCGCTGACGGCCTGGCGAGCACGCCCGGCCAAGGAGCGGTCCCGGCTCCTGCGGCGCTGGTTCGACCTGGTCACCGAGTACGCGGGGGACCTCGCCCGGCTGATCGTCCTGGAGGAGGGCAAGCCGTACGCTGAGGCCGTGGGCGAGGTCGCGTACGCGGCGTCGTTCCTGGAGTGGTTCGTCGAGGAGGCCAAGCGCATCCGCGGTGACGTCATGGAGGCGCAGGAGGCCTCGCGCAGGATCGTCGTCCTGAAGGAGCCGGTCGGTGTGTGCGCGGCGATCACCCCGTGGAACTTCCCCGCCGCAATGATCACCCGCAAGGCGGGGCCCGCGCTGGCCGCGGGCTGCACGATGGTCCTCAAGCCCGCCGAGCAGACCCCGCTGACCGCCCTGGCGCTCGCCGAACTCGCCGACCGGGCGGGCATCCCGGCGGGCGTGTTCAACGTGGTCAGCGGTGATCCGCGCGAGATCGGCCCCGAGCTGACGGGCAACCCACTGGCCCGCAAGATCACCTTCACGGGCTCCACCGAGGTCGGCCGGCTGCTACTGGCCCAGGCGGCGCTGATGGTGAAGAAGACCTCGATGGAGCTGGGCGGCAACGCGCCCGTCCTCGTCTTCGACGACGCCGACCTCGACGAGGCGGTCGAGGGCCTGATCGCCACCAAGTACCGCAACACCGGCCAGGCGTGCATCAGCGCCAACCCCGTCTACGTACAGGACGAAATCTACGGCGCGTTCGCGAAGAGGCGCGCCGAGCGGGTCGGCGCCCTCGCCGTCGGCGACACCTTCGACGAGGGCGTCCAGCAGGGCCCGCTCATCGACGAGGGCGCGGTGGCGAAGGTGGAGTCCCACGTCGCCGACGCCGTCGCCCACGGGGCCGTGGTCCTGCACGGCGGCAGGCGCCACGCACGTGGCGGCCTCTTCTACGAGCCGACCGTGCTGACCGGCGCCACCGCCGAGATGGCCGTCACCCGCGAGGAGACCTCCGGCCCGGTGACCCCGTTGGCGCGGTTCACCGACGAGAGCGACGCGGTCCGTATGGCCAACGACACCGAATTCGGCCTCGTCGCCTACCTGTTCGCCAAGGACGCCGAGCGCATCTGACGCGTCGGCGCCGCCCTGGAGGCGGGCATGATCGGCATCAACACCGGCCTGATTTCCAACGAGACCGCCCCCTTCGGCGGGGTCAAGCAGTCCGGCGTCGGCCGCGAGGGCTCGGTCTACGGCCTCGACGAGTTCCTGGAACTCACGTACCTCGCCTGGGAAGGCGCGAAGACCCCCACCTCCGCCCACGAACCCATCTGATCAACATCACAAGGAGCACACCACCATGGCCCGCTACGCCCGCGACGAAGCCCGCGACTGGGCACGCGAGAACCTCGTCGGCGTCGTCAATTGCACGATCCCGTCCTTCACGGCCGACCTGAGGGCGATCAACGAGAAGGCGATCCGCCACGACACCCGCCTCGCCATCGAGCACGGCTTCATGGGCACCCTCGGCGTCTCGGAGGTCTCCATCCAGCTCCCCGAATACCTGGACTTCCTGCGTGTCATCAAGGACGAGGCCGGCGACCGGCTGCTGCTCAGGAGATCTACGACTACACCAAGGCCGTCTGCGACGCGACGAACCTCGGCGTCATGCTCTTCCCGATGTACCTGTGGGGCTTCAGCCCGCGCATCCACCCGTCCGACATCCCCGTACGACTGATCCGACGTCTGCTGGACGACTGCCCCAACATCGTCGCCATCAAGGCCGAGGGCGGCTTCTCCAGCATCCAGAGCGTCATCGAGTGCCACCGTCACTTCGGTGACGAGGTCGCCATCTCCATGCCCATCGAGGGCGAGCTGCTCCCGCTGTCGCAGATCATGCCGCTCCAGTTCTCCGCCACCAGCGACCACGAGTACTACGGCCCGATGATCCCGCGCGCCTTCCAGCCCCTGCGGGAGGGCAAGTACGACGACGCCGCCGAGATCTACTGGCAGCTTCACCCCGCCCGCAAGATCAAGCCGGGGCTCGCCCCTGCCCTGCACGGCGGCGCGTTCATCAACCGCCAGGCATGGAAGTTCCAGGGCTGGCTCCAGGGCTACAACGGCGGCCCCCTCCGCATGCCCACCCAGCGCATTCACGACGCCCAGATGAACGCCCTGCGCAAGGGCCTCATCGACGCTGGCCTCGAACCGAGCATGGACCCGTTCCGCGAGTTCTTCATCGGCCGCAACCCGGCCTGAGGCGCCGGAGGCGGCCGTCCCTCCACCGAGAGCGCAGCGCCCTCGACGCCCTCAGGTCAGACGCGCTCCTCCGCGGGCTGATCCGACTCATGGTGCTCACTGTTTTCGCTCAGCGGAAGCCTGGCGCGCGCAGGCCGTCGGTGGGTCGCCGGCAGAGTCCGCCGTGGCAGTGCCGACCAGCATGCTTGCCGGCGAAGAAGGACCTGTCAGTCATGCGGGTCGGCCTCCGGCTCCCGGGGGGCGATCCCGGTGGTACGGAACCGGCTGCGGTAGCTGCCCGGTGAGACTCCGAGGTTGCGGCGGAAGATCCGTCTCATCGTCTCCGGGGAGCCGAAGCCGGCACGCCGTGCGACGGACTCCTGGCTTTCGTCGCCGGTCACCAGGAGAAGCTTGGCCGCCTCCAGCCGGGTCTGTTCCACGTAGCGGGCCGGCGCCATGCCCACCTCGCCACGGAAAGCGCCTGTTGTGGCGACTTCGCCGGTTGACCTCCGGGTACACCGCGCGCACCCCCTCCCACCAGGGCAGATGACATTTTCGGCAAGCGCAAGGTCGGCAGTTGCCGCACCCGGGTCGGTACAGGTCCGGTTGTGTGTCTGTCAGTCAGCCGTTGTGGCGGGAGCCAGAGGCCGGCAACAGACGGCGCCGGAGCTGTTCAGTCCGGTGATGCAGTACCACCTCTCGGCGTGCGGCCCCCGCGGCGAGCTCGCCGGAGTGTTCAGAGGGTGCCGCCGGGCCGTCCGTCATCCACTTGCGAGTGAGTCCAGGAGCCAGTCTCGTTGTACGCACTGTTCCAGTGCGAAGGAGTCGGCCAAGGCGCGAACGTCGTCGTCGCCGAGGCCGCGGAAGAGTCCGGCGTACTCCTGGACCAGGGGCTGGCCGAGAAGGATGTGCCGCAGGAGGACGTCCATCCACTGGCGGGTGCTGAAGGGCTGGGCGACGAAGTCCGGGAACTCGGTGGTGATGAGTTGTTCGAGCGGCTTGGCCAGTTCGCGGATCTCGCCTTCCGGGGAACCCCAGGCTTCCGCACCCAGGCGGTGCTTCTTCATCATGAACGCGGCGAAGTGCCGCTGATAGGCGCTGTCCGGGGTGATGTGGACGAGTCCTTGCAGGCCCACGTCCTTGTAGGTCCAGATGGACCAGCTCGCCTCGTGCCGCCGGTAGACCTCCAGTTGGTCGGCGAGCAGTTGGGCACACTGCTCGTCTCGTGTGGGGTCGCCGGTGTAGACGGGGCCGAACTCGCCGACCCAGACCGGGGTGTTGGTCTTGCGCATGTACGCGGTGCGGCGCAGGAAGGCTTCCTCGACCTGTTCCTTGTCGATCCAGGCACCGTCGGTTTCACCCGGGTAGCCGTTGCTGCGGGCGAAGCCGGCGCGTGCGTAGTCGTGGCAGGTGTAGACGGCGTTGTCGATGGGGTCGCCGAAGATGTCGAAGTCGGTGGAGTAGTGGTTGCCGTCGAGGAAGAGGATGTGGTGCGGGTCGACCGCGCGGATCGCGCCGGCGAGGCGGTCGTAGAAGGCGGGCAGGACCTGGCCGGAGTCGTCGGCGGGTTCGTTGATGGGGTTATAGCCGGCCACCCAAGGATTGTCCTTGTAGCGGTCGGAGATGACCTCCCACAGGCGCACCACGCGGTCCTGGAAGTGCGGGTGCTGCCAGAAGGACGGCAGGTGCGTGGGGTTGTCGGAGTGCCACTGGTGGTTCTGGTAACCGGGCAGGGAGTGCAGGTCGATGATCGTGTAGATGCCGTGCCGTGCGCACAGCTCGACCACCCGGTCGAGCTGTGCGAAACCCTCCTCGCGGATCTCGAACGGCCGGGCGTCGTCCTCGAAGTGGCGGTAGTTGACCGGCAGGCGCAGGCAGTTGACGCCCTTGGCGGCGAGCAGTGCGGCGTCGGCCTCGTCGAAGAAGGCTGTCAGGAACCGGTCGAAGAACAGCTCGTAGCGGCGTTCGCCGAGCACCTCCCGCACGGCGGAGCGCATCGCGGCCTCGTTGCCCGGATAGCCGGTGATGAAGTTCTCCATGTTCATCCAGCCGCCGAGGCCGGCGCCCCGGAGCCGGACCGGGGTGCCGTCGTGCGTCTCCAGCCGGGTGCCGGAGACTCTCAGCAGCGGGTTCGCGGGAGTAGCGGTGGGACGGAAGAGGCCGGGGGAGAGTGTCGTGGCCAAAATGAACGGATCCTTCGTGACGGGGTGACGGACGGGTGGGACTCGGTGGTGTCGTGCGCTCAGGCCGGGGCGTGCTCGTCGTCGACGCCGACGAGGACCTGTACGTCCCAGGCATCCAGGCGCAGCGCTGTACCGGCGGGTACGGCGGTGCCGTCCAGTACGTCCGACAGTGCCACCGGCGCGGTGACATGCGCGGGCTCCCAGCGCCAGTTGTGAACGACGTGGACGCGGCGTCCGTCGGGGGAGGTGCCGGTGGCGGCCGTGACCGACGGCGGCAGGTCCCGCCAGCCACCGCGTGGGACGGGCGCGAGCCAGTCGGCCAGCGCCCGGGCGAGGTCGCGGCCCGGAACCGTGCCGACGCAGGTGACCCGGCCCGCGCCGTGGCGGCGCGTGGTGACGGCAGGCCAGCGGCCGAAGTGCGGGTGGGCGTACTCGGCCAGGACCTCCGCGTCCAGGGCGGTGAGTCCCTCGATCCAGCGGGTGGCCGTCGCCTGTTCCGGCAGCTGAAGCGGGCTGCCGGGCACCGCGCGCAGCAGGATGTCGGTCGTCAGGTTGCTGAACTCCTCGTAGCTCGCCCCGGCGGCCTCGACGAGGCGCCCGGGTGCCGGTTCCTGGCGGGCCCGGGCCTCGTGGTCGGCGTAGCCGGTGCGCGGGCCGAGGACCAGATGGCCGCCCGCGTGTGCGTAGGCGGCGAACCAGTCCAGGGTCGAGTCGGCGGCCAGGTACAGCGCCGGGACGACGAGGACAGGGTGGTCACGCACCGCCTCTTCGGGGCTGAGGCCGGGGCGTTCTCCGCTGGGGTCGTGCAGCTGGCGGGCGTGCACGATGCGGACCTGGCGGCCCGCCTCGAAGGCGCCGCGGTAGAAGGGGTCGAAGATCCTGTGGTAGGCGTTAGGGTCGGGGCCGCCGTGGCGGTCGGCCAGCGGCGGGTACTTCTGCATCAGCCACTTGCTCGGCGTCGAGTACACCAGGGTGAGGTCCGCGTCCGGTTCGAGACCGGCGACCAACGGGCCAGCTGTCTCGAACTCGGCTCCCAAACGGGCGAGTTCGTGGTAGGCGCGGCCGGGCCTGCCGCTGTGCGGGAGGATGCCACCCACATAGGTCTCGGCCCCGAAGTGCAGGGTGTGCCAGTGCCAGTACTCGATCATCCGCGCCCCGCGCGCGACCAGCGCCCACGCGGCCTGCCGCCACTGGCCGTCGTAGGCGGGGCGATTGTCCCAGGGCGGGCCGATGGTGCCGGCGTTGGTCTCGGTTACCAGGAACGGGGCCTGCCGGGAGGCGTACATCCAGTCCCCGATCCGGGAGACCGACCAGGCGCGCTCGCCGTGCAGCAGGGCGTCCTGCATGCCGTAGTAGGGGTTGCCCGCGGCGATGTCCAGAGTCTCGTTCAGCTCGTGGTCCTCCACCCCCGGGCGGGGATACGAGACGCATGTGGTGACGAACTGCCCCGGGTGGGCGAACTCGCGGACGATACCGGCCTGCCAGGTGATGAACTCGGTGGTCTGGCGGGCCTGGAACTCACGCCAGGCGACGTCGTACTGCGGCTGGGTGTTGCCGTCCGGCTTCCACAGGTCGGCCCAGGTGGCCAGGCGGTGCGACCAGTAGACCAGGCCCCACTCGCGGTTGAGGGTCTCCACGTCGCCGTACTTGTGACGCAGGTGGTCGGTGAAGCGCTGGAAGACGCCGTAGTTGTGGAAGAGCTCCAGTCCGGGCTCGTTGTCCACCTGGAAACCGATCACCGCCGGGTGCCGGGCGTAGCGGTCGAGGATGCGGCGGATCACCCGCTCGGCGTGGAAGAGGAAGGCGGGGTGGGTGTAGTCGACCTCTTGGCGGGCGCCCCAGGGAATGCGCTCGCCGGTGCGCCGTTCGCCCGCGATCTCGGGGTACTGGCGTGCCAGCCACGGCGGAACCGCGTACGTGGGAGTGCCCAGGATGGCGGAGATGCCGCGCTCGTGTGCTCCGTCCAACACCGGTTGCAGCCAGTCGAGGTCGAAGCGGCCGTTGTCCGGCTCCCAGGTCGACCACACCGACTCGCCGACCCGGATGACGGTGAAGTGAGCCTCGGCCATCAGGTCGAGGTCGGTCTTGAGTTGTTCCTCGGCTTGTTCGGTGCCGTAGGGGGGCCGGTACTCGTGGTAGTACGCGGCACCGAAGAGGACGCGGGCGGGCAGGTCCGCCATGAAGTGGGTCTCCTTGCAGCAGAGTTGGTGGAGGGAGCGGCGGTGGGGAGGATCTGCCGCCCCCTCGGATCAGCTGCCGTTGGCCGGCTGGGTGTAGGTGGTCCCGTCGATGGTCGTGGTGAGCGTGCCGACGGCCTGGAAGTCGTTCCTGAGCATTACGGACGGGCCGAGGGTGAAGCCTTCTGGGCCGGTGCGCTTGGTGCCGGTGTGCCGGCCGGACAGCGTCAGGTCCTCGGTCCAGGTGGTGCAGGCGAGGGCCGAAGCGGTACCCGGCGTGCAGCCGAGCGAGGTGTTGGAGACGCGCTCGACCTTTTCGGTGCCGTTGATGATGTTCGTGCCGTCGTCGCTGTAGTTGTTGTAGCCGACGCCGATGCTGAGGGTCTGGGTACCGGCGCTGTTGTTGGTGATCCGTACGGTGGCCGAGCCGCTCTCTTTGCCGCGCAGGGTGTACGTGCCGGTCGGCACCGGTGAAGCGTGCGGCGGGTTTTCGCCCGGCGTGTACGGGACGCCCCAGGTCTTGTCGGAGACCGGTGCGGGAGCAACGGGCGTACTGGGCTTGAGGCCCGGGAAGCGGGCGATCATCAGCCGGCTGTTGCGGGCTCCGGGTTCCCTCGAGTCGGCGCAGCGGTGTGGTGTCGGGTTGGCGCCGCAGGCCAGGTTCTCGGTGTAGACGACGGCCGTGCTGTCGGCGAGCCACGCCGGGTCGGCGGCGGCGTTCCAGTTCCGGTCGGATCCGGCGTTGATCTGGAAGCCACGGCCGGTCTTGGGGTCGACGAGCCAGGGGGAGAAGTAGCGGCGGTTGCCGTTGTTGCGGATCCCTGAGACGTACGGGGCGGTGGACAGCTGGGCGGTGAGCGGTGGGATGCCCGGCATCCCGGAGATGAAGTCGAGGCGTCCGGAGCCGTTGACCTCTTCGGAGAGCAGCCACTTGCCGTCGGGGGACATCGCCATGGGGTCGGTGTAGTGGGCCTGCCGGGTCAGCGGCCGGGAGCTGCCGGTGGCCAGGTCGGTGGCCCAGGCGTCCATGCTGTCGGAGTTCAGGCTCTGGATACCGAGGGTGGCCCGCCCGTCGCTGGTGAAGCCGCGCGGTTCGCCGACCATGCCGGCGTGGTGGAGCCGCAGTTGGTTCCCATCCTCGACGATCAGCGGCTGGTGGGCGGGCGAAAGGTTCCCCAGGATCGAGACGTTGGTGAGGTGGTAGCGCCGGTTCTGCTGGTCGTAGGCGAGCCGGCCGACGTACGGGACGACTGTGAGGGCCTTGAAGTCGACGATGTTCCACACCATGTGCTCCCCGTCGGGGCTCAGCCGCCACTCGCGGCCGTTGTTGATGCCGTCCTCGCCGGGGGTGAACAGCGGCTTGTCGTTCCAGTAGATGGGGGTGATGCGGGTGCGGGCTGGGGTGCAGCGTGGGTCGGTGACCGCGTAGTCGGCGCCGTCGGTGCCGCATTCCAGGATGCCGTTGCCCACCAAAACGCGCTTGCGGTCGGGCAGCTCGTTCGCGGGCGGGTAGACGAACTGGCTGGTTTCGATGTCGGATCCGAACGACACCCCGCAGGTGAGGCACTTCCATGCCTCGCCGTTCGGGAAGGTGGTGCCGTCGGTGCGGAGCACCAACACCTGTGGGCCGCTGTAGATGCTCGCGGGGCCGGTCTCCGGTGCTCCGGCGTAGGTGATTCCCAGGAACACGTACTTCGGGTCCTTGGCGGGGCCGGGTGTTCCGATGCCGCCCCAGTCGGCCGAGACGCAGCCGGTGGGGTGGGCGCACACTCCGTCCGGCGGGACGGTCGGCGGCACCGGCAGTTCCTTGATGTCGACCTGCGGTTGATGCGCGGGTGCCCCGTCTGCGGCCGTGGACGTCCGGGCGGCCGCCTGGACCTGGGTGGTGGACAGGGTGGCGGCGAGCATCAACGCCGCTGCGGCCGTGGTGGCTCTCACGAGGGTGGAACGCATCCTGCGAACTCGCATGATCATTGCAGCTTCCTCACTGGTCGTTGCCTGGTCATTTGAGCGCTCCCGCCGAAAGCCCGCTGATGATGTGCCGCTGCGCGATCGCGTAGAAGACGACGATCGGCAGCACCGCGATGAGCGAGGCGGCGAGCAGGATCTGCTGTTGCGGGGACTCCGCGGAGACGAAGTTGGTGAGCCCGCGCTGCACCGGCATCAGCGAGCTGTCGTTGAACAGCACCAGGCCCATGAGGTACTCGTTCCAGACCTGCATCGCCTGGATGACGGCCACCGCGACCAGACCCGGCCGGGCCAGCGGCAGGATGATCCGCCAGAAGGTGCCGAGCAGGGAGGCACCATCGATGGCGGCGGCCTCCTCCAGCTCCTTGGGCTGGCCGGCGAAGAACCCGCGCATGATCAGGATGGAGATCGGTAGTCCGCCGGCGATGAGCACGAGGATGTAGCCGATCCGGGTGTTGGCGAGCCCGAGTGTGATCAGCAGCTTGTACTGGGCGATGAACGAGGCCGGCAGCGGGATGATCATGATGACGAGGATGGCGGCCACGACGGCACCTCGTCCGGGGAACTCGATGCGCGCCAGTGCGTACCCGGCCAGGCTCGCGATGATCAGGATTCCGAGCACCGCGGCCGAGGTGTAGAGGAGGCTGTTGGGCAGGTACTCACTGAAGCCGCCCTCGCTCCACGCTGTGGCGAAGTTGCCCCACTCGAAGGGGTGGGGAATGAAGTCGGTCCCCTTGTACAGCTGCTCGGAGCTTTGCAGGGATCCGCTCAGCACCCACAGCACCGGCACCAGCGCTTCCAGCGCCCCCGCGATCAGCAGGGCATACAGGGCCATGCGGGGTCCGCGCAGGCGGCTGCCACGGCGTGGTGTGCTCGGCGTCGGCCGCGTCGTCGCCTTGGATTCCCGCGCCGGGTCAAGAAGCGCATTTACCGTCAACGTGCCTTCTCCGTCCGGGTGTCGGTGCTTCCGCCGAGCCTGCGGGAGACCCACAGCTGGACACAGGCGAGGACGACCAGGCACACCCCGAAGATGACGGACATCGCGGCGGCGCGGCCGTACTCGTTGAACTGGAAGGCCTGTTGGTAGATGTTCAGTGTGGGGACCTCGGTATGACCGGCGGGACCGCCGTTGGTCAGTACTTGGACGGTGCCGAAAATCTGGAGGCCGCTCAGCAAGGTCAGCACGCTGACGATGCCCGTGACGTGGGACATCCCGGGCCAGGTGACGTGGCGGAACTGGGCCCAGCCCTGTGCCCCGTCCAGCGACGCGGCCTCGTACAGCTCGTGGGGCACGTCCTGCCGGCCGGCGAGGAAGAGGATGAAGCCGAAGCCCCAGTGATACCAGACGAACACGACGGCAACCGCGATCAGGGCCGTGTTGGGATCACCCAGCCAGTTGTGCTGAAGGCCGTCGAGGCCGAGTGTCTTCAGCGCCTGATTGATGATCCCGATCTTCGGGTCGAGGAACCACGAGAACATCACGCCCACCACCACCGTGGAGAAAACCCCGGGCAGGTAGTAGACGGTGCGGAAGAACGCCCTCCCGCGGCGGGCGCGGTGCACGGCCAGCGCCATGACCATCGACACCGCGTTGGCGACGATCAGACCGACGACGCCGAAGACGGCGGCGTTCTTCATCGAGCCCCAGAACTCGCTGTCGTGCATCACCTGGCGGTAGTTGGCGAGCCCGACGAACGGCGTGTCCAGGCTCACCCCGTCCCAGGACTGGAAGCTCAGCAGAATGCCCTGGACGAAAGGGACCAGCGTGAACATGCCGATCATGACCAGCGCGGGCGCCAGGAAGACATAGGCGGCCAGCACCCGACTGCGGCGCCTCACTATGCGCTCCGCTGCGCCGCGTCGAGATCGCCGAGGACCTCATCGACCGTGCGCTCCTTGAGCACGATGGCCTGAGCGCCCTTCTGCAGGGCGGTGGTGACCTGCAATCGCATCTGGTTCGGGACGAGCTGGATGTCGGAGGTTTTCGCGGCGATACCGGCCAGCTGCTGGGGGATGTGCTTCTCGGACACGGCGCGCGCGGAGGGGATGAGCGGGACCTTCTCGGCGAAGACCTGCTGCTGGCCCGGCTCGGTGAGCCACTGGAGGAACTTAAGTGCCTTGGCGGCGTGTCTGCTCCGGGGATTGACCGAGGCGCCCTTGGCGGCACCGCCCACCATGCGTGGCGTCTGCGTGCCGTCATCGGCCTTGGGCAGCGGGAAGGAGCGGAAGTCGGTGAAGTCCGGGGCGGTCACGCGGGCCACACCGACGGCCGAGGTGCCGTCGAAGATGGCCGCCACGCCCTGGGTGTTGAAGAAGGCCTTCTCCACGTTCGGGTTGTCGCTGTTGCCGGACGGAAGCGCGTCCGTGGAGATCACACCGGCGTCCCGCAGCTCGACCAGGATCTGCAGACTCTTGCGCCAGCCGTCGCTCTTCCAGCTGGATTTGCCGATGAAGGTGGCGTTGAGCTGCTCGTCGGTCATGTAGTTGGAGGCGTACGACTGGATCAGCTGGTTGGAGAGGCTGGCTGCGAACCAGAAGGGGTCCGAGCCGGACTTCTTGATCTTCACCAGCTGATCGATGAACTCGCTCATGGTGGCGGGCGACCGGTCCGGGTCCAGCCCCGCGGCCTTGTACTTCGCGGCGTTGACGAAGATCCCCATGGCCGGAATCTCCCAGTGGGCGCTGTACATGCCCGGCTTCACGCCGTGCGGATTGTCCGCCGCGAACGTCGAGGTCTTGAGCGCGGCCGACAGGAAGGTGTCGTCCCAGCCGGACTTCATCCGGCTGGTCAGATCCATGGCCCAACCGGCCTTGTAGAAGGGCGCCATGGACTGGGCGTCGACCGCCGAGTAGATGTCCGGCATGTTGCGGGCCTGGGAGCTCGACTGGAGCTTGGTCAGGAAGTCGGCGGGTCCGACGTCGTCGATTCTGATCTTGACGCCGGTCTGCTGTGTGTACTTCTTCGCCAGCTGAGTGAGGGCCGCCGCCTGGCCTCGGGACTGGTTCATGAAGACGATCTCGGAGCCGCCTGACGAGCTGCTCCCGTCCGACCCGCAGGCGGCCAGCGTGGTGGCGGCCAGTCCGCCGCCGACGGCGCCGAGGAAGCCGCGCCGGGACAGGAATGTGGCGGCGGCCGGCGAAGCCGCCTCCGCGGTGTGGTCTCGCGTCATCGCGAGTCCTCCTCCATGGGTCGGTGACGATGCTGTCGGGAGCGCCGGGGGCCGGAGGGAAGCAGGCCGAGGTGGCGTGGGAGGGCGGCCGGGACTCGACGACGTCCTAGGCGGCGCACCGAAAATGTATGGCGTAAGTGAGCGAAACTGATTTCTCCACGAACTGCTGACGGTGAACGTTAGGTAGGCCTATGACCGTCGTCAACCCTCTGAGCGTCGCGTATTTCGGCAGTGTTTTTCCGTGAGTTGACTCGATAGGTCACCGAAAAATATTTCGGTGCTACTGTGCTCCCGCGAAGAAGTACTCTGTCCGGCACGCTCGTCAAAGGGGGAGTTATGGCATCCGCTTCCAGTCGCGTGACATTGGCGCAGATCGCCGAGCACGCCGGCGTCTCGGTGGCCACCGTGTCCAAGGTCATCAACGGGCGTCCCGACGTGGCCCAGCAGACCCGCGACCTGGTGCTGGACCTGATGCGCCAGTACAACTACGGCGGGAACCGCGACGATCTGCGCGCGCACCCCACCGTGGAGCTGTTCTTCGGGTTCGAGCGGCTCAGCATCTACCACACCGAGATCATCCAGAGCGTGGTGGACGCCGGGGCCCGTGAGGGTGTCGCGGTGGTGGTCAGCAGGCGCGGCGATCACGATCCGGCGGCCGATCCCGCCGCCTGGGCCCGCGGTCTTGCCGCCGCCGGCCGGCGCGCGGTCATCACGGTCACAGCGAACACCTTGTCGCCCCCGCTCCTCGAAGCCCTGAACCGGGTCCGGCTGCCGGTGGTGCTGCTCGACCCAGAGTCACTGCCCGACGGCTCGGTCGTCAGCGTCGGCGCGACCAACTTCGCCGGCGGCCACGCCGCCGCCACTCATCTGCTGTCCCTCGGCCACCGACGGATCGCCTACCTCGGCGGCACGGAGCATGCCTGGTCCAACCAGGCCCGGCTGCACGGGTTCCGCAGCGCCATGGAGGCGGCCGGCGCGCCGGTGCCGGGCGACCTGATCCGCCATGCCGGCACCTTCCATGCCGCCGAGGGCGTCGAGTACGGCGGGCGGCTGCTGACTGTGGACCCCGCGCCCACCGCGGTGTTCGCCGCCTCCGACGAACTGGCCGCCGGGGTCATCAACGCCGCTAGGCTGCGCGGTCTGCGCGTGCCGGATGATCTGAGTGTCGTCGGCTTCGACAACACCCCGCTGGCCGAGGTGGTCTCGCCCCCGCTGACCACCATCCACGGTCCCGTCCCGGAGATGGGGACCGTGGCTCTGCGTACTGCCCTTCGTCTGGCGGCTGCGGAGGACATCGACTCCCACCACGTCGAGCTGGCCACCCGCCTGGTGGTCCGTGCCTCGACTCGGGCGGTCCCCTCCGCGACCCACCGCGACGGCCCCGAGCCGGTCCCGAGCGACGCCACGCTCTGAACCGATCGGCCCCCCATCCTGGAAATGGAGGCGATGGCACCGATGGCCACGCCGGCTCCGTACGACCTCACGATCGACTTCGGCGGCGACCTCTTCCCTGTCTCCGGCAGCCACCCCCGCCTGTCGTGGAAGCCCCCCACCGACATGCCGGCCCACGCCGCCCACGAACTGCAGATCCACGTCGAGGGCCGGCCACCGCTGACGACCCCCGGCCACGGCCACCTGTACGTCGACTGGCCGGCCCCGCCGCTGCACAGCGGCGAGCGCGTCCGCTGGCGCGTCCGGTCCCGTATCGAGGCGCAGATCTCCCAGTGGAGCACCTGGCACGACTTCGAAGCCGGGCTGCTCGACGAAGACTGGACGGCGCACTGGATCACCCCCGCAGACGATCCGCAGGACACGCGCCTGACCCCCGGCACCCGCCCCGCGCACGTCCTGCGCGCCACCTTCACCACCACCGGGACGGTCCGCGCCCGCCTGTACTCGACGGCCCTCGGCGTGTACGAGGCGTTCGTCAACGGCGAGCGTGCGGGTACCGTCGAACTCGCGCCGGGCTCGACATCGTACGACCGTACCCTGTACGCCCAGGCCGCCGACGTCACCCCGTCCGTCCGCCCCGGCACCAACACCGTCGAGATCGTGCTGTCCGACGGCTGGTACCGCGGTCAGGTCGGCGCCTTCCGTAAACCGGCCGGCTGGGGCGAACTCCTCGCCGCCCGACTGGAGCTGCATCTCGAACTCGCCGACGGCACGCGTCAGGTCATACGCACCGACGAGCACTGGACCTCGGCCCCCAGCATCATCACCCGGGCCGCCCTGATGGACGGCCAGATCACCGACTTCCTCGCGGCCAGTGGCCCCGAGCGGCCCGTCCTCGTCGACGCCGTCACTGCGCCCCCGATCGACTGGTCCCCGGCCCCGCCCGTGCGACGGATCGAGGACCGCCCCGCCGTCTCGCTCACCCGGCTGCCGGGCGGCGCCTGGATCGCCGACTTCGGCCAGAACGCCTCCGGCTGGATCGCCCTCACCGACCTCGGCCCGGCCGGCACCCACACCGTGATCGACTACGGCGAACACCTCGACCCCGCCACCGGCGATCTGACCACCTCCCACCTCGACATTCAGCGCCCGGGCGACCCGGTGACCGTCTTCGTCCAGCACGACGAGACCATCTCCTCCGGCGCCGCCGGCGAAATCTTCGAACCCCGCCACACCGTGCACGGATTCCGCTACGTCCGCCTGGAGCGCGGCGAGACCCCGCTGGACGCATCGAACCTCACCATGCGCGTCGTCCACACCGACCTGCGGCCGACCGGCACCTTCACCTGTTCCCACCAGGACCTCAACCATCTGCACGAGGTCGCGCGCTGGAGCTTCCGCGGCAACGCCGTCGACGTACCCACCGACTGCCCCACCCGCGAGCGCATCGGCTGGACCGGCGACTATCAGGTCTTCCTCCCCAGCGCCGCGCGCCTCTACGACGTGTCCGGGTTCAGCCGCAAGTGGCTTCGCTCGGTCCGCGACGACCAGCTCGACGACGGACGCATCGCCAACTTCTCCCCGGACGGACGGCGCATCAAGCTCCGCGGCGATCGGCGCCTCGACATGATGACGGGCTCCGCCGGCTGGGGCGACGCCATCGTGCTGGTGCCCTGGGAGCTGTACAAGACCTACGGAGACCGCCGGGAGCTCGCCGAGAACTGGGATGCGATGGTCCGCTGGGTCGAGTGGTCGCTGGCCACCGCCCGCACCGCCCGCCACCCCTCCCGGGTGGCCCGCTCGGCCGAGCCCCTGCCGCACGAGGAGTTCATCTGGGACGGCTCCTTCCACTGGGGCGAGTGGTCCGAGCCGAAATCTCGCGCCGAGGACGGCTCGCTCCTCGAACCGGCACAGGGCGACCCCGACGCCTGGATGAAGTCCGACAAGGGCGAGGTCGGCACCGCGTTCCTGTACCGCTCGACCGCCACCCTCGCCAGGATCGCCCGTGTGCTGGGCCGCGAGGCCGAGGCCGCCCGCTACACCCGGCTGGCCGAGCGGATCAAGGAGGCGTGGCGGACGGAGTTCCTCGACGACACCGGCCGCACCACCGTCGACACTCAGGCGAGTTACGTCCGCGCCCTCGCCTACGGCCTGGCGCCCGAGAAACTGCGCGACGCCGTCGCCGCGCGCCTTGTCGAACTGATCCGCGGGGCCGGAACGCACCTGGGCACAGGGTTCCTCTCCACCGCCGACCTGCTGCCCGTCCTGGCCGACACTGGCCACACCGACCTCGCCTACCGAGTGCTGCTCCAGCGCACCTCGCCCTCCTGGCTCGGCATGCTCGATCGCGGCGCCACCACGATCTGGGAGGACTGGGACGGCGTCGACGAGAACGGCGTCGCCCACGACTCGCTCAACCACTACAGCAAGGGCGCCGTCATCCGCTTCCTGCACACCTACACCCTCGGACTGCGGCAGGCAGAGAACTCGGTGGCCTGGGAACGGTTCGTCGTCGCGCCCGTACCCCATGCCTCGGTCGACTGGGCGCGCGGCACGTTCGACAGCCCCCGCGGCAGCATCGCGGTCGAGTGGCACGCCGAGGGCGACGCGCTGTACATCACCGTCGACGTGCCGCCTACCTGCACAGCCACTGTCGTCCTCCCTGACGGGAAGGAACTGACAGTGGGCCCGGGGCGGTTCCAGTCTTCGACGGTCACGAACTGACGCGAGTGCCAGGGGTACTCGATCTCGTCCAGGATCGCGAGCGCCGTGAGAGATCTGGCTGGTGTCGAAGTACCGAGACGACAACGACCGGGAATGGGGCAACGATCTGACCGCCGGTGCACCTCACTTCGTGGAGACTCTTGAGCTGCTGCACATCGTCCGGTAGATCCGCTGGGACGAGCCTTTGAAGCTGGACCTCTTCTCCTACCAGGAGGACTCGGGGGCACCGTCCGTGAATCCGTCGTACTCTGCGGGGCCCTGGAGGACAAGGCAGCCTGCCTGCCCTGGCCGAGCTGCGCGGCGCTCAGTCCGCGCATGACGCCATGGCCATCCAGCGCCTCGTCCGGGCGGCACTGCAAGGCTGAAACGACCTCACCAGCAGGTTGTGCCAGCCCAACCACTCTTTGTTCCGTGTCCCTTCACGATCCGCAGGAGCCAGCATTGCGGATGCCGAAAATTACGTCCAGCCTGGTGAGAAGCGTGTTTCTATCTGGTGAGCTTCCAGCGCGTGTGGCGGAGAGTTTGAGCCTGCGCCCAGAGGACGATCTCACGGCGAATCGGCCAGGCATGGATGTGAGTGCGACGCTCAACAAGATCGCCCCGGGGAATGTGGATCGCTTAGTGGCGATGCTGTTGGGGCGGCGGTCCGAGGCGTAGGACTGGCGGAAGGACTTGGAGGGGGCAGAGGGTCGGTGCGGAGCTGGAGCGGCTCACCTTCAGGGGCTGGCGGGTGCAGCTGTGTGCTCCGGATGTGGGCGCAGGGGATGGGGGTCAAGGGGGCGCTGGGTGAACTGGCGGTCGGGGCGGTGAAGTAGGGCAGTGTGAGGCGTGTCCGGGGCCTGTTCGGGTGGTCGCGGTGTGGTCGCAGCCAGTCTGGCCAGTGCGGATGACTACCGGCAGCCGGATCGGCTTGGGCGAGTGCGGTGTCGATGGCGTCTACGGCGTCGTGGGCGGCATGCGGGGTGAGGTGGCTGTAGAGGTTCGCGGTGGTGGAGAGGGTGGAGTGCCGCAGGGTTTTGAGACGATGGTGAGCGGGGTGCCCGCGGTGATGGACAGGGTGGCGGCGAGGTGTCGCAGGTCGTGCAGGGTGATGCGGGGGGGTGCCTCTATGTCTTTCGTCAAGCGAGGCGTGGGGTTCGGGGTTCGTAGAAGGTGCCGTCGCGGAGCATGGCGAACAGCACGCTGATGC
>NZ_JBIBJI010000029.1:0-72922 GCF_042958345.1 Streptomyces sp. NPDC007983
CACCCCCCAGGTCATCCCTTCGACAGGGGGGAACAGTCATGCCGGGCCCGGAGGCCAGCGGTCCCCTTGCAGGACCGCGAAGAAGATAACGGGGGCGGGTAGGGGAAAGCCCCAGCCGGGAACCGCCGCTGCGGGCGGGCCGTTGGCCTGGTGGATCCGCGGTGCGCAAGGAGGGGACCCATGGCCGAGCTGGTGCCCGGCGGCAACCAACCGCTGCCGGACGGCACGCTGACCATCCGCGTCCCGGGTCCCTTCGACCTGTCCGCGCTGATCACCGGCGACGACGGAAAGGTGGCGGGCGACGGCGATTTCGTCTTCTTCAACCAGCCCACCGCCCCCGGTGTCCGAGTCGACGGGGACACCGTCACCGTGCGGCCCGGACAGCTGCGCCCCGGCGCGAGCCGGGTCACCGTCGTCGTCAGCCCCGCCGACCCCGGCACCCCGCTCGGCCGGCTGCCCGCGCCCGTCATGAGCGTCACCGGAAGCGGCGGCGCTCCGCCGGCCCGGTTCGCCCCGCCGCGCCCCGGGGCCGAGACGGTGCTGCTGCTCGCCGAGATCTACCGGCGCGGCCCCCGGTGGAAGGTGCGGGCGATCGGCCAGGGGTACGCGGACGGGCTGGCCGGGGTGGCGCGCGACTTCGGCGTCGACGTCGCGGACGACGGCACCGCGGACCACCCGGCCGCGCCGGAGCCCCCGCCGCCCGGCGGTGACGGGGTCATGGGGCTCGTCAACGCCGCCCGGTCACGGCACGGCGTACCACCCGTGACCCTCGACCCACGGCTCACCCGGGCCGCCGAGGCCCACGCGGCGGCCATGGCCGCCCAGGGCGCGCTCGGCTCGGAGGGCCCTGACGGGACGTCGCTCTTCCACCGGATCGCGGCCGGGGGCTACGCCCCGCTCACGGTCGCCGAGCACCTGGTCTCCGGGCCGCGCACCCCGGACGCGTTCGTGGACTACTGCCTGTCCGGTGAGGAGCGCCGCGGCCCGTTCCGGGACCCGGCGGTCACCCATGTGGGCATCGGCCGGGCGACCGGCGCCGGAGACGTGTTCTGGACGGCGGTATGGGCGCAGCCCTTCACCGCGGACGGTCTGCGGCGCCTCGCGTCCGAGGTCATCGCGCTCACCAACGCCGAGCGTGCCGCCGCCCGGCTGGCGCCGCTGGCCCCCGACCCGCGGCTGACGGTGGCCGCGCAGGCGCACAGCGACGACATGGTCGCCCGCGACTTCTACGACCACATCAGCCCCGAGGGCAGCCGGCCCTGGGACCGGGCCGCGACCGCCGGGGCCACCCACCCCGGCATCGGCGAGAACATCGCGTGCGGGCAGCGCGGCCCGGCGGAGGTGGTGCGCGGCTGGATGGACAGCCCCGGCCACCGTGCCAACATCCTCAAGCCCGACTTCACGCACATAGGCGTCGGCTACGCCACCGGCAGCCGCGCCGGCACGTACTGGACCCAGGTCTTCGGCGCGAGCCGGTAGCCGCCCGGGGCGCCGTCAGGTGACGGTGCCGGTACGGGACTCCAGGTCGCGCCGCGTGGCGTCGCCGTACACCCCGTCCTCGTCGCCGCGGATCCCGTACCACAGCTGGAATCGGGCCACGGCCTCGGTGAGGGTCCGGTCGTACCGGCCGTTGACCTGTCCGTCCCGGTAGACGTCGGGAATCTTCAGCAGTCGTGTCTGAAGCTCGGAGACCTGTGGACCGCTGTCGCCCTGGCTCAGCACCCCGGCCTGGCTTCCCGGCGGCGCCGGGACCGCCGTGGTGGGGGCGGCGGACGCGGTCGGCGGGCGGCCGGCGTCGGACGCCGTGGGGCCGCCGCCCGGTGCGGCGACGTTGATGGCCGCGCCGCCGGGGAGGAGCAGAACGAGGGCGAGGGCGACGCCCAGCCCGACTCCCGCGACGATCAGCGCGGCGGTCCGGGCATGGCGCCGTACCGTCGCGGGTGGGGGAGCGGCGGGCTCGGGCGGCGGGTCGACCGCGCCCCAGGAGTCGGACGCCGAGACGCGGGCATCCATCACCTGGGTCTCGTCCTCGGCGAGCCGGTGCGCCTCCGGGGGGAGCGCATCACCCGTTTCGCCCGGAGGCCGGAACAGATCCAGGTCCTCCATCCATTCCTCCACCGGCCCGTCCGCGTCCTCGCCGCCCTCCGCCCCCGGACGGAAGATCGCGGTCGGCTCGATCACGTGACGCCCGCCGGTCCGGTCGGGATCGGTTTCGGCTGCCATACAGACCTCCTTGTGCCCCACGCCGTTCAGCGGGGGATACGGACGGAAGTCCGGGAAGACTCAAGCCGATCGCCATCCGGCGATCGCGGAGCCGTGACGTTCACCCGAGTGCCGCGCCCGGTGCCGGGCGTCCGGAGGGAAGCGATACGGAACGGCCCCGGAACTCCGAAGGGAGCACATCGATGGAGCGGACCACATGTTGCGTGGTGGGCGGCGGTCCCGCCGGGATGGTCCTCGGGCTGCTGCTGGCCCGGGCGGGCGTGGACGTCACCGTCCTGGAGAAACACGGGGACTTCCTGCGCGACTTCCGCGGCGACACCGTGCATCCCAGCACCCTGGCGCTGCTGGAGGACCTGGGCCTGGCCGAGCGGTTCGCCGCGCTGCCGCAGCGTCATGTGCACTCCGTGCAGCTGCCGATCGGCGCGGACGGCGAGCTGTTCACCGTCGGCGATCTGAGCGCGCTGCCGGGCCCGTACAACTACGTCGCGATGGTGCCGCAGTGGGATCTGCTGAACCTGCTGGCGGACGAGGCCGGGAAGGAGCCGTCGTTCCGGCTGCGGATGAACACCGAGGCCACCTCCTTCCTCCAGGAGCGCGGCCGGATCACCGGGGTGCGCTACCGCACCGCCGACGGCGGCACCGGTGAGCTGCGGGCCACCCTCACCGTGGCCTGCGACGGCCGCGGCTCGCTGGCCCGCCGGCTGCCCGAGCTGGGACTGCGGGAGTTCTCCTGCCCGATGGACGCCTGGTGGTTCCGGCTGCCGCGGCACGAGGGCGATCCGAGGGGGCTGGTGGGCAACGTCGGCGACCGCTTCCTGACCGCCATGATCGACCGCGGCGAGTACTGGCAGTGCGCCGTGCTGATCCCCAAGGGAGCCGACGCCACCCGGCGCGCCGGTGGTCTGGACCGGTTCCAGGCCGCGTTCGCGGCCGCCACCCCGTGGATGGGCGATCGCGAGCCGGAGCTGCGCTCCTGGGACGAGGTGAAGCTGCTGGACGTACGGCTGGACCGGCTGCGCCGCTGGCATCGCCCCGGGCTGCTGTGCATCGGCGACGCGGCGCACGCCATGTCGCCCGTCTTCGGCATCGGTATCAACCTCGCCGTCGAGGACGCCGTTGCCGCCGCCCGGCACCTGGTCGGACCGCTGCGCGAGGGCACCCTGGGCCTGCACGACGTCCGTGCCGTCCAGCGCCGCCGCTGGCCCACCGCCGCGGGCACCCAGGCGCTCCAGCGGATCGCCCACGCCCGGGTCATCGCGCCACTGCTCGCGGGGCGGTCACCACTCGGCGACGGCAGGAAGCCGCTGCGGCTGGCGGAGGTGCTGACCAGGGCGCCCTGGCTCAAGCGGGCCCCGGCGTACTTCCTCGCGTACGGCGCGAAGCGCGAGCGGCCCCCGGTCTCGTCGCTGCTGCGCGGGGAGTGAGCGCGCGCGACTGCGGGGCCGGACGCGCAGAAACGTATCTGCGCATCCGGCCCCGCGGTCTCGCGGCTCGGAGGAGAGCCCGTCTCGGACGATGCTCCGTCTCAGACGATGCCCTCGGCGATCTCGGCCTCCTCACGGGCGGAGCCATAGGCGGAGGGCGTGTTGTACGAACGGCGGGCGACGAACCACCAGACGGTGGCCAGGACCAGCACCGCGGCCAGCGCGATCGACGCGTAGTTCATCGAATCGACCGTCACCGGGCTGGACTGCGGCAGGCAGAACAGCACCGTCACCAGCGCCACCCACACCACCGCCACCCAGCCGATCGGCTTGCTCCAGCGGCCCAGATGCCACGGCCCCTTGGTGAACCGGTCCCCGGCGCGCAGCCGCAGGAAGACGGGGATCGCATACGCGGGGGTGATGCCGATGACGTTGATGGCCGTCACCGCGCCGTACGCGGTCTCCGAGTACAGGGAGGGCAGGGCCAGCAGGCACGCCACCGCGACCGACAGCCACACCGCGAGGACCGGGGTCTGGGTGCGGCTGCTGACCCGCTGCCACAGCCGGGAGCCCGGCAGCGCGCCGTCCCGGCTGAACGCGAACACCATCCGGCTGGCCGCCGCCACCTCCGCGTTCCCGCAGAACAGCTGCGCGATGATGACGATGAGCAGCATGGCCGTGGCCCCACCGGTGCCGAGGGCGTCGATGAGGATCTGCGCGGGCGGCACCCCGGTGGCGCTCTTCTGCGTCCCGGCGTAGTCCTGGATGGCGAAGGTCAGCCCCGCCAGCAGCACGAACCCGGCCACCCAGGACACCCAGATGGCGCGGACGATGCCACGGGCGGCGGACACGGAGGCGTTGGACGTCTCCTCGGACAGATGCGCCGAGGCGTCGTACCCGGAGAAGGTGTACTGGGCGAGCAACAGGCCGATGGCGGCCACATAGAGGGGATTCGACCAGCCGGTGTTGTTGACGAACTCGGTGAACACGAATTCAGGGGACTGATGGTGGGACGGAATGATCGCCAGCGCGCCGACGATGACCGCGACTCCCGCCAAGTGCCACCACACGCTGACCGAGTTGAGCAGACTGACCAGGCGCACTCCGAACAGATTCAGTGTGGCATGCAACAACAGAATGCAGACGAAAATAACCATGGTCGACTGTGGGGTGGGGGTGAATCCCCACTGCAAATTGAGGAGGGCGCCGGTGAATTGGGCCGCGCCGTAGTCGATACCGGCGATCGCGCCCAGCAGTCCCAGCAGGTTCAGCCAGCCGGTGTACCAGCCCCAGGCGCGGCCACCGAGCCGGTCGGCCATGTAGTAAAGGGCGCCGGAGGTCGGATACGCGCTGGTGACCTCCGCCAGCGCCAGGCCCACGCACAGCACGAACAGCCCGACACCGGCCCAGCCCCACAGCATCACCGCGGGGCCGCCGGTGTCCAGCCCGAACCCGTACAGGGTCATGCAACCGGACAGAATGGAAATGACCGAGAAGCTGATGGCGAAATTGCCGAAGCTCCCCATCCGGCGGGCCAGCACCGGCTGGTATCCCAGCTCGCGCAGTCTTTGTTCTTCGTCCTGCTGTGGTGTCGAAACGGAACGGGACCAGGGTGTGGACATGACATACCTCCGAAGGGGAAAGCGAGGACGGTCAGCAGAGGTGGGAAAAGGGTGGGGGAAAGGGATCGGCCAGGGGAAGGGACGGCTCAGCCGCCGTAGCCGGGTCTGTTTCCGCGGGCGCCCGCGAGACAGCGGACCCGGGCGCGCAGGAACATGTCCTCGGCCTGCGCGCGGTCATTCGCGTCGGACGTGCGATAGGCCCAGGGGAGTGGCGTGAAATACGGTCCCAGCGCATCGAAGACCCGGGCCGCTTCGGTGAATTGCAGTGCGCCCCACAGGGCGTGCGCCAGATGGTTGAGATCCAGCAGCGAGCTGGTTTCCGGGTCCGCGTGGTCGAACCAGAGGTGCAGCGCCTTGTCGGCGTCGCGTGCCGCGTCCTCGGTGGCCCAGTGCAGGTCCAGCGCCTTCTCGTAGCCCCGCTCCTCGCGGTACCGCTCGACGTGGACGTACAGCGGCAGCACATGGAGCGGGGAGCCCCCGGGCGCCCCCGAGACCACCCACTGCACGAAGTTGACCGCTTCGGCCAGCGAACCGCCCGCCCGCCGCGCGTACACGAACTGCAGCATGCGGTGGTACGCCTCGCGGTTGTGCGGATCGCGCCGGTCGGCCTCCGCCAGCAGCCCCCACGGGCCGGGGAACAGCAACGGCCCCGGCGGGTCCGTGCGGTGGTCCGGCAGCCGCTGCTCCTTGTCGAGCTG
The DNA here is from genome assembly GCF_042958345.1 of Streptomyces sp. NPDC007983. Classification (NCBI taxonomy): domain Bacteria; kingdom Bacillati; phylum Actinomycetota; class Actinomycetes; order Kitasatosporales; family Streptomycetaceae; genus Streptomyces; species Streptomyces sp. NPDC007983. Next base: position 5,968 of record NZ_JBIBJI010000029.1, read on the forward strand.
GGCGAGCGCCAGCTGGCACACCCAGGGCACCGGGTCGGCCGGGGAGTTGTGCGCGGCCAGCTGGCAGGACTCCCATGCCTCCCGCCACAGCTCGCGGGTGCGCTGGTGCCCCTCGCGATGGGCGCGCATGGTCCGCTCCACCACCACCCGGCTGTACATCACCAGCGCGGCGACGCTGTGCGGCTCCTCGGCGCGCCACGCCTCCACCACATTGGACCCGGCCGCCACCGCGGCCAGCACCTGCGTGCGCTGCGTCCACTGGGCCCAGGTCGGTGTCGCCGCCAGCAGGTCGCGCATGGATATCCACCGGCCCGTACGCACGTCCTGCAACGCGATGCGCAGTCCGCTGTCGTAACCCGCGGGGTGGTAGACGGGGCGGAACACTTCCTCGGGCATCGGATGACTTTCGGACGGAGCGTGATGTACCGGGCGCGACGGATTCCAGGGCCTGACGAGTGGATGTCCGGGATCCTATAGCCATCCCGTCATGACTCAAGGGGGCCAGGGTCCGCATCCGGCGCGACCCCGGACCGGGTGTCCGGCAACCGAACACCGGGCATGGGCTCTTGACGCGGCCTCGCCGCTGCACCACGCTTTCAGCCAAGATCTCCGCCGCCACGGAACGATCCCACCGAAGTACGTCCCACCGAAGAACACCCCCGACACGAAGAACGACCGCCCACCGAAGAACCGGACATGCTGCCTGCAGAGCGTCCCCACCGCACACCGGCCGGCCCCGCGACCGGAGCGGTGCTCGCCGTCGACCAAGGCACCTCGGGCACCAAGGCGCTGGTCCTCTGCCCGGAGCGCGGTGTGCTCGGCTCCGCCGAGGTGGCCGTGCGCACGCGCCACCTCGCCGGCGGGCTGGTCGAGGTCGACCCCGCCGCACTCCTCGCGTCCGTTGTCGACGCCGGACGCCAGGCGCTCGCGCGGGCCGGTGAGCCGGTCGTGGCGGTCGGCCTCGCCAACCAGGGCGAGACGGTGCTGGTGTGGGATCCCGCGACCGGCGCCCCGCTGACCGACGCCCTGGTGTGGCAGGACCGGCGGGCCCGGACGGTGTGCGCGGACCTCGAGGAACACGCCGACACCCTGCGCGAACTCACCGGACTGCCCCTCGACCCGTACTTCGCGGCGCCCAAGATGGCCTGGCTGCGCCGCCACCGGACCCGCGAGGGCGTCGTCACCACCAGCGACGTCTGGCTGATCCACCAGCTCACCGGCGCGTTCGTCACCGACGCGGCCACCGCCGGGCGCACCGGGCTGCTCGACCTCGACCGCGTCGCATGGTCCCCGGAGGCGCTGGACGTCTACGGACTGACGGGCGAACAGATGCCCAGGGTCGTCGACGCGGACACCATGGCCGGAACCACCACCGCCTTCGGGGACGAGATCCCGCTCACCGGCCTCCTCGTCGACCAGCAGGCCGCCCTGCTGGCCCAGAGCGTCACCGAGCCCGGCGCCGCCAAATGCACCTACGGCACCGGCGCCTTCCTGCTCGCCCAGACCGGCTCCCGGCCCCGCCGCGGCACCAGCGGCCTGGTGAGCTGCGTGGCCTGGCGGCTCGGCGGGAAGACCAGCTACTGCCTCGACGGACAGGTGTACACCGCCGCCTCCGCCGTACGCTGGCTCACCGGCCTGGGCGTGATCGGCGGCCCCCAGGACCTCGACCCGGTGGGCGGCTCCGTGCCGGACACCGGGGGAGTGACCTTCGTACCGGCGCTCGCCGGACTCGCCGCACCCTGGTGGCGCGGCGACCTCCGGGGCTCGGTGACCGGCCTCGGCCTCGACACCACCGCCGGCCACCTGGTGCGCGCCCTGTGCGAGGGCATCGCCGCGCAGGTGGCCGAGATCGCCGACGCGGCCGCCGCCGACCTGGGCGCACCGCTCACCACCCTCCGGGCCGACGGGGGCCTCACCCGCTCCGCGCTGCTCATGCAGGCCCAGGCCGACCTGCTGCAACTGCCCGTCGAGGTGTCCGCCCTGCCCGATGTCACCGCCCTCGGCGTGGGTGCCGTCGCCCGGCTGGGACTCGACCCCGGCCTGCCGCTCGCGCAGGCCGTCCCGGAGTGGAAACCGGCCGCCGTCTACACACCGCGGATCAGCGCGGACGAGGCCGCCGAGCGCCGGGCCGGTTTCCGGTCGGCCGTGGCCACGCTGCTGACCCACCACTGAGCAACCGCCCCGAGGAGCCAAGGAACCCAGCATGACCGTAACGACCACGGGTGACCTCCCCGGCGAGGTCTACGACGTGGCCATCATCGGCGCCGGGGTGGTCGGCACCGCCATCGCCCGCGAACTCGCCGCGCACCCGCTGCGCATCGCCCTCGTGGAGGCATCCGACGACGTCGGCGACGGCACATCCAAGGCCAACACCGCGATTCTGCACACCGGTTTCGACGCCACTCCCGGCACCCTGGAGGCCGGGCTGGTGCGCGAGGGCTACCGGCGGCTGAACGCCTACGCCGCCGAGGCCGGCATCCCGGTGGAACCGCTCGGCGCCCTGCTCGTCGCCTGGGACTCCGAACAGCTCGCCGCCCTGCCCGCCCTCGCGGAGAAGGCCGCGCGCAACGACTGCCACGACACCCGCGTCCTCACCGCGGACGAGGTGTACGCGCGCGAACCGCGTCTGGGGCCCGGCGCCCTCGGCGCCCTCGAAGTCCCCGGCGAGAGCATCATCTGCCCCTGGACCACCACCCTCGCCTACGCCACCCAGGCGGTGCGCGCCGGAGCGGACCTGCACCTCAACTGCACCGCCGGAGCCATCACCACCGCAGGCCACCACGAGATCGCCACCAGCCGCGGCCCGTTGCGCGCCCGCTACCTGGTCAACGCCGCCGGACTGCACTCGGACGAGATCGACCGGCGGCTCGGCCACACCGAGTTCAGCGTCACCCCGCGGCGCGGCCAGCTCATCGTCTTCGACAAGTTCGCCCGCGGCCTGGTCGGCCACATCCTGCTGCCGGTGCCCACGGCACGCGGCAAGGGCGTGCTGGTGGCGCCCACCGTGTACGGCAACGTCATGCTCGGCCCCACTGCCGAGGACCTCGACGACAAGCACGCCACCGGCTCCTCGGCCGCCGGGCTGGCCCTGCTCCGCGACAAGGGCGCCCGGATCATGCCCGAGCTGCTGGACGAGGAGGTCACCGCGGTCTACGCGGGGCTCCGCGCCGCCACCGAACACGCCGACTTCCAGATCCGCGCCCACCCCGAGCAGCGTTACGTGACCGTCGGCGGCATCCGCTCCACCGGGCTGACCGCCTCGATGGCCATCGCCGCACACGTCCGGGACCTGCTCACCCGCTGCGGCCTCGACCCGGGCCCCGCGCAGGAACTCGAACCACCCAGGATGCCGAACATCGGCGAGGCGTTCCCGCGCCCCTACCAGCGCGCCGACCTCATCGCCGCCGACCCCGCGTACGGCACCGTCGTCTGCCACTGCGAGCGCGTCACCCGCGGCGAGATCCGCGACGCGCTGCGGGCCACCGTGCCCCCGGGGTCGCTCGACGGACTGCGGCGCCGCACCCGCGCGCTGGGCGGCCGCTGCCAGGGCTTCTACTGCGGAGCCGCCGTACGCGCCCAGTTCGACGAGGACCGCGCCACCCCCGCCGCCGCACCCACCGAGGCCCGCCGATGAACGCCACCGACCGCACCCACCGCACCGTGGACGTCCTGGTCATCGGCGCCGGACCCGCCGGACTGGCCGTCGCCACCCGGCTGGCCGGGGCCGGAGTGGACACCGTCGAGGTCATCGACCGCGAGCAGCACGCCGGAGGCATCCCGCGCCACTGCGATCACACCGGATTCGGGCTGCGCGATCTGCGCCGGCTGCTCAGCGGCCCGGACTACGCCCGCCGCCACATCGCCGCCGCGCTGCGCGCCGGGGCCGTCCTGCGCACCGGCGTCACCGCCACCGGATGGGCCGGGCCGCGCACCGTGGACCTCACCGCGCCGACCGGGCTGGAGCGCGTCACCGCCAGGGCCGTGGTCCTGGCCACCGGCGCCCGCGAACGCCCGCGCAGCGCACGACTGGTGCCCGGCACCCGGCCCGCGGGCGTCTACACCACCGGGCAGTTGCAGCAAGCCGTCCATGTGCACCACCAGAACATCGGCCGCCGGGCGGTCGTCGTGGGCGCCGAACGCGTCGGCTACTCCGCGGTCGACACCCTCCGCGGCGCCGGGGTCGAGGTCGCCGCCATGGTCACCGGCCTGCCCCGCCACCAGACCCACCCGGCGCGCCACCTCGCCGCCCGGCTGCGCCACGGCGTTCCGCTGCTCACCGACACCACCGTGACCGGACTGACCGGCCGCGACCGGCTGACGGGGGTCCGCGTGGGGCACCGGGACGGCCGGACCGCGACCATCGGCTGTGACACCGTGGTGTTCACCGGTGACTGGATCCCCGACCACGAACTGGCCCGCGGCGCCGGAATCCCCCTCGACCCCGGCACCCGGGGGCCGGAGACCGACGCCGGGTTCCGTACCCGCGAACCCGGGGTCTTCGCCGTGGGCAATCTGCTGCACCCCGTCGAGACGGCCGCCACCGCCGCGCTGGACGGCCGGTTCGCCGCCGGTCCGGTGCTGCGCCATCTGGCCGGCGAGCCGTGGCCGGGGGCCCCGCTGCCGGTCCGGACCGACGCCCCCCTGCGGTGGGTGGCGCCGGGCCGTATCGCCCCGGACGGCCCGCCCCCGCCGCATCGCCACTTCATCCTGCGCACCGCCGCGTTCCTCACCCGGCCGGTGCTCGTGGTCCGCCAGGACGGCCGTACGCTGCACCGGCAGCGTGTCCCGCACACCGTGGCCCCGGGCCGCCCGCTCCATCTGTCCGCCGACTGGGTCGCCCGGGCCGACGCGCACGGCGGCCCGGTACGGATCGGCGTGGAGTGACCGGGGCGGCCGGTGGCGCGGGCCCGGTGTCACAGCCCGCGCAGCCGCTCCATCTCACGCCGGTCGCGCTTGGTGGGGCGGCCCGCGCCACGGTCCCGCAGCCCGATGGGCACGGTCTGCTCGCGCGGCGGCGGAGGCGGGCTGTTGTCGACGTAGCACTCGACCGCCACGGCCGCCCCGACCCGCTTGCGCACGATCCGCGACACCACCACGACCCGGTCCCGCCCCGCATGGCGCAGCCGCACCTCGTCACCCGGCCGCACCGCTTGGGCGGGCTTGACGCGCTCACCGTTGACGCGGACGTGCCCGGCCCGGCAGGCCGAGGCGGCGAGCGAACGCGTCTTGGTGAGCCGCACGGACCAGATCCAGCTGTCGACCCGAACGGACCCCTCGTCTGAAGCCATACCCCGACTCTAATGTCTAAGGTGCGACGCATGAGCGCACATTTTGACGTCGTGGTCCTGGGGGCGGGGTCGGGCGGCTATGTGGCGGCGATCCGCGCCGCGCAGCTGGGCTTGCGCACGGCCGTCGTCGAGGAGCGGTTCTGGGGCGGCGTCTGCCTGAACGTGGGATGCATCCCGTCCAAGGCGCTGCTGCGCAACGCCGAGCTGGCCCATCTGCTCACCCATGAGGCGCAGACCTTCGGCATCCGGGTGAACGGCGAGCTGAGCCTGGACTACCGGGTGGCCTACGAACGCAGCCGGAAGGTGGCGGACGGCCGGGTCAAAGGCATCCACTACCTGATGAGGAAGAACCAGATCACGCAGTACGACGGGCGGGGCGTCTTCACCGACCCCCACACCCTGCGGGTCACGCTCGCCGACGGCCGGACGGAGGCCGTCTCCTTCGACCACTGCGTCATCGCGACCGGAGCCACCGCGAACCTGCTGCCCGGCACCTCGCGCGGCGAGCGGGTGGTCACCTACGAGGAGCAGATCCTCGCGCCGGACCTGCCCGGCAGCGTCCTGATCGCGGGCGCGGGCGCCATCGGCGTCGAGTTCGCGTACATCATGCACAGCTACGGGGTGCAGGTGACGCTTGTGGAGTTCCTGGACCGGATCGTCCCCCTGGAGGACGAGGACGTCTCCGCCGAGCTGACCCGTCGCTACCGCAGACTGGGCATCAACATCCTCACCTCCACCCGGGTCGAGGCGATCAACGACGCGGGCCCCGCCGTCAAGGTCATGGTGACCACGGGCGGCCAGCGCCAGACCCTGCAGGCCGGGCGGGTGCTCCAGGCGATCGGCTTCCGGCCGCGGGTGCAGGGGTACGGGCTGGACCGGGCCGGGGTCCGGCTGACCGACCGGGGCGCCATCGACGTCGACGGCCGGTGCCGCACCGGCGTGCCGCACATCTTCGCGGTCGGCGACGTGACCGCCAAGCTGATGCTCGCCCACGCCGCCGAGGCCATGGGCATCGTCGCGGCGGAGACCATCGGCGGCGCGGAAACCATGGAACTCGACTACGTGATGATTCCCCGGGCGACGTTCTGCCAGCCGCAGATCGCCAGCTTCGGCTGGACCGAGGCCCAGGCGCGCGAACGCGGCTTCGACGTCAAGGTGGCCACGTTCCCGTTCACCGCCAACGGCAAGGCCCACGGCCTCGGCGACCCCGGCGGCTTCGTGAAGCTCATCAGCGACGACCGCCACGGCGAACTGCTCGGCGGCCACCTGATCGGCCCCGAGGCCACCGAACTCCTGCCGGAACTGACCCTCGCTCAAGCGTGGGATCTGACGGTCCACGAGTTGGCCCGCAACATCCACGCCCACCCCACCCTGAGCGAGGCGGTGAAGGAGGCCCTGCACGGCCTCGCCGGACACATGGTCAATCTGTGAGCCGAGCGGTGAGGTGCGTGCGGGCGGAGCTGGTCACCGGCAGGAGCTGGAGTCCGACGCGCCCAGGAGATTGACCGGGACGGTGACGAAGGAGAACTCGTTGCTGGCGCACACGCCGGGGAAGGCCGTGTTGCTCGAGTTGTAGACGTTGACATCGGGTCCGTCGTTCGCGGTGGCGCCGGTCGCGCCGACCGCCAGGAACGCGGCGGCGAGGGCGAGCGTGGACAGGGCCGTCTGGATACGCATGGGAACTCCTTATGGGGATGAGTAGCCGGTTATACCCGGCTTGCCACGCGTAGTTCGCCTTGCGCGGGGAATGGCGGCCCAGCGTCCCTCCAACGGAGGGAATCATCACCAGGTGTGATGTATGTCCATATGTGAGATAAAAACCCTGTGAAGGTGCGTTCGGCCCTGGGCTTGCGCAGCGTCGCCGGGCAGGTGTGCGCCCTGATGCTGGTGATCGTGACGCTGCTGGTGCTCGCCACAGGGACCACGCTGGTCCTTCAGGCCCGCGGCAGCCATGAGAGCCAGGCCCGGGGACGTGCCCTCACCGTCGCGCAGACCTTGGCGATCGCCCCCGGCGTCCGGCGGGCGCTGGAGTCCCGCCACCCCTCCGCGACCCTCCAGCCCTACGCGATGCGGCTCCGGCGGGAGTCCGGTGTCGACTACATCGTGGTGACCAGCCCCCGGGGCATCCGGTACACCCACCCCGACCCGAAGCTCATCGGCACCCGCGCCGACCTCCCCCTCTACCCGGCCACGGCCGGCAGACCCTTCACGGACAAGGTCTCCGCCGTCCCCCTCTCCGCCCCCTCGATCCGCGCGGCTGCCCCCGTCGCGGGGGCCGGGGGCCGGGTCATCGGCATCGTCAACGTCGGGGTCGCCCTCCACGGCGTGACCGCTTCGGTGGATCGTCAACTGCCGATGCTCTACGGATCCACCGCGCTGGCCCTCGTCCTCGGAGCCGGGGGCGCGGCGCTGGTGGGGAGGCGGCTGCGGCGCCAGACCCACCGGCTGAACCCCGCCGAGATCACCAGAATGTACGAACATCACGACGCCGTGCTGCGCGCCGTCCGGGAAGGCGTGCTCATCCTCGACGGCGAGGGCCGGATGGTGCTCGCCAACGACGAGGCCCGGCGGCTGCTCGGACTGCCGCCGGAGGTGCGCGGCGGGCGGATCACCGAGGCCGGCCTGGCCCCGGAGACCGCCGGACTGCTCGCCTCCGGCCGCCCCGTCACCGACGAGGTCATCCAGATCGGGGACCGGCGGCTGGCCGTCAACCAGCGCCCCACCTCGGGCCGCGGACAGCTCTGGGGCAGCGTCGCCACCCTGCGCGACACCACCGAACTCCAGGCGCTGACCGACAAGGCCGACGCGGCATGGGCACGCCTGGAACTCCTGTACGGCGCGAGCGTGGGCGTGGGCACCACCCTCGACATGACGCGCACCGCCGAGGAACTGGCCGACGTCGCGGTCCCGCGCTTCGCCGACATCGCCACCGTCGACCTGCTGGAGTCCGTGCTGCGCGGCGAGGAACCGGTCGACGCGCGGTCCCGGATGCGCCGCGTCGCGGTCAGCGCCGTACGGGAGGAGCGGTTCCGCCCGCCCTCCGGCCACACCCTGCTGACCGTCCCGCTCAGCGCCCGCGGTGTGCTGCTGGGACAGGCCGAGTTCCGGCGTCTGGAGGGCGCCGCCCCCTTCGACGACGAGGACCGGTCCTTCGCCGACGAACTCGTCGGGCAGGCGGCCGTCGCCATCGACAACGGCCGGCGGTACGCACGCGAACACGCCACCGCACTGGCCCTGCAGCAGAGCCTGCTGCCCCGCGGCCGCCCCGAACAGCACGCCGTCGACGCCGCGTACCGCTATCTGCCCGCCCACGCCGGAGTGGGCGGCGACTGGTTCGACATCATCCCGTTGTCGGGCGCGCGGGTCGCCCTCGTCGTCGGCGACGTCGTCGGCCACGGACTGCACGCCGCCGCCACCATGGGCCGGTTGCGCACCGCGGTCCACAACTTCTCCGTCGTCGACCTGCCGCCCGATGAACTGCTCACCCAGCTCGACGACGTGGTGGCCCAGCTCGACCAGGAGGAGGCCGCCAGGAATGGCGGTATCGGCGCGGTCGGGGCCGGCTGTCTGTACGCCGTCTACGACCCCGTCGCCCAGCGCTGCACCATGGCGCGGGCCGGTCATCCGCCGCCCGCTGTCGTCGGCCCGGGCGGCACCGTGACCTTCCCGGACCTGCCCGCCGGGCCGCCGCTGGGACTCGGCGGGCGGCTCTTCGAGGCGTCCGCGATCCCGCTGCCCGCCGGCAGCCGACTGGTCCTCTACACCAACGGACTCGTCCAGGACCGAGAACGGGACATCGACACCGGACTCGGCCTGCTGCGCCAGGCACTCGCTGCCGCCGGCCCCGACCCCGACCCCGGGCACACCTGCGACGCCGTGATGCGCGCCCTGCTGCCGCCGCGCCCCACCGACGACGTGGTCCTGCTCGTCGCCCGCACCACCGCCCTGGACGAGCGGCACGTGGCCTCCTGGGACCTGGCCCCGGATCCCGCCGTGGTCGCCGGAATGCGGGCCGCCGTGGCCCGCACGCTGACCGACTGGAACCTCGACGAGGCGGTCTTCACCACCGAACTGGTCGTCAGCGAACTCCTCGGCAACGCCATCCGCCACGCCGACGGCCCGATCCGCCTGCGGCTGCTGCGCAACCGCACGCTGATCTGCGAGGGTCGCCGACGGCAGCAGCACCTCCCCGCATCTGCGCCGCGCCGCCATCACCGACGAGGGCGGCCGGGGCCTGTTCCTGGTCGCCCAGATGGTCCAGCGCTGGGGCACCCGCTACACCAGCGAAGGAAAGATCATCTGGGCCGAGCAGGATCTCCCGCCGGCGGTCAACTGACGATGGCGGCCGCCGTGGTCAGCAGCTCGGGGAAAGTGCCGGTGAAGTCGGGCAGCAGCCGCAGCGCCAGCGCCCACGCCTCCGGATCCTCGCCCAGATGGGTGGTGGCCAGCTCCAGGGCCTTGCGGCTCGCGGCGAGCCCCGCCAAGTCCGGCCCGTCCTGCCGTGTGCGGTTGTGGCGGTACGCCAGATAGGCGGCCGCGTCCCCGGCGGGCCTCGCCTCGTACAGCACGTCCAGCGGGGTCAGCGTGCCGAGGCCGGCCGCCTTGTCCAGCCAGTCGTTCCGGCGGTGGGGCGGCGGCGGCAGCGGATGGTGGCGCACCAGGTCCAAGGGGTCCGGCCGCGGCCCGGTGGACTTGTGGGGATGCGCGTGGTGCTGCAGCCGCAGCTCCGCCACACCGCCCTCGGTGCGCAACTCCTCCGGGCAGTCGCCCGCCTCGGCGAGCACCACCAGCAGGGCGTCGGGGAGCGGATCGCGCTCATGCTCCCGGGCCAGCTCCGCCCAGGGCAGCCCCGGTCCGGCCTCCTCGGCCAGCCGCTCCAGCGCCGTTGTGACGAGGTCCCGGGTGGCGCCCTGGGCGCGCAGGAACGCCACCCGGCCCGCGGGCCCCCGGGAGCGGTCCAGCTCCGCGCGCAGCACGGCCGGACCGTCCGCCGCCTCCAGCGCGCTCCGGACGATCTCATGGGTCGCCTTCGGCAGCGGATGCTTGCGGCTGCGGCGCTCGGGGAACTCGGTCTCCTCCAGCAGCCCTCGCACCTCCTCGGCACCGTGCCGCTCCCACACCCGGACCAGCAGACGCAGCTGCCCGGCGAGCGTGTGCAGCTTGATCTTGCCCAGCAGGACGCGGGCCAGCCGCGGATCGCCCGAGTCGCAGATCGGCAGCAGCCAGTGCCGGCGCCCGCTGAGCCGTATGTGCTCGATCAGTTCATCGGTGATCGGCAGCGGCTCCGCGTCCGGCGCCCCGTCCGCTCCGGGTGGGGCGCCGAACCGGCGGCCCGCGAGGACGCCCCGGCGCTGCTCGTCGGTGAGCGCCGTGTACACATACAGATTGGTGTTGATCTCGGGCTCGTCGTGGGCCAGCAGTTCCTCGATCTTGCCCGCGGGCAGCTCCCAGTCGGAGGCGGTACAGGCCAGCACCGACGTGCCGTGGAGGTTCACGAACAGGTCGCGCAGGGCGGACGACGGCTGGTGAAAGACCAGCAGATGCTGGACGCCGCGCCGGTCCAGATGGGGCGCCAGTGCCCTCTGCACCTCCTCGGCGGCCTGGAGGAACAGCCGGAGGAACACCCCGCGGAGCCCTTCCGGGCGCTTCACCGGATACTCGGCTTCCAGCGGCCTCGGCCAGGTCTTGCCGCGGTGCTTGGCCTGCTGCTCGACTGCGGCCGCGACCAGCTCCGTGCTCGTCCCGGTGAACCGGGGGAGCAGCGAATACAGCGCGCGCCAGGCCGCGAAGTCGTCGCCCAGCGGCTCCAGCAGCGCGGCCATCGCCGGGCCGAGCGGTTCCGTGCCGTACGGCAGCGAGGCCAGGACCCGGGACGCGGGCTGCACCTCGGCCAGGACGCGGTCCACCGGGAACGCGCCCTCCCGGATGCCGCGCCGCAGCAGCCGCGCCAGACGGTCGTGGTGGTAGCCGTCCTTCCAGTCGGTCTCGGTGAGCAGGCGCCAGGGCAGCGGGGAGGTGGCAGGGAGGGGCTCCGAGGACCTTCGGTACATGGCCAGCACCAGCTCGTCCGGGCAGTCCGGGTGGGAGGCCAGCAGCAGGAGGGTGCGCCCGGAGAAGGGCTCCCGCTTGTCCTCGGCCAGCAGCAACTCCCAGTCCACGGCGTCCAGCGGGGGATTCGCCATCCCGTAGGTGAGCTCGCGGAGCCGCCGCACCAGCTCATCACCGGCGGGTGCGGCCTCGGCCGCCTCGGGCTCCCCGGCCGTCTCCTCACCGACGGAAGCCGCCTCGACGGCCGCCCGTTCGGCCGCCTCCAGCACGGCGGCCGGGTCCTGCGCCGCCTCCGCCCGGCGCACCACCTCCGCCACCGCCGGGTGCACAGCGGCCAGTTCGGCCAGGGCGGCCACCTCGGCCACCCCACCGTGGGTGAGCGCCGCGCGGCAGGCCCTCAGCTGCTGCGACGCGTCCAGCGATGTGCCGATCTTCTCGAGCACATGCCGCACCACCTCGGGGAAGGGCGCTTCCAGCGCCGGGAGCAGGTCGTACGGCGCGGTGGCGGACAGCAGGAAGTCCACCAGGCCGCCCGGGGCGCGCCAGCCGGGGTCGGCCGGGTGCGCGGCCGCCGCGCTGAGCACCGTACGCCGTAGGTGCTGCCGCCATGTGCCGGACAGCGGCTCGGTGTAGAGCGTGCGGGCCAGGCCGGGGTCGGCCAGCTCGGCGAGCCGGAGCATTTCGGCCTGCCGCTCGGCGCCGGCCCGCGCCCCGGCCAGGGCCTCCAGCAGCTCCCGGTCGCCGGAGGCGAACACCTCGTCCACCAGATGCGCGGGCAGCCGCTCCCGGGACCGGAGCAGGCTCAGGGTCTCCTGCCGGAGCCGGGGCATCAGCGCCGAGGAGAGGGAGGGGCCGGCCACCTGGAAGGCCGCGGACACCAGGGTGTCCCGTTCGTACGTCACCACGCGGGCGCGCTCCGTTCGTCGTTCGGTCCCGTTGTGCGAGCGGGGGAAGGGAGGGATGTGGAAGAGGGCGGGGCCGGGCTCATCCGGTGCCGGACAGCTCCGTCATCCGGGCCAGTGCGCCGATCCAGAACCGCTGCCGCTCCGGCGACTGGCCCACCATGTGGGCGGCGCGCAGCTTGGGCGGCATATGGCGCAGCAGCCGGGCGACCACCTCGGCGTTCCGCTTGAGCTGGGACACCTCGGCGTTGGCGAGCACCTGGTGCACCAGATCGGTGTCATTGGTCCCCTCGTCCGACGTTTCGGACGCGGCCGCCAGCCGGGCCTCCCAGCGGTCCACGTCGCGCGCTATCTCCCGCAGGCCGATCACCCGCTGCTCGGCGCGCTCGGCGAGCCGCGCCTCCAGCTTGGACAGCGGCACCGGGGCGTACTCGCCGTCGCCCAGATAGATCAGCCCCGTCTCCAGCGGCTGCCCGGCGTGGTGCAGCTTGATCAGCCGCTCCAGGGTGCGCTTGGTGATCCAGTCCCGGCCCTCGTCGTCGATGTCGCTCTTCCACCACTCCAGAACCGTCTCGGCCACCTCGCCGTAGGTGCCGATCAGCCATTCGTTGGCCGGGATGTCCTGCGGGCTCACCTCGTAGCTCACCGTGAAACGGCTGGCCTGGGCCACGTTGTTGCTGCTGACCAGCAGCTTGCGGCCGAGGTGGTACGGCGGGTTCTGCAGCGCGACCTGGGCGCGCAGCCCCGGGATCGGCCGCCCGGCCAGCGACCACTCCTGGGTGATCTCCATCAGCTTGGCGAACGTGGCCTTGTCCTTGGGGCGGTTGTACTCGTCCCAGATGATCACCTTCGGGTCGGGGCCCATCAGCGCGCGGCTGAACAGGGTGTCCAGCGTGCCGTCCGGCGTGGGGATCGGCACGCACAGGTCCTCCACGTTGGTCACCGGCAGCGAGAAGTACACCGGCTCGCTTCCGCTCTCCTCGCGGACCACCGCCTTGGTGATCTCCGTCTTTCCGCAGCCGGGCGGGCCCTGGAGCAGCACCGCCCAGTTCTCCCGGACCGCGGTGCGCAGGATGCTCCGCACCGGGTCGGGGATGGTGGCGGGATTGGGGAGGCCCAGGGCGCCTGCGATGGCGTCGAGAAGCTCGGCGGTGCGGTCGGGGCCGGGGGAGCCGTCGGCCCCGCGGTCGCGCAGCCGCAGCCGCACCCCGCCCACCAGTGGCAGCCCCCAGGACAGCGGAAACCCGGCGCGGGCGCAGTCCAGGACGTGCTGGAGGGTGCGCGGGGAGAGCAGCGAGCGCAGATACGGGGTGAGCCCGGCCCAGATCTGGAACACCCCGGTCAGGTCCCAGTCCTCGTACCGCTCGGCCAGCGTGGACCGCCAGGCGGTGTCATTGGCCGTGATCCGCAGGGTGACCATGCGGTCCAGGACGGCCAGATCGCCGCGCCGGGCGCTGGTCTCGGCCGGCGACTCGTTGTCCGCGAGAAACACCCCGACACAGCCGAGCGCGCGCAGATCGTGTTCGCCCAGCGTCCAGTTGCAGGCGATCTGCATCAGCTGGGACTGGATGGTCTCCCCGGCCTGCAGCGAGTCGTCGATGAGCAGCACGAAGGGCACACCCGGGGTGAGCTGACGCATGATCAGCTGAGTGAGTACCAGCTCCCCGGTGCGGTCGTCCCGCACCGGCGCGTTCACCAGCAGATCGTCGGGGGTGAGGTTGGCCGCCGGGACCAGGATGACCTCGGTGCCCGGATGGGCCCGCGGGATGTAGGACAGAAACGTCGAGGTCTTGCCGATCCCGTGCTCGCCGAAGACCTGGCCGGTCTGCCGCATCGCGATCATGGCGCTGATGAACTGCTCCAGCCGGGCCCCGGCCCGGCGCGGCGGCTCGGAGGCGCCGGCGGTGGCCCGCCGGCCGTTTTCCGCGGCCGCTCGCTCCTGCCGCCCGGCGGCCGCGGTCGGCGCCGTCGTGACCACACTCGTGTCCACACTGCTCACGGTGACTGATCCCCCGTTACCCGTGTCGTTCGTTCGTACGTGTCGCGCGCCCTGCCCCTCGGCGAAGACGGTTTCCCGGTCCCCGGCTCAGCTGTCGCCGGTGACCACCCGGTGGCAGGCCATCGGCGGGTCGTGCCGCTCCGGCCAGTCGTCGCCGCCGTCCGTGATCAGCCAGATCCACCGGTCGGGCTGGGCCGGGGTCACCGTGGGGGCGTGGCCGTCGGTGACCATGATCACCGCGTCGGCGCACTCCTCGAACCGGCGGCCGTCCACCGCCCGCCGCCCCTCCACGTAGTCCACGACCTGCTGGAAGTCGGTGCCCCCGCCGCCGCGCACCCGCTCGCCGGGGACGAACGGCATCAGCGCGCCGTCGAAGCTCAGCCAGTGGCTCTCGACTCCCTCGGCGCGGCCCACCAGCGTGGTGATCCAGTCGATCACCGGCTGGGGCATCGACCCCGAGGTGTCCAGCGCGATGACCACGACCTTGGTGCGCTCCGGGCCCCGCCGCGCCAGCATCGGATCGTGCCCGAGCGCCAGCAGCACCGCCCCCTGCTTCTTCGGGTAGATCAGCCGCTCGCCCTCGCGCAGTCTGGAGGCAAGGGTGTCGGACAGCCAGCGCCGCCACCACTCCACCCGCCGGGTCCGCTGTGTCTCCCCGCGCAGCGCGCCCAGCCCCATCCGCCCCCACAACTTCTCCAGCCGCCTGCCGCCGCCGGTGGTGCGGTCCGCGAGGGCCAGCAGCTCGTCCCGGGCGAGCCCTTCGCCGCGCAGCGCGCCGCGCGTCACCTCGGCGAGCGTCTCCTCGACGGCCGAGGCCACCGCCTCCGCGTCCATCGGCAGCCGGTGCCGCGCCCCGTCCCCCTCGCCGTCCCCGCCGGGGCTCATGTGGACGCACAGGACCGGCGGCACGGGAGGGGTGCGCATCCGCTTCAGCTCCCCGTAGATCCTCAGGTCGGTCTCGGTGAAGTCCCGGTAGGACAGCGGCTCGAAGCCCTGCTCGCGCAGATCGGCCACATACCGCCGGTGCACCTCGTGCGGATCGACGCCCACCGGCTCCCGGCGGGTGCCGCCCGCGCCGTCCGGCACCGCACGGGTCGGCAGGCCGCCCTGGGCCAGCCGGACCAACGCCACATGGTTGATCGCGACTTCGGCCGCCAGGCCGAAGACCGGGTCGGCGCGCAGCTCCTCGTCCACGTACAGATGGCGGTGGATCAGATGCCGCGCCTCGTGGAACAGGACGAACCGCACCCCGCTCGGCCCGATCGCGACGAAGAACTCCGGGTTGTACAGCAGCAGACAGCTGCCGTCCCCCGTGGCCACCACCGCCGCCGTGTCCACCGCCGTGGTGGGGATCTGGTGGTGGCACTTGGCGTACAGCCACGAGGACACCACGCTGTCCTTGACCCCGAAGTCCAGCAGCGCCGCCTCCTTGAGCCTGCGGCCCTCCTCGGCCACCACCGGATCGTCGGGCCGGGCGGCCAGCAGCGCCCGGCGGTCGGCCAGGTCGATCACCCCCCGGCCCGGCGCGTGCCGGCTTTCCCCCGCTACCTGTGCCACTGCCTTCCCTCCGCTCCGACCCGCACGGGAGCGTAACCCCTCGCCATGGGCGGCCGTTCGCCGCCCACTACCCGAGAACGTTATCCGCCGGGTACGACAACGCGGCGGGGTGCGGGCGGCCGCCGACCGCCCGCTCGGTCAGCTCTGTCGCAGGTCCCAGGCCACCTGGGCGACATCGGCGATCATGGCGACGATGTCCGGCCGGTCCTCCCCGCCGTTCAGATGGCGGTACTCGGTGCCCACCGTGATCACCATGCGCTCGGGCAGCCCCGGCAGCGGGTAGGCGTTCTCGGCGATGATCTTGCGGGCCGCCTCCAGGGCGGGGACCCCGGCCGTGTGCAACTGCCGCGCCCGGTCCCGGATGTGCTCCAGATATCCGATGTGGCCGCGGACGCCCTCCCGGTCGAGCACCGGCCCATGGCCGGGGACGATGGTCTCCGCCCCGGTGGCCAGCACCCGCTCACAGGCGGCGATCACACTGTCCAGCGGACCGGCCCAGTGCACCGCGTGGTCGCCGGGGTCCCGGGGGCTGGAGGCGAAGATGACATCGCCGGTGAACGCCACCTTCTGCCGCGGCAGATACGCGATGAGATCGCCGGTGGTGTGCGCGGCGGGCAGCGCGGTCAGCTGCACCGGCACCTGCCCGATCCGCAGGTCCAGCTCGCCCGTGAAGGTCGTCGTGGGCTCGACGACCTCGGTACCGGCCCAGTCGAAGCGTCCGAAGTGGCTCTGGAGGTACCACCCGAGCGGCGTCGCCGGGTCGCTGCCGCGCACCATGGCGTGCAGCTGCTGCGGAGCCGGTTCGTACTCGATGTGGCCGAGCGCCTCGCGGGTGGCCACGATGTCGGCGCCGCGCACGACCTCCGCGCCCCACAGATGGTCACCGTTCGCATGGGTGACGATCACTCGCCCGATCCGGCCCCCCTCGGGCATCAGCGACCGGCTGCGGTCCAGGAAGTCCCGGGCCATGTGCCGGTCGTAGGGGGTGTCGATCCAGGCGGCGGCGCCATCGGGGGACACGATCAGCCCACAGTTGGCGAGCCCCCATCCGGCGCTGGGCGTGGGAGACCACAGGTAGACACCGTCGGCGAGGTGGTGGAGCGGCGCTTGCGCATTCATGCTCGCAGACTACTCACGGAGAGCCGGACGTTCACTCGAACCCGGCCCGGCCCGGCCCGGCCCGAGGCTCAGGCCGTCATGGGCCGGTCCGCCGGTCCGACCGGGGCCGGGAGGGCGGTCTCGCCGGTCAGGTAGCGGTCCACCGCGGCCGCCGCCGAGCGGCCCTCGGCGATCGCCCACACGATCAGCGACTGCCCGCGTCCCGCGTCACCGGCCACGAAGACCCCGTCCCGGCCGGTTCCGAAATCGGCGCCGCGGGCGATGGTGCCGCGCGCGTCCAGCTCCAGACCGAGCTGGCCGAACAGTCCGCCGTCCCGCTCCGGACCGCGGAAGCCGAGCGCGAGCAGCACCAGATCGGCCCGCAGCACCCGCTCACCGCCTCCGCTCCCGGTCGCCTCCGCCCGTCCCTCCGCTTCCGCCCCGACCAGGCGCAGCGCCCGGACCCTGCCGTGCGGCCGCCCCGGGCCCGGCGCGTCGCCCTCGAAGCGGACGGTGGCGGCCGAGAAGACCCGGGCGTCCACGTCCGCCTCCGGGGAGGCCGCCAGTTCCCGCGCCTCCTCGTGCGCGGCGGACATCCGGTAGATCTTGGGGTACGTGGGCCAGGGCTCGCCCTCGGTCCGCTCGTCACCGGGCCGGGGGTGGATGTCCAGCTGGGTCACCGAGGCCGCGCCCTGCCGCAGCACCGTGCCCAGGCAGTCCGCGCCGGTGTCCCCGCCGCCGACGATGACCACGTGCTTGCCCTCCGCGGTGATCGGCGGCCGGTCGTAGTCGCCCTCCTGGACCCGGTTGGCCAGCGGCAGGTACTCCATCGCCTGGTGGATTCCGGCCAGCTCCCGGCCCGGCACCGGCAGTTCGCGGCAGGCCCGCGCGCCCACCGCTATCACCAGCGCGTCATAGCGCGCCCTGAGCTCGGCGGCGTCCACGTCGGTGCCCACGCCCACGCCGGTACGGAACTTGGTGCCCTCCGCGCGCATCTGCCGCAGCCGCCGGTCCAGATGGTGCTTCTCCATCTTGAACGAGGGGATGCCGTACCGCAGCAGCCCGCCCACCCGGTCGTCCCGCTCGTACACCGCCACCGTGTGCCCCGCGCGGGTCAGCTGCTGGGCGGCGGCCAGCCCCGCGGGGCCCGAGCCGATCACCGCCACGGTCCGCCCCGACAGCCGCTCCGGCGGCTTCGGGACCGCGTAGCCGCTCTCCCAGGCCCGGTCGGCGATGGCGACCTCGACGTTCTTGATGGTCACCGCGGGCTGGTTGATCGCCAGCACACACGCGCTCTCGCAGGGTGCCGGGCACAGCCGTCCGGTGAACTCGGGAAAGTTGTTGGTCGCGTGCAGCCGCTCGCTCGCCCGCCGCCAGTCGTCGCGGGACACCAGGTCGTTCCAGTCCGGGATGAGGTTTCCCAGCGGGCAGCCGTCGTGGCAGAACGGGATCCCGCAGTCCATGCAGCGGTCCGCCTGCGCGGTGACGATCGGCAGCAGTCCGCCGGGTACGTACACCTCGTCCCAGTCACGCACCCGCTCGTCCACCGGACGGCGCGGCGGAAGGCGGCGTGGTGTGGTGAGAAAGCCCTTCGGATCGGCCATGACCTCCTCCAGTGCCCATGTCCGGTCTGGCCGCTTTCACCCCACTGTACGGCCGCCGGGCATCCGGTCCAGGGCCGCGGCGGCCTCGGCCATGATCCGCTCCACCAGCTCCGCGCACGACGGCAGATCGTCGATCACCCCGGCCACCTGCCCGGAGGCCATCACACCGGTGTCGGTGCGGCCGTCCACCATCGACGCCTTCAGCAGCATCGGGGTGTTGGCGGCCAGCAGCACCTGGCTCCAGGAGAGCCCCTTGCCCCGCCGCATCGCCCGGCCGTCGCGCACCATGCGCGCCCAGCTCAGCCCGGACAGCCGCCGGAAGGCCGCGGCATGGCGCACGGCGCGTACGAGCGCGGCGGCGCGCCCGGAGCGTTCGAGGGAGGCGACCAGTTCGCTGCGGAGCATCCGGTGGGGGAGCCCGTCCACCGCGGTGGTGACCGTGACGTCCGAGGCGGCGGCTGCCAGATAGCGCGCCTTCACCGCGGCCGGGACGGTGCTGTCGGAGGTCAGCAGGAAGCGGGTGCCCATGGCGATCCCGGCCGCCCCGTACGCGAGCGCCGCCACCAGGCCGCGCCCGTCGTGGAAGCCGCCCGCGGCCACCACGGGGATGTCCACCGCGTCCACGACCTGGGGGAGCAGCACCGTGGTCGCCACCTCGCCGGTGTGCCCGCCGCCCTCGCCGCCCTGCACCACCACCGCGTCCGCGCCCCACCCCGCCACCTTCTCGGCGTGCCGGCGGGCGCCCACGGAGGGGATGACCACCACGCCCGCGTCCTTCAGCCGGGAGATCAGCTCCGGTTTCGGCGCCAGCGCGAAGGACGCCACCCGCACCCCCTCCTCGATGATGATCCGCACCCGTTCCCCGGCGTCCCCCGCGTCGGCCCGCAGATTGACGCCGAAGGGCGCCTCGGTGCGGGACGCCACCTCCCGCACCGCCGACCGCAGCCGCTCCGGGGACATGGTGGCGGAGGCGAGGATGCCCAGCGCCCCGGCGTTCGCGGCCGCCGAGACCAGCCGGGGGCCCGCCACCCACCCCATGCCCGTCTGGACGACCGGATGCCGGACGCCGACGAGCCGGGTCAGCGCGGTGTCCATCAGGGCCGTACCTCCCGCTCGCGCAGCCCCGCCGGATCGATGACCTCCCGGATCAGCCGCAGCTCTTCGGCGCTCGGTTCCCGGGTGGCGGGAACGCCGTCGGCCACGGCGAGCGGGAAACCGGTCGCCTCCCGTACCCGCTCGGCGGACACGCCGGGGTGCAGGGAGCGCACCCGCATGGTGCGCCCGGGCGTCTCGAAGTCGAGTACCGCGAGGTCGGTCACCACGCGGGGGATGCGGTGGAAGCGGGTCGCGGCGGGACCGGCGGCCGCGGCCCGGTCGTAGCCGACGCCGCACACCATGTCGACGCGCTCGACGAAGACGCGCGGGGAGTGCCGGGGCACCCAGTAACTCGTCGGATTGTTGAGGGTGTTGACGGGCGCTCCGCGCACCCCCAGAAGCTGCCGCCGGGGCCGCTTCCAGTCGCCGATACAGGAGATGTTCTGGTTGCCATGGGCGTCGAGCTGGCTCGCGCCCATCATCACATGGCGCTTGCCGCCCATGACCAGCCCGAGGTGGCGGCGGTACGGCAGCCAGCCCTCCACGGTCTCGTCATCGGCGCCGGTCAGCAGCGCCTCGCCGTCGGTGAGCAGCAGATCCGGCGCGAAGGTGAGGCGCGCGAGCCGGGCGCCGAGCCGCGGTATGAGACCCATCGGGGCGGCCAGCACCTCCCCGTCGCCCCGCCAGGCCTCGGCGCAGGCCAGCACGCAGTACTCGGCCCGGGTGACGGTCATACGTCCCCGCCCTCCTTCGCGTACGCCGCGACCGCGGCCTGGTACGTGTCCTCGTCCCCGGCCAGGAACCGCCGGGTGAACGCCTGCCACGCCGCCGGGTCGGCGGCGGCCTTCGCGTACGCGCGCTGGAACGCCTCGTCCCGTCCGTAGTCGGGGGCGCACGAGGTGAAGTGCGCGCCGTGCGGGGTCTCGATCACGCCGGTCACCGCATGGCGCCCCACCAGCAGCGTCTGCGGACCGGCCGCCGACAGGAACTCCGAAGCGGCGACGACGCGTTCACAGGAGAGATACGCCTGCTCGGCCGCCTCGCAGAACAGGTCGTCGAAGTACGGATCGGGGCCCAGATACTGGCCGTTGCCCTGCGCGTCGGCCCGGTTGAGGTGGACGAGCGCGACGTCCAGCCGCAGCGCGGGCACCGCCACCAGCTCCTCGCGGTCCTCGTACGGTGAGACCACCGTCCGCAGCAAAGGATTGACCGTCATGACGTCCGACCCGAGCCCTGCCCGGATCGGCAGGAAGGGCAGCCGGTGCACGGCCGCGGTCAGCCCCCACAGGAACATCGCCTCGTCCAGCTCCACCAGCTCGAAGTCCGCGCGCTCGCGCGCCGCCCGGAAGTGCGGCTCCAGCGGAATCGAGTCCAGCGTGGCGAAGGCCGTGACCAGCTTGCGGACCTTCCCGGCGGCGGCCAGCAGCCCGACGTCCGGCCCGCCGTACGAGACCACGGTCAGGTCGCGGACGTCCGAGCGCAGCAGCGCGCGCACCAGCGCCATCGGCTTGCGCCGGGAGCCCCAGCCGCCGATGCCGACCGTCATACCGCTCTCGATCCGGCCGACGGCCTCCTCCGCGCTCATCCGTTTGTCGCTCACCGCCGCTCACCTCCGCCGATCCGGGATCCGCCGCCGGACCGGGATCCGCCTCCCGTCCCGCCCGAGACGAACGCGTCCCGGTGCTGGTCGGAAAGCCCCGCGAGGTTCGCCTCGAAGGTGAAGCCCTGCTCGAAGCGGTAGCTGCGGTGGACGTCGACCGGGTCGATGCCGTTGATGGCCGCCTTGGCGAGCCGCAGCAGCGCGCCGTCCTTGGCAGCGATCTCCCGGGCCAGCTCCAGCGCGGCCTCCCGCAGCGCGGCGCGCGGCACCACCCGCCACACCGAGCCGTGCCGGTGTAATTCGCCGGCGGTCGCGGTGCGCGAGGTGTAGTACAGCGCGCGCATCAGATGCTGGGGGACGAGCCGGGCCAGATGGGTGGCCGCGCCCAGCGCTCCCCGGTCCAGCTCCGGCAGCCCGAACGTCGCGTCCTCGGCCGCCACGATCGCGTCCGCGTTGCCCGCCAGACCGATGCCGCCGCCGAGACAGAAGCCGTGCACGGCGGCGACGACCGGGACCGGGCAGTCGTAGACGGCCGCGAACGCCGCGTGGCAGCCGTGGTTGGCGCCGATGAGCGCCTGATGCCCCTCGGTGCGCTGCATCTCCTTGATGTCCACCCCCGCGTTGAACCCCCGCCCCTCGGCGGCCAGGACCACGCAGCGCGTCCCGGGGTCGGCGCCCGCGGTGCGCAGCGCGTCGGCCAGCTCGTACCAGCCGTGCACGGGAAGGGCGTTGACCGGTGGGAAGTCCACGGTGACGACGGCGACGCCCGCTTCGCGGACGGAGGTGGAGACACCCATGAGCAGATCCGCTACCTTTCCACCAAACGTTTGTTAGGTTTGAAGGTAGCAGCGCCCGGCGCACAGCGGGAGGGTGAGAAGGGACCATGGCCGTCTCCATCGACCTGTCCGGCCGCGTCGCCGTCGTCACCGGTGGCACCCGTGGCGTCGGCGCGGGCATCACCCGGGCCCTGCTCACGGCGGGCGCCGAGGTCGCGGTCTGCGCCCGCCGCCCGCCGGGCCATCCGGTCGCGGCCGCCGGGCGCACGGCCCGCTTCCGGCCGCTGGACGTGCGGGACCCGGCCGCCGTCGCGGACTTCTTCGCCTGGGTGCGCGCGACGTACGGCCGCCTGGACATCCTGGTCAACAACGCCGGAGGCAGTCCGTACGGGCTGTTCGCCGGCTCCGGCCCGCGCCGCGCCGCGCGGATCGTCGAACTGAACCTGATCGCCCCGATGACGGTCGCCCTCGGCGCCTACGAGGTGATGCGCGATCAGGACGGCGGCGGGTCGGTGGTGATGATCGGCAGCGTCAGCGGCACCCGCCCCTCGCCGGGCACGGCCGCCTACGGAGCCGCCAAGGCGGGTCTGGACAACCTCGCCCGCACCCTCGCCGTGGAATGGGCCCCAGCGATCCGGGTCAACACCCTGGTCCTCGGCATGGTCCACACCGAACTCGCGCATCTGCACTACGGCGACGCCACCGGTGTGGCCGCCGTGTCCCGCACCGTGCCGCTGGGCCGCCTCGCCGCCCCGGCGGAGGCCGGTGACGCGTGCGTCTTCCTCGCCTCGGACCTCGCGGCCTACATCACCGGTGCGAGCCTGGCCGTCCACGGCGGCGGAGAGCGCCCGGCGTTCCTGGCGGCGGCACAGCCGCCGGCGGACGCACCATCCGCAGAAGGAGGAGCAGGATGACAGGCATCTGCACCGGACGGGTCGCCGTCGTCACCGGCGCCGGCCGCGGCCTCGGCCGGGCGCACGCGCTCGCCTTCGCCGCCGAGGGTGCCCGGCTCGTCGTGAACGACCTCGGCGTCGGGCCGGACGGCGCCGGGGAGTCCACGGGCCCCGCCCAGGAGGTGGCCGAGGAGATACGGGCCCACGGCGGCCAGGCCGTGGCCCACGCGGGCGACATCGCCACCGCCGACGGCGCGGCCTCCCTCGTGGCCACCGCCCTCGACACCTACGGGCGGCTCGACACCCTCGTCAACAACGCCGGATTCCTCCGCGACCGCATGCTCGTCAACCTCGGCGAGGACGACTGGGACGCCGTGATCCGCGTCCACCTCAAGGGGCACTTCCTGCCCCTCAAACACGCCGCGGCGCACTGGCGCGCCGAGGCGAAGGCGGGCCGGACGCCCACCGCGCGAGTGGTCAACACCAGCTCCGGGGCCGGACTGCTGGGCAGTGTCGGGCAGGGCAACTACGCGGCCGCCAAGGCCGGGATCGTCGGCCTCACCCTCGTCGCCGCCGCCGAGCTGGGCCGCTACGGGATCCAGGTCAACGCGGTCGCCCCGGCGGCCCGCACCCGTATGACGGAGTCGACCTTCGCCGACACCATGGCGGCCCCCGACGAGCCCGGCGCGTTCGACGCGATGGCGCCCGGCAACGTCTCCCCGCTCGTCGTCTGGCTCGGCTCCGCCGCCTGCGCCGGGGTCACCGGACGGGTCTTCGAGGCCGAGGCCGGGCGCATCACCGTCATGGAGGGCTGGCGGCCCGGGCCGACCGCCGACAAGGGCGCCCGCTGGACCCCGGCCGAGGCAGGTGAGGCGGCGGCGAAGCTGCTCGCCGGTGCCCGGCCGCCGGGGCCGGTGTACGGGGCGTCCTGACTCACCCTCAGACGCCTCAGGGCACGCATCCGGCGCGCCGCAGCACCGTCAGAAACCTGGAGGCGAAGACCGGGTGACCGTCGGCCGAGGGGTGCAGCCGGTCCAGCCCCTCCGGCTCGAGCAGCAGCCGCGTGCAGCTGGGTCCGAACACCTGCGGACCGTGGACATAATGCAGATTCTTGTCGCCGTGGTCGCGCAGCAGCGCCACGACTCGCCGTATGTGCGCCCGGCACTCGCGCATCGTCATCCCCGACGGCCCGGGCACCTCCTCCCGCTCGGGCGCGGTGATGGTCGACATCACGGCGAACGGGGTGTCGGGATGTCCCTCCCGTACGGTGCGCACGAAGCCGACGAGTGCCGAGGCGAGGGCGTCGCGGTTGTGGCTGCCGAGCGCCTGGATGTTGATGCCCACGCACATGGTGAGCAGCTCGGCCGGGAGGTCCCGCATCAGCCGCGCCGTCATCGGCTGGAGGCAGCAGGCCGCCCCGAGGGCCAGCGAGGTCAGGTCCCAGCCGGCGCGGCGCGCCACCAGCGCGGCCCATGTACGGCTCGGCGACGCGGCCCCGCGCCCCTGCGAGATGGAGCTGCCGAAGTGGACCCAGCGCGGCCGCCGCTCCGCGCTGCCGCGGCTCTCGGACTCGACGGCCGAGCCTGTGTCCAGGGTCAGCCCTCGCAGCCGGAACTGGTGGTAGTACGGCAGCCACAGCTCGACCGCCGTCATGCGCCCCGGCAGCCCGTCGATCCGGACCTCCGCGTCCCCGCCGTGCGTCTCCAGAGGGACGGTGGCCGTCCGCCGTCCGTCGCACACCACGTCGAGCCGGGCCCGCTCCTCGGGTCCGTTCAGCTTCGGCGGGGGATCGGCCTGGTAGCGGCAGACGAGCGAGGAGCTGTCGGTGCGCAGGGTCACCCGCACCCCGGACGGCATCGCGGCCCGCCCCAGCCCGCCCTCGGGGAGGTACAGCGCGACGTCCTCGTACGGCAGCCGCCAGGGAGCGGTCCATCCGGGGCCGCGCTGGAGGGACACCGCGCCCCGGTAGGTCAGGCGCGGATCGTCGTCACCGATGTCGAGCGGGGCGGGCCGATCGTGCATGACAGGGAGTCTGGCACGCCCCACCGACAACGGAGGCGGCAGCGAACCCGGCTCAGATGCTGATGCCGTGGGCGCGCAGATAGCTCAGCGGGTTGATGTCCGAGCCGTAGGCGGGCCCGGTGCGCACCTCGAAGTGCAGATGCGGGCCGGTGGTGTTCCCGGTCGAGCCCGAACGCCCGATCTGCTGGCCGACGTTGACGCCCTGCCCGGCCCGTACCGACAGCTGGGACAGGTGCGCGTACTGGCTGTACTTGCCGTCCGGGTGCCGGATGACCACCTCGTAGCCGTACGCGTCAGCCCAGCCCGCCGAGACCACCTGGCCCGTGGCCATGGCCCTCACCGAGGTGCCGACCCCCACGGGGAAGTCGATGCCGGTGTGATGGCCGCTCGACCAGCTGGACCCGGAGGCGCGGTACGAGGTGGTGGGGCTGACGCCGCTCACGGGAGCGGTGAAGCCGGTCGCCGCGGCGGGCTTCGCGGCGGGCTTGCTCGCGCGCCGCTCCGTGTGGTGGGCCTTGGCCTTCGCCTTGGCCTGGGCTCTGTGCTTGGCCTGGGGCTTCGCTGCGGGCTCGGCCTTCGCCTCGGGCTCGGCCTTCGGCGTGGCCTTGGTCCCGCTCAGGGAGAGCTTCTGGCCGGGGTAGATCAGGTCGGGGTCGGAGCCCACCGTCGCGCGGTTGTTCTCGTAGAGCGCGTGCCAGCCGCCGCGCACATCCTGCGTGTCGGCGATCCGGGACAGGGTGTCGCCGCCCACGACCACATAGGGGCCGGACTTCGTGGTCGCGTTGCCCGGCAGGCTGGTGGGTGTCGGCTTGCTGTGCCGCACCCGCTCGGCGGTGCTCGCACTCTCCTTGGCCACCGTCTTGACGATCTTCGGGGCGCTCTGCGGTGCGGCGCCGCCCTGCGCCAGACCGGCCTTCCCCGAGCACACCGGCCAGGCCCGCGGCCCTTGGGCGTCGAGCACCTTCTCGGCGACGGCGATCTGCTGGTCCTTGGTGGCCAGATCGGCCCGCGCCGCGTAGGCGGTGCCGCCGTACGCCTCCCAGGTGCTCTGGGTGAACTGCAGCCCGCCGTAGAAGCCGTTCCCGCTGTTGATGTCCCAGTTGTTCGTGGACTCGCACTGGGCGACCTTGTCCCAGGTCTCGCTGGAGGCGGCGTTCGCGCCCGCGGCGGCGACGAGGGGAAGTGCGATGCCGGCGCCGCCCGCCGTGACGCTCAGCGAGGCACGGGAGATGCGGTTGGGCTTGTAACGGCGGTGGCGTCCCCGTAAGGGCATGGACGGCTCCTTCTCCTGCTGCCTGTGAGGTGCTGCCCGTGAGGCGGGCTGCCAAAGCGGGCCAAACATAAGGGGCCCGATTTGGCCACAACAAGAGGGAGTTCACACCGAAAAAGGGCCACAGCGCGCTGTGCTGCGGCCCTCTTCCGGTGATGTGATGTGCATCACATGATTTCGGTCGGTGGTTCAAGTGGAACACAGGGTGACGGGCAGGCGAGGCCGCGCCACATCAGCCCCACGGGTCACATCCGTACCGCCAGCGACAGCGCGAAGCGGCCCGCGGCGTCGGTCCACCAGCGCCGCGACTCCAGCCCCGCGGCCGCCAGTTCGGTCCGCACCTTCTCCTCCCGGAACTTCGCGGACACCTCGGTACGGACCTCCTCCCCGGCAGCGAAGGACACCGCGAGATCCAGCGCGGGGATCTTCACGGTGAGGTCCTTGCGCGCGCGCAGCCGCATCTCGATCCACTCCCGCTCGGCGTCCCACACCGCCACATGGTCGAAGTCCGCGGGGTCGAGATCGGCGCCCAGTTCGCGGTCCAGCACCCTGAGCACGTTCTTGTTGAACTCCGCGGTGACGCCCTGCGCGTCGTCGTATGCGGCGACGAGCGTGGCCTCGTCCTTGACCAGGTCGGTGCCCAGCAGCAGCGCGTCACCCGGCGCCAGCAGGGCGCTCACCGAGGCCAGGAACTCCGCCCGCTCGGGCGGCAGCAGATTGCCGACCGTGCCGCCGAGGAACGCCAGCAGGCGCGGCCCCGGGAGGTCGTCGGGCAGCGTGAGCCCGCCGAGGAAGTCGGCGACCAGCGCGTGCACGGTCAGCCCCGGCTGGTCGGCGAGCAGGGCGTGCCCGGCCAGTTCCAGGGCGCTCTCACTGACATCCACCGGGACGTAGGCGTGCAGATCCGGCAGGGCCTCGATCAGATGACGGGTCTTTTCGGAGGACCCGGAGCCCAGTTCGATCAGGGTCCGCGCGCCGGTCGCGTCCGCGATCTCCGCCGCGCGCGCGATCAGGATCTCCCGCTCCGCGCGCGTCGGGTAGTACTCGGGCAGCCGGGTGATCTCCTCGAAGAGTTCGCTGCCGCGGGCGTCGTAGAACCACTTCGGCGGCAGCTGTTTGGGGGTGCGGGTCAGCCCTTCGGCGACATCGGCGCGCAGGGCCGCGGCCGTGGCGTCGGCGGGCAGGGTGCGGGTGACGGTGAAGGGGCTCACGCGGAACCCTCCTTGAGTGCGGTGAGGAGTACGTCGGTGCGGGTGGCGGTGAGCAGGGTGCGGTCGGGGACCTCGGTCCACTGCGGATCGTCGTCGTACGGCTCGGAGGCGACCACGACCGCGCGGTCCGGGCCGGTCAGGTACCACAGCGTGTCGCCCCAGGCGGTGGCGGCGATCGTCTCGCCGTCCATGAGCAGCAGGTTGAGCCGCGAACCGGGGGCGGCGGCGGCCACCGCCTCGGTGGTCCGGGCCAGCGCCCCGCCCGGCTCGTGGCCCAGCCGCAGCGCGTGCAGCGTCAGCGCCCAGATCAGCGCCGAGTCGCAGCGCGCCTCCAGCCCGAGCAGATCGGCGGACGGCAGGGACGCGGCGAGCCCCGCGAGCGTGTGCGGCCAGCCGCGGACGGCCCCGTTGTGGCTGAACAGCCAGGCGCCGGAGGCGAAGGGCGAGGCGCCCGCCTCGCCGTCGGCGCTCGCCTCGGTGGCGTCCCGCACCGCGCCCATCAGCGCCTCGGCGCGCACCACCCGGGCGAGATCGGCGAACGACAGATCGCCCCAGATGGGCCCGGCGCGCCGGTAGCGCGCGGGCACCGGGTCGCCCGGGGCGTACCAGCCGACGCCGAACCCGTCGGCGTTGACGGTGCCGTGCGCCTGCCGCCGCGGCGCCCAGGACTGCGTGAACAGGCTGTGCTCCGGTGCGATGACGACCTCGCCGAGGGGCCTCTCGGGCCCCAGGTACGCCAGATGCCTACACACCGGCGCCCCCGGTGAGCCCCCGCGTACCCGCCGCCCGCCGTCGCGTTCCGGTGCGCCGGCGCGCGCTCATGAGACCTCCGCCGGGGACGCGTCGCGGGCGGTGCGGAAGCCCGAGAAGATCTGGCGGCGGATCGGCAGGTCCCAGTTGCGGAACGTGCCGCGGCAGGCGACCGCGTCCACGGCGAACGAGCCGCCGCGCAGCACCTTGTACGCGGGCCCGAAGAAGACCTGTGAGTACTCGGGGTAGGGGAAGACGGTGAACCCCGGGTAGGGCAGGAAGTCGCTCGACGTCCACTCCCACACGTCCCCGATCAGCTGCCGTACGCCCAGCGGCGAGGCGCCCCGCGGATAGCTGCCCGCCCGCGCGGGCTGAAGGTGGCGCTGGCCGAGATTGGCGTGGTCGGGGGTCGGGTCCGCGTCGCCCCACGGATAGCGCCGGGACCGGCCGCTGTCGGGGTCGTGGCGGGCGGCCTTCTCCCACTCCTCCTCGGTGGGCAGCCGGCGCCCGGCCCAGCGGGCGTACGCGTCCGCCTCGTACCAGCTCACATGGACCACCGGCTCCTCCGGCGGCACCGGCTCGGTCACCCCGAAGCGCCGGCGCAGCCACTGGCCGCCCTCGCGGCGCCAGAACAGCGGGGCGCTCAGGCCGTGCTCCTGGACGTGGGCCCAGCCCTCGGTGGTCCACCAGCGCCGCTCGGTGTAGCCGCCGTCGGCGATGAAGTGCGCGTACGCGCCGTTCGTCACCGGGGTGGTGTCGATGTAGAAGGGCGGCACCAGCCGGTGGTGCGCGGGGCGCTCGTTGTCCAGGGCCCAGGGCTCGGACGAGGTGCCCATGGTGAACGGGCCGCCCGGGACCAGCACCTCTTCCGGCAGGACGTCGCCGGAGGTGTCGGGCGGCGGCGGGGCGGTGAGGGCCGCCGGGCCACGGCGCAGCTGATGCGTGATGAGCATCGTCTCGTCGTGCTGCTGCTCATGCTGCGCGATCATGCCGAAGGCGAAGGCGGCGTCGACCAGCGGGGCGCCGCGCAGCTCGCTCCGCTCCAGGACGTCGAGCACCCGGTCGCGTACGTCCGCGACATAGCCGCGGGCCTCGGCGGGCGCCAGCAGCGGGAGCGTGGGGCGCGACGCGCGCGGATGCTCGAACGCGTCGTACACCGAGTCGATCTCGGGGCGCAGCGCGTCCTGTCCGCCGACGGCGCGCAGCAGCCACTGCTCCTCCTGGTTGCCGATGTGCGCCAGGTCCCAGACCAGCGGCGACATCAGGGGGGAGTGCTGGGCGGTGAGGTCGTGTTCGTCCACGCAGGTGGTGAGGGTGTGGGTACGGTCGCGCGCGGTGCGCAGAACCGTTTCGGCGCGCTGTCGCAGCGCCTCGGGGTCGAGTGCGGGGCCAGAAGCGGTCATGACCGTTCCTCCTTCCCGGGAAGGGGGGCGAGCAGATCGTCGGCCGGACACCGGCCGCGGGCGACATACCGGTCCGCGAAGCCGGCGACGGCGGATACGACGGCGGGGGAGGCCCCGATCCGGGGCAGCGCCTCCAGCGCCGTGGCGAAGCAGGCCACGGCGGCGGCGCGCAGTTCGGGGTCGGTCAGGGCGTCACGGGTCGCCGTCATCCACAGCGGATTGCAGGGTGCGGGCCGGGTGCCCGCCGTCTCGGCGAGCGGCTTCACCACGCGGTAGACGGTCTCCGCGGCCTGAGGGTCGTCGAAGAGCGCCACTGTCACCGCGAGGGGCACGATCCACCCGTCGTCGCCGCTCTGCGCGTCGATCATGCGCAGTTCGAGGTGGCCCCGCGGACGGACGGGCGGAAAGAGGGTCGAGACATGGAAGTCGAGATCGTCCTGGGTGGGCGGCCGTGGCAGCCCCGTACGGGTCCACTGGCGGAAGGTGAGGCCGTCCGGCACCTCCCAGCGCGTGCCGTCGTCCCGGATGGCCATCACGGGCGCGTCCAGCACATATCCGGCCCATGCGGAGCGCGGATCCCTGTCGTCGGGCGGGGCCAGCGTGCGCCCGGGGTCCATCGCCGCCCACAGTGCCTGCCGGGTGGACCGGAAGCCGGTCGGGCGGCCCTCGCGCAGCGGAGAGTTGGCGAACGCGGCGGTCAGCACGGCGCCCAGCAGATGGGCCAGCCGCCAGCGCCGCCCGAGACCCAGCGGACCGGGCTCCTCGTGCCCGGCGTCCACGCAGACCTGTACGGAGGCGGTGTTGCACATCATGGAGCGCCCCGCCGGCCCCCGGCGGTTGAAGTAGGTCTCCATGGACTCGTAACGGGGTGTGGTGAGGATCCTGCGCGGCGGGCGCCAGGGGTCGTGTCCGTGCCCGGCGATGCCGAGGCCCAGCTCGGCGAGGAGCGAGCGGACGAGGACCAGATCGGCGGCGGCGGACTCCACGCACGCGGTGAGGGAGTCGGCCGGGAGGGAGCTGAGCTCCAGCTGACCGCCGGGTTCGAAGGTGAGCGCGGATGTGAGGCGCAGTCCGCGCAGCGCGGTGACCGCGGCTTCCAGCCGGGCCGCCTCGACGGGTCGTGCGGGGTCGTGCGGGTCGTACATGAGCCATTCGAGCTCGACGCCGATGCGTCGCGGGGGACCGGTCTTGAAACAGATGCCGTGGAGTCTGGCCTCCATCTCGGCCTCGTCGATCGCCTTGCTGTCGGGCAAAGTCGTCATCTCCCGTCCCGTTCCGGCCATCGGATCGCTGCGATACGAACCGATATGTCGGCGCCCACTCTTATCTCTCGAGGTCCCGGGCTCAAGGGTGCCTCCAGAGTTGCACAAGAGTTCACCGGGCGCCGGGCGGGGAAGGCAGGATGGCTGAAGCCTCCGTACGAGCCGGTTCCCCTGCCCCTACCGACTGGTTAGTATGTGCGCCCCGAACGCGTGAGGGGGTGTCTTGTTGATCAGGCTGGATCAGCGAGCGGCGTCTGGTGCGGTGCCTCGCAACCCGCGTGAGGAGAGCGCAGCGGCGCTGCGTGCGACGAGCGCCGGGCCGCGAGGTGCCGTGCCAGGCGTCGGGAGCCCGGCATGATCGGCAAGACACCCCCTACCGCGCCCCTATCGAAAGCTTCTGGAGGCCACCGGATGCAGGCATGGCGAGTGCACGACAATGGCGAGCCGCGTGAGGTGATGCGCCTCGACGACGTGCCGGATCCGGTGGCCGGTCCCGGGGAACTGCTCCTGCGGGTCCGGGCCGTCGACGTCAACTTCCCGGACGCCCTGCTGTGCCGTGGCCACTACCAGGTGCGGCCGCCGCTGCCGTTCACCCCGGGCGTCGAGCTGTGCGGCGAGATCGCCGCCGTCGGCGAGGGGGCGCAGGGCGAGGTGGGCGCGCGCGTCCTGGCCACCCCCACGCTCCCCGCGGGCGGCTTCGCCGAGTACGTGACCGTCGACGCGGCCACCGTGCTGCCCGCCCCCGACGCCTTGGACGACGCCCAGGCCGCGGCCCTGCACATCGGCTACCAGACGGGCTGGTTCGGCCTGCACCGCCGGGCCGGGCTGCGGGCCGGTGACACGCTGCTGGTGCACGCCGCCGCGGGCGGCGTCGGCAGCGCCGCCGTCCAGCTCGGCAAGGCGGCCGGGGCGCGGGTGATCGGCGTCGTCGGCGGCGAGGACAAGGCCCGGGTCGCCCGCGACCTGGGCTGCGACGTGGTGCTCGACCGGCGAGCCGACGACATCGTGGCCGGGGTCAAGGAGGCCACCGGCGGCCGCGGCGCCGACGTCGTCTACGACCCGGTCGGCGGCGACGCCTTCGCCCAGTCCGTCAAATGCATCGCCTTCGAGGGCCGGATCGTGGTGGTCGGCTTCGCCAGTGGCGTCGTCCCGCAGGCCGCCCTCAACCACGCCCTGGTCAAGAACTACGCCATCCTCGGCCTCCACTGGGGCCTCTACAACACCTACGACCCGGCCGCGATCCGCGCCTGCCACGACGAGCTGACCAAGCTCGCCGCCCAGGGCGCCATCAAGCCGCTGGTCAGCGAGCGGGTGCCGATGGCAGGGGCCGCGGACGCCGTCCAGCGCGTCGCCGACGGCGTGACCACCGGCCGCCTCGTGGTCGTCCCCGGACAGCCCGAAGGGGGCGCCCGATGAGCACTCCCGGGAACGCCACCGCACAGGACACCACGGCCGACGGACTGCGGCGCCGCACCCGCGAGCTCCTCGACGCCCACCCGCCCGCCACCACCGACCGCCTGGACTTCCTGCGCGCCCGCTTCGACGCCGGACTCGCCTGGGTGCACTACCCGGTGGGGCTGGGCGGCCTCGACGCGCCCCGCTCTCTCCAGGCCGTCGTGGACGCCGAACTCGAGGCCGCCGGAGCACCCGACAACGACCCCCGCCGCATCGGCATCGGCCTCGGCATGGCCGCGCCCACCATCCTCGGCTTCGGCACCGAGGAGCAGCGGCAGCGGCTGCTGCGCCCGCTGTGGACCGGCGAGGAGGTATGGTGCCAGCTGTTCAGCGAGCCCGGCGCCGGCTCCGACCTCGCCGCACTCGCCACCCGGGCGGTGCGCGACGGCGACGACTGGGTGGTCGACGGGCAGAAGGTCTGGACGTCCAGCGCGCACCTCGCCCGCTGGGCCATCCTCATCGCCCGCACCGACCCCGACCTGCCCAAACACCGCGGCATCAGCTACTTCGTCTGCGATATGACCGACCCCGGTGTCGAGGTCCGGCCGCTGCGCCAGATCACCGGCGAGGCCGAGTTCAACGAGGTCTTCCTGACCGGCGTACGCATCCCCGACAGTCACCGCCTCGGCGAGATCGGCGAGGGCTGGCGGGTCGCCCAGACCACCCTGATGAACGAGCGCGTCGCCATCGGCGGCGGCCGCGTCCCCCGCGAGGGCGGCATGATCGGCCTGGTCTCCGGGACCTGGCGCGACCGCCCCGAACTGCGCACCCACGATCTGCACCAGCGGCTGCTGCGGCTGTGGGTGGACGCCGAGGCCGCCCGGCTCGCGGGCGAGCGGCTGGGTCAGCAGCTCGCCGTCGGACAGCCCGGACCCGAGGGCTCGGCCATGAAGCTCGCCTTCGCCCGGCTCAACCAGGAGCTCAGCGCCCTGGAGGTCGAACTGCTGGGGGAGGAGGGCCTGCTCTACGACGACTGGACGCTGCGCCGCCCCGAACTCGTCGACTTCACCGGACGCGAGGCCGGCTACCGCTATCTGCGCGCCAAGGGCAACTCCATCGAGGGCGGCACCTCAGAGGTCCTGCTCAACATCATCGCCGAACGCGTCCTGGGCCTGCCGCCCGAGCCGCGGACCGACAAGGACGTCCCCTGGAAGGAACTGCCCCGATGAGCACCCCGGACCTGCTCTACACCGAGGCCGAGGACGACCTGCGCGCGGCCGTGCGGTCGCTGCTCGCCGACCGCTGCCCGCCCGGCGCCGTGCTGTCCGAGGCCGAGAGCGGCCGGGCGCACGACCCCGGGCTGTGGCGCTCGCTGGGCACCGAGATGGGCACGGCGGGGCTGCTCGTGCCCGACAAGCTCGGCGGCCAGGGCGCCACCGCGCGCGAGGCGGCGGTCGTGATGGAGGAGCTGGGCCGGGCCGTCGCCCCCGTGCCGTACCTCACCAGCGCCGTCCTCGCGGTCGGCGCCGTGCTGGGCTGCGACACCGGCGAGGCCGCCGTGGCGCGGCTGCTCGGCGGCCTCGCCGAAGGCCGCACGGTCGGCGCGCTGGCGGTTCCGGCGGCCACCACGCCCGGCGACGGCGCCCCGGCCGCGACCGTACGGGTGGACGACGACGGGACGCTCAGCGGACGGATCACACATGTCGCGGGCGCGGCGGGCGCCGATGTGCTGCTCGTCCCCGCCGACGGACCGGACGGATACGGCCTGTACGCCGTGGAGACCACGGAAGCCGGCGCCACCGTGGAACCCCTGACCTCGCTCGACCTCACCCGGCCCATCGCCGCCGTGACCCTCACCGGCGCCCCCGCGCGCCGGCTGGCCGGGCCCGACCGCGCGCGGGCCGCCGTCGTACGGGCGCTGCTGACCGGCGCCGGACTGCTCGCCTCCGAGCAGCTGGGCGTGGCCGAGTGGTGTCTGACCGAGACCGTCCGCCACACCAAGGAGCGCCATCAGTTCGGCCGCCCCATCGGGTCGTTCCAGGCGCTCAAGCACCGGATGGCGGCGCTCTGGCTGGAGCTGGTCTCGGCCCGCGCCGCCGCCCGGCACGCCGCCGACGCGCTGGCTGCCGACAGCCCGGACATCCCGGTCGCGGTGGCCGTCGCGCAGGCGTACTGCGGGCAGGTGGCCGTGCACGCGGCGCAGGAGTGCGTGCAGCTGCACGGTGGCATCGGCATGACCTGGGAGCACCCGGCGCACCTCTACCTCAAGCGGGCCAAGAGCGCCGAGACCCTGCTCGGCACCCCCGGCCGCCACCGTCAGGCGCTCGCCGCCCTGGTGGACCTCCCGGCCCCCACCGGCTGACCGGTCGGTGCCCGGTGAATCCACCCCCCGAGGGGGCCGGATTCACCGGGCACCGGGGCATCCGGAGGTCGAACGGGAAATCGGCACTCGTGTGGAGTACCCGCTTTGAGCGGATTCAGGACGATTCTGGGCCACACTGACGGCCGGATCCCGATCCCCTGAAGCGGCCCAGGAGGCTCCCCATGGCCATTTCGATCTCCGTGGTCCTGCTCCTGCTCATCCTGGCGGTGGTCTTCCTGCGCAGCGGCGGGTTGCGCGTCTCGCATGCCCTGGTCTGCGTCACCCTGGGCTTCTACCTGGCGAGCAGCAGCATCGCCCCGACCATCTCCGAGGGCCTGTCCGCGACCGCGGACGTGGTCAGCAGCGTCCGCCCCTGACCGGCGCCCGCGAACGCGGTACGGCCACCGCTCAGCGGCCGATCTCGACGTCCTCCAGCACCCCCAGGGCATCGGGCACGAGAACCGCCGCCGAGTAGTAGGCGCTCACCAGATACGACGTCACGGCCTGGTCGTTGATGCCCATGAACCGCACGTTGAGACTGGGCTCGTACTCGTCCGGGATGCCCGTCTGATGCAGGCCGATGACGCCCTGGCTCTCCTCCCCGGTGCGCATCGCGAGGATCGAACTGGTGCCGGACTCGCTCACCGGGATCTTGTTGCAGGGCAGCAGCGGCACCCCGCGCCAGGCGCGCACCGCGACCCCCGCCACCTCGGCGCCCTGCGGATACAGCCCCCGGCTGCTGCACTCGCGGCCGAAGGCGGCGATGGTGCGCGGATGCGCCAGCAGATACTGCGTCTTGCGGCGGCGGGCCAGCAGCTCGTCCAGATCGTCCGGCGTGGGCGGGCCGCTGCGGGTGTGGATGCGCTGGGAGAGGGCCGCGTTGTGCAGCAGACCGAACTCCTTGTTGTTGACGAGCTCGTGCTCCTGACGCTCGCGCAGCGCCTGGATGGTCAGCCGGAGCTGCTCCTCGACCTGGTTCATCGGCTCGTTGTAGAGGTCGGCGACGCGGGTGTGGACGCGCAGAATGGTCTGAGCGACGCTCAGCTCGTACTCCCGCGGCTTCAGCTCGTACTCCGCGAACGTCCCCGGCAGCGTCGGCTCCCCGGTGTGGCCGGAGGCGACCGCGATATCGGCCTCACCCTTCCGGTTCTGCGCGGGCGCGCTCCGCTCGGACGCCTCCCGGAGGTGGCCGCGCAGCGCCTCGGACCGGTCGGCGGCCTCCTGGAAGACCCGGCGGGGGAGGGTGAGCACCGTGGTCCGGGTGACGGCCCGCGCGGTGAACTCCCAGGTGCCCTCCGGCCCGGTCAGCACCGAGTCGCCGAAGAACTCCCCATCGGCCAGCAGCCCCAGCGCCGTGCCCTCGTCGTACGCCCCGGGCGCGATCTGCCGGACCTTGCCATGGGCGATGAGGAACACCTGGTCGGCCGGGCGCCCCGCCTCGACCAGCACATCGCCGGGCGCGTACTCCCGCTGCACGCAGCCGTCCGCCAGCGCCTCCAGCACCGCGGTGTCGCCGAAGCCGCGCAGCGTCGGCAGCTCACCCAGCTCGGGCGGAATCACCCGCACCTCGGATCCGGTGCTGATGAACTCGATCCGCCCGTCCCCGACCGTGTAGCTGAGCCGCCGGTTCACCCGGTACGTACCGGCCGACACCTGGACCCACGGCAGCACGCGCAGCAGCCACCGGGAGGAGACGGCCTGCATCTGCGGCACGGACTTGGTCGTGGTCGCCAGATTCCGGGCGGCGGCCGTTCCCAGACTCTGCGGCTGCTCACCGGACTCCACGGAGGTGGTCATCTGTGTTCATCACCCATTTCGGTAGATGTGGGGGCGTTATGGGAAGGCCATTCGGGCGGCCGGTGGCGTGGCCGCCGGGCCGTCAGAGTCCGATTTCCACGTTCTCCAGGATTCCGAGCGCGTCCGGGACCAGGACGGCCGCGGAATAGTAGGCGCTGACGAGGTAGGAGATGATGGCCTGGTCGTTGATTCCCATGAACCGGACGGAAAGGCTCGGCTGGTATTCCTCCGGAATTCCGGTGCGGTGGAGGCCGATGACGCCCTGGTTCTCCTCGCCGGTGCGCAGCGCCAGGATCGAGGTGACCCCGCTGCCGGTCACCGGGATCTTGTTGCACGGGAAGATGGGCACCCCGCGCCAGGCCGGCACCGCGTGCCCGTTCACCTCCGCGTGCTGCGGCACGATGCCCCGGCTGTTCAGCTCCCGGCCGATGGCGGCGATGGCCCGCGGATGGGCCAGGATCAGCCCCGGGTCCTTCCAGACGGTGGCCAGCAGCGCGTCGAGGTCGTCGGGGGTGGGCGGGCCGCCGCGGGTGTGGATGCGCTGGGAGAGGTCGGCGTTGTGCAGCAGGCCGATCTCGGGGTTGTTGACGAGCTCGTGCTCCTGACGCTCGCGCAGGGCCTCGATGGTCAGCCGGAGCTGCTGCTCGACCTGGTTCATCGGCTCGTTGTAGAGGTCGGCGACGCGGGTGTGGACGCGCAGGACCGTCTGGGCGACGCTCAGCTCGTATTCCCGCGGCGACAGCTCGTACTCCGCGAACGTTCCCGGCAGGGCCGGTTCGCCCACGTGCCCCGAGGTCAGCTCGATGGCCGCCTCACCGTGCTCGTTCTGCGCGGCCACCGGCGCCGAGCGCACCGCCTCCACATGCGCCCGCAGCTCCCGGGACCGGTCCAGCTGCTCCTCGAACTCCTGCCGGGACAGGGTCAGCGCCGTACAGGAGGTGATCGCCTTGACCGTGATGCCCCAGGTGCCGGGCTCGGCGGCGGCCAGCTCCCGCTCGCCGAAGTGGTCACCGCCGGCGGCCGAGCCGACCACCGAGGGCTTGTCGAACGCCCCCTCGGCCAGCTTGTCGACCTTGCCATGGGCGAGCAGGACCAGCTCGTCGGCCGGGTGACCGGCCTCCACCAAAAGCTCTCCGGGGGCGAACTCGCGCTGGGTGAAGCGGTCGGCCAGCGCCTCCAGCACCGCGGTGTCCTCGAAGGCGCGCAACAGCGGCAGCTCGCGCAGCTCGACGGGGATGACGCGCACCGACGATCCGGTGGTGGTGAACTCCACCCGCCCGTCGCCGAGCGTGTGCGACGCCCGGCGGTTCACCCGGTACGAGCCACCCGGCACCTGCACCCACGGCAGCATGCGCAGCAGCCACCGCGAGGTGATGCCCTGCATCTGCGGCACGGACTTTGTCGTCGTCGCCAGATTCCGTGCCGCCTCCGTACCCAGACTGGTGGGCGGCTGCGGATTGCCGATACCGGAACCTGATTCAACGGACGTCGTCATCGTGAATGCTCACCCATCCCTGTACGGACTTGAAGAGATATGCCGCTCGAGCAACTGCCAAGCTAGCAGCGGACTTTGGGCGGTGCATTCACTCAAAAGAGTGCGTCATCGGGGGTTTGCGGAATTAGCGGCGGGTGAATACTCCGATCCCATTCGGGGCGGCCGTTCGGTCAACGGGTCGAGCCAGATGCCCGGGTCCGGTATGCGACGCCCGGCGCGATGACGGCGCTTGAGCCGAAATGCGGCGCGCGGGCGCCGGTGTGCGCCGAAGTCCGATCCCGCCGCCACCGGACGTCGCCACCCGCCGCCCGGATCGCGGGAACGCCGTGGAAATGGCCGGGGACCACCTGCGGAACTCTTCGCACGCCCCTGCCCACGGGGCCCGCCGCCCCCCGATACTCACTGGCGTCCGAACGCGCACATCCGGCACCACGCCGGAACGAGACCGGGAGGCCCCATGGTCCGCCGTACACGCCGCGCATTTGTCGTCACCCTCGGAGCCGCACTCGCGGGCGGCACCGCCGCCCCGGCGTTCGCGGACTCAACTGGCCCCAGGCCCAAGCCGCCGCTGGCCAGAGCCCACGCGCACAACGACTACGAGCACCCGCACCCGCTCACCGACGCCCTGTCCCACGGCTTCGGCAGTGTCGAGGCCGACATCTGGCTGGTGGACGGTCAGTTGCTGATCGCCCACGACGCGACCGAACTCGACCCCACCCGCACGCTGGAATCCCTCTACCTCGACCCGCTGTTCCAGCGCGTCACGGCCAACGCCGGCCGGGTCTACCGCGGCTACGACCTCTCGCTGCAACTGCTGATCGACATCAAGACCCCCGGCGAGGCCACCTACCTCGAACTCACCAAGCGGCTGCGCCGCTACAGCCGGATGCTCAGCACCGCCTACGGGGGCGTCGGCGGCCGGGTGCGGCGCGGCGCGGTGACCGCCGTCATATCGGGCGACCGCGGAGCACGCGCCCCCATGGAGGCCGAGAAGGTGCGCCACGCCTTCTACGACGGGCGGCTGGAGGACATGGGCACCGGCGTGCCCGCCTCCTTCATCCCGCTCGTCAGCGCCGACTGGACGAAGACCTTCACCTGGCAGGGCGTCGGCCCGATGCCGAAGGAGGAGCGGGAGAAGCTGTACCAGATCACCGTCGCCGCCCGCGCGGCCCGGCAGAAGGTGCGCTTCTGGGCAACCCCCGACCTGGCGGGCCCGGCGCGCGACGCCGTCTGGCGCGAGCTGCTTTCCGCGCACGTCGACTACCTCAACACCGATGACCTGGCGGGTCTGGAGGACTTCCTGCGCGGCGCTCACTGACGCGGCACGGGGATCCCGGCGGACGGGCCCGGCGGACGCGCGGAAATCGGTTCGCGAAACGCCGGCCCGCTCCGCCATGCTGGCCGTCATGCTCATCAGGACCGCCACCCCCGAGGACTGGCCCGCGATCTGGCCCTTCCTGCACCGCATCGTCGCCGCGGGCGAGACCTACACCTATCCGCGCGACCTGGACGAGGAACGGGCCCGCGAGATCTGGATGCTGACGCCCCCGGGCCGGACCGTCGTCGCCACCGACGCCGACGGCGCGGTGCTCGGCTCGGCCAAGGTGAACCCCAACCAGATGGGGCCCGGCGCGCACGTGGCGGGCGCCAGTTTCATGGTGGCGCCCGAGAGCGCCGGGCGCGGTGTCGGCCGCGCCCTCGGCGAGCACGTCCTGGAGTGGGCGCGCGCCGAGGGCTACCAGGCGATGCAGTTCAACGCCGTGGTGGAGGCCAACACCCGGGCGGTCGCGCTGTGGCGCTCACTCGGATTCGAGGTGGTGGGCACCGTCCCCAAGGCGTTCCACCATCCGGCGGAGGGCTACGTCGGCCTGCACATCATGCACCGCTTCCTGTGACCGCGGCCGCCTCCCTGAGCCCGGCCGGATCGTCGAGGACGGCCTGCACCACGGAGTGCGCCGCGCCCAGCAGCGGACCGTCGGAACCCAGCCGCGAGACCGTCACCGCGCCCTGACCGGAGCGCGCCGGGTCCGCGACCCGCAGCGCCAACTCCCGCTCCAGGGCGGGCAGCAGCCAGGGCGCGAGCGGGGTCAGCGCGCCCCCGAGCACCACCGTGCGCGGGTCGAGGAGGTTCACGGCCCCGGCCAGCGCGATGCCGAGTGCCGCGCCCGCGCCGCGCAGCGCGCGCCGCACCCGGCGGTCGCCGCCCGCCGCCCGCTCGGCCAGCAGGGCGATCCGGCCGCCGGGCCCGCGGTGCTGGGCGGCGGCCTGTTCGGGGGACAGGCCGCTCGCCCGCAACACCGCCTCCTCGCCCGCGTACTGCTCCAGACAGCCGCGCCCGCCGCACGCGCACGCGGGCCCTTCGGGCCGCACCGGCACATGGCCCAGCTCGCCCGCGAAGCCGTGCGTGCCGCGCAGCAGCCGCCCGTCGAGCACGACCGCGGCGCCGATGCCGATCTCGGCCGAGACATGGACGAAGTCGCGCGGCGCCGGGTCATGGCCGCCTCGCCACAGCTCGGCGAGCGCCCCGAGGTTGGCCTCGTTGTCGACCGTCAGCGGCAGACCGGGCAGCGCGGCGCGCAGGGCGGGGCCGATGTCCACGCCCTCCCAGCCGAGGTTGGGCGCTCGTACCACCAGCGACGACTCGCGCGTCACCAGGCCGGGCACCGCCACCGCGAGCCCGGCCGGCCGCAGCCCCTCGCGCGACGCCTCCGCCGCCACCAGCCGGACCAGCTCGGCGAGCCGGGCGAGCGCCGGGCCCACGGCGCGGTCCCGGTTCGCCGACGCCACCTCCGTACGGGCCCGCACCCGGCCGCCCAGGTCCACCGCGCAGACGGCCAGGTGGTCCACGCCTATCTCCGCGCCGATCCCGGCCGGACCGCGCTCGTTGAGCTGCAGCGCACTGCCAGGACGGCCGACCGTGCCGGGCCGGGACGGGCCCAGCTCGACCAGCAGCCCGTCCCGGATCAGCTCGTCCACCAGCGTGGAGACCGCGGCCCGGGTCAGCCCCACCCGGGTCGCGACGGACGCGCGGGAGAGCGGCCCGTGCGCGGCCACCGCGTGCAGCACGAGGGAGAGGTTGCGGCGGCGCATCGCCTGCTGGGTATTGGGCAGTGGCGCTGCCACCGTCGTCTCCTCTCGCACAGTCCGTCTGGTAGGGCAGTCCGTCTCGCAGGGGCCCGGTGGGTTTCAGGCCCGGCGCAGCAGCCCGTCCGCGTCGGACAGCACCCGCGAGATGCGCTCCCGCGCCTCCTCGTCGCGCTCCACCGCCTCGTACGACGGCCCCTCCGCGGTCGCCCAGCGGCGCGCCACCGCCGCCGGGTCCTCGCCCAGCGCCAGCCCCGCGGCCTGGGCGGCGGCGCCGAGGGCGACCAGTTCCTGCGCCCGCGGCACCTGGACGGGGCGGCCGCTCAGCCGCCGCACCGTCTCCCGCCAGGCCGTGCCCTTGGCGCCGCCGCCGATGAGCAGCAGCGGCGTGTCGGGGGCCGCGTCCGCGTCCAGCACCTGGTCGAGCGCGGTCAGCAGGGCGAAGACGGCGCCGTCGTAGGCGGCCTGGAGGAGCTGGCCCGGCCCGGTGTCGTGGCGCAGCCCGTGCAACAGCCCGGAGGCATGGGGCAGGTTCGGGGTGCGCTCACCGTCCAGGAACGGCAGCAGCACGGCCGACCCGCCCGGCTCCACCGCCTCCCGGTCCCGGCCCAGCAGCGCGGCGACCTTGTCGACGGCGAGCGTGCAGTTCAGGGTGCAGGCCAGCGGCAGCCAGGCCTCACGGGTGTCGGCGAACCCGGCGACCACCCCCGTGGGGTCGGCGGGCCGGTGTTCGGAGACCGCGTACACGGTGCCGGAGGTGCCGAGGCTGAGCACGGGCTGCCCCGGGCGCAGCCCGAGCCCGAGGGCCGCGGCCATGTTGTCGCCGGTTCCGGTGGCCACCAGGGCGCCCGTGGGCAGCGGCAGGTCCGGCAGGTCCCGTACGGTCCCCGCCGCCTCGCCGTGGCGCAGGACGCGCGGCAGCAGGGCGGGGGAGAGTCCGACCCGGCCGAGGATCTCCTCGTCGTACGCCTCGGTGCCGGACGCCCACCAGCCGGTGCCCGAGGCGTCGCCACGGTCGGTCGTGCCGTATCCGGTGAGCCGTTCGGTGAGGTAGTCGTGGGGGAGCCGGACGGCGGCGGTGGCGCGGGCCGCCTCCGGCTCGTTCTCCATGAGCCAGGCCCATTTGGTGACGGTGAACGACGTCGCGGGCACGCTGCCGATCCGCTCCGCCCACGCCTTGGGGCCGCCCAGCTCCTCGACCAGCCGGTCGCGCTGCGGCGCCGAGCGCACGTCGTTCCACAGCAGCGCGGGGCGCACCGGACGGCCGGCGGAGTCCAGCGTCACCAGTCCGTGCTGCTGGCCTCCGATGGAGACCGCGGCGGCCTGCCGGGCGTACGGACCGCACTGGCGCAGCGCCTCCGCCAGCGCCTCCCACCACTGCTCGGGATCGCTCTCCTTGCCCTCGCCGCCGGCTCCTCCGCCGACGGTGTGCGGACCCTGGCCGCGTGCGACGACCCGGCCGGTCGCGGCGTCGACGACCAGCGCCTTGGTCGACTGCGTGGAGCTGTCCACGCCGACGACCAGCGGTCCTTCCGGCACGGGTACGGCTGCTGCTGCCATCTCGCGCTCTCCCTTGCGTCCCTGTGTGCTGCGACGAGCCTTATCCGGCCTGAGCGGGGCTTCCCCGGAATGCTCGCGCATACTAATTTGTAAAGCGCCCTGACGAAATAGGCGAGGGAGTTGCGATGAGCTATAGCCCCACCCCCGAGGACCGGTTCACCTTCGGCCTGTGGACGGTCGGCTGGCAGGGCCGGGACCCGTTCGGGGACGCCACCCGCCCGGCGCTCGACCCCGTCGAGTCCGTCACCCGGCTCGCCGAACTCGGCGCGTACGGCGTCACCTTCCACGACGACGACCTCATCCCCTTCGGCGCCTCCGAGACCGAGCGCGAGTCGCACATCAAGCGCTTCCGGCAGGCCCTGGACGCCACCGGCATGACCGTGCCCATGGCGACCACCAACCTGTTCACCCATCCGGTCTTCAAGGACGGCGCCTTCACCGCCAACGACCGCGACGTCCGCCGCTACGCCCTCCGCAAGACCCTGCGCAACATCGACCTCGCGGTCGAGCTGGGCGCGAGGACCTATGTGGCCTGGGGCGGCCGCGAGGGCGCCGAGTCCGGCGGCGCCAAGGACGTGCGCGCCGCCCTCGACCGGATGAAGGAGGCCTTCGACCTGCTCGGCGCGTATGTCACCGAGCAGGGCTACGACCTGCGCTTCGCCATCGAGCCCAAGCCCAACGAGCCGCGCGGCGACATCCTGCTGCCCACCGTCGGCCACGCCCTCGCCTTCATCGAACGGCTGGAGCGGCCCGAGCTGTACGGGGTGAACCCCGAGGTCGGCCACGAGCAGATGGCCGGGCTGAACTTCCCGCACGGCATCGCCCAGGCGCTGTGGGCGGGCAAGCTCTTCCACATCGACCTCAACGGTCAGTCCGGCATCAAGTACGACCAGGACCTGCGGTTCGGGGCGGGCGATCTGCGGGCCGCCTTCTGGCTCGTCGACCTGCTGGAGACGGCCGGTTACGAGGGGCCGCGCCACTTCGACTTCAAGCCGCCGCGCACCGAGGACATCGCGGGCGTGTGGGCTTCGGCCGCCGGCTGCATGCGCAACTACCTGATCCTCAAGGACCGGGCGGCCGCTTTCCGCGCCGACCCGGAGGTCCAGGAGGCGCTGCGCGCCTCGCGCCTGGACGAGCTGGCCCGGACCACCCTGGACGAGG
This sequence comes from Streptomyces sp. NPDC007983, assembly GCF_042958345.1. Classification (NCBI taxonomy): domain Bacteria; kingdom Bacillati; phylum Actinomycetota; class Actinomycetes; order Kitasatosporales; family Streptomycetaceae; genus Streptomyces; species Streptomyces sp. NPDC007983. The sequence continues at coordinate 49,600 of NZ_JBIBJI010000029.1, forward strand.
GCGAGACCCCGGCCGCGCTCCTCGCCGACCGCACCGCCTTCGAGGAGTTCGACGTCGAGGCCGCCGCCGAGCGGGGCATGGCCTTCGAGCGCCTGGACCAGCTCGCCATGGACCATCTGCTGGCCGCGCGCGGCTGACCGCGATCGGCCGCCGGTCCCGCCCCCCGACGGGACCGGCGGCCGAAGTTCACCGGACCGGCTCAGCGCGACGGTCCGGCCGGACTTCACGGACCGGCCGGGCCCGATGGACCGGCCGGACCCGCCGGATCAGGACGGCTGCCAGCCGGCGAGCCAGTCCGCGATCTCGTAGTCGGCGGCCTGCGCGTCGGTCAGCTGCGGCCGGTCACCGCTCGCCGAACCGGAACCGGCGCCCGTGTTCTTGTACTCCGCGAAGCGGTCGTCCTTCCAGGAGAAGCCGCTCATGTCCGTCCACGGCGTGGTCTTGACCGCGGCGGACAGGCTCGTGTTGCGGACGACAGCCTGCGGATCGAGGCTCGCGTCCCCGCCCGCGTGCCAGGGGCGGCCGAGATAGAACGACCGGCTGCTGACGTCCCCGCTGATGGTGCTGTTGATGAACAGGAAGCCCTTCTTCCCGGCCGCCGTCGAGGGCGCCGCCACATAGCCGCCGGAGCTGCCGTCGTAGCGCTTGACGAGCCGGATCGTCGACTTGTTGACAACGGCGGAGGCGCGGCCGAAGACGAAGTCGACATTGCCCTGGATCACGCTGTTGTTGACGTACACCCGGCCGGTCGTGGCCTTGCTCGCGGAGTCGAGCAGCAGGGTGTCCTGGTCGCCGACCGCGCCGATGCCGTCCAGCACGATCTTGTCCGCCGCGGTGCGCAGCGCGACCGCCTGCTTGTCGGTGATGCTGGTGTTGGCCTCGTTGAAGTCGTTCACGAACTGCAGATGGCGCGCCTGGAAGTCGTCCGCCTCGACGGCGACGGTCGCGCTGCCGCTGGTGCCGTAGGCCCCGCCGCCGGGCTTCGGGGTGCCGGAGGCGTTGTTGTAGACGATGGTCACGTCACCCTTGTTGCCGGTGCTGCCCACCAGCCGGATGTGCGGCTTGTTGGAGGGGATCTTCACGGTCTCCCGGTAGGTGCCGGGCTTGACGGAGATGGTGACCGCGGAGGAGTTGTTCGCCGGGACCGCGTTGACCGCTGCCTGGACGGTCGTGTACTGACCGCTGCCGTCCTTGGCGACGACGAGGGTCGCCGCCGCGGCGGATTCGGCCGCGTGGGCCCGGCCGCCGTCGCCGAACCATCCGGTGGCCGGAGCGGCGATCAGCGTGGCGCCGGTGGCGAGGGCCAGGGGGCCGATGAGCGGACCGGGGCGGCGGCGCCGGGAGCGCGGACGCGATGGGAGCATGGGGGATCTCCGTCCCGTGGAGGCGTGTGCGGGGGGTGTTCTGACGCCCTACGGTTGCCACGCCCCCGCGAAAGGTTGCCGCCCCGCCGCCGCGTCCGCGCCGGGGGCACCGACGCCCCGGCCTGGTGCCGCGTCAGTCCACGGCGAGCATCGCCAGGGCGGCCTCCGGATCCTGGGACGGCGGACCGGCGGGCCACCAGCGCCCCCGGTCCTTGCGGTACGGCCACCAGCGCCCGTCACGCCCGTAGCGCACCTGGGCATCGGTACCCACCGCCGTCCAGCGGTTGCCCGCCGCGCGCAGCCGGGGCGCCCGCTCGCCTTCCTCCCAGGCGGCGGCGAGCTGGGCACGGGCGCGCGCCAGGGCCTCGGCGTCCGGCGTCCACTCCTCCTCCAGCACCGTGAGCGCGGCCGTCCCGCCGTGCTCCCAGGCCCGTACGGCACGGGCCAGATCCAGGCGATCGCGCTCGCAGCCCGCCGCGAGCCGGGCGGCGATCGCGGCCGGCGGACCGGCGGCGGCCAGCCGCACCGTGTCCTGCCACTCCGTCAGCGCGGCCGGGACGGCGGACTCGGCATGGCCGGGGGCCAGCACCTCGGCGAGCAGCCGCTGGGCGCGTACGGCGGCGTCCGCCGCGAGGAACTCCAGCGCGGCCACGTCCAGTCCGGGCGCCGGGTCCGTACCACCGGCGAGCGCCGGGGGACGGCCGGGCGCGGCGACGGCCGGTGGGGGAGCGGGCAGTGCGGTCCGGCCGGGAGCGGCGAACGCCGCCCGAGCCGGTACGCCCTCAGGAGCCGCGGCGGGCGCCTCTTCCCCTGCCTGCGGGGCGTGCCGGGCGGCGTGCGCCACGCTGCGCACCTGGAGCTCGTCCAGCAGCTCCCGCTCCCCGCGGCCGCGCATGAGCAGCAGCAGATACGGGTCCTCGTCCAGCAGCCGGGCGACTTGGTAGCAGAGCGCGGCGGTGTGCGGGCAGTGGTCCCACGCCTCGCATGCGCACTCCGGCTCCAGGTCGCCTATCCCCGGCAGCAGATCGACGCCCACGGCGGCCGCGTCCTCGACGAGCTGCGGCGGCATGTCGCGGTCGAGCAGCGCGGCGATGTGCCCCGAGCGCTCGGCGACCACCCCCAGCAGCCGGTCCCACTCACCGTCGTCCAGCTCCTGCAGCAGCACATCGGAGCGGTACGGGGTGCGGTCCCGGTCCCGTACCACCGCGGTGATCCGCCCGGGCCGTACGCACACCGCGCCGACCGCGCCCTCGCGTGCGTGCTTGCGGCCGCGCTTCAGCTGCGCGTTGTCCAGCGCGGTGTCCTCCAGGGCCTTCAGCCAGGCACGGCCCCACCAGGTGCGGGCGAAGCCGCGGCCGTGGGCGGGCGGCAGGGCGGCGAGGGTGCGCTCGGGGCGGGCGCCGGGCGCGTCCTCGGCGTACCCGTGCTCATCGGTCGTACGGCTCATCGCTCGGTCCCCCTCAGCTCCACCAGCTCCGTGAGCTCGGCGTCGGTCAGTTCGGTCAGCGCGGCCTCGCCGGAGCCCAGCACCGCGTCGGCCAGCTCCCGTTTGCGCTCCAGCATCGCGGCGATCCGGTCCTCCACGGTGCCCTCCGTGATGAGGCGGTGGACCTGCACCGGCTGGGTCTGGCCGATGCGGTACGCGCGGTCGGTGGCCTGCGCCTCGACGGCCGGGTTCCACCAGCGGTCGTAGTGCACGACATGGCCCGCCCGGGTGAGGTTCAGCCCGGTGCCCGCCGCCTTCAGTGACAGCAGGAACACCGGCGTCCCGCCGTCCTGGAAGCGCCGCACCATCTCCTCGCGGCGCGCCACCGGCGTACCCCCGTGCAGCAGCTGGGCCGGTACTCCGCGCGCGGCCAGGTGGCTCTCGAGGATCCGGGCCATCCGCACGTACTGGGTGAAGACCAGGACGCTCGCGCCCTCCGCGAGGATGGTGTCCAGCAGCTCGTCGAGCAGTTCCAGCTTCCCGGACCGGCCGGGCACCACGGGCCGGTCCTCCTTCAGGTACTGCGCCGGGTGGTTGCAGATCTGCTTCAGCCCGGTCAGCAGCTTGACGATGAGTCCGCGCCGCTCGAACCCGCTGCTGTCCGAGATCTCCGCGAGGATCTCCCGCACCACCGCCTCGTACAGCCCGGCCTGCTCCTTGGTGAGCGCCACCGCCCGGTCCGTCTCGGTCTTGGGGGGAAGTTCGGGCGCGATGCCCGGGTCGGACTTGCGGCGCCGCAGCAGAAAGGGACGGACCAGCTTCGCCAGCCGGGCCGCGGCGGCCGGGTCGCTTCCGCTCTCCACCGCCTGGGCGTAGCGCCTGCGGAACGCGTCATGGGTGCCCAGCACCCCGGGCGTGGTCCAGTCGAGGATCGCCCACAGCTCGGAGAGGTTGTTCTCGATGGGGGTGCCGGAGAGCGCGACGCGCGCCTTGGCGCCGATGGTGCGCAGGCGCTTGGCCGTCGCCGAGAACGGGTTCTTGACGTGCTGCGCCTCGTCGGCGACGACCATGCCCCAGGGGCCCGCCTCGGCCAGCCGGTGCGCGTCGAGCCGCATCGTGCCGTACGTGGTCAGGACGAACTCCCCGTCGGCGAGGCCGTCCAGGCTGCGCGCCGTGCCGTGGTAGCGGCGCACCGGCGTACCCGGCGCGAACCGTTCGATCTCGCGCCGCCAGTTGCCCATCAGCGAGGTGGGGCAGACCACCAGGGTGGGCCCGGCGGCCTCCGGCACGTCCTGCCGGTGCAGATGCAGCGCGATCAGGGTGATGGTCTTGCCGAGCCCCATGTCGTCGGCGAGACAGCCGCCGAGACCGAGCGAGGTCATCCGGACCAGCCAGTCCAGGCCCCGGAGCTGGTAGTCGCGCAGCGTGGCGGCGAGGGCCGCGGGCTGGGCGACGGGCAGCGCGCCGTCGTCCTCCCCGGGCCCGGACTCCCCGGGCCGGGCGAGGCGGTCGCGCAGCGCGGCCAGCCAGCCGGTGGCCCGCACCTCGACCTCGGCGCCGTCGGCCTCCGCACGACCGGTGAGGACGGCGCCGAGGGCGTCGAGGGGGGCGAGCTTGCGGTCCTGACGGTCGCGGGCGCGCCGCGCCGACTCGGGGTCCAGGACCACCCACTGGTCGCGCAGCCGCACCACCGGGCGACCGGCCTCGGCGAGCCGGTCCAGCTCCTCCCTGGTCAGTTCCTGGTCTCCGACAGCGAACCGCCAGCTGAAGCGGAGCAGCGCGTCGGCGGAGAGGAACGAGGGCATCCGGGGCCCCTGGGCCCTCTCGGGATCGTCCGCTTCATCCGCCTCATCGGAGTCGTCCGGGCCGACGACGGCGCGCGCGGTGAGCCCGCGCACCAGCTCCTTGGGCCAGTGCACCTTCACCCCGGCGGCGTCCAGCGCCCCGGTCGCCGGGCCCAGCAGCTCGGTGACCTCCTCATCGGCCAGGTCGACCGCCTCGGGCACGGCGGCGGACAGCAGCGGGGTGAGCGGCGCCCAGGCGCAGGCCGCGCGCCGCAGGGTGAGCAGGGCGTCCATCCGGGCCCGGGGGCCGAGCGCCGCCCCGGCGGGCGTGGTGCCCGCCCATACCTCGGCGGCGTCCGCGACCAGGGAGGGGTCGGTGAGGCTGTGCAGTTGGAGGACGGCGCGGAAGCCGGGGCCGCTGTCGCCGGCTCCGTGGAGCAGTTCGATACGGAGCGACAGCCGTACGCCCGCGTCGTGCCCGGCGGCGACATCGGCCGCCCAGGCGCGCTGTTCCGGCAGCCGCCGTGGGGCGGTGGCGGCGAAGGCGGGGCCGCCCGCGGCCTTGGACGCGGCGGGGGAGCGCGGCAGCCCGTCCGCGACCGCGTCGAGGAAGGCGCGCAGATGCCGTTCGGGGTCGGGCAGCAGCAGGGGGTCGGTGCCGGGCAGCGGCACCGCGTGGGCGGCGGGCGGCATGGTGGCGGCCAGCTCCCGCACCCGCTGCAGGTCGTCGCCGTCGAGCGGGCCGGCGCGCCAGGCGTCGTGGTCGGTGGCGGTGAGCCCGGGCAGCAGGCGGCCGCGGGCGGCGAGTTGCAGGGCGAGGACGGCGGCGGCACCCCAGAAGGCCGTCGCGGGGTCGGCACCTGCCCGGTCCGACGGCTCTCCGCCCGGCCGCGCGGCGGCCCGCGCCCGGGCCCGGGTGAGGACAGGCAGCGCGTCGGACAGGGGCAGTACCCGCGCTCGTACGGCGCGGGTGCGGATCCCTGTGGAGCCGTCCGGGACGACGACGGTCAGTTCCTCTGCGGAGCCGGAAGGCCCGCCGGGCGGCGGTCCGTCCGGCCGCCAGAAGGCGACGCGCCCGGCGCGCGAGGGGTCGGCGGGCAGGAAGACGGCGGTGGAGCGGCAGAGTTCGGCGATCTCGGAGGGGGTGGTCGCGGAGGGTGGGGTCACGGCTCTGACGCATTCCTCAAATTTGACTACTGCAGTGGGCGGCCGAGGGTACAGGACGTCGGGGCGGATGTGGAACCGGCGGCCGCCGGTGTCCGTTGTGAGGAGTGAATACGGCTATGGGCCGGGTTAAGGAGGCGGGTGCGATGTCCACGCGCGCGAAGGTCGCCGCCGGAGGTGTGGTGGCCGGTGTGATCCTGCTGTGGCTGCTGCCCTTCTGGGCCGCGCTGCTCGTGATGGTCGGCGTGCCGGTGGCCGCCTATCTGCTGCTGGACCCGTCGCAGCGGCGCAGGCTGCGCGGGGTCTCCCGCAAGCAGCTGGGGCGCTGACCCCGGCCGCCAGGGGGTGTCTCGTCGATCATGCCGGGCTCCCGACGCCTGGCACGGCACCTCGACAAACCACCCCTGGGCCCCGGCGCCCGGGCGGGCCATAGGGCCGCCGGCCGGGTTCGGGAGCGGGGGCGACGCGCGCCTGGGAGTGACCGCGCAATACCGATCGCGGATCGTCCCGGCTCCCCGCCCCGGCCGGTACAGACGCCCGCCCGCGCCCGGGCGGGCCGTCTGCCGGGCCTTGCGAGCTGTCGGGAGGCCCCCGCGGGCTGTCCGGGGGCGTCCGCGGGCTGCCCCGCGCCGGTTCCCGCGCTCAGTGCGGTCGTACGGCCAGCTCGTCCAGTGCCGTCAGCAGCCCCGGCAGCTCCGGACCGCGGCCGACCGGCAGCACCTCGCCCGGCGCCTCGTCCAGCAGCACGAACGCGATGTCGTCGGTCCGCGCCACCATGCTCCAGCCCGGCCCGTCGGCCCGCAGCGTCCGCGCGTCACCCGCGGCGAACGCGGACCGGATCCGGCCCAGCGGCGGAGGCTTGTCCAGATAGCCGCGCGCCTCCTCCAGGACGCGCCGCACGCCCCCGTGCGGCTTCTCGCCCGGCGCCACGAACGTCACCTCGCCGTCCACCTGCTCGCGCCAGATCGCCCACTGGAGCGCGATCTCGTCCGCGCCGAGCCGCCGCTGCGGCGGGCCCCACTGCCCGGAGTCCGGCGGTGCGAGCGGCGCCCGGGCCGCGCCCCCGGGCTGCGCGTCGGGCGCGGGGTCGTGCGGCGCGGGCACTCCCGGAGCGGCCACCGCCACCGCGAGCGGCCAGCCGGGCAGGGAGGCGACCACGGTCCGGTCGTCGAGCGACAGCTCGTACTCCATGCCGCAGTCCCAGGTCGCGATGGCGCACGCCACGAGCGACACATCGTCGGTGACCACCGTCCAGCGGGCGCCCTGGCCGTCCTGCCCCAGCACCAGGCCGTAGCCCGGCTCGTACGGCTCCAGCCCGAGCGCGGCGCACGCCTCGGGATAGTCGTCGCCGAGCACGCTCGGGAACTGTGCGGGCGTCAGCAGCACGGCGGTCAGCACATACAGCGCGTCCTCGCCCGACTCCTCCGTGGCGGACACGGCAGCCTCCTCTTGGGTTCTTCGTCCGGCGCACCCTAACCAGCCGGTAGGTGCGGCGTCGAGACTTCGTGCCGCGGTCGGCGTCAGCTCCCGTCCCCGGCTCGCAGCGCGTCCAGGGTGCGCCGCAGCCATGACAGTTCGGCCTGTCCCGCGGCGCGGGCGATGGTGAGGACGCCCCGCCGGAAGGGATCCTCCACCTCCTCGGCCCGCAGCGGGCGGTCACCCTCGTAGAAGAGGCGGGAGGGACGGCGCAGATGGGCCAGCCGGCGTTCGAGCACGGCCGACTGCCGCGCCGGGTCGTCCAGATGCCGCAGGAACGACAGCAGGGTGAACCAGCGATTCTCGTCCGTGATGTCGCCCTCGGCCGGATCCGCGAGACGGTGCCGCAGCTCGGCGTGGCCCTCGGCCGTCAGGGTCAGGACGTGCCGGGGAGCGGCGCCCGTGCCCGGCCGGGTCTCCCTGGCCAGCAGTCCCGCGTTCTCCAGCCGCTTGATCGCCGGGTAGAGGGTGCTCTCTGCCACCGGCTTGACGTGCCCGGTCAGCGCGGTGATGCGGTTGCGCAGCTCGTAGCCGTGCAGCGGCGCGTCATGGAGGAAGCCGAGGATGGCGAGTTCGAGCATGCCCGCATTGTGGCGTACCGCTGTGCACCTCGAAGGCGTGGTGTGTCCATGACGATTCGCGGCCGGTCCTCGGCCGGTGTGCGGCCGCTCGTCAGCCCTGACGGACCGCGAGGGCCAGATAGCGCGTGTCCTCGTCCGTGTACGCGTCCAGCCGCCAGCCGCAACGGGCCAGCAGGGGCCGCAGGTTGGGCTCGGCCCGCAGATCGTCGGGGGTGAGCTGCCGGCCGTGGCGGGCGGCGAGCGCGGCGCGCCCCACCGGGTGGAACAGCGCGATCGACCCGTTGGGGCGTACCACCCGGGCCAGCTCGCGCAGCCCGGTTTCGGGGTCGGCGAAATGCGAGATCAGTCCGGCGGCGAAGACGGCGTCGAGACAGCCGTCGCGCAGCGGCAGCCCGGCGACATCGGCGAGGGCGAGCACCCCGTCCCGGTCCCGCCCGGCGCGTACGGCCGCCGCCAGCATGGCGGGCGTGAGGTCGAAGCCCAGCACGGTCCCGCGGGGGCCGACCGCGGCGCGCAGCGCGGGCAGGGCGCGGCCCGTACCGCAGCCCGCGTCGAGCACCGCGTCCCCGGCGCGCAGACCGAGGTCGGCGACGGCGGCGGCATAGGCCGGGTCGTCGTCGGGGAAGCGGCTGTCCCAGTCGGCCGCCCGGGGCGTGAAGAATTCCCTCACGTCGGCCGCGCTGTCTCGGTGGTTTCCATGGGCGCGGTCATGGCGCATGAGGGGCTCCTTGGGTCGCCGTCCTGAGCACAGATCGGCGGAGAACAGATCGGTCTAAGAACAGGTTCGGGCATCGAGCAATCATTCAGGAATCTGTCTCTGTCAAATTCCAACAGGTTCGTAATGCGCCCCCCAATGCGCCCCCTTGCGGGCTACCGTCCCTGGCCCATGGGGGGACCCCGAGCGCGCCGCTCGCTCGCGGCGCGCGCCGACCGAGGGAGACCGTCATGATCAAGCGCCGCGCAGCCGCCGCCCGCTCCTCGGCCGGTCTCGGCCGGGGTCCGCTCGACGCGGGCCTGCTCGACCGGATCCTGGACGACGGGGCAGCCCGCGCCGCCGGTGTCCGCCATGCCGTGCTGCTCTCCCAGGACGGGACCACCCTGAGCGCCTCCCGCGGGCTCTCCCGCCGGGACGCGGCACATCTGGCCGAGGTCGCCTCCGGTTTCCACGGCCTGGCCAGGAGCGCGGGGCGCCGTGGGCGGCCCGCCCGGGTGCGCGGGACGATGGTCGAGATGGAGAGCGGCACCCTGTTTGTCGCGGCGGTGGGGGACGGCGCCTGCCTGGTCGTGCTGAGTGCCGCGGGAGCCGATTCGGCCGCGGCCGCCGGCGAGACGGCCCGGCTCGTGGAGCGGGTCGGCGCGTATCTGCGCGCCCTCGGCTGACCTCGGAATGCGGGGTTCCGCCGCTTCGGCCGTTCCCCGCCGGGTACCCGGGGCATCGTGCCGAGACGGCCGACGGCCAGGCGAAAGGACACGGCGATGCGAGCGGTGACCTGGCAGGGCAAACGCGATGTGCGCGTGGAGACGGTGCCCGACCCCATCCTCAAGGAACCGACGGACGCGATCGTACGGATCACCACCACCGGACTGTGCGGGTCCGATCTCCATCTGTACGAGGTGCTCACGCCCTTCATGACTCCCGGCGACATCATCGGCCATGAGCCGATGGGGATCGTCGAGGAGACCGGTCCGGAGGTGACCGGCCTCCGGCCCGGCGACCGGGTGGTCGTCCCGTTCCAGATCGCCTGTGGATCCTGCTGGATGTGCGGCTCCGGCCTGCCCACCCAGTGCGAGACCACGCAGGTGATCGAGTACGGCATGGGAGCGGAGATCTTCGGCTACAGCAAGCTGTACGGAGCGGTGCCGGGCGCCCAGGCGGAGTATCTGAGGGTGCCGCAGGCCCACTACGGTCCGATCAAGGTGCCCGAGGGGCCGCCGGACGACCGCTTCGTCTACCTCTCCGACGTCCTGCCCACGGCCTGGCAGGCTGTCGAGTACGCGGCCGTCCCGAAGGAGGGCACGGTGTGCGTGCTGGGTCTCGGTCCCATCGGGGCCATGGCCTGCCGGGTCGCAAGGCACCGGGGAGCCGGGCGGGTGATCGGCGTGGACCTGGTGCCCGAGCGGCTGCGGCGGTCCCGCGCCGACGGCGTCGAGACGTTCGACCTGAACGACTTCGACGGCCAGGACGACCTGGTCGAGGCCGTGCTCTCGGCGGGCGGGGGCCGCGGCCCGGACTCGGTCATCGACGCGGTGGGTACGGAGGCCCACGGCAGCCCGGTCGGGCGGACCGCACAGCGGGCCGCCGGGATACTGCCGCGGGACTGGGGCGCGAAGCTCACGGCCAGGGCCGGTGTCGACCGGCTGGCGGCGCTCCGGCTGGCCATCGCGCTGGTGCGGCGCGGCGGCACGGTGTCCCTCAGCGGCATCTACGGCGGGATGACCGACCCGCTGCCGCTGATGATCATGTTCGACAAGCAGATCCAGCTACGGATGGGGCAGGCGAACGTCCGCCGCTGGGCCGATGACATCCTGCCGCTGCTGACGGACGAGGACCCGCTCGGCGTCGACGGTTTCGCCACCCACCGCCTGCCGCTGGCGGACGCACCCCATGCCTATGAGATGTTCCAGCAGAAGCAGGACGGTGCGGTAAAGGTCGTGATGCGACCGTGAGCGATTGATTTCGGCCGAATCAGCCCGCTCGGTCCGCTCGGTCCGCGCTGCGGCTAGTCGGCGATATCGGCGAGGGCGATGACCTTGTCGATGTGGACCCGTACCAGCAGCTCGCCGGGGACACCGTTGCGGGCCCCGAACTGTTCGGCGAGGTCATCGCCCACATAGCGGGCGGCGATCCGGGTGGCCCACTCCCGTACCTCTCCCAGGTCGTCGCTGGCTTCGGCCCGGCCCCGCACTGTGACGAAGGAGAACGGGGGCCGCTCGTCGTCCACGCAGAGACTGACCCGGGGATCGCGGGCCAGGTTGCGCCCTTTGACCGTGTCCTGCCCGGTGTTGAAGACCAGGTCGTCCCCGTCGAGCAGGAACCAGATGGGCGCGAGATGCGGGCTTCCGTCGGCCCGTACGGTCGCGAGTTTGCCGGTGCGGGTGCCCTCGGAGAGGAACTTCTGCCACTGATCCCTCGACATGTTCTGTGCCATGTCCCCATCTTGCGTCAATCAGCGTGGAACGGCCGGAGGGACGGGCAGGGCGGGTTGCCCAGACGGCGGCAGTGAGAAAGGCTGGCACGCAGCTGAAGGGGAATCGGGGAGGAACGCCAATGGCACTCAGCAAGGGCCTCGACTGGTTACTGGACGACCTGACCCAGCGGATCGCGCAGGTGCGGCACGTACTGGTGCTGTCGAACGACGGCCTGGTGACGGGGGCGAGCGCGACGCTCGAACGCCAGGACGCCGAGCACCTGGCAGCGGTCGCCTCCGGACTGCACAGCCTCGCCAAGGGGTCCGGCAACCACTTCCGGACGGGCCGGGTACGGCAGACCATGGTCGAATTCGAGGAGGGTGTCCTCTTCGTGATGGCCGCGGGCGACGGCAGTTGCCTGTGCGTCCTCAGCGGCCCGGACGCCGATGTCGGGCAGGTCGCCTACGAGATGACGCTGCTGGTGAACAGGGTGGGGGAGCACCTGGGAGTCGAGGCCCGGCAGGAGAGCGGCGCCCCGAGCTGACGCCGGGAGGCGGGGGCCGGAAACGGGGCCGGGAGGTTATCCACAGGCGGTTGTCCACAGGGCTGACGGACCGTCGTGCCGCGACGCTATCGTCGTCACTGTCAGTGATTGATGGATCGCGGGGGAGGACTTCGTCATGGCAGTGGTGCGAGCGGAGCAGGAAGCACGGGGGACGCGGGAAGTACGGGGGACGCAGGCGGTGCGGGAGCGCCGGAAGCCGTCGGGGCCGGCCGGACCGGGACAGCCGACGGGCGTCGCGTTCCGCACCGCGGCCCGGATGCTGGGCCTCATGCCGCGCGAATTCGAGCTGGCCGAGCAGCTGGGGGAGGTGCGCACCATCTCCACCCCCGCGGGGCGGCGGGTGGCCCGGGAGGAGCTGGCGCGGCTGACGGGCGCCGAGGGATTCCCGGAGGCGCTGCGCGCCAGGCTGCGGGTGGTCGGCACGGCGGAGGGGGCCGAGCTGCTGGGTATCAGCCCGGGCCGGCTCACCCGCCTGGCGCGCGGCGGTTTCTTCGCCCCGGCCCGGTTCTACGTCAACCGGTACCGGCGGGTGGTGTGGCTCTATCTGGCGACGGAGCTGGAGGAGTTCGCCGCCCGTGAGCCGGACCTGCTGACCGGCCGCACCCCACCGGGGCTGAGCGCGTCGCTGGCCGCCGGAGAGGACGCGCGGGCCGAGAGGTGGCGTAAGCGGCGGATCGACCAATTGCTCTCCCGGACGCGGGACCCCTGGAAGCGCGCCGGAGTGCTGTCCACGGTGCTGGACCCCGACGAACTGGCGCGGGCTGTCACCGATCCGCACGACCGGGATCATGTGCGGGACCTTCGCCCCGCGCTCGTCCCGGTGCGCCCCGCCGCGGCCGCGGCGCGCAAGGTGATCGACCGGGTGCAGACGGCGGAGGGGCCCCAGGAGATCCTGCGGTATCGCGTGGCGCTCGCCGATGCCGTGCGGGAGGCGCGCCGGGTCCGCCCCGCACCGCGGCCGGACGCCGCGGTGGCACCGCTTCCCACCTGTCGCACCCGGCCCCCGGGCCGGTCCGCCCGGCGGCCGCGCGGCCTGTGGCGCAGGCTGGTCGGCAAGCGCTGAACCACGGCTCGGTGCGCCGCCCTGAGCCTCAGCCGCTCTCCGTGGGCTTCGGCGCCGGAGCCAGCGGGCGGAACAGGCCCTCCTGGACGACGGAGACCAGCAGATGGCCCGCGCGGTCGTAGATCCGGCCGCGCGCGAGTCCCCGGCCGCCGGTCGCGACGGGCGACTCCTGGTCGTAGAGGAACCACTCATCGGTGCGGAAGGGCCGGTGGAACCACATGGCGTGATCCAGCGAGGCCATGTCGAAGCCGCGTCGGCCCCACAGCGGCTCGATCGGCATCCGCACGGCGTCCAGCAGCATCATGTCGCTCGCGTAGGTGAGCGCGCAGGTGTGGACGAGCGGGTCGTCCCCGAGCGGTCCGACCGCGCGCATCCACACCGCGCTGCGCGGTTCCGCTTCCCTCAGCTCCTCATCGGTCCAGCGCAGCCGCTCGACGTACCGGATGTCGAAGGGCTGACGGCGCTCCATCCGCGCCAGCGACTCGGGGAGGGCCCCCAAGTGCTCGCGGATCTCATCGGAGAGCTTCGGCAGGCTCTCCGGCTCAGGCACCTCGGGCATCGGCAGCTGCTGTTCGATGCCCGGCTCCGGACGGTGGAAGGAGGCCGTCAAAGTGAAGATCGTCCGACCCTGCTGGACGGCGACGACCCGGCGGGTGGTGAAGGAGCGTCCGTCCCGGACCCGCTCCACCTGGTACACGATGGGCACGCCCGGCCGCCCCGGACGCAGGAAGTACGCGTGCAGCGAGTGCACCGGGCGGTCCCCCTCGGTGGTGCGCCCGGCGGCCACCAGCGCCTGCCCCGCCACCTGCCCGCCGAACACCCTCTGCAGCGACTCGTCGGGGCTCAGCCCACGGAAGATGTCCACCTCGATCCGTTCCAGGTCGAGCAGATCGACCAGACGTTCGGCGGGATTGGTCATCGGCGGTGCTCCTTCGCTGAGGTGGTTCGGGGGCCGGTCGGCGGCCGGGCGGCTACAGCTGGCCCACGTCGGTGACCCGGACCACGGCCCGGCCCTCCTCGTCCGAGGCGGCCAGGTCGACCTCGGCCGAGATGCCCCAGTCGTGGTCGCCGTTCGGGTCGTCGAAGGTCTGCCGCACCCGCCACAGCCCGTGCTCGGGCTCCTCCTCGATCTGCAGCAGCTTCGGGCCGCGGGCCTGCGGGCCGGTGCCCAGCTCGTCGTACTCCTCCCAGTACGCGTCCAGCGCGTCCGCCCAGGCGTCCTCGTCCCAGCCGGACTCGGCGTCCATCTCGCCCAGCTCCGCCACCTTGTCGAGCGCGGCCAGCTCGACCCGGCGGAACATCGCGTTGCGCACCAGCACGCGGAAGGCGCGGGAGTTCGCGGTGACCGGCCGGACCTGGTCGGCACGCTCCTGTGCCTCCTCCGCGGACTCCTCCTCCGGGTTGGCGAGCTGTTCCCACTCGTCCAGGAGACTGGAGTCGACCTGCCGGACCATCTCGCCGAGCCAGGCGATGATGTCCTCGAAGTCGTCCGACTTCAGGTCGTCCGGCACGGTGTGGTCCAGCGCCTTGTAGGCGCCGGCCAGGTAGCGCAGCACGATGCCCTCGGTCCGCGCCAGGTCGTAGAGCGAGGTGAACTCGGTGAAGGTCATCGCCCGCTCGTACATGTCGCGGATCACCGACTTGGGCGACAGCGGGTGGTCGCCCACCCAGGGGTGGCTCTTGCGGTAGAGCCCGTAGGCGTGGAAGAGCAGCTCTTCCAGCGGCTTGGGGTAGGAGACGTCCTGGAGCCGCTCCATGCGCTCCTCGTACTCGATCCCGTCCGCCTTCATCGCGGCGACCGCCTCGCCCCGCGCCTTGTTCTGCTGGGCCGCCAGGATCTGCCGCGGGTCGTCCAGCGTCGATTCCACCACCGAGACCATGTCCAGGGCGTAGGACGGGGATTCGGGGTCCAGCAGCTCGAACGCGGCGAGCGCGAAGGTGGACAGCGGCTGATTGAGCGCGAAGTCCTGCTGCAGGTCCACCGTCAGCCGGACCTGCCGCCCCTCCGCGTCGGGGGCCTCCAGCCGCTCCACGATCCCGCCGTCCAGCAGCGAGCGGTAGATCGCGATCGCCCTGCGGATGTGCCGGAGCTGGTTCTTGCGCGGCTCATGGTTGTCCTCGAGGAGGCGGCGCATCGCCTTGAAGGCGTTGCCGGGGCGCGCGATGACCGACAGCAGCATCGCATGGGTGACCCGGAAGCGGGAGGTGAGCGGCTCGGGGTCGGAGGCGATGAGCTTTTCGAAGGTGTTCTGGCCCCAGTTGACGAAGCCCTCCGGGGCCTTCTTGCGGACCACCTTGCGGCGTTTCTTGGGGTCGTCCCCCGCCTTCGCGAGCGCCTTCTCGTTCTCGACGACATGCTCGGGCGCCTGCGCCACCACGAACCCGGCGGTGTCGAACCCGGCGCGCCCGGCCCGGCCCGCGATCTGGTGGAACTCCCGCGCCCGCAGCGTCCGCACCCGCTGGCCGTCGTACTTCGTCAGCGCGGTGAACAGCACGGTCCGGATCGGTACGTTGACGCCCACCCCGAGCGTGTCCGTACCGCAGATGACCTTCAGCAGCCCGGCCTGGGCCAGCTTCTCCACCAGCCGCCGGTACTTCGGCAGCATCCCCGCGTGATGCACCCCGATTCCGTGCCGGACATAACGGGACAGGTTCCGGCCGAACTTGGTGGTGAAGCGGAAATTGCCGATCAGCGAGGCGATCTCGTCCTTCTCCGCCCGTGTGCACATGTTGATGCTCATCAGCGCCTGCGCCCGTTCGACCGCCGCGGCCTGGGTGAAGTGCACGATGTAGACGGGGGCTTGCCGGGTCTCCAGCAGCTCGGTGAGCGTCTCGGTGAGCGGCGTCGTGCGGTATTCGTAGCTCAGCGGCACCGGCCGGGTCGCCGACCGCACGACCGCGGTGGACCGCCCGGTGCGCCGGTTCAGATCCTCCTCGAACCGCGTCACATCGCCGAGCGTCGCCGACATCAGGACGAACTGCGCCTGCGGCAGCTCCAGCAGCGGGATCTGCCACGCCCAGCCCCGGTCCGGCTCCGCATAGAAGTGGAACTCGTCCATCACCACCTGGCCGATATCGGCCTCCCTGCCGTCCCGCAGGGCGATGGACGCCAGCACCTCGGCCGTACAGCAGATGACGGGCGCGTCCGCGTTGACCGACGCGTCCCCGGTGAGCATTCCGACGTTCTCGGTGCCGAAGATCTTGCACAGCTCGAAGAACTTCTCCGAGACCAGGGCCTTGATCGGCGCGGTGTAGAAGGTGACCTCGTCCCGGGCCAGCGCGGCGAAGTGGGCGCCCGCGGCCACCAGGCTCTTTCCCGATCCGGTGGGCGTCGACAAAATGACGTTCGCCCCGGACACCACTTCGATCAGCGCTTCCTCCTGGGCGGGATAGAGCGAGATGCCCCGCTCCTCGACCCAGGTCGAGAACCTCTCGAAGAGAGTGTCGGGGTCGGCTTCGCTCGGCAGCTGATCGATAAGAGTCACGGACCCTATACTGCCTGGTTTCCCCGGCGGGGCGGGAACCGGCTGTGCGGACGAAGATCGTCCGTCGCTAGGGTGTGGTGAGCCGATGCAAGCAACTCCCGCACCACAGCGGGCAAGAACAGGGGCGGGGTACGACCATGATGGGACCGGCGCATTCGCTGTCCGGAGCGGCTGCCTGGCTGGGGGTGGGCGCCGCGGCCGCCGCGGCCGGCCACGAGATGCCCTGGCCGGTGCTCGTCGTAGGCGCGCTGATCTGCGCCGGAGCGGCGCTCGCCCCGGACCTCGACCACAAGGCGGCGACCATATCCCGCGCCTTCGGGCCGGTGTCGCGGGTGCTGTGCGAAGTGATCGACAAGCTTTCGTACGCGGTCTACAAGTCGACCCGGAAAGCGGGCGACGCCCGCCGCTCGGGCGGTCACCGCACGCTGACCCACACCTGGGTCTGGGCCGTCCTCATCGGAGCCGGGGCCTCGGCGCTCGCCGTGGTCGGTGGCCGCTGGGCGGTGCTCGGCATCCTCTTCGTCCACATGGTGCTGGCCGTCGAGGGGCTGCTGTGGCGCGCGGCGCGGGTCTCCAGCGACGTCCTGGTGTGGCTGCTCGGTGCCACCAGCGCCTGGATACTCGCCGAGATCCTTAACAAGCCGGGCAACGGCGCGGACTGGCTGTTCACCGCACCGGGCCAGGAATACCTGTGGCTGGGGCTGCCGATCGTCCTCGGTGCCCTCGTTCACGACATCGGCGACGCCCTCACCGTCTCCGGATGCCCGATCCTGTGGCCCATACCGATCGGCCGGAAGCGCTGGTATCCGATCGGACCGCCGGAGGCCATGCGCTTCCGGGCCGGGAGCTGGGTCGAGCTGAAGGTCCTGATGCCCGTCTTCATGATGCTCGGCGGACTCGGCGGGCTGGGCGCCCTCGGCATCATCTGAGCCCCGGCCCCGGCCCCGGCCCCGGCCCCGGCCCCGGCCCCGGCCCCGGCCGCGGCACCGCGGGTCCGGGCGATGCCGGTACCGGGACCGATGGGTGGCCGTCGCCCTCGGGCGTCACTGGTGCCAGGAGCGCCACAGCGCCGCGTAGGCGCCGTCGGCCGCCACCAGCTCGTCGTGGCTGCCCAGCTCGCTGATCCGGCCCGCCTCGATCACCGCGATCACATCCGCGTCATGAGCGGTGTGCAGCCGGTGCGCGATGGCGACCACCGTCCGGCCCTTCAGCACCTGGCCCAGCGACCGTTCCAGATGGCGGGCCGCGCGCGGGTCCAGCAGCGAGGTGGCCTCGTCCAGCACCAGGGTGTGCGGATCGGCGAGCACCAGCCGGGCCAGCGCGATCTGCTGCGCCTGCGCGGGGGTCAGCGCCAGTCCGCCCGAGCCGACCTCCGTGTCCAGGCCCTCCTTCAGCGCCCGCGCCCAGCCGTCCGCGTCCACCGCGGCGAGTGCCGCCCACAGCTCGGCATCCCCTGCGGAGGTCCGGGCCAGCAGCAGATTGTCGCGCAGCGAGCCGACGAACACATGGTGCTCCTGGTTGACCAGGGCGACATGGGTGCGCACCTGCTCGGCGGGCATCCGCGCCAGCTCCGCGTCGCCCAGGGTCACCCGGCCGGTCCGCGGGCCGTAGATCCCCGCCAGCAGCCGGCCCAGCGTGGACTTGCCCGCGCCGGACGGGCCCACCAGCGCCAGCCGTGTCCCCGGCGGCACCGTCATGGACACCTCGTGCAGCACATCGCTGCCCTCCCGGTAGCCGAACCGCACATCGTCCGCCCGCACCTCACGGCCGATGGGCGTGACCCCGGCGTCGGCCGGGCCCTGCTCGATCTCCCGCACCCCCACCAGGCGGGCCAGCGACACCTGCGCGACCTGCAGCTCGTCGTACCAGCGCAGGATCAGCCCGATCGGCTCGACCAGCATCTGCGACAGCAGCGCCCCCGTCGTCAGCTCGCCGACCGACATCCAGCCCCGCATCACACAGAAGCCGCCGATCATCAGCACCGAGCCGGTGATCAGCGTGTAGCTCACATTGATCACGGGGAAGAGCACCGAGCGCAGCCAGAGCGTGTAGCGCTCCCACGCGGTCCACTGCTTGATCCGCAACTCGGACTGGGCGATCCGCCGGTCGCCCAGCCGGTGGGCCTCGATGGTCCGGCCGGCGTCCACGCTCTCGGTCAGGGACGCGGACACCGCCGCGTACCCGGCCGCTTCCGAGCGATAGGCGCTCGGCGCCCGTTTGAAGTACCAGCGGCAGCCGATCACCAGCACCGGCAGCGCCACCAGCACCGCGAGCCCCAGCGGCGGAGCCGTCACCGTCAGCGCGCCCAGCAGCAGCCCCGTCCAGACCACACCGATGGACAGCTGCGGTACGGCCTCGCGCATCGCGTTCGCCAGCCGGTCGATGTCGGTGGTGATCCGGGACAGCAGATCACCGGTCCCGGCCCGCTCCAGCACCCCCGGCGGCAGCCCCACCGACCGTACGAGGAAGTCCTCGCGCAGATCGGCCAGCATCTGCTCGCCCAGCACCGCACCGCGCAGCCGCACCATCCGCACGAACACGGTCTGCACCACGAGCGCCACCGCGAACAGCGCGACGGTGCGTTCGATATGGAGGTCGTCCTTGCCCTGCGACAGGTCCTCGACCACACCGCCCAGCAGCTGAGGGCCGACCATCGAGGCGATCACGGCGGTGGCGTTCACCGCCATCAGCCCGATGAAGGCCTTCCGATGCCGCCGCAGCAGCTCGCGCACATAGTCCCGCACCGTGGCGGCCCTGCCGACCGGCAGTGTCGTCGCCGACTCCGGCGCGGCCGGGTCATGGACGGGTGGTGCCACGCCGATCATGCCGACTCCTCGATCTGTTCCTCGATCCGTTCCAGCTCCGCGAGGCCGTCGCGGCCGTCGTCCCGCTCCCGGTTGTCGTCCGGCTCCCGGGTGACCACCGCGCGATACGCGGGATCGGTGCTCAGCAGCTCGCGGTGGCTTCCCACCCCGGCCGCCACACCGTCGTGCACGAACACCACCCGGTCGGCCTGGTCGAGCAGCAGCGGGCTGGAGGTGAACACGACCGTGGTCCGGTCCGTCCGGAGCCGCTTCAGCCCCTCCCCGATACGTGCCTCGGTGTGCGAGTCCACGGCGGACGTGGGTTCGTCCAGCACCAGCACCTCCGGGTCGGTCACCAGCGAGCGGGCCAGCGCCAGCCGCTGCCGCTGGCCGCCCGACAGCGAGCGGCCGCGTTCGGTGATCCGGGCGCCCATCGGGTCCCCGTTGCCGGAGTCGGCCACCGAGGCCTGCTCCAGCGCCTCCAGCACATCACCGCACTGCGCCGCCTCCAGGGCCTCCCGCGCCGGGACCGTGCCCGACCGCGGCACATCCAGCAGCTCGGTGAGCGTGCCCGACAGCAGCACGGGGTCCTTGTCCTGGACGAGTACCGCGGCGCGCGCGGTGGCCAGCGGCACCTCGTCCAGCGCGACCCCGCCCAGCAGCGCCGAGGGCGCACTGCGACCATCGCCGGACTCCGCACCGTCGCCGGACTCCGCACCATCCTCGGTGCGGTGGCCGCCGAGCCGGTCCGCCATCCGCCCCGCCGCGTCCGGATCACCGCACACCACCGCGGTCAGCTGCCCGCTCGGTGCCAGCATCCCGGTGGCCGGGTCGTACAGATCACCGGTCGGCGGTTTCCCGCCGGACCCGGCAGCTGGCCCCGCCGTCCGCGCCTCCTTGACCTCGGCCGACGGGCGCCGCAGCGCCAGCACCCGGGCCGCGCGCCGCGCCGAGGGGCGGGAGAAGGAGTACGCCATCGCGATCTCCTCGAAGTGCCGCAACGGAAACAGCAGAAACGTCACGGCGCTGTAGACGGTGACCAGCTCGCCCACCGTGATCCGCCCGCTCCCGGCCAGCACCGCCCCGTACCAGACCACCCCGATCAGCAGCATCCCCGGCAGCGCGACCTGCACGGCCGCGATCAGCGACCACATCCGGGCGCTGCGCACCGCCGCGGCCCGCACCTCCTGGGAGACCGTCCGGTAGCGGCTCAGGAACAGGTCCTCGCCGCCGATACCGCGCAGCACGCGCAGCCCTGCCACGGTGTCCGACGCCAGCTCGGTCGCCCGGCCCGCCTTCTCCCGCTGCTCATCGGCCCGGCGCGCGGCCCGTGGCAGCAGCGGCAGCACCGAGAGCGCCAGCGCGGGCACGCCGAGTGCCACCACCGCGCCGAGCGCGGGCTGGTAGATCACCAGCGCCACGCATACCCCGACGGTCGTGATGGCGGCCGCGGTGAAGCGGGACAGGGCCTCCACGAACCAGCCGATCTTCTCGACGTCGCCGGTGGACACGGCGACGACCTCGCCCGCCGCCACCCGCCGGGTCAGCGCCGAACCCAGCTCGACCGTCTTACGGGCCAGCAGCTGCTGGACCCGGGCCGCCGCCGTGATCCAGTTGGTGACCGCCGCCCGGTGCAGCATGGCGTCACCGAGCGCGGTGAGCACGGTGAGCCCCACCATCAGCGCCCCGGCCAGGGCGAGCCGCGAACCGGAGCGGTCGACGACCGCCTGCACGCCATAGCCGATCGCAAGAGGGAAGGACACCAGGGCCGCCATGTGCAGCAGACCCCACAGGGCGGCCTTGATCTGCCCGCCCAGCTGGTTCCGGCCCAGCCAGACGAGGAACCGGGTACCTGACCGTACGTCGGGCAAGCCGGGGTCGGGATACGGAAGATCGCGAATGCGCATGGCGTTCCTGGGTGAGTGGCGGCGGCCGGAAAGGCAAAGAGACGTGAAAGGTTGGCTCTTCACGGCTGCGAATTTCAACTGGTTTTCCCATGGAGGTCCGGAACACGCCAATCCCGCGCGCGCCGGGCCCACGCCGGAGTGGGACGATGGGGCACATGCGAATTTCCGGCTCGATGTCCATGCGTATGGCGGTCGCGACCGCCGCCGCCCTCACCCTTCTCACCGCCTGCGGCGGAGGCGGGGACAGTGGGGGCGACAAGGGCGGTGGCCAGGGGAAGCACGCGATGCGCAGCAAGGCCCCGGCGTCGGATCCCACCCGCATCCCGGAGGTGGGCGACGCCCTCCAGGGCAAAATCCCCGGAAATTCACGGCAGGTTGTCGCGGTCTACGGCAAGGGAGTGAACTCCGCCGACGCGACCGTGGTGCTGTACACCAAGGACGGCAAGGACTGGAAGCGCACCCGTAGTTGGGCCGGGCACAACGGCAAGCGCGGCTGGACGACGGGTCATCACGAGGGCGACAAGCGCAGCCCGGTCGGTGTCTACACGCTCAGCGACGCGGGCGGAGTCCTCCCGGACCCGGGCGCCCGGTTGCCGTACACCGAAACGGCCGCCTTCGCCGCTCCCCACTCCTGGCCCAAGTCGCACTGGACGGACTTCAACTACGTCATCGCCATCGACTACAACCGCGTCAAGGGCACCTCGCCCCTCGACCCGACCCGACCCGAGGGGCAGCGCAAGGGCGGGAGCATCTGGCTGCACATGGACCACGGCAGCGGTACGTCGGCCTGTGTGAGCCTGCCCAAGTCCGGCATGGAGTATCTGCTGCGGAACCTCGACCCCGAGCGGCACCCGGTGGTGGTGATGGGGGACAAGGCACACCTGGCCGCCTGAGCCCCGGCGAGGCGCGGGACGTAACACAACGACATCAGGGTTTTTGCGGCTGTTACACGGAACTCATCGGCGGAAACGTGCGCTCGGCACAGTGGCGCTGCGCGGAAATAGTTTTCCGCATCTCAGAAGTCTCTGGATGTCCCTGGACATCCCTGCCGAGGAGTTTCCGTGCCGCACCCCTCACCATCCGTCGTCCGGCGCGCAAGCCGAGTGCTGCGCACCTCGTTGTTCGCGCAGGTCGCCTGCGCGCTCGTCCTCGGAGTCGCGGTCGGGAAGCTGTGGCCGGACGTGGGCACGGCCGTTCAGCCGCTCGGCGACGGCTTCGTGCGCCTGATCAAGGCGGTCATCGCGCCGCTCGTCTTCTGCGTGGTCGTCGCGGGCATCGCGAAGGCCGGTGATCTGAAGGCGTTCGGGCGGATCGGGCTGAAGGCGCTGATCTGGTTCGAGGTGGCCACCACGGCGGCGCTGATCCTCGGTCTGCTCGCCGCCAATCTGGTCGGGCCCGGCACCGGCATGCACGTCGACCCCGCCTCCCTGAACGGCTCGGCCGTGGACGACCAGACCGGCGGCGGCCATCTGCCGTCGGCGTCCCAGTTCGTGCTGGACGCGCTGCCGGACAGCGCCGTCGGCGCCTTCGCCGAGAACTCCCTGCTCCAAGTCCTGGTGCTGGCCTGCCTGGTGGGTGCGGCCGTGCTGCACCTCGGCAAGACCAAGGTGCCCGCGATCCTCCCGGCCATCGACCAGGCGCAGCAGGTCGTCTTCGCCGTCGTCGGGTTCCTCATGAGGCTCGCGCCGCTCGCGGTCTTCGGCGCCATGGCCCATCTGGTCGGGCAGTACGGACTGGGCGCCCTGTCGACGTACGGCAAGCTGATCGCGCTGTGCTACGGCGTCGCGCTGCTCTTCCTCGCCCTGCTCGCCGCGGCCCTCAAGCTGGTCACCGGGCTGAGCCTCTGGAAGTTCGTCAGGTACACCCGCGAGGAGATGCTGCTCGCGCTCGGCACCGCCTCCAGTGAGAGCGTGCTGCCGCGCATGATGCAGAAGCTGCGCGCGGCCGGATGCCGCGAGGACGCGGTCGGGCTGGTGCTGCCCACCGGCTACTCCTTCAACCTGGACGGCGCGTCGATCTACCTGTCCATCGGCACGCTGTTCATCGCCCAGGCGGTCGGCGTCGATCTGAGCCTCGGCCAGCAGATCACCGTCGTCCTGGTGCTGATGCTCACCAGCAAGGGCATGGCGGGCGTGCCCGGCTCGGCCTTCCTCGCCCTGTCGGCGACGGCCTCGGCCCTCGGAGTCATCCCGGCCGCCGCCGTCGCGCTGCTGCTCGGGGTGGACCGGATCATGGACTCGATGCGGGTGGCCACCAATCTGCTCGGCAACTGTGTGGCGGTCTTCGCCGTCGCACGGTGGGAGGGTGCGCTGGACACCGAACAGGCCAAGCGGGTCCTCGCGGGTGACGAGGCCGGTGACGAGCCCGACGGGAAGACCGGTGACGAGGCCGGGGCGAAGGACGCCGTCCCGGCCCCGGACCCCGCCGTCCCGGCCGAGCCCGCCACCAGCCCGGCCCCCCGGGGCTGACCACTCCCGCCCCCCCCGTTATCTTCTTCGCGGTCCTGCAAGGGGACCGCTGGCCTCCGGGCCCGGCATGACTGTTCCCCCCTGTCGAAGGGATGACCTGGGGGGTG
>NZ_JBIBJI010000030.1:0-71804 GCF_042958345.1 Streptomyces sp. NPDC007983
GCTACCTCGCCGGCCTCCACCTCCGTGCCTCGATGATCTGGATCGACGACATCCTGAAGGCAACTGGCTGATCACAACATCACACAGGCCCTAGTCCGTGAGACCGGTGACGCGCATGGTGATGTTCAGGCGCCCGGAGGCCAGCCCGGTGGCGGGGTCGGCGGTGCCCTCGTACACCTTGGGCACGCCGTGGTAGACGTAGCGGGAGGGGCCGCCGAAGACGAACAGGTCGCCGGAGGCCAGCTCGATGTCGGCGTAGGGCCTGGTGCGGGTCTCGGTGTTGCCGACGCGGAAGACGCAGGTGTCGCCGATGGACAGCGAGACGACCGGCGCCGAGGACCTTTCGTCCTTGTCCTGGTGCATGCCCAGCCTGGCCTGACCGTCGTAGAAGTTGATCAGCGCGGTGTCCGGTGTGTAGCCGGCCGCGCCCTGTGCGTCGCCGTAGGCGTCCAGCAGGGCGCGGCGGCCCAGCCGGACCATCCAGTCCGGAAATTCGGCGACCCGCTCGCCGTTCACATCGCCGGCGGTGCGGGTGTACTTGTAGGGCTGCCAGTGCCAGCCGATGCACACCGTCTGCACCGACATCACACCGCCGCGGGGCAGGCGGGTATGGCGGATGGGGACCGGGCCGGTGGCCCAGGCACGGCAGGCGGTGACGAGTTCGCGCTGCTGTTCCAGGGTGAGCCAGCCGGGCAGGTGCACGGCCCCGGGGGCGACCTCCATGGGCGGGCGGGGGATCAGGGCGGTCATGCGCTCCTCCCGGCCGGCGGGTACGAGGTGACCCAGCGCCGGCGTACCTCCCAGGTGCCGCCCTCGGCGGTGGCGCCGCGCAGGCCGTGCAGCGTGTCCGGCCCGGTCAGCGCGGGGAGGCGGGAGTCCTTGAGGGCGGCGAAGGCGACCGTGCGGGCCGGGTCCCAGTCGGTGGAGTGCCGCAGCCGGCGGGCCAGCTGGGCGAAGCCGAGCGGAGCCGCGGCCATGACCCAGGCGTCGGGCTCCTCGGCGGTCAGCCGGCGTGCGGGCCGAAGCCAGGACGCGGCGCTCTCCGGCCAGTCCACCCTGGTGAGGACCTTTCCGTCGCGCGCCTTCCACGCGGCCGCGAAGGCCTCGGCGGCGTCGCGGGAGGCCGTGTCCCGGCTGTGGCCGATGGCGACGGTCTCGACGCGGCCCTTCCTGGAGGCCAACAGGCTCAGGAGAGCGTCGAGTTCGGGGGCGGTGTGCGGGGCGGGGCTGGGCAGATCGCCGTACGCGGCCAGGTCCTCCGCGCGGATCAAGGGCGATCGGGATGCCGGTGGTCCCGTGAGAGGGCTCATGGTGTGGTGGTGTTCTCCCGGTCGGCTTTCCACCGGGCGTACCGCTGGGGGAGGCACACGGCGCACGGCCGGTATCCGGCGGCGATCGCGGTGGCCTCGTCCACGAAGAACACCCGGTGCTTCACGTAGTGGCCGCGGGCGATGGCCCGCAGCGCGGAGGGGCAGTCCAGACGCCCGTACAGCCGCAGGCGCCGGTGCCCGCCGAGACTACCGGGCGTGGCGCTGCGATAGGGCGCCCCGTCGGGGCCGATCAGCGTGCGGTGCCTCCCGTGCGGGGCGCGGCCGGACGGGGCGGGCGTCATGCGGCGTCGTGGAAGACGAGGCCGAGGGTGTGGCGGTGTCCGGACCGTACGGTGCTCACACCGTGCCGCATGGGACCGTTCGCCCAGCCGCGCTTGGAGGCCACCGGGCGGTCCCGGGTGGTGAAGATCAGCCCATGGCCCTTGGGCAGGGTGGTGGACGATCCCCTCGACTGCGCGCGGGGGCGTTGCTCGGTCATGATGAACTCGCCGCCGGTGAAGTCCTCGCCGGGCGCGTCGAGACCGACCACGACCTGGAGCGGGAACAGCATGTCGCCGAACACGTCCCGGTGCAGGGCGTTCCAGTCGCCGGGGCCGTAGCGCAGCAGGATCTGGGCGGACTTGGCCTGCCCCGCCTCGTGGCACATCGCCAGCCACTCCTCGAGCGTGTCCGGCCATGGCGCGGGCCGGTTCAGCTTGCGGGCCCAGTCGCGGGCGATGGGCAGCAGCCGCGGATAGAACGCCTCGCGCAGCTCGCGCACCAGGTCGGGGAGGTCATGGGTGAAATAGCGGTACTGGCCCGAACCGAAGCGGTAGCGGGCCATGTCGATGGTCGTGCGGAAGCGTTCGGTCTCGTCGTACAGTCCGGCGATCCGGTGGCATTCGGCGGGGGTGAGCAGCGGTCCGGTGAGCGCGTTGCCGTGCTCGTCCAGTTCGGCGGTGAGCGCGTCCCAGTCGTCCGCCGCGACGCGGTCGGCCACCTGGCTCGCGGAGCGGGTGGTGTCGGTCATGGTGTGCGGTTCCTTCGGTGTGCTTCGTCAGGCGGCCGGGTGCGAGCGCCCCAGGCCCACAGGTCAGATGAGCGTCGGCTGCAGCGCGCCCTCGTGGGTGAGGAGCCACACCTTGCGCTCGACGCCTCCCGCGTAGCCGCGCATCGTCCCGTCCGCGCCGATCACCCGGTGGCAGGGCCGTACCAGCAGCAGAGGGTTCGCGCCGATCGCCGCGCCCACGGCCTGGACCTGCTCACGGGGTACGCCCAGCCCTTCGGTGAGCTGTCCGTAGGTGGTCGAGGTGCCGTAGGGGATGTGCTCCAGCGCCTGCCACACGCGCCGCTGGAAGTCCGTGCCGCCGGGCGTGAACGGGATGTCGAAGGCGGTGAGTCCGCCGTCGAAGTACGCGCCCAGCTGCCGGACGGTCTCCGTGAACGGGGCGGGCGCGTGGTGCCAGCCGGGCTGTACGGCCGGAGCGTTCTTCTGCCCGGGCATGGACAGCGAGGTCAGTGTGGCGCCGTCCGGTGTCTCTTCGCCCACGAGCAGCAGTTCGCCCAGGGGGCTGTCCAACGTGGTGTAGATGGTCATCGTCGCGCTCTCTCGTCCTCTGTGGGTTCACTGTCAACGATGCGGGGTCGCGACAGGGAATGCTGGCGGTATTCGGACATCACGCTGGGTGGTGACGCACGCCAACTCGGCGCTCACCGCGCCGGACGAGCCCGTCGCCACCGACCTGGTGACCACCCTGTGCCGGGTACTGCCACCGCGGGAGCAGGCCGAAGCGCTCGCCCGGCGGCTGGACGCCGCCGAGAAGGTGATGCTCTTCTGGCGGTGCCGGTGTCCGCGGGGCGCACGCCGAGGTCATGGAGCTGGCAAGCCGTGTGGGCGCGCCGGTCGGGCAAGCTGGAGATGATGGTCGACGGCCTGCCCGATCACCAGACCGCCCACGCACCCGCGGACCACTCCGCCATCGCCCGGGCCACGGGCATCCACGCCATCCGCGCCGAGGGACCCCGCCGATGTGCGCGACGCCCTGAAGCGGGGGCCGACGTACGACGGCCCGTGCCCGATCGAGCTGGCACCATGCTGATGGCACACCCCGCGGTGTTGCGCAGTCTCGTCGAGCAGTACGAAACCCTCCGGGCCCTCCATGCCGACGCGGGCGGTCCTGAGGTTCGGCGGCGTATGGACGACGTGGCAACGCAGCGGCGCCCGGGCGCGCGACGACTCCGTCGTCAATCTCTAGGGAAGCAATGATGAACCCACTCGGTACTGCCGGTATGCGGGTGATGACCAGGAACGTCCTGGCGCCCGAGTACGCCGACGGCGCCAGGCGCCGCGCCGCGCTGGCACGGGAACTCGAGCGGCGGGCCCCGGATGTGCTCGCGCTCCAGGAGGTGACCCGCGGGGACGTGCGACCCCTCGCCGCCGAGGGCTGGCATGTCGTGCCCCACCCTCGATGGTCCGCCGACGGCATGGGGGCGGTTCTGGCGGCCCGTACGTCCTTCCATCACAAGCCCAGTTGGCCCCGATGAGTTTGTTTGCGGGTGTGGGCGCGGGGCAGGCGCTGGTTGTGCTTCGGACTGGAGGCACGCCCAAGGGAGCAGTTCGGCTGCTCGGGGTGTGCTGTGTCCGGCACCCCCGGCGGGTGGATTTCTCCCATGGTGCTACCGACCACAGGATGAGGGAGACCGCGCCATGACTGCCGAACGCGCACGCAGCAAGCACTCGCACGACGACGCTCCCGACACCACTGCCGAGTTCGAGCGCATCGCCACTCTGCCCGATGGTCCCGAAAAGGAGGCGCTGCGGCAAGAGGTCGTACGCGCCTGGATGCCGATGGCGGAGCGGCTGGCGAGGCAGTTCCGTAACCGCGGTGAGTCGGCGGAGGATCTGCGCCAGGTCGCCATGCTCGGCTTGGTCAAGGCCGTCAAGCGCTACGAGCCGGACCGCGGCAGCGCCTTCGCGAGCTTCGCCGTGCCGACCGTTGTCGGGGAGATCAAGCGCCACTTCCGGGACCACATGTGGGGCGTACACGTGCCGCGCCGGGTCCAGGAGTTGCGCAACCGGGTGCGGGCGGCCGTGCAGGACCTCACGCGCACCCCCGACGACCGTTCCCCGAGCGTGGCCGATATCGCCCGGCACACCGGGATGAGCGAAGAGGACGTCCTGCTGGGGATGGAGGCGATGGAAAGCTTCTCCGCGCTGTCCCTGGACGCCGAGGTTTCGGGTGCCGACGACGGGTATTCCCTGGCGGATACGCTCGGCGCGCCGGAGCCTTCTTATGACCGTGTCATTCAGCGTGAGGCCCTGAAGCCCAAGCTGCGTGCCCTGCCCGAGCGGGAGCGCCGGATCCTGTACCTGCGTTTCTTCCGTGAGGAGACCCAGGGCCGGATCGCCGAGCAGCTCGGCATCTCCCAGATGCACGTCTCCCGGCTGATCAGCCGGACCTGCGCCAAGCTGCACGACCAGATCGAGGCCAAGGCGGCGTGACGCTCTCCAGGCCTCTGACGTACCACCGGCGCCCGGCGGAGCACTTCCGGGGGAAGGCGGGCGTGGTCAGTTCGTGGTGCGGCGCTGGTCCCCGCTGTCCTGCCGCAGCCGGTCGGTGTGGCGGGTCATCGTGTCGACGCGGGCGGCGAGATCGGCGTGACGTGCGGTCAGGTGCTGATGGGTTTCGGCGAGCGGGTCGACGAGCCGGGCGGGGTCGTCGTGGGCGAGGGCGTCCGCCAGCCGGGCGATGTGGCCATGGGCCTCGGCGGGCAGGTCGGTGAGCGCGGTGACCTGCCCGGCGAGTCGGCGCAGGTCGGCGGCGTTCCCACGGGCCCACGAGGTGACGGTGCGGTCGGCGGCGCGGCGGTCACGGGTGGCCTGCACGCGCTGCTCCCCGGTGGCGCCGGGGGCGCCGGGCCGTACGCGCAGATAGCGGCGCTCGGCGGCCTGGCGGCTCGCCACGCCCAGGGGGTGCGCGAGCTCGGCCCAGCTGGCGCCCGCCTCACGAGCTGTCTCGATCAGCCACGGCTCCCACCCGGCGAGCTGGTCCCGCAGCTCCCGCAGCAGCAACAGCGCGCCCAGGGCCTGCTCCGAGCTGGTCCGGTCCGGCTCCGGCGCCCGGCCCGGCGGGGTGGTGGCGCTGCGCACGGCGTCGTTGATGGCCTCCAACGCCGCCGCGGTGGCGGGGAACGAGGTGGGTGCGGGGTCGGGTCCGCGGGATTCCTCCGGGCTGGTCATGGCACGCCCTTCCCTTCCTGTCATCGTGTCGACGACATCAGCATTTGTCATCGTTCCGATGACATGCTACAACGGAGACAGGTTGCAGCGCATTGGCGGTACTGCCCAAGACCACTGGAGGTGTTTCCTGATGTTGATGCGCACCGACCCGTTCCGCGAGCTCGACCGGCTCACCCAGCAGCTCGTGGGGTCCACCGGTACCTGGTCCAGGCCGTCCCCGATGCCGATGGACGCCTACCGCGAGGGCGACGACTATGTGATCGCCCTCGACCTCCCCGGCGTTTCGACCGACGCCATCGACATCGACGTCGAGCGGAACATGCTCACCGTCAAGGCGGAGCGGAGGCCGCTCGCCAAGGCCGACGATGTGCAGATGGAGCTGTCCGAGCGGCCCCTGGGCGTGTTCTCCCGCCAGCTCATGCTGGCCGACACCCTCGACACCGAGCACATCAGGGCCGACTACGACGCCGGTGTCCTGACCCTGCGCATCCCCATCGCCGAGCGGGCCAAGCCCCGCAAGATCGCCATCGGCGAGGGCGCCGGGCGCAAGCAGATCAGCGGCTGACCCGGGTCGGCCACCCCTCGCGGGCGGAGGACGGTCGAGGCCGGTGCTCCCTTCCCGTCCTCCGCCCCGCCCTTCGCGATCACTCGCGTACACCAACACGACGAGCAAGCATGACGAGAAAGGCGACCCGACCAGCCATGCCGGTCCAGTCCGAATACGCCCCGGTCACCGCGGAAATGACGTTCGACCAGATGCTGGAGAAAGTCCGCTACGAAGGGGCGTACCCCACTCGAGAACGGGCCGAGACGGTCGTTCGCGCCGTGCTCACCGGCCTGGGCCGGCAGCTCACCGGCGATGAGCGGGTCGACCTCGCCGCCCGTCTGCCCGTGGAGGCGGCCCGGATCCTCGCCGACCAGATCCCCGACCGCGAACCCCTCACCGGCTGGGGCTTCGTCAAGGACCTCGCCACCCGGCTGGGGGGCACCCCCGCCACCGCGCGCTGGGACACCGGCTCCGTCCTCAGGGTCGTCGCACACCTCGCGGGAGCCGACCTGATGGACCGCATCCTCGCCCAGCTCGCCTCCGGCTACGCCCTCCTGTTCGGCCGGATCGAGCTGACGCGCGCGGCCTGACGCCCGCGGTTCCCTCACTGCCCCTCAGGACCAGGCGATCTCGCCATGGCCGGAGGCGAAGCGCCCGGTGCCCGCGCCGGGCTCCTCGGTGGCAAGGTGATCGTCATGTGTTCGATACTGGCCCCGACGACGGAGGCGGACCAGGGGCGCTTCGACGGTAGGAAGACCGGTACCACCCTCGCACCCCCACGCACGACCGGGGATGCAGAAGGATGGAGGCCATGTCGGCGACACCCGCATCCGGACCGGGCGCGATGATCCGTACGTGGCGGGACCGGCGGCCGCCGGGCTGCCGGGGGCCGCGGGCGCCGGGCGGCCGGGCTGCGGCGCGAAGAACTCGCCGACCTGGCCGGGGTATCGGTCGACTACATCGCGCGCCTGGCACAGGGGCGGGCCACGACACCCTCCGCGTCGGTCGTGGCGTCCCTGACCCGCGGCGGACTGGCAACTGGTGTGGTGGAACCGTGGGTGGGCCGCCCTGCTGGGTGACCCCTCCGCCTCGCCGCCGCGGCTGCGCGACTTCGCCCGCGACAGGTTCCCGGTGGACACCGGCCCCGCCCGCCTCGCGCTGTGGCCCGTGGCCGAGGCGGACCGTGACGCCACTGACGCCGCCGTCGCCGACCTGCGCCGCGCCACCGGCCGCTTCTCCCGGGACGCCCGCTTGGCCGCGCTGATCCGCGAACTGAGCGCGGGAAACCGGAGGTCGCCGAGCCGTGGGCAACCGGGGAAGTGCCCGCGCACCGCGAGGACCACAAGACCATCGACCACCCGTCGGTGGGCCCCGTCTCGGTGGACTGCGACCTCCTGACCGACGGCGATTCCGAACTGAAGATCGTCATCATGACCGCCGTGCCCGGCAGCGAGGACGAGACCAAGCTCCGGCTCACCGCCATCGCCGCCCCACCGGCCACCAGCACGCACGGCTGATCCGGCCTACCGCTTCGCGCCCCTGATCGACACGTGGCGTCGAGTCATGTGTGCAGCTGTGCGCGGATGAGCATGTCGAGTCGCCGCCATGCCGGGGACGCGGCGTTGACCGTGCCCTGGGCGAGGGCGGGGATCTCGGAGGCCGCGTCCAGCGCGGGCGGTTCGCCGGGCCCGTAGCGTTCTCGGGTCGCGTCGGCGATCCGGCGGGCGAGGCCGTCGATGCGGGGATCGTCGGCGTCGAGGTCGTGGGCGCGGTCGTAGTCGAGGAAGAGCTGCCGCAGCGCTGGGTGAGCCAGGATCTCGGCCTGCTCCTGGAACAGGGTGATCGCCTGGTCCGGGTGGGTGGCGAACACGAGGATCCACAGGTCGCGTTGCAGCTCCACCCATCGAGGGGTGAATCCCCAGCGGACCAGGTCCTCCACATGGGCACCGACCTCGGCGGGCAGAGGCGACAGATCCCCGGCGGCGAGCCGGCGCAGGCGCCCCTGTGTCGCCCGCAGGCCACGGATGCGGGCGGTGAGCTCGTCGTCGATCTCGCGCAGCGCCTGCTGGTATTCCGCGTCGGTCGCTGATCTCAGGTCCCGGATGCGGGCCAGGGGGACACCGGCTTCGGCGAGCGTGCGGATCTTGATCAGGTCGATGGCGTCGTTCGCGCCGTACCGACGGTAGCCGGACGCGTCGCGGTCGGGCTCGGGCAGCAGCCCCTTGTCGTGGTAGACGCGGATGGTCTTGGTCGACACTCCGACGTATCCGGCCAGCTGTCCGATGGTGATCACCCGGCCATCGTCCCACTTGACCTTTCCCCTGGGGCAGGGTCGCACCATGGCGTCATGGCGAACACGGACATCGATCGGGAGACCCTGCGCGCACTGGCCGACGAGGGCAACGAAACGGCCTTGGACCGGCTGGCCGACCTCGCCGACGCGGCCGGCGACCTGGAGGAGCTGAGCGAGCTGCTGGACGAGGGGTCCATGCGGGCCGGGCTCCTGCTCACCCGGCGCGCGGTCGCGCTCGGCGACCTGCGCGAACTGCAACGGATCTCCGACGCCGGGTACGACGGCGCTGGGGACGAGCTGAACCAACTGCTGAAGGCACCGGCCGGACCATGAGGCGTCCGGGGCCTGCGACGGAGCGTCCTCACGGGGTGCCGGGGCTCCCGGCGCACAATGCGTGGTCGATCAGGGCACCGGCGGCGTTCTCCTGGTCCAGAATGTGCTCCGGGGCGTCGCCGCGTGCCTCGGACATGGAGACCACGGCGCTTCGCCTGCCGTCGTCGGTGACGCCGTTGAGGGTGATGTAGCCGCCGTCCCCGCCCTCGTGGCTCCAGTAGGTTCCTCCGCAGCTCAGGGGGCGTTCGACGAGGCCGAGCCCGTAGCGGCCGCCGGGCCACAGCCGTTGGACCTCCGCGCTGACGGGGACGGTCCGCTTCATCTCGGCCAGCTGCCGCGCCGGTAGCAGGCGGCCGGCGAGCAGCGCGCGGAGGAAGTCGTTCTCGTCCCGCGTGGTCGTGACCCACGCAAGGTTCTCGTGGTCCACCGGTATCTGGTCGGTGACGTCCACCACGGAACCGGGACCGAAGAGCTGGTAGGCCTTGGCATGAGGCCGGGGCAGGGAGGGCGAGGTTCCCAGCCACCGGGTCCGGTCGAGGCCGAGCGGGCGCAGGACGCGGTCTTCGATCTCCCGGTGGCCGGGTTGACCGGTGGCCTGCTGGATGACCATGTCGAGCAGGACATAGCCGGTGTTGGAGTACTCCCAGCCCTCGCCGGGCGGGAAGTCCGGCGCGTGGGCCATGGCGCGGGCGACCAGCTGCTCGGGGCCGTGGACGTCGTGGCGCTGCCGGTAGTACTCCTCCGGCGTGGTGTATCCGGGCAGATCGTCGTGGATGCCGCTGGTGTGCTGGAGCAGGTGGCGGATGGTGATCCGGCTCCCGTCGTTGCCGTTGCCCCGTACCACTCCCGGCAGCCAGTGGGCGACCGTGTCGTCCAGGGAGAGCCCGCCCTCGGCGTCCAACTGGAGGACCACGGTGGCGATCAGCGTCTTGGAGGTGCTGGCCATGCGGAAGTAGCCGTCGGAAGGAACCGGGCGGCCGGTGTTCAGGTCGGCGGTGCCACTGGTGGCGACCGACTGCCGGCCGTCGGGCGCGATCGCGCGGGCCTGCACACCGCTGACGCCGAGGGCGTGGATCGCCTCGGTGTCCCGGCGCAACCGCTCCGCGGGGGAGTGGCCGGCGGGCCGGGCGGCGCCGGTGGCCACCGCGGCGGCGAGCAGCGTGGCGACACCGAGTGCCATGGCGAGGTGTTTTCGCAGGGTCGCGGTCATGGCTGAACGCTAGGTTCGCCCCCGACGGGGCGCGATCCGGCGCACCCCAGGACCGGAGTGGGGGATATCCCCCCAGCGCGGGTGGTTGCCACCGGCGGCGCCCGGTCACACGGCGCCGTGACTGACCGCCATCGTCGGCGGGCAGGGTAGTGCGGGAGCGCGGGCCGGTCCGGTTCGGGCGAACGGTGGACGGGGAGACTCATGAGCGTGCCGAGCATGCCCGGGACGGGCGACCACACCATCAAGAACCCGGTGCTTCCCGGGTTCCACCCGGATCCCAGCATCTGCCGGGCGGGCGGGGACTACTACCTGGCGTGCTCCAGCTTCGAGTACTTCCCCGGCGTACCCCTCTTCCACAGCCGGGATCTGGTGCACTGGACGCAGATCGGCAACGTCCTGGAACGGCCGAGCCAACTGCGCCTGCCGCGCGACGCCCCCTCCTCCGGCGGGATCTACGCGCCCACGCTGCGCCACCACGACGACCGGTTCTGGCTGATCACCACCAACGTGAACGACGGTGGCCACCTGCTGGTGACCGCCACCGACCCGGCCGGGCCCTGGTCCGATCCGGTCCGGTTGCCCGGGGTCCCCGGCATCGACCCGGATCTCGCCTGGGACGACGAGGGCAACTGCTGGTGCACCTATGCCGGGGTCGAACAGGTCCGTATCGATCCCCGCACCGGGCAGTCGTTCGGTCCGCCGCGCCGGCTCTGGTCCGGCACCAATGGCGCCAAAGCCCCGGAAGCACCGCACTTGTACCGCATCGGCGGTTACTGGTACCTGCTCATCGCCGAAGGCGGCACCGAGCGGTGCCACGGTGTTTCCATCGCCCGTGGCCGCACGCCCAACGGCCCGTTCGAGCCATGCCCGGACAACCCGATCCTGACGCACCGCGGCACCGACCACCCCATCCAGAACACCGGCCACGCGGACCTCGTCCAGGCGCCCGACGGCTCGTGGTGGATGGTGCTGCTCGGGGTGCGCCCGGGCGGTGGCACTCCCGGCTGGCACGTGCTCGGCCGCGAGACGTTCCTGGCGCCGGTGAGCTGGGTCGACGGGTGGCCGGTCGTCGGCGAACTGTCGCTCGTCCTGCCCGCTCCGCCGTGGCCGCTGCGGCCAGGTGCCGTCGCGCCGGTCCGGGACGACTTCGACCTCGGTGAGCCGGCCCCATGCTGGATTTCGCCGCGTCGGCGCCCCGCGGAGCACTGCACCACGAACGAGCGGACCGGGTGGCTGACCCTGCGCGCTCTCGGGAAGTCCCTCGACGATCCCGACGTGATGTTCGTCGGTCGACGCCAGCAACACCTGTCCTGCCGGGTACGCACCCTGATCGACCCGGCGGAAGGAAGCGGCGGGCTGGCCGTACGCCTCGACGAGCAGCACCACTACGCCATCGAGGCGGCATCCGGTGAGGTGCGCGTACTCGTCCGCATCGGCCCGCTGCACACCGTGGTGGCGTCTCGGCCGGTACCCGACGGGCCCCTGATCCTGGGACTCCATGTGGCTGCCGTACAAGCCGTGAACGAGGCGCGTACCGGCCCTGACACCCTCTCCCTCGGCTTCGAGGAACCGGACGGCACGTTCGTCGAGCTCGCCACGCTCGATGGCCGCTACCTGTCGACCGAAGTGGCGGGCGGCTTCACCGGCCGGGTCATGGGAATGTACGCCTCGGCCGGCACCGTGCACTTCGACTGGTTCGACTATGAGCCGGCCCCCGGACCGCGCCCATGATCGGTGCGGCACCCGATGCCGGGCCGCGGTGGGAGCACGTTTGCGCGAACCATTGACGTGTCCGGAGGGCGGGTGCATAGTCGCCTGACTACGTAGACAGAGCAGGCCGTACCGCCGAGCTCGCCCGTATGACTACGCAGTCAGTCGTCGCGTGATCCGGCACCGCCCGGGATCGTGCTCGAAGGGAGCGTTGTGCCCGGCACCGAATCTCAGACCCCCTCCTCAGGATCCCGGCAGGGACACCGGCCCCCTTCGATGCGCGAGGTCGCCCGGCTGGCCCAGGTGTCCCAGAAGACGGTGTCCCGGGTCGTCAACGGGGAGCCGTATGTGAGCGAACAGGCCCGCGACCGTGTGCTGCGGGCCGCCCGCGAACTGGGCTTCCGGCCCAACACCGCCGCCCGCGCGCTGCTCCAGGGGCGCTTCCGCCGGATCGGAGTGGTCTCCCTGGGGACCGCGCTCTACGGCCCCGCGTCGCTGCTGTTCGCGCTGGAGCGGGCGGCGAGCGCCGCCGGTTACTCGTTCAGCGTCGTGACGACACTCGACGGCCAGCCCTCCGGCATCGCACACGCCATCGAATCCCTGCTGAACCAGGGCGTGGACGGCATCGTGCTTTCCGAGCCGATCGACGAGGGCGAGGCCGCTCCCCTCGACCCGGGGGTTCCGATCCTCAGCTTCGGCCGGATGCCGGCCGTTGCTCCGGGGACCCGGGCCTTGGTCACGGGCGCGGACGGAGTCGGGGGTGGCATGGCGGCCACCCGGCATCTCCTCTCCCTCGGGCACGCCACCGTGTGGCACGTGGCAGGACCTGGCCGGTGGTGGGCGGCGCGCGACCGCATGGAGGGCTGGCGCAAGGCCCTGCGGGAGGCGGGAGCCCCGGAACCGGAGTGCGTCGAGGGCGACTGGTCGCCCTCCTCCGGCTACGAGGCCGGACTGCGGCTGGCCCGTACCCCGGGGGTCACCGCGGTCTTCGCGGCCAACGACGACATGGCCATCGGTGTCATGCGCGGCCTGGCCGAGGCGGGGATCGCGGTGCCGGACCAGGTCAGCGTCGTCGGATACGACGACATTCCCTCCGCGGCGTACCTCTCGCCGCCGCTCACCACCGTGAGCCAGGACTTCGACACCGTGGCGGCACACGGACTCGACCTGCTGGCCCATCAGATGGAAGACCCGGAGGCCCCCGCGCCCACCCGGGACGATCCGCCCGCCCGGCTGGTGGTCCGCCGGTCCAGCGGCCGGCCCCCGCGCCCCTGACACCCGGCGGGGATCCGCTGCCCGCCGCCACCACCGGCGCCCGCATCGCCCCCGGCCACCACGCTCCGCCGTTCCCCCCGACTGTCACAGGACGGCTGACGAGCCATGCCCACCCGCATCACTCAGCAAGCACACGCCTTGATGAGGAGCCGCACATGAAACACCTCCCTCCTTCCCCCACGCCCCGGAGGACGCCGGGTTCCCACCGCGCGCCACCTCCGCCGAGCCCCGGTCCCGGCACGGGCACCGCCCCGCGCCGAACCCTGCTGCGGTGGGCCGCCGGCGCCGGAACCCTCGCCGTGGCCGGAGCGGCCTCGGCCTGCGGACGCGGCCGGGCGGCGAGCGTGCGTACCTCCGGCCCCGTGACGTTGTCGCTGTGGACCCACGACCAGGGGTATCAGGACTTCTTCACCCACGCCGTGTCCCGCGCCGACCGCGCCACCCGGTTCTCCTACCGGCTGCGGGTGACCCGCGCCGGAGCTCAGGACCTGGTGACCAAGCTCCTGGCCCAGGCCGTCGCGGGACGCGGCACCCCCGATGTGATGGGTTTCGAGATCGGCAACTACGCGCGCATGCTGCGAGGCGACCTCTCCGCCCGCCTCCTGCGCGACTGGACCAAGGACGTCGCGCCGCTCGGCGACGACCTGCTCGCGGCGCGCCGAGCCCCCTACACGGTCGACGGCAGGCTCTACGCGCTCGACTCGGACACGCCCATCACCGTCTACTACTACCGCGAGGACCTCCTGTCGAAGTACGGCATACCCGCCGACCTCGGCAGCTGGGAGGAACTGGCGCGAGCCGGTTCCCGGCTGTACGCGAAACACCGGGTCTCCCTGGGTGCGGTGTCCACCGGCAGCGATCTGAACCAGGTCGTGCAGCTCTTCGCCATCCTCCTCTACCAGCGAGGGGGCGCGCTCTTCGACGCGGACCAGCGCAGCACCCTGGACTCGCCCGAGGCGGAGGAGACACTCCGGTTCATCTGTGACGGGCTGCGCAGCGGTTTCCTCGTGGACGTCGCCGACTTCTACGGCCCCAGCATGCAGACCGCCCTCAAGCGCGGCAGTGTCGCGGGGCTGTGGATGGCGAGCTGGTACAAGACCTTCGGGCTTGAGCCGAACGTCCCCGAGCAGTCGGGACGGTGGCGTATCCGGGCGCTCCCGAGATTCTCGGCCGGTGGTGGCCGCACCTCGGTCGCCGGGGGCACGGGCTTCACCGCGATCACGGGCAAGGCGAACACCACGGCGGGCGCCGACTTCCTGCGCGCCACCTGGCTCACCAAGGAGGCCCAGATCCGCCGCTATCGCGAGCTGGGCTATCTGCCGACCCGCCGCTCGGTCTTCCGCAGCCCCGAACTCCTGGCCCTGGAGGACGAGTTCTGCGGCGGGCAGCGCCTGTTCGAGGTCTTCGCCCCGCTCGTGGACCACGTGCCCGCCTACTACCAGAGCCCGGACCAGTCCATCCTCACGGACGTTCTCAGCGGCTACCTGATCCGCGCGTACCGCGGCGACCTCTCCCCGCGCGAGGCGCTGCGGCGTGCCACGTCCGACTTCCGTGCTCAGGCAAGCCGATAGGAGGGGCGCAGATGACCAGCATCCCCGCGGACGGAGTCCGCTCGGCGGCCGCGACGGCGGCAACGACCACGACCACGACCGCGACCGGGGCCGTCACCGCCACCGGCGGCCGCGCGTCGCGCCCACGGCGTGGGCCCAGCCGCGCTCCGTACCTGTTCATCGCACCGTTCTACGTGCTGTACGTCCTGTTCATGGTCGTGCCGGTCCTCGCTGCGGTCTGTCTGAGCCTGTGCGAATGGGTCGGGCTCGGACCCCCGCACTGGGTCGGCTTGCGCAACTACGCGCATCTGCTCACCGACGTCAGTTTCCACCGCGCGCTGCAGAACACCGGCGTCTACGTCCTGGTGAGCGTGCTCATCATCGTCCCCGTGGCGCTGATGATGGCCCAGGGCCTGAACGCCCGGGGGCTTCGGGCACGGGATCTGTTCCGGGTGGCCTTCTTCATCCCCATGGTGGTGTCGCCCATCGTCGTCGCCCTCATCTTCAGCCTTGTGTTCGACCGGCAGTTCGGACTCGCCAACGCGGCGCTCAGGGCGGTGTTCGGGCTCGGCGGATTCGACTGGCTCGGCGATCCGACCCTGGCCAAGGTCTGCATCAGCCTCATCATGCTCTGGCGCTGGGCGGGCTATCTGACGATCTTCTTCCTCGCCGGGCTGCAGAACGTCCCCCGCGAGCTGTACGAGGCGGCCGAGCTGGACGGAGCGGGACCGTTCCGCACGTTCACCACCGTCACCCTGCCGGCGCTGAAGCCGGTGACCGGATTCGTCGCGGTGACCTCGTTCATCAGCGCGGCGCAGATCTTCGACGAGCCCTTTCTCCTCACCCGCGGCGGACCGGGCGACGCCACGCTCTCGGTGGCGATGTTCATCTACCGGGCGGCCTTCGAACGGCAGCAGTTCGGCTACGCGGCGGCGGCCGGAGTCGTGCTGTTCGCCCTCGTCTTCACCATCAGCCAGGTCTTCAACCGGCTGCTCGGCATCGGAAGGTCCTCATGAGTACCTCGACTCCGCAACGCACCCGCGGATACCGGACCTCCTCACGCGCACTCCTCTACATCGCCCTGACGGCTCTGCTGCTGGCCTTCGTCGGGCCGCTCCTGTGGGCGCTCAGCGGATCGTTCAAGCCGCGTGGCGACATCTTCGCCTACCCGCCCCGGTTGCTGCCCAGCCCGGCGACCCTGGCCAACTACCGGCATCTGCTGGACAGCCAGCCGTTTACACGCTGGTTCCTCATCAGCACCGTGGTGGCCGTCCTGGCGACCGCCGTATCGGTCTTCGTCTGCGCGCTGGCCGGGTTCGGCTTCGCCAAATACCGCTTCACCGGGCGGAAGTTCCTGTTCGCGGTGATGTTCAGCTCGCTGTCGATCCCGTTCGCCGTCATTCTCGTGCCCCTGTTCGTGATCCTGGTCAAGACAGGGCTGGGCAATCCCTGGTTCGCCCTGGTGGTGCCGTGGGTGGCCCCCGCCTTCGGGATCTTCATGATGCAGCAGTACATCATCCAGAGCGTCCCGGACGAACTGCTGGAAGCGAGCCGGATCGACGGCTGCGGGGAGTTCCGCATCTTCTGCCAGGTCGTCCTGCCACTGCTGCGCCCGTCGCTCGGCGCCCTGGCGGTGTGGACCTTCCTGCAGAGCTACAACAGCTTCTTGTGGCCCCTGGTCCTGGTCTCCGACACCAACCAGTTCACCCTCCCCCTGGGGCTTCAGACGCTCTTCCAGGCGGAGAACCGCCAGTACGACCTCGTCCTGGCCGGATCGGTGCTCGCCACCGTGCCCACCGTCCTGGTCTTTCTGCTGCTGCGCAAGCAATTGCTCGAAGGGCTGTCGGCGGGCGCGGTCAAGGGCTGACCGGGCCCCACCGCTTCCACCGCCCCGGCCGCTCCCGTAACCCTCGACAGAGGAGGACTTGTGTCCGAGCTTCCCCCGCGCGTGCTGTTCGGCGCCGCCTACTACCACGAGTACCAGCCGTATGACCGGCTCAAGACCGACCTGGACCTGATGGAGCGGGCGGGATTCTCCGTCATCCGGGTCGGCGAGTCGGTGTGGTCCACCTGGGAGCCCGAGAACGGCCGGTTCGACCTCGACTGGCTGCGGCCGGTGCTCGACGGCGCGCATGAGCGCGGCATCGGCGTCGTCCTCGGGACGCCGACGTACGCCGTACCGCCATGGCTCGCCCGGCTGTACCCCGAGATCGCGGGGGAGCGGCGCACCGGTGAGCGCATCCCCTGGGGCGCCCGGCAGGAGGTGGACTTCACCCACCCCGCCTTTCTCTTCCACGCCGAACGCGTCACTCGCGCCATCCTGGCCCGTTACGCCGACCACCCCTCGCTGCTGGGTTTCCAGGTCGACAACGAACCGGGCAACGAACTGTTCCACAACCACGGTGTGTTCCAGCGCTTCGTGGACCACCTGCGTACCACCTACGGCGACGTGGAGACCCTGAACCGGGAATGGGGCCTGGTCTACTGGTCGCACCGGCTGTCCACATGGGCCGACCTGTGGACCCCGGACGGCAACGCGCAGCCGCAGTACGACCTGGCCTGGCGGCGTTTCCAGGCCGAGCAGACCACGCGGTTCATCGGCTGGCAGGCGGACATCGTGCGCGAGTACGCCCGCCCGGAACACTTCGTCACCACCTGCATCGCCTACGACCGGCCCGCCCTGGACGACCAGGCCCTGGCCGCCGGGCTCGACGTCACCGCGGGCAATGCGTACTACACCATGCAGGACGGCCTCGCCCTGCCCGACCGGGGCACCGGCGGACAGGCCTGGACGACCAACGGGACCTGGGCGCTGTACGAGAGCGCGGACCGGATGTTCTCCTCGCGCCAGGAGCCGTTCCTGGTCACCGAGACCGACGCCCAGGCCATCGGACACTCCTGGAACAACCGGCCCGCCTACGACGGACAATGGCGCCAGGCGGCCTGGGCGCTGGTCTCGCGCGGGGCGCGGATGATCGAGTACTGGCACTGGCACACGCTGCACTTCGGCACGGAGACCTACTGGGGCGGCGTGCTGCCGCACAGCGGCCGTCCCGGGCGCGTCTATCAGGAGATCGCCCGCATGGGCCAGGAGCTCGAAACCGCGGGCGACCTGGTCGCCGGTCTGACACCGGACGCGGATGTGACGATGGTCCACTCGTCCGCGAGCAAGTGGGCACTGGCGTTCCAGCCGCCGCTGGCCGGGCCGGACGGCGACCCGGACCGGCGCTCCTACCAGGGCCTCTTCGACCCCTTCTACCGGGGCGCGTTCGACGCCGGGCTCCAGGTCCGCATCCTGCACGCCGATCGCCTCACCGACGCCACCGCGCGCGAAGCCGCCGAGCGGCACCCGGTCCTGGTCGTGCCGGGTCTGTACAGCGCGGACGACACGACGCTCGACTGGCTCTGCGACTACGCCGCCGCGGGCGGGCACCTCGTGCTCGGCCCGCGCACCGGCTACGGCGACCCGTACGCCAGGGCCCGCACCGACGTCATGCCCGGGCGCCTCGCCAGGGCGGCCGGAGCCTGGTACGACGAGTTCAGCAACCTCGCCGAGGACGTGCCGGTCCGCCCCGCTGCCGATTCCCCCCTCGCCCTGCCGACCGGGGCGGCCGCCACCCGCTGGGTGGACGGCCTCCAGGCCGACGGCGCGCAGGTCCTGGCCGGGTACGACCATCCGCACTTCGGCCGCTGGCCCGCCGTCACCACGCACCCCCATGGCGACGGCCGGGTGACGTACGTGGGCACCGTGCCGGACCCGGTTCTGGCCAGGTCGCTGTTCCGGTGGGCCGTGCCCGCGCGGGAAGGCGGCTGGAGGTTCGCCCAGGAGAGTGTCACCTGCACGGGTGCCACCGCCCCCGACGGCCGCAGGGTGCGCTTCGTGCACAACTGGTCCTGGGACGAGGTGCCGATCCGGCTCCCCGCGGCTGCCCGGGACGCGCTCGACGGTACGGACCACCGGGCCGGAGAGGAGCTGAGGCTGCGGTCCTGGGACGTCCGGGTACTCCTGGAACGCTGACCTGCGGCCCACCGCCGCCGCCCAGCCCGAGGGCCGCCGTGTGTATCAGTCTTATGCGGTGTGTCACGAGGAGGTACCCGTCTTGTGGTGAGCATCCCCCCGGGGGATGGGCGGCGGCGCGGTGCGCTTAGAGTGCCGATCATGTCTCAGTCAAAGATCATCGAGCGCGTTGCCCAGTACCGTCAGTCCGCCCGGACGCCGTCCCGGCGCATGAAGAAGACCCTGATCGCCGCCGTCGGCATCGGCATGGCCGTCGCTGTGAGCGGGTGCAACGACGACACCGGCAAGGCCACGGACAAGGGCGCCGACGCCGCGGGGTCGAAGGCGCCCTCGGCGGGGTCGTCCACGTCCTCCGGCCCGGCGGGCCCGTCGGGCGATCAGCCGTCGGTCCCGGGATGGCAGACGCAGACCGCGCAGAAGCACCACTTCCGCTACGACGTGCCCGCCAAGGCCGAGAAGTGGAAGCTGATCGAGGAGGGCACGGCCCTGTCCTACACGGACAAGGGCGGTCAGCCGATCGTCGTCATGACCGGAACCGCCAACTACCGTGAGGGCGGCTGCGGGTCGAGCCCCAATCCGAAGGCCATCGGCGAGGCGGGCAAGGGCCAGCTCGCCACCGTCGGCACCACGGGCGGCGGCAAGGACGGCTCCCTCCAGGAAAACGCTCGTAACTGGGCGGGCAACTGGGGCTTCGCCGCGTACGGCGGTGAGGACCACAAGCCCAAGATCAAGGTCAGCCCGGCCAAGCCGATCGAGCAGGGGGGCCTCAACGGTTACACCGCGACCGCCGAGGTCACCGTCACCAACCGGCCCAGCTCATGCGTCCCGCCGAAGGCGATCGTGCACAGCATCGCCCAAAAGCTCCCCGACGGGACCATGCACGGCTGGGTGATCTACGCGGACCAGGGAGTGCCGAACGCGCTGACAGCCGCCGAGATCAAGAAGATCATGAGCACTGTCCGGTCCACGGACGGCTGACACCCTGCGTATGGGCCGGGGCGGGGGAGTGCCCAAGCCCTTTTGCTCGAGCGGAAGTTGTGTACGCGAGATCATATCGCTGCTTTAATTGGGTAGATGATCTTGAGCCCCGGCCCCTCGGAAAGGCAATCCTGATGTCCCCCGTCCTCTACCAGTCCCGCTCCCGTTCCGAGGCTCCCTCCGACGTGGCCGGCGCCGGCGTTCTCCGCGTCATGTCCGACTCCCGTACTCCGGTGTTCCTCACCGTGCACGCGAATGGACGACGCCGGTACGGCTACTGGCAGCCGTACGACTCCACCACCAACAGGGGAGGCTGCTACGTCGCCCTGCCCACCCCTGAATGCGACAGGCTGTATGCCGAGGGACGGATCAGTCTCGGTGAGGCCCTGGTGGATCCGGCCAAGACCACGTACCGCGTGTGGCCCGCCCGTTCGCCGGTCGCGCCGGTACGCATCCCGGTGGCGCGCGTGCCCGCGGTGGCGGTGGCCCAGACGCTGGCCGCATGAGCTGAGGCCTCCGGGCAGACCGTACGGACCCCTTCCAGGATGCGCTCGCCGTACGTGAGCGGCTGGGGCGCCCTTCCGGCTCGAACATCCTTCCGGGTCTCCCAAGTCGGTGGCGTTCAGGATGCGTTCAGGCTGCGGCTGGGAGTGTCGGACCGTGGGCGAGGACATCGCTGTGCGCGGTGTGTCTCGTACCCGCCGTATGCCGCCACCCCGGAGGGACCGACATTGCCCGAGCCCGAAGTCCTCACCGACATCGACGTCGCCGGCGCCGACAGGTACGTGCTGCGGAAGCTGCCGGAGGTCACGCTTGCCTTCTGGGTCATGAAGATCGCCGCGACCACCCTCGGCGAGACGGCCGGTGACCTTTTCGCCCAGACCCTCAAGATCGGCTACTTCCTTACCACCATCGCACTGTTCCTGATCTTCGTGATCACGCTGGCTGTCCAGCTCCGGTCCCGGCGGTACAACCCCTTCTGCTACTGGACCGTCATCCTGTCCACGAGCATGGCGGGCACCACG
Source organism: Streptomyces sp. NPDC007983 (assembly GCF_042958345.1). NCBI lineage: Bacteria > Bacillati > Actinomycetota > Actinomycetes > Kitasatosporales > Streptomycetaceae > Streptomyces > Streptomyces sp. NPDC007983. The sequence goes on from NZ_JBIBJI010000030.1 coordinate 20,490, forward strand.
ATGTCCGACTTCATGAACCGGGACGCCAGCGCCAAGTTCCTCACCGATGGCGCGACATCGCTCGGCTGGGGGCCCCAGGGCCTGGGGCTGGGCTACCCGGCGGGGGCCGTCATCCTGATGTCGCTGCTGCTCGTCATCTTCGTCATCTGGAAGTGCACCGGCCTGACGTTCGCCATCCGCGACATCGTCACCTTCCGCGCCGAAGCCCTCTTCTGGGCGGCGATCCTCGTATCGAACACGCTCGGCACCTCGATGGGTGACTTCCTCTCCGACAGCTCCGGACTCGGTTACGCGGGCGGCGCCCTGCTCGTCACCGGAGTGCTCGCCGTACTCGTCGCCCTGATGCGGGTGCCCGCCGTACCGAATGTGGTGCTGTTCTGGATCGCCTTCGTGCTCACCCGCCCCCTGGGGGCCACCGCCGGCGACTTCCTCACCAAGCCGATCGCCAAGGGCGGCCTCGACCTCGGCACAGCTGGCTCGTCGGCCGTGCTGCTCGCGGTCCTGGTCGGCCTCATGGGCTACGCCCACGTTCAGGAACGCCGTACCGCGGCCCCACAGGAGAAGACCCTGACGGGCGTCTCCTGAGCGGCCACGCGAGACCCGGCGGCCCCGCCCCGGGGCTGCCGGGCGGGGCGTCGCCGGAGCGGAGGAGGGCTGGTTCACTCGTTTTCTTACCGCTTTCATGCCTTCTCCGCATCCGGCTCTCACCCCGCGCCTCGTAGGGTTTTTCGACCCCGCAGCCAGGAGGAACGAAGGGCGGATGATGACCGGGACCGTGAACATCCCACTCGCCGGTACCGAGCGCCGCACCTCACCGCCGGCCGCCCGGACATCGCGGCGGACCGAAGGCCGGTACTGGCTCGCCCTCGTGGCGGGCGCCTTCACCCTCGCGCAACTGGTCCTGGTGCGGCCGGGGATGGGCCTCGGCTGGGACGAGGCGGTCTACGTCAGCCAGATCAGCGGACACGCCCCGGCGGCGTTCTTCAGCGCACCGCGCGCCCGTGGGATCTCGCTGCTGGTCGCGCCGATCGCCGAGTGGTCGTCGTCCACGGCGCTGTTGCGGGTCTATCTGGCGCTGCTGTCCGGACTGGCGCTGTTCCTCGCCCTGCGCGTCTGGCGCGGACTGTTCCCCCCGCGCGTACTGGCCCTGGCGGGCGCCCTGTTCGCGACGCTCTGGGTGACCCTGTTCTACGGCCCGCAGGCCATGCCCAACTACTGGGTCGCGGTCGGCGCCCTGGCGGGCGTGGGCTGTTTCCTGCGCGCGTGGACCGACCGCCTCGACCGGGCAGCGCTGTGGGGCGTGGCCGCGAACGCCGCGCTGATGGCGTGGATGCGGCCCATGGACGCGGTCTGGGTGAGCCTGCCGCTGCTCGCCCTCTCGGTGGGCGTACGACGCCGGTGGCGGCACATCCGGCTGCTGCTCGCACTCGGCGCCGGGCTGGCGGCCGGGGCGGCGGAGTGGATCGTCGAGGCATACGTCAGATACGGCGGCCCGGCGCAGCGCCTGTCCGACGGCTCCCGTATCCAAGGCGGCCTCGGCTGGCACATCGCCATCGGCGACCAGCTGCGGAGCCTCGGCGGACGCGCACTGTGCCGCCCGTGCACCGGGCCGATGCCGAGTGTGGCGGTCACCGCGTGGTGGTACGCCCTTCCCCTGGTGGTGGTGGCCGGGCTCGTGGTCGCGGTGAAGGCCCGGCGCGCCGCGGTCACCCTCGTGCCGCTCGCCTGCGCCACGACGGCGGCCATCCCCTACCTGTTCATGATCGGATACGCCGCGCCCCGCTTCCTGCTCCCTGCCTACGCGCTGCTCGCGATACCCGCCGCCGACGCCCTCGTCCACCTGGTCACCGCCTCCAGCCGGGCCTGGCGCCCGGTGGCCGTGGCCTTCGTGGCGCTCGGCCTCGCCGGGCACCTGGCCGTGCAGTTCGCGGTGCTGGACCACGCCGTGGACCGCACCACCGCCGCCCACCGCGAGTGGGCCCGCACGGCGGCCGAGCTGCACCACCTCGGCGTACGCCCGCCGTGCCTCCTGACGGGACATGACGCCATCCCGATCGCGTTCTACGCCGGCTGTTCCTCCGCGCAGACCCGGGGCCACAACGCCGACACCACCCGGGCGCACCTCCTGCGGACCGCGCGCCGAACGCCGGTGGCCGCCCTGGCCACGACGCACGGCGAGCCACCGGCGTACGCCCTGGGCTGGCCCCTCCATCCGTTCGGCGGGCTGCGCCTCTATGTGGACCCGGCCGCCCGGAAAGGCGTACCCGGATGAGCCCGTGGACGCGACGGCCGCGCTGTGCACCGGTCAGGAAACATTCAGGTATGCGGTGACACGGTCCGGTCTATGACATCCGAGACTTCCGAGACCTCCACGGTCCACAGCCCTGCCGCCGCCTCGCCCGGTCACCGCCTCCGCCTGAACAAGGTGCCCGAAGTCACCGTGTACTTCTGGGTGATCAAGGTGTTGTGCACGACGGTGGGCGAGACCGCGGCCGACATGCTGAACGAGAAGCTGGGGTTGGGCCTGACCGGTGTGTCGCTGCTGATGAGCGCGTTGCTGGCGGTCGTGCTCGTCGTCCAGTTCCGCACCTCGGCCTACCGCCCGGGCGTGTACTGGCTCGCCGTGGCCCTGATCAGCATCGTCGGCACGCTGATCAGTGACAACCTCACCGACAACATGGGCGTACCGCTGACCACGAGCACCACGGTGTTCGCGGTCGTCCTCGCGATCGTGTTCACCGTCTGGTACCGCCGGGAGCGGACCCTGTCCATCCACGGCATCGACTCCATGAGCCGCGAGTCCTATTACTGGCTCGCGGTGCTGTTCACCTTCGCCCTCGGTACCGCCGCCGGCGACCTGGTCGCCGAGCGCATGGACCTGGGCTACTGGGTGTCCGCGGTGCTGTTCGCCCTGGCGATCGCCGCCGTCGCGGTGGCACACCTCGCGCTCGGCCTGAACGCGGTGTGGAGCTTCTGGATCGCGTACGTGCTCACCCGCCCGCTCGGCGCCTCGGTGGGCGACTACCTCTCCCAGCCGTCCCGGGGCGGAGGCCTGGGCCTTGGCACCGTGGTCACCAGCGTGCTGTTCCTCGCGGTCATCCTCGGCCTGGTCGTGTATCTGGCGGTGACACGCAAGGACGTCATCGAGGCCCGGGTCAGCCGGTCGGCAGGCTGACGATGAACCTCGCCCCGGGCGTGTGCCCGCTGTCGTAGGACACCTCACCACCGGCCGCGCGGGCCAGACGCCGTGCGAGCGGCAGCCCGAGGCCCGCTCCGCCGTGTCCGTCACCGGGATCGGCCCGCCGGCCCGGCTGGAAGAGCTGATCGGCGAACGGGCTCGGTACGCCGGGCCCGTCGTCGGTGACGTCGACGCGTACGCTGCCGGATGCGCGGGACGTGCGCACGACGACGCTGGACCGGGCATACCGGAGGGCGTTGGCGAGCAGGGGGCTCACGATGCGTTCGAGGAGGGCCGGTGGGATTCCGGCTTCCAGGTTCCCGGCGGTGTCGCCTCCCTGGTGGAGGTGGTGATCGGTGAGATCGATCGTCACGTGAGCCGGGACGTCGAGGCGTTCGAGGAGACGGCGCAGTACGGGCCGGACCTCGGCCGTGCCCGCGGTGTGCGTGCTGCCGCGGGCGTCATCCAGGAGGGTCTCGCAGATCGTCAGCATGGACCGCGCGGCGTCGGCGATGACCTGGTGGGTGGCGCGGGTCTCGGCGGCCGAGCGCGGCCGGGTCTGCCACCAGTCCAGCTCGGCGACGATCCGGCTGAGCGGGGTGCGCAGTTCGTGCGAGAGTTCCCCGGTGAGCTGCCGCTCGTGGCGCAGTACCGCGCGGATGCGGTCCAGGAGCGTGTCCAGGGAGGCGCCCAGGCGGGCGAGCTCGCTCGGCAGCCGCACCGAGCCGAAGCGCTCCTCGGAGGCGACGGTGCTCCGCTGGGTGGCCTGGTCGGTCATGGTGCGTACGGGACGCAGCGCGCGGCCCACCGCCAGCCGGGTGAGGACGTAGGTGCAGCCGAGCATCGCCGCGTCCAGGGCGAGCGAACCCAGGAGCAGCGTGTCCGCCGAACTGTCGTACGGGGCCAGGTCAAGGGCCGTGACCACCGTGGCCGGCTTGCCGCCGCTCCGTACGGGCCGGGCACAGAGCCGTATGCCCCCGGACCCGTGGCCTGCGGCGGTGACGGTGGCGCAGTCACGCCCGCCGCGGGCGACGAGTCGTCCGGCGGCGTGGGTGAGCGAAACGGCGGGTGACGGCGGCTGTTCGAGCAACCGGGTGCCCGCGTAGATCCACACGTTCGCGTCGAGGAGCCCGTCGTCGGAGGCTTCGAGAACCCGCACCCTCGGGCCGCTCGTGTCGACGGTCGTGGCGACGGCGGCCGCCCGGGTGCGCAGCTCGTCGTCCGCCTGGCGCTGGAGGTGGTGGCGGACCGTGGTGTTGAACACCACGGTCAGGATCGTCATCAGCAGCGCGGCGGTGGTCAGGGCGACCAGGGAGAGGCGGCCGCGCAAGGTACGTGGCGCAAGCCGGGTGAGCACGGTGGTCATGACAGACGGTGCCCGATCCCGCGGGCGGTGCTGATGGTCAGCTCACTGCGGACTCCGCCCAGTTTGCGGCGCAGCCGGGTCATGTACTGGTCGAGGGTGTTGTCGCTGACCTGCGCGCCCTCGGGCCAGCCCGCCCGGACCAGCTCACGCCGGCGCACGATGCCGCCGGAGGCCGCGATCAGGGTGGCCAGCAGACGGAATTCCGTCGGAGTCAGGTCGACCTGTGCGCCACCGACGGTGGCGCTGTGCCGGACGGGGTCGAGGACCAGGTCCCCGGCGGCGGCCGCGGGGCCGGGCCCGGCGCGCTTGAGAGCGGCGCGCAGCCGGGCGGCGAGTTCGGCGAGGTGGAACGGCTTGGGCAGATAGTCGTCGCCCCCGGCGGAAAACCCGGACAGCCGGTCGGCGAGTCCGTGACGGGCGGTCAGGAAGACGACGGGGGAGAGGAACCCGCCTGCCCGCATCGCCTGGCACACGTCCCGCCCGTCCGCGTCGGGCAGCCCGACGTCGATCACGGCCGCGGCGATGTCGCCGAAGGCCAGGCGCAGGGCGGTGGCGCCGTCGGGCGACGGCACCGGGTCGAAGTCTTCCTCCCGCAGCCCGCGCAGCAGTACGTCACGCAGGGCGTGATCGTCCTCGACGACCAGGATCCTGTGGCGCATGGTCCTCTATCGCTCCTTCGTCCGCGACCGTGGTTTCCGTGATGAACCGTGTGGGCGGCCACCGGCAGTGCTTCATGGCATCAGCAGCGGCCGCAGCCGGGTGGCCGCGATCCGCCGGGCCAGGGCCTCCGAGGACCGCTTGAGCACACCCCGGGCACCCAGCGCGACGAGCGTGCCGACCACGGCACCGGCCACCACGTCGTGCGGATAGTGGACACCGGTCCAGACCCGGGACGCCGCCATCGCGACCGTGGCCACGGCGGCGAGAGCGCCGAGCCGGCGGGAGACGAGGAACAGGGCCATCGCCGCCGCGGCGGCGATGGCCACGTGGTTGCTGGGGAAGGACCAGTCGCCCGGCGCGGGGCATGCCTCCAGCCCAGGACCATGAGCACGGCGAACACCACGAGCCCGTAGGCCGGCCACGCGGAGACCACGCCGTCGAGCCAGCCCGGGGCGCGATGCGACAAGTCCACGACAGCCGTGCAGGCCGAAGCGTCGAGGGACGAGCCGTCGACCGCGAGCTGTGATGCTTCGGCGAAGGGGGGTACGGCCATCGGCGCGGGCCCTCTCATACTGGACGGACGGGCACCGCCGAAACGGCACCCGAGTGACTACAATCCTGTAGACGGTCTACTGAACTGTAGACGATGGCGGGGTGAGGAACGTTCCCATGACCGACGAGAAGGATGAACGGCGACCGGCGGGCGAGCTGGAAGCCGCCGTCATGGCCGCCCTGTGGGCCGCAGACGCGCCGCTCACGCCCGGCCGCGTGCAGCTCGAACTCGGTGTCGGCCTGGCACGTACGACGGTGACGACGATCCTGTCCCGCCTCCACGACAAGGGCATGGTCGGCCGCGAGCGGCAGGGCCGCGGCTACGCCTACTTCCCCGTCCAGGACGCCCCCGGGCTCACCGCCCGGCGCATGCACGGGGAACTGGCGCGGGACACCGACCGGGAGACGGTCCTGGCCCGGTTCGTCGCCCAGCTCAGCGCCGACGACGAGCAGGTGCTGCGCCGACTGCTGGAGGCGGAGGAGCGGTGAGCGCCCTGCTGCTGGTTCCCCTGCTGCTGCCCTTCGCGGCACCGCCGTCGGCCCGGCACGCCCTCGCCCGCCTGGACCCGGTCAGCGCGCTGTGGGTGCTGACCGCCTCCGCCCTGGTGCTGGCCGGCGCGTGCGTGGCCGCCCTGGGTGCCCTCGTGCTGACCGGACTGCTCACGTTTCCCCCGTTCGCGGCGCTCGGCGAGCTGGTCCACCCCCTGCGCACCCCCTCCGACCTGCTCGTCCTGCCCGCGGCCGCGCTGGCCACCGGCGCGCTCACCGTTTGCGCCTGGACCCTCGGGCGTTCCGCCCTCCGGCAGGCCCGCACCTTCCGCACCGCCCGTACGCAGGCCGAAAGCCGCCCCGCCGCGGGTGACCTGTGCGTCATCGATTCGCCCCACCCGGACGCGTACGCGCTGCCCGGCCGCCCGCAGCGCATCGTCGTCACCACCGCCATGCTGCGCAGCCTCGACCCGGCCGAGCGCGAGGCGCTCTTCGCCCACGAGCGCGCCCACAACCGGGCCGGCCACCACTACTTCCTCGCCGCCGCCGAACTCGCCGCCCACTGCCACCCCGCCCTGTGCGGGCTGCGCGCCGACATCCGGCTCGCCGCCGAACGCGCCGCCGACGAGGCCGCCGCCGGCACTGTCGGCGACCGGCGCCTCACGGCCAGGGCCATCGCCCGGGCCGCGCTGGCCGGTCATGCCTCCCCTTCCGCCCGCCCGGACTTCGCGGCCGCGGCGGCCGCCGGCCCGGTCCCGCGGCGCGTCGACGCGCTCCTGGCGCCCGCGGGACGACCGGCCCCGGTCAGGCGCGGTGCCGCCTTGCTCCTCGCCGTCTGCGCACTCCTGTCGGCAGGCGCCGCGACGACCGATGTGCTCGCCTTCCACCACGACGTCGAAGTCGCCCAAGGGGAGGAGAGCCGCTGACCAACCGGCCGGGGGTTCCCTCGAACAGCTCATTCCCTCCGAAGGTAGCCGCACGATGCGTCCGAGCGCAGCCTCCTCCCTTCTGCCGGTCAACACCACGCTGGCCGTGCTGCTCGTCCTGCTTCTCCTGGCCGCGACCGGAGCCGTCGCCCTCTTCCGTCTGTCGCCGGACGCGCGCACGCACCGGGCCCGGCAGGTTCTGCTGGCCGGGGTGCGTGCCGCGGTCCAACTGGCCGCCGTTTCCGCGATCATCGCGTGGGTGGTGCGCTCGCCCCTGGCGACGGTGGCCTTCCTGGCCGTGATGCTGGGCGTGGCGGTGCGGACCGCCGGGCGCCGCCTGACCACGGACGGGTCGTGGTGGGTGACGCTGTGGCCCATCGCGCTGAGCGTGCTGCCGGTCGTGAGCGTGCTGCTGCTGAGCGGCCTGGTGCCGCTGAAGGGCATCGTGCTGATTCCGGTGACCGGGATCTTCATCGGCGGAGCGCTGACCGCGACCGTGCTGTCGGGTCGGCGGGCGCTGGACGAACTCAACCTGCGGTACGGCGAGTTCGAGGCAGGTCTGGCCGTGGGGATGTCGGACCGGGACGCACGCATGGAGATCGCGCGCCCGGCCGCGTCGGACGCCCTGCTGCCAGGTCTCGACCAGACGCGCACCGTTGGCCTGGTGACGCTCCCGGGCGCCTTCGTCGGCATGCTGCTGGGTGGCGCCAGCCCTGTCGCCGCGGGAGCGGTCCAACTGTTCGTCCTCGTCGCCCTGATGGCGATCCAGGCGGTGGCCGTCGCCTGCACCGTCGAGCTCATCGCCCGCGGCCACCTGCACCGCCCCAAGGACCATCGCAGGTGAGGGCGCCACATATTCTGATGGCATCCCGGGTCGTGGTCTTCGTACACTGACCGGCATGGCATGCCGCATCAGTGAGCTGGTCATCGACTGCGCCGACCCCGACCGGCTCGCCGCGTTCTGGAGCGAGGTCCTCGGCTACGTCGAACTCGGCCGGGAGGACGACGGAAGCATCGAGATCGGGCCGCCCGACATCGGCTTCGGCGGCCCGCAGCCCACCCTCGTCCTCAGCCCCAGCGGCGACCCGCGGCCCGCGAAGCTCCGACTGCACATCGACGTCAACGCCACCGACCGCGACCAGGACGCCGAGCTGGAGCGGCTGCTCGCTCTCGGCGCCAGGCCCGCCGACGTCGGCCAGACCGGCACCGAGAACTGGCACGTCCTGGCCGACCCGGAAGGCAACGAATTCTGCCTTCTGCACGCCCGGATCCAGCCCCTGGGGGATACCCGCCGGATCTGAGTACGTCCTGAGTATCCGAGCGGATACGGAGCCGACCAGGCCCCCCGATCCTTGTCCGCATGAGTGAGACACCGGTCAAGCAGCAGAGCACGGCCGCGTTCCACGGCCAGGCGATCGCCTCCTTCGTCGTCGCGATGGCGGCCACCGCCATCGGCATCTTCCAGCTGAACGCCGACGCCTGGGTGCGCGGCTTCCTGGCCATCGCGGTTCTCTACCTGGTGACGTCCGCCTTCACCCTCGCCAAGGTGATCCGGGACCGGCAGGAAGCCGGGCAGATCGTCAGCCGGGTCGACCAGGCGCGTGTGGAGAAGCTGCTCGCCGAACACGACCCCTTCGAAAAGCTGTGAATTCGTTCTCAGCACCCCCACTCCTTGGAATCCCGCTGGTCAGGTCCATGGCCGGTTGAGGGAACCGCGCAGGACTCTTCTTCCGCCGCACCCCTTGACGTCACGGCGCGGCGGGGACAGCGCGGCCGCGGTGGGCGACGACCGCCTCGGCGGCTACCTCGCCAGCCGCCACCTCATCGACCTCGGCCATCAGCGCCTCGCCCTGATCGCCGGGCCGGCCTACGCCTCCAGCGCCCTCGGCAGGCGCGCCGGGTACGAGGACCTCTCCGTCGTCGGGTACAACGACATCCGCCTGGCCTCCCGGCTCGCACTGCCGCTGACCACCGTCCGCGTCCCGTTCGACACCATCGCCGCCGCGGCCGTCGACCAGCTCATCGACCGCACGGCCGGCACGCCCGCCGGCACCCGCACCTTCGCCCCCACGCTCATCCCGCGCCGCACCACGGTCCGCGCGCGGGTCACTCCCGCGTGAGCGGTGTGACGGCGATCTGGTCGATGACCGGCGCGTAAGGGGACCGCTGGCCGTACTGGTTGTACGTGTCGCCGTTGAAGTCGGGCAGTTCCTCCGCCGTGAAGGTGATCCGGTTCGTGCCCTTCTTCAGGGTGACGGGGATGGTCAGTTCCCGGAAGTCGTTGAAGTGGAAGGTGGTCGGGAAGAGCACCCGGCGGGCCGCCCCGCCGTCCACCGAGACGTCGGCGTGGCGCGCGATCGGGTCGGGGTTGTAGTGGGTGGCGGGCGCCTGTTCGGCGTTGGAGTAGCGGATGGTCACCGCGTGCCGTCCGGACCGCCCGGCGACGACGTCGAGTGAGAGCGCGTTGGCCTTGCCGTCGCCGACATCGGTGACCGCCTTTCCACCGGTGGCGAAGGTGTGGGCGTCGGTCACCTTCGCGGCGCCCGTCAGCGTGCCGTCCTCCGCCTGGTACACCGTGGTCGCCGAGGCGCCGCCGGCCGGCGTGACCCGCAGCCGGTCGAGGAGCAGTTCGCGCGAGGCACCGGTGACGGTGATCTTGTTGATGCCACCGGGCAGGAAGACCCGGACACCGTCCGCGCCCTTCTCGGACCCGCCGACCGTGGGCGCTTCCAGTTTCTCGCCGTTGAGCGACAGACTTGCTCGGCCGCCGCCGAGGTGGTCGACGGATACGGTCGACTCGCCGTCAGCGCGGGAGTAGACCCAGAAGCTCGCGGAAGCACCCTTGCTCAGTGGCACCGTGCCCGGGCCCGAGGTTCCGGGCCGGGTGTAGTCCGGCCTCGCTCCCTCGAGGGCCGCGTACTCGGCCTCGTAGATCGCCGGTGCGGTCACCTTCCGGTCGCGCAGGGACAGGTCCATCTTGTCGATGATGGTGTCGCCCTTGGTGACGCCCAGTCGCGGGTCCTTGGTGGCGAGAGTGATCCGGTGTTTCCCGGCGGTGAGTTTCACCGTGGTGTCGGTGTGGCCCCAGACCACCCACTTGTAGCCGAGCGGCATCCGCAGCTCTCGCGGGTCCTTGCCGTCGACGCGCAGGAAGACATTGGTCGGGCCCTGCTCCTTCACCAGTTCGTGGAGGTTGTGGGAGTTGGCGAACACGCTCAGGTCGTACGTGCCGTCCCGCGGGACCTCCACGTTGAAGGCGAGCACGCCGTCGGAGCCGGTGCGCAGGCCTCCCACGTCGTAGGCGCCGGAGGTCGCGAACCCGCCGACGTTCGAGGGCGTGCCCTCGGGGCCGTTCTTGGAGTAGCCGCCGCCGGTGTAGGTGGCGTTCTCGGCCTCGTACGTCGTGCGCCAGCTCACCGAGGGTTCGGCCGGTACTCCGCCGTTGCCACCGGGGGAGAGGATGACCTGGTACGCCGACATCTCGTTCATCCCGGTCATCGGCAGGGTCACGGTGCGGTCCGCGCCGACCGCGACCTCCCGGTCCGCCAGCCGGATCGGCTGGGCCGAGTCGCCGACCTGACCGGTCCAGGGGATCTCCTGCACGGTGGCCCGCACGGTCGTGCCGAACAGCGTGGGGTCTACGTTCTCGAACACGACGTCGGCGTCACCGCTCTTGCCGCCGAAGAGCGCCCGGGACTGCTTCTTGGCCGCGTCCAGCGTGGCGACGCCCTGGAGGGTGTACTGCTGGTTGGGGTGGGGAGCCGTCACCTTCACGGTGTGGCCGGACATCTGGCCGTAGGCGTTGAACAGCCACCACTGCCCGTTGCCCCTGTTGGCCTCGACGGCGGAGTCGTTGAGGTTGCCGTCGATGTTCCAGTACGCCAGGTCGGCGTCGATCTTGGACTCCTCGATGGCGGACACCCACTGGACGACCTGGCCGGGCACCGAGAGGTGGTAGTTGTGGCCGTACTCGTTGACGTTGATCGGCAGCGGGCCGATCCCGGCCTCCCTCTCCATCTGCCGGTACGTGGCCACGCTCGTACGGACCGCGGCGGGCGACGACAGCTCGTGCCAGGTCATCACATCCGGGACCACATCGTTGGCCTTGGCGTACCGGAGGAAGCCCTTGACCTGGTCGTAGAGCACGCTGGTGTTCGGACCGGCGATACGGGCATGCGGGTCGAGGCCCTTGATGAGGCGGTAGACCTTCTTCCAGGCCGCGAAGTAGTACTGCGGGTCGTCCAGCCAGGAGACCTTGTTGTAGCTCCACTCGCCCGTGCCGAACATGTTCCCTTCGGGCTCGTTGAAGGGCACGTAGACGACATGGTCCTGGTAGCCGCCCATGGTCAGGACCTGTTCGACCTGCTTCTTGATCCTCGCCTCGAAGTCGGCGAGCCGCGCGGGACCGTCCGCCCCCGGCCACTGGTAGGGGAAGCCGCGGTAGATGTCGGTCATGTAGATGTAGACGTCCTTGCCGCCGGAGTCCACGAACGACGGAAGGACCTCCAGCGCGTCCGCCCCCGGGTGCTGGGGGCCGTCCTGCGCCTTCGTCGAGACCGTACGGACGTGCATCCCCTCGACGACGCTGCGGCTCGGCACGCCATCGCCGTAGATCCCGTACAGCGAGCCGGAGGCACCGCCGTGGAAGGCGCCGGTGTCCGTGGCGAGGTCGATCGTGAGGCGCTCCGGCTCCGCCGCGCGGGCCGTGCCCGCGGTGGGTACGGCGAGCAGGGCGGCGAGGGCGGTCATGGCCGCGGCACCGGCGATTGCTCTGCTTCTGCTGTGCCTGCGTCGCATTGAGGTCTCCGTTGGGTGATCCATCTCGTCCACGATGCGAACCGGTTCGACGGAAGCTAGCACCGCCCGAAAACACCCAGCAATACCTCCGGCACGGATCGAACTTCGGCTTCCTCGAAGTGTGCGCAGGGGATTGACGGCGACTGACGGCCGGTCATAACGTCCCTTCATGCGAACCGGTTCGACAACCGGTCAGCTTCCGAACCGGTTCGGCGAAGGGGCGCCGTGAACATCGGAGAGATCGCCAAGCGGGCCGGTGTCTCGCGCAGCACCGTCTCCTACGCCCTGAGCGGCAAGCGCTCGGTGTCGGACGGGACCCGGCGGAAGATCCAGCGGGTCATCGACGAACTGGGCTACCGCCCCAACGCGAGTGCGCGTGCCCTGGCCAACGGCCGGACCAGCACGATCGGCCTGGTCTTCCCTCCGGCCGGAAACCACTACACCGGCATGCAACTGGACTTCATCGGCAGCGTGGTGGAGGCCGCGGCGGCCCACGACTACGACGTGCTGCTCTCGCCGAGCGGCGTGGACAGCGACCGTTCGTTCCAGCGGCTGCTGGCCGAGCGGCGGGTCGACGGCGCGATCCTGATGGAGATCAGGCTCCAGGACGACCGGATCGACCATCTCGCCGCCGAGAACTTCCCCGCCATCTGCATCGGCCGCACCGCGCACCCGGACGATCACTGGTGGGTCGGCCTGGATCACACCGCGCTGGCGGCGGCCTGTGTGCATCACCTCGCCGACCTGGGCCACCGCAGGATCGCCTTGGTGAACCGGCCCGAACACCTGCTGCGCGCGGGTTACGAGTCCGCGCACCGCGGGCTGGACGGTTTCACCAAGGCCGCCGCCGAGCGCGGCCTCACCGTACGGACGTACTGCTGCGGTGACGACGCTCCCTCCGGGCAGGCCTGCCTGGAGCGGATCCTGCGCGACGATCCCGCCACCACGGCGCTCGTCACACTCAACGAGGCCGCGCTGGGCGGCCTTTACCGTGGCCTGGCCGTGGCGGGCCGCCATGTGCCGCGCGACTTCTCCGTCACCGGGGTGGTGGCCAGCCGGTGGGCGGAGACGGTGACCCCACAGCTCACCGCGGCGGACGTGCCGGCGGAGCGGATGGGGAGCATCGCCGTCGAGCTGCTCGTCGAGCGGTTCGGCCGGCCCGACGCGGCGCCTCGCCACCACCTGCTGGCGCCGCCCGTTTCCCTGCGCGCCAGCACCGGGCCCGCCTGGCACGAAACGAGTCACCGCGCATGACCGAAGCCCGCTTCGGCCCGGCGTTCTCCCTTCACGACATCCCGTTCAGCACGCACGGATCCTGGTTCGGCATCTCCCCGGTGCTGGCGGAGAAGACCTGTGCCGACGACCTTCACCTGGTGTCCCACCAGAACGGCATGCACGCCGTCCTGCGCCTCGTCCCCGTCGATCCGACGACCTTCGAGCGGATCACGACTCGGGTCACGGCGACACCCGGCCTCCTCAGCTGGACGACTCCCGAGGACGGGGCGATCGGCCTCGCCTACGAGTCACCGGACACCGTACGCCTGCGCGGAGACGGGCCGGGGCTGCGCATCACCGCGGCGGCACAGCGGCTGACCCCGTTCACGGGCACCTACTTCTACCGTGACCCGGTGGACGGAGCGTATGTCTTCACCTCGTACGAGACCGGCCGCCGCTACCGGGTCACCGTCCTGGCGGGCGACGTACGCGGTGTCACCGGCAACCAGGCCCTGAGCACAGCCGATCGCGGCCTCACGATCGGCGCGCGCCCCGGCGAAACGTGGGAGGCCGCCATCGAAGAGCTCGACACCGCACGCGGCCCCTACACCGCCGGAGCGACGTTCAGCGAGGTGGTGGCCGCGGCGGAACACGGTTTCGCGGCATTCGCCGACGCGGTGGCCCCCTGGCGCTCCTCCCGCACCCCGGCCGCCGAACTCGCCGCGTACGTCCTGTGGTCGGCGACGGTCGCCCCGGCGGGTTTCGTCACGCGGCCCGCCGTGCTGATGTCCAAGCACTGGATGGACAAGGTCTGGAGCTGGGACCACTGCTTCAACGCCCTCGCCCTGGCGCCCGGAGCGCCCGCGCTGGCGTGGGACCAGTTCTCGCTGCCCTTCGACCACCAGGACGAGAGCGGGGCCCTGCCCGACTCGGTGACCCACTCGGAGGTCCTGCGCAACTTCGTCAAACCACCCATCCACGGCTGGGCCCTGGGCCACTTGCGCAGACGTCTCCCCGAACCCCCCGACCGCGCCGAACTCGCCGCGATCTACGCCAGGTTGCGGTGCTGGACGAACTTCTGGCTCACCGCACGCCGCTCGCCCGACACCGCCCTGCCCCACTACCAGCACGGCAACGACAGCGGCTGGGACAACGCCACCACCTTCGACCGCGAACGCGTCGTCGTCACCGCGGACCTTGCCGCGTTCCTCGTCCTGCAACTGCGTGAACTCGCGGCCCTGGCCACGGAACTCGGCCACCCCGACGACGCGCGGGAGTGGACACGCACCGCGCAGGAGACCCAGGCGGCCATGCTCGGCGAACTCTGGACGGGGGAGCGGTTCCTTGCCCGGGGCGCAGGGAGCGGCGAGACCTGGAGCGGCTCCAGCCTGCTCGATCTGATGCCGATCGTGCTGGGCGAGCACCTGCCCGACGACGTCGCCAAGAGCCTGACCGCCCGGATCGAGACACACCTGACCCCCTACGGGCTGGCCACCGAGCTTCCCACCTCACCCCACTACCGCCCGGACGGCTACTGGCGCGGCCCGATCTGGGCGCCCGCCACCGTCCTCGTCGAGGACGGACTGCGGCGCGGTGGCCACCACCGGCTCGCGGACGAGATCAGCGCCCGCTTCCGGGCCCTGTGCGAAAGCCACGGCTTCGCGGAGAATTTCGACGCCCTCGCAGGCAGTGGCCTGCGCGACCGCGCCTACACCTGGACGGCCGCCGGCTACCTCCTCCTCGCCGAAGCCTACGCATCCCGGCGCGCCCCCGAGGGGGCCGGCGCTCCACCCGAGGCAGGGCCCGCGACCGGGCCGAGCCCCTGACCCGCTGACGTACCGGCCGTCGCGCTGTCGCGCAGGAAGCCCGCGAAGGACTGGGCGGCGGGGGTGAGGATGTGGTCGCTCATGCGGACGAGGAGGATGCGGCGCACGGGCGCGGGGGGTTGCAGGGGCAGGACGCTGACGCCGCCCCGGATGCCTTCCAGCGCGAGGGTGGGCGCGAGGGCGACGCCGATGCCCGCGGCGACCATGGCCTGGGCCTCCTGGTAGTCGTGGGCCTCGTAGGCGATCTGCGGTTCGAAACCGGCCGTATGACAACTGCGGGCGAGAGCTTCGGCCACCGGGTGATGGTCGGCGCGGGTGATCCAGGGGTCGTCCGCGAAGTCCGCGAGGGCGGCCATGGGACGGTCGGCGAGGGGATGGTCCTTGCTGACGAGGAGGGCCGGGGGGTCGTCGGCGAGCGGGGTGACGACGATGTCCTCGCGGTCGATGCGGTTCCAGTCGTAGTCCCACATCAGGGACATCTCGATTTCCCGGTTCTCCAGCATCGCCCACAGGCCCGCGATGCGGGCGCTGCGCACCGTCAGCCGTACATCGGAGTGTGCTTCCCGGAAGGCGATCACGGCCCGGGGGAGGAGGGAAGCGCCCACGGTGGGGAAGGTGCCGATCCGGAGGGTGCCCGCACGCAGTCCCGCGAAGTCGGCGAGCTCGTTCTCCGCGGCCGTCAGCTCACGCTCGATCCGCTGCCCGCGTATCGCCAGGGCGCGCCCCGCGTCGGTGAGCGTGACACCCCGCGCGTGGCGCTGCAGCAAGGGCTGCCCGGCTTCCGCCTCCAGGCGGCTGACCTGCTGGGATACCGCTGACGGCGTGTAGTTGAGAGCCCGCGCGGTCGCGGTGACCGAGCCTCGGCGGGCGACCTCGGTGAAGAGCAGGATGCGGCGGACATCAAGCATCGCCCCACCTCCAGGGTTAACTTCAACTTAATAGCCATGCAGATTTCCGTGATTGTACTTCATGCTCTCCACGCCCACTGTGGATCACACCCCACACGGAAGAGCCGTCTGGGTTTCCACGAGGAGTCTGTTGTGTTGCGTCTGCAGGGCGAGATGATCCGCGGAGGAACCAGCAAGTGCTGGATCTTCGACCGCCACGATGTGGTGGCGAGCGGTGTGGATGCCGACACCTTGCTGCTCGCCGCCTACAACGCCGCCGACCCCCGCCAGATCGACGGTGTCGGCGGTGCCTCCTCCACCACCTCCAAGGCCGCGATCGTGCAGGCGTCGCCCGAGCCGGGCATCGACGTCGAGTACGCCTTCGCGCAGGTCGGCATCGGTGACGAGCACGTGGAGTGGACCAGCAACTGCGGCAACTGCGCCACCGCCGTCGCCCTGTACGCCGTCCACAACGACCTGGTGCGGATCACGTCGGACTCCACCACGGTGCGGATGCTCAACGTCAACACCGGGGCCCGCCTCAGCGGCACCATCCCCACCCCCGGAGGCGCGGCGCCCGACGAGGGCGTGGCCGCGGTGCCGGGCACTGCCGCGCTCGGTGTGCCGGTCCTGCTCGGTTTCGAGGACCCGGCGGGTACGACCACGGGGCGCGCCCTGCCGACCGGCCGCGCCCTGGACACCCTGGCCGGGCCCGCCGGCCCGGTCGAGGCATCCCTGGTCGACGCCGGCGCCCCGGCCGCCTTGTTCGAGGCCAAGGCATTCGGCCTCGACGGCACCGAATCCCCGGCCGAGTTCTCCGCGGCGGTGCCCGCGCTCACCGTGCTGCGCCGCCGGGCCGCCCTGACCATGGGGCTGGCCGAGGAGAGCGATCCCGTGGGCCACGCCGTACCGAAGGTCGGTGTCGTCGCGGGACCTGCCCCGTACCGCACCACCCATGGCACCCTGGTCGCACAGGACGAGTACGACCTGGGCGTGCGCATGGTCTCCATGCACGCACCCCACCCGGCGATCGGTCTCACCTCGGCCGTCGCCCTGGCCACCGCGGCCGCCATCCCCGGCACCCTCGCCCACCGCCTCGCCCGGCAGACCGCCGACGGCACGCTGCGCCTGGGCACCCCGGCTGGTGTCATCACCACCCGAGCCGTCCCCGCGGTGGACGGCGCGTCCCCCACGGTGCTGCTGCACCGCGCCGCCCGCCGCATCGCCCGAGCCGAACTTCTCGTTCCCGTCCTGGAAGGACGCCACGCATGAGCCGCAACGACGCCGCGCCGGGTACCGGCACCGCTCCACCGCGCCGCATCCGCCGGCTGCTGTCCCTGCTCTACGTGCAGTGCCTGATCGGTGTCCTCGCCGGGGCCGCCGTCGGCTGGCTGTGGCCGTCGTTCGGAGCCGAGCTGAAACCCCTGGGCGATGGTTTCATCGCCCTGGTACGCATGATGATCGCGCCGATCATCTTCTGTACCGTCGTCCATGGCATCGCCTCCATGGGCAACGCGCGCGCCGTCGGCCGGGTCAGCCTCAAGGCGCTGATCTACTTCGAGGTCCTGACCACCGTCGCCATGGTGATCGGGCTGGTCGTCGTCAACGTCGTCCAGCCCGGCAGCGGACTGCACGTCGACGTCTCCACCCTGTCCACCGAGGGGCTGCCGCCGGAGGCGACCGCGAGCCACGAGAGCTTCGCCGCGTTCGTACTCGCCATGATTCCGGACACCCTGGCCGGCGCGCTGACCGGTCACGAGATCCTGCCGGTCCTTCTGATCTCGGTGCTGTTCGGCTTCGGCCTGAACGCCGCCGGCGAGGCGGGTCTGGGGATCACCCAGGGCATCGAGAAGCTGTCCAAGGTCCTGTTCACGCTCATCCGCTGGATCATGCGGCTGGCCCCGGTCGGCGCCTTCGGCTCCATGGCCTTCACCATCGGCAACTACGGACTGGACACCCTGCGCCACCTCTTCCTGCTGGTCGGCTCCTTCTGGCTCACCGCCCTGTTCTTCGTCCTGGTCGTCCTGGGCACGGTCATGCGGATCAACGGACTGCGTCTGCTGCCCTTCCTCCGCTACATCAGGGAAGAGCTGCTGATCGTCCTGGGCACCTCGTCCAGCGAGCCGGTGTTGCCCCGGATGATGGGCAAGCTGGAGCACGCGGGTGCCTCCAAGCCGGTCGTCGGCATCACGCTGCCCGCCGGGTACTCCTTCAACCTCGACGGCACCGCCATCTACCTGACCATGGGCTCGGTCTTCCTCGGCCAGGCCCTCGGCATCGACCTCAGCCTCACCGAGCAGCTGTCGATGCTCGCCGTCATGCTGGTCACGTCCAAGGGCGCGGCCGGGGTCAGCGGCTCCGGATTCATCGCCCTGGCCGCCACCCTCAGCGCGGTTCCCCACGTACCCGCCGCCGCGCTGGCGCTCATCTTCGGCGTCGACCGCTTCATGTCCGAGGCCCGCGCCCTGACCAGCGTGGTCGGCAACGGTGTCGCCACCCTGGCGGTGGCCAAGTGGGAGGGGCAGCTCGACGAGGACCGCGCCAAGGCCGTCCTCCGTGGCGAGATCCCCTACACCTCCGCTTCCGATCACACCTCCGAGCCGCAGGCCGACCCCGCACCCGGTGAGAAGCCCACGGAGCCCGACCCGAAGCCGGCGGCCGGGACGGACCGTGAGCCCGTGGCCGCCGCCGGCTGACGTACGTACCCCCCCGCACAGCCGGTCCGGAGCCCCTGCTCCGGACCGGCGCCGCCGTCCGCTCAGAGCGCCGAGAGGTCTACCCTCCGGGTAGTCCTCCGGCGTCGGCAGCGGCTCCTGGGCCGCTTCGGCCAGGTGGCGCTGCTCCTTCACCAGGAGGTGGTCCTCCGTCAGCGGTCCGTCGGCGGGCAGCCCGAGACGTTCGTACTGGCTCGGCGGGGCGTCGTCGGCCCGCATGAGACCGACGAGCAGGTTCGCCATGCGGAGCTCCACCGCGTCGTCGACGATCGGCACGCGCTGTTCCGGGTCGGTGCGCAGGTCGAACAGGAGCGTGCCGAAGCGGTAGGGGTTCACGAAGGTCCGGCCGGCCACGCGGAGGGTGCGGACGCCCTTGGTGAAGTCGAAGGGCTCGGTGAGTTCGAGGCCGGACAGCTCCTCGGGGGTGAAGCGCCCGCGCATGTGGGTCGGCATCAGCGTGTGCTCGTACAGCGGGCCGTTCTCGGCCGGGACCGGCGCCCGCATGTACACCTACCGGCCGTCGGTGACGTTGACGTGCCCGCCGTGGATGCCGAACAGCCCCGCCTCCCGCACCGGTTCGTCGGAGGTCACCGGCAGCGGGGCTCCCCGCATGTCGGCGGGCTGCACCCTGGCCGACGGGCGCCGCGGCATCGAGCCGGGCGACGTCACCGTACTGGCCGGAGTCGCCGCCGACGCCCTCCCCGGCAGAGCGACGATCACGGTCGGTGCCCAGGTCACACGCCCATCCTGCCGACGAACGAAGTGAAGTACGGTCTGACGGATGACGAACCAGCGGAAGCCCCGGGGCCCGTATCGCAAGAGCGCGGAGCGACGGGAACGGATCCTCCAGGCCGCCTACGAGGCGATCGACGAGCACGGAGAACGAGCCTCCATGCAGGACATCGCCGACCGGGTCGGGGTGACGCAGCCCGCGCTGACGTACTACTTCCCCACCCGCGACGACCTGCTCCTCGCGGTCCTGGACCGGCGGGACGTGCTGGGCAAGTCGCTCGCCGGTGGCGCCGGAGAGGACCGGAGCATGATCGACAACATGGTGGCGAGCACGCGTCACACCACCGATCACCCCGGGCTGGCCAAGCTGTACGTCACGCTCTCGGCGGCGGCCACCGACCCGGAGAGTCCCGCGCACGGCTACTTCGCCGAGCGCTACCGGGACCTCGCGGCGGAGGTCACGCAGGACTTGGAGGAGGCACAGCGGGCCGGGGTGATCCGGGCCGACCTACCGGCCGAGCACCTGGCCAGGGCGGTGCTGGCGGTTTTGGACGGCCTGCAGATCCAGTGGATGCACGGCCCCGCGGTGGACATCGCCGCGGTCGCCAAGTCCTTCACGCGGATGCTGATGCCTCCGGCCGGCTCCGGTCCGGAAACCGAGCCGGAAGAGTGATCGGCCGGCCCTCGACCGGCCCGGCTTTCGCGTGGTGGCGGCCTCTCGCCGTAAATTTTTAAGAGTGCTAGATTTTGGGTGCCGCACACCACGGGAGCACCCATGCCGCTTGATCCTTTCCTCGCCGGGAAGACGCACCTTCTCCAGGGCCTCAGCTGGGAGGACGCCCAGGCCGACCCGGATGCCATGGCCAGGTTCACGGAATACTTCCGCGATCCCGGCGAGTGGACCATGCCGGACGTCTCCGTCGAGAACCGCACCGTCCCCGGACCCCACGGAGAGGTCCCCGTCCGGACCTACACCCCCAGCGGCGAGCCTCGCCGCGCACTGCTGTGGCTGCACGGTGGCGGGTTCATGGGTGGTGATCTCGACATGCCGGAAGCGCACCTGGTGTCTGCCGAACTCGCCTCCCGCGCCGAGGCGTTGGTGGTCTCCGTCGACTACCGCCTGGCCGTCAACGGCACGCGCTACCCGGTTCCCGTCGACGACGCGCACGCCGCGTGGCGCTGGCTCACCGAAACCCACCCGCCGCGGTCCGGTCCTGTCGGCCTCGGGGGCGCGAGCGCGGGTGCCGCCCTCGCCCTGTCCACCGCGATCCGCCTGCGCGACCAGGACGAACCCCGTCCGGACACCCTGCTGCTCGCCTATCCCTTCGCCCACTTCCCGACCCCGGCTCTGGACGACGAGACCGCGGCCGGGATGCGGGACCTGCCGGCGCTCCTGCGGTTCACCACCGCGTCGATCGAACACATGGTGGGCAACTACGTGGGCCGCCTGACCGATCTGCCGGCGGCCGCGATGCCCGGGGCGGCGAACCTCGACGGTCTTCCCGCCACCGGCATCGTCCTGTCCGAGTTCGACGACCTCCGGCCGTCCGGCGACCTGCTCGCCCGGCAACTGGAGGAGTCCGGTGTCCCCGTCCGAACGCACCTCGCGGTGGGCATGACGCACGGACACCTGAACCGGGGCCCCTCCCTCAAGGAAGTCGACCGCTCGCTCGACTTCTTCGTGACCACGCTCTCCGGCTGACCACCCGCCACCACCCGGCCGGCTCCGGCGGGGAGACGCAGCCGGCCGAGTGGCCACGGGGAGGACCGGTCCGGGATGGCGACCACCCCGGCGAACAGCAGAAAACCGTTGGTGTAGCTGTCGTCGGAGTAGAAGGCGGTGCCCTTCATCACCTTGCTCTTCTGCGCGACGACCACGAAGGCCACCTGGGTGAGCACGCCCTGCAGAACACCCTGCATCATGCTCTGCGCGCCGTTGCCCAGCGCCTGTTCCTCCGGCCTCACCGATTCGATGCCCCGCTGAGCACGCCGATCGACATGAGCTGGGCGACGCTGTAGTGGAACTGGGACATGAGGGCGACACCGGCGGCCACCAACGTGCCACCGGTCCAGCCCAGACCATCGGAGAGGCCGGGGATGTCGGGCATGAGGACGAGCAGGTTCAGCACGCTGCTCTGGGCGTAGGAGTCGTCCTGGGTCCCGGAGTGAACATCAAACGGTCCCCGCTGTGCGGGCGCAACTTCGAGTACCACTCCGAGGACCCCCTCCTGTCCGGTGTGCTGGGTGCCGCGTTCGTACGGGGCCTGCAGGCCCAGGGCGTGGGAGCGACCGTCGAACACTTCGCCGCCAACAACCAGGAGACCGGCCGGATGGGCGTCAGCGCCGACGGCGACGAGCGCACCCTGCGCGAGATCTGCCTGGCGGCCTTCGAACGCATCGTCACCGAGGCGCATCCGGCCGCCTACAACCGGATCAATGGCGTCCCGGCCCCGGAGAACCGATGGCTGCTGACCGATGTGCTCCGCACGGAGTGGGGCTTCCCTGGAGCGGTCGTCTCGGACTGGGGCGGCGTCGGCCACCGAGTGGCGGCCCTGGCCGCGGGCCTCGACCTGCAGATGCCCGGCCCGGACACCGCCAACGACGCGGCGATCGTACCGGCGGTGCGTGCCGGCGTGCTGGACGAGGCCCTGGCCGACGCGAGCGTACGGCGTGTGGCCGTCCTCGCGACACGCGCCGTCGCCCCGGAACCCGAGGCGACCGTACCCGCCGAACACCACGCCCTGGCACGTGAGATGGCCGCGGACTGCGTCGTCCTGCTGCCCTGACGTCCTCACCTATACGACGCCAGCGCTGGACAGCGATGTCGAGGTCATCGGCCAGATCGGAGAGCAGGTCGTCGGCCGGGTCGGCGAGCTTGGCCGCGATTTGCTCGTCCAGGTACGTCATGAGCGCGCCGGGGGCGGCCCGTGAGTCTTCGGGGGACGCGTCCCGGCGGACCCCGCCGCGCTCTTGCTCTGGAAGAACGCGTGGTCCTCGTAGGGCACGCCGAGCAGTTCGCAGATGACGAGGGACGGCAGCGGCAGCGCGAGGGCGGCCACCAGGTCGGCGGGTTTCGGTCCGGCCGGCATGGTGTCGATGAAGTCGTCGGTCATCATCTGGACGGCGGGCCGCATGGCCTCGATGCGTTTGATGATGAACGGGCCGGTGACCATCCGGCGGATGCGGGCGTGTTCGGGGTCGTCCATGTGGAGGAAGGCGGGTCAGAAACGCGCCGGTGTCCCCGCTGGGGAGTTCGGTGGTGGCCACCGGGCACTGCTCGCGCAGCTGCTTCCAGGCGGCAGGCGGGTCCAGCGGTCCTTCGGTGGGCAGCGGCAGACGGACGACCTGGTCGTTCTGGCTCATCTGACATCTCCATGGATGGCGAAGGCGTGTGCGCGACGATATCTTAAATCAATCCATTGATTTAAGATATGGGAAGGGGGGTGCCCCGGTGTGCTGTTGCGTAGGCTTCCGGCGTTTGATCTCGCCCGGCTCGGGCGAGGGTCTGTGGCGGCTTGTGGGGCCGGTCGTCGCGGAGTTTGTGAGGCCCCGAATGTGGTGGTGATGATGGCAGACAGGACGAGGCAGGATGAGCGGGTCGCCGCGACGCGGGAGGCGTTGCTGAGCGCGGCGGAGCGGTTGTTCGCCGAGCGCGGGGTGCACGCGGTGGCCAACCGTCAGATCAGCGAGGCGGCCGGGCAGGGCAACAACGCCGCGGTCAGTTACCACTTCGGCACCAAGGTCGACCTGGTTCGCGCCATCGTTCGCAGGCACGCCGGGCAGATCGAGGGGATCCGGGGGCGGCTGCTGGCCGGCATCGGCGACTCCGCCGATCTGCGGGACTGGGTGGCCTGTGCGGTCCGTCCGACCACCGAGCATCTGGAGGCTCTGGGCAGCCCCAGTTGGTACGCGCGGTTCATCGCCCAGGTCACGGCCGACCCCGCGCTCTACGCGATCACCACCGACGAAGTCTCCGTCGCCGCTCCGTCGATGTACGCGCTGCAGGAGGGCATGAACCGCTGTCTGCCCGATCTGCCTGCCGAGGTGTACGAGGAGCGCGCCGCCATGACGCGCCATCTGATCACGCAGATGGCCGTCGAAAGGGAGCGCGCCCTCGCCGACAACGCCCCTATCTACTCCCGCGCGACGTGGTCCGAGGTCGCCACCGGTCTCATCGACGTGATCGTCGCGTTGTGGCAGGCGCCCGTCACGCACGACTCCTGATCGGCGGGCGGCTCCGGCCGAGATCGATTAAACCACCTGCTTGACTTTTTTAAATCGTCGGATTTACTTATCTCGGGAGGCGACGCGCCGACCCGCGGCCGTAGCCGGATCACGTCCCGTCGGGCGGCGGCCGCATCGTGCTCCCCGTTCGACCGGCCCGGCCGAACGCGGAGCAGAGGAGAGGACAGCGGTCATGACCAGCGCGCAGAGTTCCGTCGGGGGGAACCCGGCCAAGATCCCCGACTTCCCGATGACCAAGTCGGCGGGCTGCCCGTTCGATCCGGCCCCGGAGCTGTACGCCCAGCGGCAGGAGGGCCCGCTGACCCGGGTCCGGCTGTGGGACGGCAGCACCCCGTGGCTGGTCACCGGCTTCGCCGAGCAGCGGGCCGCGCTGGCGGACCCGCGGGTCAGCGCCGACGCCGACCGTCCCGGCTACCCCCACACGATGCCGCTGCCGCCCGGCGGTGTGAAGCGCAGCTTCATCGGGATGGACGATCCGGAGCACGCCCGGCTGCGCCGGATGGTCACCGCGCCGTTCGCCGTCAAGCGTGTCGAGGCCATGCGCCCCGCGGTGCAGAGGATCGTCGACGATCTGATCGACGACCTGCTGGCCGGGCCGAACCCCACCGATCTGGTCGAGGCGTTCGCCCTGCCGGTGCCGTCACTGGTCATATCCGAACTGCTCGGCGTCCCCTACGACGACCACGCGTTCTTCCAGGAGAACAGCAAGACGATCATCCAGCGGACGTCCGCCCCCGAGCAGCGGCAGGCGGCCCACGCGGCATTGACCGAGTACCTGGACGGCCTGGTCGGCGAGAAGCTCGACGCTCCCGGTGACGACCTGCTGTCCGGGCTGGCCGAACGGATCGCGGCGGGGGAGCTGACCCGGCCCGAGGCGGCCCGGATGGGCACTCTGATGCTGATCGCCGGGCATGAGACCACCGCCAACATGATCGCCCTGGGCACGCTGGCCCTGCTGGAAAACCCCGACCAGCTCGCCCTCCTGCGCGGCACCGACGATCCGAAGCTGGTCGCCTCGGCCGTGGAGGAGCTGCTGCGCTACCTGAACATCGTCCACAACGGGCGGATGCGCGTCGCACGGGAAGACCTCGGGATCGCCGGACGGACCGTACGCGCCGGCGAGGGCCTGATCATGCCCAACGAGATCGCCAACCGCGACCCCGACGCGTTCCCCGACCCGGACCGGCTGGACATCACCCGCGACGCCCGCCGCCACGTGGCCTTCGGCTTCGGCGTCCACCAATGCCTGGGCCAGCCGCTGGCCCGCATGGAGCTGCAGGTCGTCTACAGCACCCTCTACCGGCGCATCCCCACCCTGGAACTGGCCATCGAGCCGGACCAGGTCCCCTTCAAGTACGACGGCCTGGTCCACGGCGTCTACGAACTCCCCGTGACCTGGTAATCCCGCGAACCTCCCAGGAGTTCGCACCCCATCCCCTTGAACCAACGAAGGAGTATCAGCGATGAAGGTCACCGTGGAAGAGGACAAGTGCTGCGCCGCGGGCACCTGCGTGATGATCGCGCCGGAGGTGTTCGACCAGCGTGAGGAGGACGGCATCGTGATCCTGCTCGACGCGGCGCCCTCCGAGGACCAGCACGACGCGGTGCGTGAATGCGTACAGGTGTGCCCCGCGGGCGCGATCCACGTGAGCGAGGACGCATGAGCATCCCCTCCAGCGTTCTGGTGGTCGGAGCGTCCGCGGCCGGGCTCTCCACCGTGGAAGCCCTGCGGCGGAAGGGATTCCAGGGCGGTGTGACCGTGCTGGGCGCCGAACCGCATCAGCCCTACGACCGGCCGCCGCTGTCCAAGCAGGTCCTCTCCGGCACCTGGGAGGCGGACCGGGCCTTTCTCCGCCGGCCGGAACAACTGTCCGCGCTGG
This sequence comes from Streptomyces sp. NPDC007983, assembly GCF_042958345.1. Lineage (NCBI taxonomy): Bacteria > Bacillati > Actinomycetota > Actinomycetes > Kitasatosporales > Streptomycetaceae > Streptomyces > Streptomyces sp. NPDC007983. The sequence continues at coordinate 45,957 of NZ_JBIBJI010000030.1, forward strand.
ACGCCGACTTCATCCTGAACGACGCGGCAGTCGGCCTCGACGCGGCGGCGCGGACCGTCCATACCACATCGGGCCGTGCGCTGCGGGCCGACGCGATCGTCGTGGCGACAGGCCTGCGACCCCGTACGTTCGCCGGACAGGATGTCCTCGCCGGAGTCCATGTGCTGCGCACGCTCGACGACGCCCTGGCCCTGCGGGCCGAGCTGCTGACCGCCTCCCGCGTCGTGGTGGTGGGGGACGGGGTGCTCGGTACGGAAATCGCCGCCACCGCACGGACCATGGGGGCGTCGGTCACCCTGGCCGGACCCCAGGCCGCACCGCTGGAGAGCCAGTTCGGCCCCCTGATCGCCCAGCACCTCGCCGCACTGCACACCGACCGCGGAGTCGGCCTACGGCTCGGCACCGCCGTCACCGGCCTTGCCGAACACGACGGACACGTCGCGGGAGTGCACCTGGCCACCGGCGAGGTACTGCCCGCCGACGTCGTCGTGGTGGCATTCGGCTCCGCCCCGGCGACGGAGTGGCTCACCGGCAGCGGCCTCAAGATCGACAACGGAGTCGTCTGCGACTCCTCGTGCCGCGCCGCGGACGGCGTCTACGCCGTCGGAGACCTGGCCCGCTGGCACCACGACGGCCTGGGCACCCTGCTGCGCCTGGAGAACCGCACCAACGCCACCGAGCAGGCGAGCCATGTGGCCGCCACCATCCTCGGCGAGAGCCGCCCCTACACCCCGGTTCCGTACTTCTGGACCGACCAGTTCGACGTCAAGATCCAGGTCCATGGCGCGCTGTCGGTCGAAGCCGAAGTGACTGTCGTGGACGGCGACTTGGCGCAAGGCCGCTTCGTCGCGCTCTACCGCCAGGGCGGCACCACGACCGGCGTGCTCGGCTGGCGCATGCCCAAACAGACCCGGCTGCGCCGGCAGGAAGTCGTCGAGACGTTCCAGGGGAGGGAAATCCGATGAAGGTGGCGGTCGACCAGCACAAGTGTGTCGCGTCCGGACAATGCGTCATGAGCGCCGAGCAGATCTTCGACCAGCGTGACGAGGACGGCATCGTGGTCCTGCTCAATGAGAACCCGCCCGCCGGCCAGGCCGACGACGTCCGGCACGCCGCGGCCGTCTGCCCCGCGCCGGCCATCACGATCGAGGAATGAGGGACCGCCCGCGGCCGCCACGACCTGACCCGCCGGCCGGACGAACCATCGGGCGCCGGTTGGGACTACGGCGTGCCGCTGGGCACGACCTGATCGTCGCGGACCTCCGCACGTTCTTCCGCTGAGCGGTCCCCGGCGTTCCCTCCGGCCAGCGGGTCCCGGGGCGACCCGCCACGCGTCCGCCGCAACCCGCTGACCGGGGGCTGCCGTTGATAGGGTCGGTGGCGATGGCGCAACAGAACACATCCACGCTGCCCGCCCCGTTCGCCCGTGAAGAGCAGGCCGACGATATCGCCGTCGTCGGGCTCAGCTGCCGGCTGCCGGGTGGCATCACGGCGCCCGAGGGGCTGTGGGCCGCGCTCGCCGACGGGCGCGATCTGGTCGGTGAGATACCGGCGGACCGGTTCGACACGCGCCGGTTCGTGGACCCCGATCCACGACGGCCCGGCAAGGCGTACTCGGCCGCGGGCGGATTCCTGGAGGACATCACCGGATTCGACGCCGCGTTCTTCGGACTGTCGCCCCGTGAGGCGAGCCGGATGGACCCGCAGCAGCGGCTGCTGCTGGAGATGGCCAGGGAAGCCCTCGACGACGCCGGTATCGACCCGGCGACCCTCGCCGGGTCCGGCTCCGGGGTCCACGTGGGCGTGAGCAACGCCAACTACGGCCAACTCCAGTACGCCCGCCCGGAGGCGATCACGGCGTACACCATGGCGGGCGCGGCGCTCTGCAACACCGCCAACCGGATCTCGCACCTGTTCGACCTGCGGGGGCCGTCCATGGCGGTGGACACAGCCTGTTCCTCATCCCTGGTCGCCCTGCACCAGGCCTGCGCACACCTCCGTGCCGCAGACGCCGGAGACGGCGGCGTCGCGCTCGCCTGCGGGATCAATCTGCTCCTGAGCCCGGGGGATTTCATCGGGTTCTCCAAGGCGTCCATGCTCTCCCGCGGCGGCCGTTGCCGCTCCTTCTCCGCGGACGCCGACGGATACGTCCGCGCCGAGGGCGGCGCGGTGGTGGTCCTCAAGCGCCTCGCCGACGCCAAGGCGGACGGCGACACCGTGCACGCCGTGGTCCTCGGCACCGGAGTGGGCGCGGACGGACGCACCCCCGGGCTCTCGCTGCCCAGCGCACAGGCCCAGGTGCACCTGATGCGCCAAGTGCACCACCGCGCCGGGGTGCGCCCCGAGGACATGTCCTATGTGGAAGCACATGGCACCGGTACGCAGGCGGGCGACCCGATCGAGTGCCGGGCGCTGGGGCAGGCGCTCGGCGCGGGCCGGAGTACGCCGCTGCCCATCGGCTCGGTGAAGTCGAACCTCGGCCACCTGGAGTCCGCGGCGGGCATGGCCGGTCTGCTCAAATGCGTGCTGATGCTGCGCCACGGTGTGATTCCGGCGTCGCTGCACGCCGAACCGCTCAACCCCGCCATCGACTTCTCCACGCTGGGCCTGGAGCCGGTGACCGCGCCGCGGCCCCTGGCCCCCGGGGCACTGGCGGTCAACTCGTTCGGATTCGGCGGGGCCAACGCCCACGCCGTCCTCGGCCCGCCACTCCTGCCCTCCGTCACCCCGCCGCCGGAGGTGACGTCCCTGCCGGTGCTGGTCTCGGCGGCCACCCCGGAGGCGCTCACCGAGGCCGCCACCCGCACCGCCGCCCGGCTCCGGGACACCACCGACGCGTTCTACGACATCGCCTTCACCAGCTGCCTCCGGCGCGGACACCACCGCGAACGGGCCGCCGTCATGGCCGGCAGCGCCGAACAGGCCGCCGCGCTGCTGGAGACCATCGCCGACGGCACCCCCGTGAGCGGGGGAGCGGCGGCGAGCGCGAGCCCGGGGCCGGTGGCGTTCGTGTACTCCGGCAACGGCGCCCAGTGGGCGGGCATGGGCGCGGAACTGCTGGATGCCGAACCGGTGTTCCGCGACGCCGTCACCGAGGTGGACGCCGAACTGGCCGGACACCTGGGCTGGTCGGTGCTGGCGGAGCTGAGGTCCGCGGGGCCGGAGCTGCACCGGACCGAGATCGCCCAGCCGCTGCTGTTCGCGGTGCAGATCGGGCTGACCGCACTGCTGCGGGAGCGTGGCATCAGGCCCGCCGCGGTGGCGGGGCATTCGGTGGGCGAAGTGGCCGCGGCGCACGCCTGCGGGGCGCTGGACCTGCCGTCGGCCTGCCGGGTCATCGCCGAACGCGGTCACGCGCAGGCCGACACCGCCGGTGGCGGCCGGATGGCCGCGGTGGGGCTCCCCGCCGACGAGGTCCCCGCGCTGATCGCCGGCCGGGACCTGGAGCTGGCCGCGGTGAACAGTCCCACCGATGTGACGCTCTCCGGACCCGCCGCGGAACTGGCCGCGCTCGGGGACGAGTTGCTCCGCCGCGGTGTGTTCGTCCGGGAGCTGGACCTGGATTACGCCTTTCACAGCCGGTCGATGGAACCGATCCGGGACCGGCTGCGCACGTCGCTGGCCGGGCTCGCGCCACGAGCCGGTACCGCGGCGTTCGTCTCCACCGTCACCGGCGGGACACTGCCGGGCACCGACCTGGGCGCCGGATACTGGTGGCGCAACATCCGGGAGCCGGTGCTGTTCGGGCCCGCCGTCACCGGGCTGGTGGACGAGCACGGCTGCGGCACGCTCGTGGAGATCGGCCCCCATCCGGTGCTGCTGGGCTATCTGCGCAGGCAGTGCGCCACCGTGGACCGGCCGGTGACCACGGTCGGCACGCTGTCCCGCGAGGCGGCCGGCGCGGCCTCGGTGCGGACCACCTGCGCGGCGGTGCTCGCCACCGGGGCCGAGGTCGGCTGGGACACCTGGTTCCCGGTACGCGGCAAGGTGGTGCCGCTGCCCGCCTACCCATGGCAGCGCGAGCCCCACTTCAACGGCGGCCCGGACTGGTGGTCGGCGCGACCGGGCGGCGGGCAGGAGTCGGGCCACCAGCTGCTCGGCGACCGGCTGCCGACCGTGGAACCAACCTGGCAGACCCCGGTCGAGCCGTCGCGGCACGGCTGGATCGGCGACCACCGGGTGAGCGGGACGGTCGTGATGCCGGGCGCCGCGTACCTGGAGATGGCGCTCGCGGCCGGACGGACCCGCCACGAGGGGGCCGTGGAGGTCACCGGCCTCGACATCGGCAAGGCGCTCGTACTGCCGTGGGACGACGCCGACATGGACACCACCGTGCAGACCCGCCTCGCCGGTGAAGTACTCCGCGTGGCCTCCCGCCGGGGCGAGGAGGACTGGCAGGAACACGCGAAGGGGCGGGTGCGCCGACTGCACGGCGAACCTCCGGCGCCCCTGGACGTGGCGGCCATCCGCGCGGCCGCCCGGACCGAGATCTCCGGTGAACGGCACTACGCACGGATGCGGCAGGTCGAGCTGGCGTACGGAGAGGCGTTCCGCGGTGTCCAGCGGCTCGCCGTGGCCGACGACACGGTGCTCGCCGACTACGCCAACCCCTCCGGGGCGCAGGGGTTCCACGCCCACCCGGCCCTGATCGACTCCACGCTGCAATCCATCGCGGCGCTGCTTCCCCGCGCCGAGAACGGCCAGGTCCACCAGTTCCTGCCCGCCGCACTGGAGCGGGTCCGGTTCTGGCGTACCCCGGCCGACCGGGGCGTGGCACTGATCCGCACGCGCGACCTGACGCTGCGCGAGGCGGTGGTGGACATCACCGTCGCGGACCCGGACGGCACCGTCGCCATGGAGCTGCGCGGAGTCCACGTACGCCGCAACAAGGGAGCCGCGAGCGGCGTCGACCGCATCGTCACCACGCTCCGGGCCGCACCACTGCCCGGGACCACCGGCCCGATCGGGCAGCCGACCGCCACCGCGCTCGCCGCCGCGCGGGCCACCGAAGTGGCGGCGCTGAGCACTGCGGCCCGAAGCCACGACAGCCCCGCCTTCGTACGCCGGGTGAAACACCTGACCGGCCACTTCGTGACGGCCGCGCTCGCCGAACTGGAGGAGAGGGGCGAGCGACCGGCCAACCGCGGGCTGTACGAGAACCTGCGGGCGCTCGCCGAACGGGAAGGCGTGCTCGACCGGACCCCGGAACCGGACCGGCTTCTCGCCGGTCTGCTGCGCGACTTCCCCGCCATGGCGCCGGAGCTGCTCCTGTACGCGCGGTGCGGCCCGCAACTGGCCGGTGTGCTCACCGGAGACGTCGACCCGGTGCGCCTGCTCTTCTCGGACACCGAGCGCCTCGCCGAGCTGCACTACACGACCTCCGTGGTACACCACTACCTGAACCGGATGGCCGGGGAACTGCTCACCGCACTGGTCGACGCCTGGCCCGCGGACCGGCCGCTGCGGATCCTGGAGGTCGGCGCCGGCACCGGGTCCACCACCGCCTGGCTGCTGCCCCGGCTGCCCGCCGACCGCACCACCTACGCCTACACGGACATCTCCAGCGCGTTCTTCCCCCGCGCCCGCCACCGCTTCGCCGGCCACCGGTTCCTCGACTACCGGACGCTGGATCTGGACCGGGACCCCACCGAACAGGGCTTCGGAGCCGCCTCCTTCGACCTGGTGATCGCCGCCAACGTGCTGCACGCCACCACCAATGTGCGCCGGGCCCTCGGCCATGTCGCCGAACTCCTGGACACCGGTGGCCGGTTGCTCGCCGTGGAGTTCCACGACAACGACCTCTTCGCCCCCTGCTACGGACTGCTCCCCTCGGCGACCGGCTTCACCGACACCGATCTGCGCGAGGACACGCTGCTGGCCCGGGACCAGTGGCCCCCAGTCCTGCGCTCCGCCGGATTCACCGACGTGGCCCAGGTCGGCGAGGAGCCCACCTGCTCGGTCCTCCTCGCCGACCGGGGCGAACGCGAACAGACCGCGCCGGAGCCCACGGCCACGGCGCCCGGCCACTTCCTGGTGGCGACCGACGGCCTCGACGACCTGGCCGCATCCGTGGTGGCGCGGCTGCGCGGTCCGGGCCGCTCCGTGAGCCACGTCCACGCCTCCGACGACGCCGCGCGATGGGGCGCCGCGCTGAACGGCACCGAGGAGAGCACCGGGATCCTGGTCATGCTCGGCGACGAGGCCGCTGAGGACACGGCTGACCCCGTCGGCCTGGTCGTCCGGCAGGCGGCGGTCCTCCGGGCGATGGTCACCGCCTGCCAGGCGCTGCCCGAGAGCCGTGAGGTGCACGCCTGGGTGCTGACCACCGGCGAGCGCACCGCCGTTCCCGAACGCCCCGCCCCGGCCGCCGCCTGGGCCCAGGCCCGCACCCTGACCAGCGAGAACCCCCTGCTGAGGGTCCGCAGGATCGCGGTGGCCCCCGGCGCCACCGCGGCGGACATCCGCGCGGAGCTGCTCGCCGGGACCGAGGAGGACGAGGTCGTACTCACCGGGGGCGGGCGCTTCGTACCACGGATCACCGAGCGCCGCCCCGCCACCCGCGCCGTCCGCCCCTTCGCCCTGGCCGTGGCGGACGACGGACCGGCCTGGACGGCGGTGGCCGCGCCCGAACCCGGACCGGGAGACGTGGTCATCGAGGTGCGGGCGGCGGCGCTCAACTACGCCGACATCATGGTCTCCCGGGGACTGGTGCCGCCCATGGCCGCGACACCGGACACCGGGACCCCGCTGCTGGGCCTCGAATGCGCCGGAGTGGTGACCCACGTCGGTGCCGGGGTGACCGACCGGGCCGTGGGCGACCGGGTGATGGTCGCCCAGTCCGGAAGCCTCGCCTCGCATGTGCGCTGCCCGGCCCGGCTCACCATCCCCATCCCCGAGGACATGCCGTTCACCGAGGCGGCCACCATCCCGACGGTCTTCGCCACCGTGCACTACGGCCTCGACTACCAGGCCCGGCTCCGCCCGGGCGAGACGATCCTCGTGCACGGGGCCGCCGGGGGAGTGGGGCTGGCCGCGCTGCGGTACGCCGAACACATCGGGGCCACCGTCATCGCCACCGCGGGCACCCCCGCCAAACGCCAGCTGCTGCGCCTGCTCGGCTACGCACACGTACGGGACTCGCGGAGCCTCGGCTTCGCCGACGAGGTCCTCGACATCACCGAGGGCCGCGGGGTGGACGTGGTGCTCAACTCGGTGGCGGGGGAGGCGCTGGGCCGCGGCATGGAACTGCTGCGCCCGCACGGCCGGTTCGTGGAGCTCGGGAAGCGCGACATCCTCGCCGACAACGCGCTCGCCCTGCGGCCGTTCTCCCGCGACCTGTCCTTCTTCGGGGTCGACCTCACCAGTCTGCTCCAGGGCGACAGCCCGGTGGCCGACCAGATGATCGACGAACTGGCCGGGCACGTCGCATCCGGGGTGTACCGGCCGCTGCCGCATCTCACCTACCCGGCGGACCAGATCGCCGACGCCATGGCCCTGTTGCGGGACTCCCGGCACATCGGCAAGATCGTCATCACGCTCGACCCCGCGGAACCGCTCCCCGTACGCGTTCCCCGCCCTCCCGTGGCCCCGGACCCGGAGGCGACGTACCTCGTCACCGGTGGGCTCGGCGGGTTCGGCGCGGCCACCGCCCTCTGGCTGGCCCGGTGCGGGGCGCGCCACCTGGCGCTGGCCTCGCGCAGCGGCGCCGCCCACCCCGAGGCCCGTGCGGTGCTCGCCCGCATCGCCGAAGAGGGGGCACAGGCGACCGCCTACGCCACCGACATCACCGACCCCGCGGCCACCCGGGAACTGGTGGCCGCGATCGACGCCACCGGCCACCCGCTGCGCGGCGTCATCAACGCCGCCATGGTGCTCGACGACGTCCTCGACGACGCCACCGCCGTGGAACTGGACGACGAGCGGACCCGCGCCGTGGTGAGCCCGAAACTCGACGGCACGGCACACCTGGACCGGCTCACCCGCGGCCGGCCCCTGGACTTCTTCGTCTTCTACAGCTCCATCTCCGCGCTCGCCGGCAACCTCCGGCAAAGCACCTACGCCGCGGGCAACCTGGCGGGCGAGGCGATCATCCGGCAGCGCCGGGCCGCGGGGCTGCCCGGACTGGCCGTCCAGTGGTGCGCCATCTCCGACACCGGCTACGCCGACCGGGCCGGCATGGTCGACACCATGCGGCAGGCCGGGTTCGGGGAACTCGACTCCACGACCGCCACCCGGGTTCTCGGCGAGCTGATCACCGATCCCGGCGCCGACGTCGTCATGGTGGGGAACACGGACTGGGCACAGACCGCGAAGCTCCTCCCCGCCGTCGCCGCACCGCGCTTCGCCGAGATTCTGCCCGCGCCGGACGCCGATCCCCATGAAGCCGACCGGAACATACCGGAGCTGGTGCGCTCGGCGGACGAGCCGGAGGCGCTGGCCCTCGTCACCGAGGTGCTGGTCTCGGCGCTCGCCACGGTGCTGCAGACCACTCCGGAACGCATCGACCCCGACACCCGGCTCGACCAGCTCGGTCTGGAGTCGCTGATGGCGGCCGAGCTGAGCTCCGTACTGCAGCGCAGGCTGGACTGCGTCGTCCCGACGATGGAACTGGCCACCGCGGCCGGTGTCCGGCAGCTCGCCCCACGCCTTCTCGGACGGGCCAGGCGGGGCGCATGACACCGCGAACGCCCTTCCCCGCCCCGGAGCTCAACCGGCTCACCGACCGGCAGACCGCGCGGATCCGGCTCTACTGCGTGCCACCGTCCGGCACCGGATCGGAGTTCTTCCTGCCCTGGACCGCCGCATTCTCCGAACTCTTCGAGCTGGTGGCCGTCGACCTGCCGGGCCGCGGCACCCGCACCGGGGAACCGTCGATCACCGACATCGGCTGGGCCGCCGCCGGTATCGCGGAAGAGATCGCCGCGGACCTGCGGCACCGGCCACCCGCCGACGGTTTCTACGCCGTCTTCGGCCACAGCTTCGGAGCGCTGCTCGCCTACGAGGCCACCCACCGGCTCCGGTCGGCGTCACGCACCGAGCCGGACCTGCTCGCACTGTCCGCCGTTCCACCACCCGACCGCGACGGCCTCGACGACCACATCGCGCGCAACCTCGGCTCCGGGATCGCCGTCATCACCGAGATCATGGGCTGGGAGCCACCGGCCGACGACGCGCTCACGCGCACCGTCTACACCCCGTTCCTCGCGGACGCGGTGGCGCTGCTGCACCATACGCGGCGGGCCTGGCCGCCGCTGCGCGCGCGGCTGAGCGTCTTCGGCGGACTCGACGACCCGATGGTCGATCCCGAGACCCTGCATGAGTGGAGCGCCTGTACGACGGCCGACGCCCGGGTGCACCGCTTCCCCGGCGGCCACCACTATCTGCGCACCCAAGTGGCCGAGGTGGTCGGCCGGCTCACGGACGATCTGCTGGCCGCGTACCGGAATCCGGCGGGCGACTGGTGACCTCGCCCAGGAGCTGCGGACCGTTGTTGCGGGTGTTGTTCACCGCCGTCGAAACGGGCCGAGCGCTCAGGTGGCCGTCCGCGGGCTGAGTGAGCAGGCCGCGCAGCTCGTCGGCGTCGTCGCGGCGAGGGTCGAGCCAGGCATCGTAATGCTCCGGGGCCAGGGCGAGCGGCATGCGCGGGTGGACGCGACCGGCCGCGTCGGTGGCCTCGGTGGTGATGATGGTGCAGGTCATCAGCCAGGCGCCCGAGTCGTCGTCGCCCGCTTCCGGATCGCGCCAGTACTCGTACAGGCCGGCGAGGGCCATCACCTGCTCATCGGTGGGGTGGATGAAATACGGCTGCTTGCGCCTCCTACCGCTCTTGTCGTTCTCGAGCCGCTGCCATTCGTAGAAGCCATCGGCCGGGAGCAGGCAGCGGCGCCGGGCGAAGGCGGTGCGGTAAGCGGGCTTCTCGTGCACGCTCTCCACCCGCGCGTTGATCATGCGGGAACCGATCTTCGGGTCTTTCGCCCAGGAGGGCACCAGCCCCCACCGCAGCGCCCGCAGCTCCCTGCGCACCGACGCCCCGTCGTCGTCCCCGCGCGGTGCGCGCTCGAGGACGGCATAGACCTCGTCGGTGGGGGCGACGTTCCAGTTCGGTTCCAATGTCTCCTCCGAGCGCCAGTCGAGAACGCCGAAGAGCCGGGTCAGGTCCTGCGGACTGCGGGTGGACACATAACGGCCGCACATATCGCCACTGTGCCACGCATCCCCCCCGGGACGGCGGATGGCCCACGCCACCACAGCCGCACAGCATGCCGCGCGCCGCCCGCTTTGAAGGCGGCCCGCCCTGGTAACCCGTCGCGACAGCCCCGGCGGCCGATGAGGGCCCGCCGGTCACCACCCGCTGTGCTGGCCACGCGGAGGAACATGGAACCGCTACTGATCACCTTCGGGCACGGCACCGCCGACCGTGAACAGATCATCCGACTGCTTCATGGCGCCGGCGTCACGGCCGTCGTCGACGTACGCATCGCCCCGGGCAGCCGTCGCGATCCGGACCTGGCCAGGCAGCGGCTGGAGGTGTGGATGCCCGCACATGGGATCGCCTACCGCTGGGAGCCCGACCTCGGCGGCTTTCGCAAACCGCCTCCGGACAGCCCGGACGTGGTCTGGCGCAACGCGTCCTTCCGCGGCTATGCCGCACACACCAGAACGCCGGGTTTCCTCGCCGCCATGGAACGGCTGCTGCACGACGCCGCGATGGCCCGTACGGCGGTGATGTGCGGCGAAGCGGTCTGGTGGCGCTGCCACCGCCGGCTGATCGCCGACTTCGCCGTCCTCGCGCGAGGGACGCCGGTGCACCATCTGACGCATGACGGGAAGCCGCACCTCCATGTGCCGACGCCGGGTGTGCGGCTGCGCGAGGACGGTCTGCTCGTCTACGACGACCTCGCGGCAGCGCACGCGCCGGGCGAACCCCGCCCGTCCTGACGGACCGGATGGGGAGACGCGGCTACGCGTCGCGGTGGAGTCGGGTACCCAGGAGATCTTCCATCGCGGCTGTCATCCCCCCGACGAGGTCGATTCGCTGGTCGATGAGCCACTGGAGTTGGAGTCCGTCCCACACGGCGACAAGGGCCCCCGCGATCGCGCGGGGGTCCCGGCTGTTGGAGACGCGGCCCTTGTCCTGGTCCCGCTGGATGGTGATCGCGAGGGTGGCGATGACCGTCTCGTACCTGTCACGGAACCACTGGTGCGCGGGATGGTCCGGAGCTGAGGATTCCGCGGCCATGAGGGCGAGCAACCGCAGCATCTCCTGCCGCTCGAGGTTGCGGCGAACGTACTGCAGCACGGCGTACGCCACGCCCTCGCTCCGGCTGTCCGACTGGAAGGAGTCGACGCTCGCGAAGTCGGCGTTCTCGAGGACGGCCACGAGGAGCGCGCTTTTGCTGGGGAAGTGGTGCACGACGCTGGTCAGGCTGAGATCGAGTTGTTTGGCGATCTCCCGCAGGGACCCGCCCCGGTAGCCGCGCGCCGAGAAGACGGAGGTGGCGGAGCTGATGATCTCGGCTCGGCGTCGCACGCTCTTGGCGTAGGGGCCACGCCGAGCGACTGGGCGAGTCTCTTCGGTCATGGCACCAACCCTATGGCGGCGCGGCCGCGCCGCGCTCCGCCACCTCCCGCGCGCGCCCCGGTTTTTCGCCCTGTTGAAACTGTGGCACCTGTTCGGTTTTCGCTGTACCGTCTCGCTCACCTACACCACGATGTGCGGAAGGGCCGCTCACGCATCCCTCGGGTGGAGAGGAACATGCGAGAATGTTCAGATCACAAACCGCGAAGACATTCGTTCTCGGATTGGCCGCCGCGCTGATCGTGACCGGATGTGGCCGGACCGGCGCTCAGCGTGGGCAGGAGTCCGCGGGCGCGCCCATCGACAGCTCACCCGCGACCGGCGACATCACGGTATGGGCGATGGGCACGGAGGGTGAGCTGCTGCCCAAGTTGGCCGCCCGGTTCGAGAAGGCGAACCCCAAGGCGAAGGTGAAGGTCACGGCCGTTCCGTGGCAGGACTACGGCAAGAAGGTCGAAACGGCGATCGCCTCCGGTGATACTCCTGACGCCACCTTGGTGGGCACTGCGGATCTCGCGATGTTCGCGACCACGGGCGGGCTGGAGCAAGTCCCGCAGAAGCTCGTCGACGACTCGGCCTTCTACCGGGGTGCCGTCCGCAGCAGTGCCTTCGAAGGGGCCACGTACGGCGTCCCCTGGTACGTGGATACCCGCTCCCTGTTCTACCGCAAGGACCTGGCACGGGCCGCCGGAGTGTCCGCGCCGAAGACCTGGGACGAGTACGGCCCGTTCCTCAAGGCCCTCCAGAAGGAAGGCGCCAAGTGGGGCCTGTCGCTGCCCACCGGCGCGGCGCAGAGCTGGCAGAGCGTGTTGCCCTTCCTGTGGCAGGCCGGCGCCCGGCTCATGAACGAGGACAAGACCAAGTTCACCTTCGACACCCCTGAGGCGCTCAAGGGGCTGGAGTTCTACCAGTCGTTCTTCACTTCGAAGACCGTGAGCCGGAACGGCCCGGTGAGCCTCGGAGAGATCGAGCCGGAGTTCGTCGACGGGTCCACCGCCGCACTCATTTCCGGCCCGTGGGAGCAAGGTCTGCTGAAGTCCGCCGGTGGCACGTCCTTCGTCGACGACAAGGTGGGGATCGCGCCGCTCCCGGCGGGGCCGCGTTCCAACGCCGGCTACATCGGCGGCGGGCACTGGGCGGTGTTCAAGAACGCCGAGAACCGCGAAGGGGCCTGGAAGTTCATCCGGTGGACGGCCCGGCCCGACAGCCAGAAGGCATGGCATGAGCTGTCCGGCGACCTTCCCGCCGTACAGTCGGCCTGGAACGAGGGAAAGCTCGCGACGGACACCGCCCTGGGCGTCTTCCGGTCCCAGCTCAAGACCGCACAGCCGGGGCCGACCGCCATCACGTGGAAGCAAGTCACCGCGGTACTGGACGACGAGATCGAAAAGGTCGCCAAGGGAATCTCCTCGCCGAAATCGGCTCTCGAGCGGATCCAGGCCAAGGCCTCGACGATCGGAACGGGAAACCGGCGATGACTCCGACCGCCTCTGTGAAAGCCCCACCGGACCGCGCCGCCACCCCCCGGCGAACCGATCCGCCAAGGACCGCGTCGGGACGCCTTCGGCGCACGCTGATCGCCTGGGGATTCTGCTCGCCGTTCATCGCGCTGTTCGCCACCTTCGGCGTCTGGCCCGTCGTCTCTTCCCTGTCGATGAGCGTCACCGACATCACCAGCCGGGACGTGCGGACACCCTTCCAGGTCGACTTCGTGGGCCTCGACAACTACAGCGCCCTGTTCTCGGATCCCACGTTCGTCCGCGCGGTCCTCAACACCCTCTATTTCGTCGCCGTGGGAATCCCCCTGACGATGGTGATCGCCCTCGCTCTCGCCGTCGCACTGAACTCGGGGATTCAGCGCGCGAAGGCACTTTTCCGGGTCGCGTACTTCGCCCCTGTGGTGACCAGCATCGTGGCCATCGCAGTGGTGTGGAGGTACCTCTACAAACCGGACGGGATGATCAATTCCATCCTTGCCGGCATAGGAATCCACGGCCCCGACTGGCTGAACGATCCGGACTGGTCGATGCCCGCGCTCATCCTGATGGCGGTGTGGCGCCACTTCGGCATCCCCATGGTGATCTTCCTGGCGGGACTGCAGGCGGTGCCTGCCGAACTGTACGAGGCGGCGCGCATCGATGGCGCTACCCGCCGGCGCGCCTTCCGCAGCATCACCCTGCCGCTTCTCAGGCCGACCACTTTGATCGTGGCGGTACTTCTGAGCGTCAGCTACCTCCAGTTCTTCGAAGAACCGTTTGTGATGACCAGTGGCGGTCCGCTGGACACCACGACATCGATCAGCTACTACGCGTACCAGCAGTTCGGCTTCGGTAATTACGGCTTGGCCTCTGCCGCCTCGTACGTGCTGGTGGCCGCGATCGCGCTGCTCAGCTTCGTTCAATTCCGCATCTTCCGAGCGAAAGCCTGACATGATCACCACGACCGCAAGGACGGTTCCGGTCGACCGCGCCGTCAGCGCACGCCGACGCATCCCGACTTCCCGCATGCTGCTGTACGGCGCCTTGACCCTGGGTCTCCTCGCGACGCTGGCTCCGTTCGCCTGGATGTTTCTCGGGTCGGTCAAGCCGACTGGCGAAATCGTCGCTCATCCGAGTTCCTGGCTCCCGGACGCTCCGACGCTTGTCAACTTCGACCAGTTGCTCTCGAAGCAGAACTTCGGACTGTACTTCTTCAACAGCGCGCTGGTCGCCCTGGCTTGCGTCCTGGGGAATCTGCTGTTCTGCTCCATGGCCGGGTATGCGTTCGCGAAGATCGAGTTCGCTGGAAAACGCCTTCTGTTCAGCCTCGTCCTCACCATGCTGATCATTCCGGGCGTCACCACTTTCGTACCGCTCTTCGTCCTGGTCAGCAACATGGGCCTGAGCAACTCCTACCTCGGGTTGATCCTGCCCTTCCTCGTGACGCCGCTCGGCGTGTTCCTCATGCGCCAGTTCATCCGGGACATCCCGGATTCCCTGGTCGAGGCGGCCCGCCTCGACGGTGCCGGTGAGGTACGGACGTTTCTCCGGGTGATCCTCCCGCTCTGCCGTCCTTCTCTCGCGACGCTGGCGATCCTGACGTTCCTCGCGCAGTGGAACAACTTCCTGTGGCCACTGGTGATCGCCCAGACCGAGGAGCACTACACACTGCCCGTCGCGCTCGCGTTGTTCTCCGTGGGCGCCAACGGCACCAACTACGGCCTGCTGCTCGCCGGCGCGGTAACCGTCGTCACACCGATCGTCCTCCTCTTCCTGGCCCTCCAGAAACATTTCGTCCAGGGAATCGCCAACACCGGCATCAAATAGCCGGAATTCCGCCGGGGCCGACTTCATCGAAACATCGCGTGACAACACGCGAAGAACAGGAGAACCGAAGATGCTTCGCCCGCAGGACGGCCCCACACGCGAACGCCGCTCACTGGGCGGTCTGTGGAGGCTCCGGCTCGACCCGGAGGGAGCCGGCCGCACCGAAGGCTGGTGGCGCTCGCCCCTCACAGCGGCCGTGGACATCCCGGTACCGGCCAGCTACAACGACATCTTCCCTGACGCGACAGTCCGCGACCACGTCGGCGACGCGTGGTACCAGACGAGCGTATGGGCGCCGGCCCGGTGGGCAGGGGAGCGGATCGTCCTGCGCTTCGACGCGGCCACACACCGCGCCACCGCCTGGATCAACGACACCGAGGTCGTCACACACGAAGGCGGCTACACACCGTTCGAGGCCGACGTCACCGCACACCTGCGCCCGGGAGCCGAGAACCGTGTCACCGTCGTGGTCAACAACGAGCTGACGTGGGAGTCGATACCGCCGGGCCGCATCGAGGAACGTTCCGACGGCCGCCGGACACAGCGGTACTTCCACGACTTCTTCAACTACGCGGGTCTGCACCGGCCGGTCTGGCTGTACACCACCCCCCGTACGCACATCAGCGACATCACCGTGGCCACGGGCTTCGAGGCCACGACCGGCGTGGTCGACTACCGGGTGGACAGCACCGGGGAGGCGGACACGGTCCGCGTGGCGTTGCGCGACGCCTCCGGCGCCGAGGTGGCCACCGCCACCGGTGCCGTCGGCACACTACGCGTGCCCGACGTGCATCCCTGGGCACCGGGGGACGGCTACCTCTACGAACTGGTGGCCACGCTGTCGGACACGTCCGGCGACATCGTCGACGATTACCGCCAGTCCGTCGGCGTGCGCACCGTGGAAACACGGGGCAAGCAGTTCCTGATCAACGGAAACCCCTTCTACTTCAAGGGATTCGGCAAACACGAGGACGCCGCGGTGCGCGGCAGGGGCCACGACGACGTACTGATGGTGCATGACTTCGCGCTGCTGGAGTGGACCGGCGCGAACTCGTTCCGGACCTCGCACTACCCCTACGCGGAAGAGGTCCTCGACTATGCCGACCGCCACGGCGTGGTCGTGATCGACGAGACCGCGGCGGTCGGCCTCAACCTCAATATCGGCGGAGGCGTCTTCAAGTCCGGCAAGGTGACCACGTTCTCCTCCGACACCATCGGCGAACGCGCCCAGCGCACCCATCTGCAGGCGATCCGGGAACTCGTGGCGCGCGACAAGAACCACCCCAGCGTCGTCCTGTGGTCCCTCGCGAACGAGCCCGACAACGTCCAACCGGAGGCGCGCGACTACTTCGCCCCGCTGGCGGCCGAAACCCGCCGCCTGGACCCGACCCGGCCCGTCGCCTACGTCAACGCGCTGATGGGCTCACCGGACCAGTGCGCGGTCACCGACCTGTTCGACGTCGTACTCCTCAACCGCTACTACGGCTGGTACTTCGGCCCCGATGACCTGGCAGCGGCCGAGACCGAGTTGGAGGCCGAACTGCGGCAGTGGGCGGAGCGGCACGACAAGCCCATCGTCATCACCGAGTACGGCGCCGACACCTACCCCGGCCTGCACAGCGCCGTGCCCAGCCCCTGGACGGAGGAGTACCAGACGGAGCTGCTCGACGTGTATCACCGGGTATTCGACCGGGTCGACGCGGTGGTGGGAGAACAGATCTGGCACTTCGCCGACTTCGCCACCGCGCCCGGCGTCTTCCGCGTCGACGGCAACAAGAAGGGCGTCTTCACACGCGAGCGCCGCCCCAAGAGCGCCGCCTTCAGCCTGCGCGCCCGATGGCGAAAGGCCGACTGACCACGGGAGAGAAGGCGGATCACGTCAGTCGGCGCGGCCTTCATCGCACTGCATCCGCCTCCCGGTCATCCGGCCGGGTCTGACCGCACAGCGGGCGTTTCCCTTCGGGAAGCGCCCGCTGTGCGGTCATGTCAGCACGTGTTGGCGGCGCGCCAGGTGACCTTGTGCACGGTCGTCGGGTTGTAGAAGAACTGTCTGCTGAATTTGTCCCTCGTGACGCACACCGTGCCGTCCACCGGGACGGTCCCGTGGTTCAGGTACGTGGTGTACTCCACGTCGACGGCGCGCGACCCGGTGTTCTGGAACACGAACCCGTCGGCGTTTCCGGACCAGTCACCACTGGTCACCAGGACCGGGGTTTCGACGGGTGTGGGGTAGGACGCGAAGGTGGGCCACAGGCAGAAGTTGCCGTCCGGGCAGGCACTGCCGGCGGCACTGACGGCCGCCGACGCGCTGGGCGCGGTGGCGGCGATGCCCGCGAAGGCGGCGGATAACACCGCGAGAGCGAGGGAGGGCTTACGCATGATGCTTTCCTTTCGAGGACGCGACCCTGGAAACGACGGTGAACCTACCGAGGGGCTCAGCACTGGGCCAGGGACATTCACGCCGGGATCAACCAGCAGGCGAGCTTCCGAGTCCGCACAAATGCCGACAGCCTCACGCGATCGTCCGATCGACATCGCCCCAGGTGACGCGGTGAAACGCGCCGAACCTTGTCACGTTACGGTGTGAAACCGACAACCACGGTTGAGGGCTCCCTCATGTCTTACGTCACGATCCCAGAAAGAACCCGATGAGAAAGATCATCCTCGACTGCGATCCCGGGCACGACGACGCGATCGCCATGCTCCTGGCACACGGCAATCCCGCAGTCGAACTGGTCGCCGTCACCACCGTCGTCGGCAACCAGACCCTGGAGAAGGTCACACGCAACGCCCTCTCGGTCGCGCGCATCGCGGACATCACCGGCGTACCCTTCGCCGCAGGCTGCTCCCGCCCTCTGGTGCGCACCGTCGAGACGGCCCCCGGGATCCACGGCGAGAGCGGCATCGACGGCCCCGCGATGCCCGAGCCCACCCTCTCCTTGGACCCTCGCCACGCCGTCGACCTCATCATCGACACCGTGATGGCCCACGAGCCCGGCGAGATCACCCTCGTCCCCACCGCGGGCCTGACCAACATCGCCCTGGCCGTACGCAAAGAGCCCCGCATCGCCCAGCGCGTACGCGAGGTCGTCCTGATGGGCGGCGGCTACCACACGGGCAACTGGAGCCCCGTCGCCGAGTTCAACATCAAGATCGACCCCGAGGCCGCCCACATCGTCTTCAACGAGAGCTGGCCGCTCACCATGGTCGGCCTCGACCTCACCCACCAGGCGCTCGCCACCCCGGAGGTCCTCGACCGCATCGCCGGAGTCGGCACCGCCCCCGCCGCCTTCGTCACCGAACTCCTGGACTTCTTCGGCGCCATGTACCTCAAGGAACAGGGCTTCGAACACCCCCCGGTGCACGACCCCTGTGCCGTCGCGTACGTCATCGACCCCACCGTCATGACCGTCCGCAAGGCCCCGGTGGACATCGAACTCACCGGCACTCTCACCCTCGGCATGACCGTCACCGACCTCCGCACCCCCGCCCCCGACGACTGCCACACCCAGGTGGCGGTCACCCTGGACCACCAGCGCTTCTGGGACCTGATCGTGGACGCCCTCGAACGGATCGGTGACGTACGCGCATGAACCCCTTCTCCACCGAACCGGCCCGTGCCCCGGCCGCCGCCACAGGCGGCAAGAGCCCCGTCCGGATCTGGGTCCTGGTCACCGCGCTCCTCACGGCCTGCTTCGCCTTCCAGCTCAACGCGAGCATGCTCAGCCCCGCCCTGAAGAGCATCGAGGACTCCCTCGGGGCGACCTCGGCCGACGTCGGCCTGACCCAGACCGCGTTCTTCACCTCGGCGGCCCTCTTCTCGCTCTTCCTGCCCCGCCTGGGCGACCTCATCGGCCGACGCCGGGTCCTGGCCGGAATGCTGGCCCTCATGGCCGTCGGCTGCGTGATGGCAGCACTCGCCGAGAGCATCCCCGTGCTCTTCGCGGGCCGCGTCATCCAGGGCGTGTCCGGACCCACCGTGCCGCTTTGCCTGATCATGCTGCGCAACGAAGTCCACGACCCGAAGAAGTACGGCACCCTTCTCGGCGTCATCACCGCCGTCAACGGAGGCGTCGCCGGCGTCGACTCCCTCGCGGGCGGATACCTCGCCGACCACCACGGCTTCCAGGCCATCTTCTGGGCCATGGCCGCCGTCGCCGCACTCGCCACCGTCCTGGTCGCCACCCTCACCCCCGAGTCGGTCGCCACCAAAGCCGCGGATGCTGAAAGCCGCATGGACTGGCCCGGGGTCGCGCTCCTGGTCGTCTCGGTCGGAGCGGCCCTGATCGCCCTGAACGAGGCCGGGAAACTCGCCGACGCCAACTGGCCGCTCGTCGCAGCCCTGTTGGTCGTCACCGCCATCGCCTTCGCCCTGTTCTGGCGCACCGAGGCCCGCGGCAGCCACCCCCTGGTCGCCACCCACCACCTCAGGCAGCGCTCCACCTGGGCACTGCTGCTGACCACCGTGCTCACCATGACCGGCGTGTTCGCCGTCATGAACGGCCTGATCCCCGCCTTCGCCCAGGACGCACAGGCAGGATTCGGCATGACCGCCGAACAGTCCGCCTGGTGGACCCTGATCCCGTACGCGCTCGCAGGCCTGGCCATGGGCCCTCTCGCCGGCCGCCTCGCCGCCACACACGGCTACGGCCGCATCCTGCGCACCGGCCTCATCGGCGCGACCGCCACCCTCGCCCTGATGCTCCTCACCCTGCGGTCCGACTCCCGCCTGCTGCTCCTGGCGGCGTCGATCCTCATCGGCATCACCTACGCGGGCGTGGGCAACATCGTCCTCAACGGTCTCGGCATCGTCCTCTCCCCGAAGGAGAACCCCGGCTTCCTGCCGGGCCTGAACGCGGGCGCCTTCAACCTCGGCGCGGGCCTCAGCTTCGCCCTCGTCTACGCGGCGCAGACCGCCGCCGAGCCCGCGGACAAGACGTCCACCACCGGATACGGCGCCGGCATCATCACCGGAGCCGCACTCATCGCCGCCGCCTTCGCGACGTCCTTCCTCATTCCCAAGCCGGTGGAGGCGGAAGCGACGCCGTGACACCACCTATCGGCCATGCCTCCGAACACGGGGCGACGGCCACCTCGGGCCCGGTGATGGTGGTGAACGCGGGATTCACCACGGCCGTCACACCCCGGCGCGTGCTCGGCGTCCCGCCTCGCCCCACCGGCGCTGATCCGCTGGCTGTTCATCGGCTGTTGCCGACCATCCTCGGCGCCCCCATCGCCGCGGTCGCAGCCCAGCTCGCCGGTGCCCTGCCGGCCATCGGGGTGCAGCCGCCGGGCTCCTCACGGTGACAGCAGGACTGGTCAAAATCCGAAGGGCCCGGTCGTCCGGCACGTCAGGAGGAGAAACCGTGAGCACGGATCAGGACCGGGAGCACAGCCGCGTTGCGGGGAGGCGGGGTGCGCCGGTGAAGGGGCGCAGGACGCGGGCGAGCGTGAGGCCGCCGAGCCCGGCACCGATGATCGTGACGTCAGTGGTCATGGTGGTTCCTTGCTGTCGCACGCCTGCCGGATGGGCACCCGGCAGGATCTCTGTGGAAGGTTCCAGACCCCGCCGAAAGACCACCGACAACGGACCGACAGCCACCGATACGTGACCGACACCGCGGCTTTTCCGTCCGACTGTGACCCGTACCCCTGTCGCCGTGGCGATGCCGACGCTCCAGGAGCTCGGTGAAGTCGCGGAGAGCAGGCGGATCAAAGCCCTCACCACACAGCGGCGCGAGCAGTGGACGGCATTCGCCCCCGAAGGGCTGCTGGAACTCAGATGCCGCTTTCTGGCGCGGGCTCGGCGAAGGCGCCGGCGGCTGCGGCGAGGGCGGCGGTTCTGGCCGCATGACCGGGCAGGTGCGGGTCGGGTGGTGTGCGCAGGAGCACCAGATGGTGGTACAGCGGCGCGGTGGCGGCGATCAGCAGTCGCCGAGCGTCGGTGCGCGGCGGTAGTTCGCCGCGCCGGACGGCTCGGCTGACGATGACCTCGCAGCGGGCGTACCGGTCCTCCCAGAGCCGCTGTTGGGCGTGGGCGGCTTCCTCGGAGCGGAACGAGGCGGCGATCAGAGCTGCGACGATCGGCGGCTGCGCGATCAGGGCTGCCTGGATCTCCTGGTTCAGAGCTGCCAGGTCGCCTTCCAGCGAGCCGGTGTCCGCTGGCTGCCAGTCGTCGTCGCTCGCCGCGTCGAGAACGTCGGCGAGTAGGCCGCCGACGTCCCTCCAGCGCCGGTACACCGTTGTGCGGTGCACGCCCGCGCGGGCGGCGACGGCGTCCATGCCGAGCCCGTCATAACCGTGTTCGCCAAGTTCCGCGCGGACCGCGTCGAGCACCTGCGTACGAATACGGGCGGTGCGGCCCCCGGGTCGGCGTCGCCTCGGCGTCGCCGTCGGCGGGGAGCCTTCCGGTCCTGGGGCTTCGGGAGTCATCGCTGGAAATCCGTTTGCTCAGGGGACGGCGTTGTGACAGCATCTTAATGCATCAGTTGTCGCACTAGTGGAGTGATCGATGCTCTTCCGAAGCGTTCGCCCGACCACACGGCCCTCGACGGCCGCATCGTCCTCGAATGCTTTGGAGTCCCCGCATGCCTACCCAGATCACCGCGCTCGCCGTCAGCAAGTCCTTCGACGACAGGCTCGTCCTTGACTCGGTGACCTGCTCGCTCGCCGTCGGCGAGCGCACCGGGATCATCGGCGAGAACGGATCCGGCAAGACCACCCTGCTGCGCCTGCTCGCCGGGCGTGAACGGCCCGATCAGGGCGACGTAGTCGTCCAGGCCGCCGGCGGCGTCGGCTATCTCGCCCAGGACGAGCGGCCGGCCCGGCAGGCGACCGTCCAGCAGATCATCGACCGGGCCCTGAGCGATCTGCGCGCCGTCGAGCAGCGCATGCGCCGTCTGGAGGCGGCGATGGCCAATGGCGACGAGTCGGGCATGGCCGAGTACGGCGAACTGATGACGGTCTTCGAGCTGCGCGGCGGCTACGACGCCGACGCCCGTGTCGAACGTGCCCTGCACGGCCTCGGCCTCGGGCTGGTGAGCCGTGACCGTGCCGTCGGCAGTCTGTCCGGTGGAGAACAGGTCCGGTTACGGCTGGCGGCCGTCCTGGCGGCCGCGCCGGAGGTGCTGCTGCTCGACGAGCCGACCAACCATCTCGACGAGAGCGCCCTGAGCTGGCTGGAAGAACACCTGCGCACCCGGCGCGGCACCACGGTGGCGGTCTCCCACGACCGCGTCTTCCTCGAACGTGTCGCCACCAGCCTGCTGGAGGTGGACGCCAACCGCCGCCGCGTCGTCCGGTACGGCAACGGCTACACCGGCTACCTCGCCGAGAAGACGGCTGCCCGGCAGCGCTGGGCTCAGGCGTACGATCAGTGGCGGGCCGATGTCGACCGGCTCCGCGAGACCGCCGCGACCACCGCCCGCCAGGTGGCCCCCGGCCGTCCGATGAAGGACGGCAACAAGATGGCCTACGACCGGGCTGGCGGCCGAGTGCAGCGGTCGCTGGCCAGCCGGGTACGCAACGCCGAGGAACGGCTGCGCCGCCTGCTTGCCGACCCGGTCCCGCCCCCGCCCGAGCCGCTGCGCTTCACCCCCGTACTGCGGGCCCGCCACCTCCGGAGCGCCGTACTCGACGCCGCGGACATCGCCGTCACCGACCGGCTCGACCGCACGAGTCTCACCGTCACGGCGGGCGAACGCCTGCTGATCACGGGGCCGAACGGAGCGGGCAAGAGCACCCTGCTCGGCGTCCTGGCCGGAGAAGTCGCCCCTGACAGCGGGAGCGTCACCCGCCGCGGCAGGATCGGCCACCTCCCCCAAGAGCCGCACCCCGGGGAACCGGACGAGACCGTGCTGGCCGCCTTCGCCCGTGGACGGGCGGGGGAGGCCGCCGGGTACACCGAACAACTGCTGTCCCTCGGCCTGTTCGACCGAGACCAGCTCACGGTGCCGGTCGGCCGGCTGTCCACCGGGCAGCTGCAGCGTCTCGCCCTGGCGCGATTGCTCAGCGAGCCCTCCGACGTCCTGTTGCTCGACGAACCCACCAACCATCTGTCGCCCGCCCTCGTCGAGGAGCTGGAGGCCGCTCTCTCCGGGTACGACGGCGCCATCGTCATCGTCAGCCATGACCGCCGGCTGCGTCGGCGCTGGCGGGGCGCCCACCTGGCCATGCGCGCGACCTCGACGTCCGCCGCCACGTGCTGAGGTCCTCCGGGCCCGCCGACACCCCTTCAGGAAGGGAAGCAACTCGTGATGCCACCTGTTCCCGCCGACCCGACCGTGCTCCATCCGATGCCCGGGCAGCCGCGGGTGGTACTGCTGAAGCCGCTGGTCACCTCGCCGCTGATCGAGGTCGGGGAGTTCTCCTACTACGACGACCCCGATGATCCGACGGCCTTCGAGACTCGCAACGTGCTGTACCACTACGGACCGGAAAAGCTGATCATCGGGAAGTTCTGCGCGCTGGGTGAGGGCGTGCGGTTCATCATGAACGGCGCCAACCACCGCATGGACGGCCCCTCGACGTTCCCCTTCCCGATCATGGGTGGTTCCTGGTCCGAGCACTTCGACCTCATCACCGGCCTGACCGGACGGGGGGACACCGTGGTGGGCCATGACGTCTGGTTCGGTTACCGGGCCATGGTGATGCCCGGCGTCCGCATCGGGCACGGAGCGATCATCGCTTCCGGCTCCGTCGTCGTCGACGACGTCCCCGACTACGGAATCGTCGGCGGCAACCCCGCCCGCCTCATCCGCCGCCGCTACAGCGATGCGGACGTCAACCGCCTCCTGGCCCTGGCCTGGTGGCACTGGCCGCTCCAGCACATCACCGAACACGTCCACACGATCATGTCCGGCAGCATCGACGACCTGGAAAACGCAGCGGCCGCACAGACGGCAGAGGCATGTCAAGGCCCGCCGCCGGCTTCGTCCCACCACAACCCGTTCGCCGACTGACTTCGCGCCCATGCCGTCCGCTCACCCACCTCGACCGGCACATCGGGTGGTGTGGTGGTCGGACTGGCCCGCGCGCCGGGCGGCCCCGGCCGATCGCGTGGGGCGGGGGCGGGGCAGCTCAAGCAGCGTGTGCTGACGTGCCTCTTCCGGGTAACGGCGGCCGGGTCATCGTACGCATGGCTGCCAACGCACTGCGGCAACGGCAGCCCGGGAAGACTTCCCACATCGACGGCGCTTCGGTCCCTGCGGGGGTGAGCGGCAACCTGACCAGGGACCCCAATTCCAGTACCGGTATAGTATGGCCGGTATAGTTATTGGTTACGTGAGAAGGACGCCGCATGATCGAGATCCTGAGCTCCACCCAGCTGGCCCGAGCAAAAGACACCGGCGCCCTGGTCGCTGACATCCTGCAGACGCTGAAGAGCCGTAGCACGATCGGCACGAACCTTCTGGACATCGACCGGTGGGCCAAGGCCATGATCGTCGAGGCGGGAGCGCTGTCCTGTTACGTCGACTACGAGCCGTCCTTCGGACGCGGCCCGTTCGGCCACTACATCTGCACGGCCGTCAACGACGCAGTGCTCCACGGACGGCCATACGACTACACGCTCGCAGACGGCGATCTGCTGACCCTCGACCTCGCCGTCTCCCAAGGCGGAGTTGCCGCAGATGCTGCCATCAGCTTCATCGTGGGCGACGCACAGCCCCCGGAGAGCGTCGCGATGATCAGTGCCACCGAACGCGCGCTGGCCGCAGGGATCGCCGCCGCCGGGCCCGGGGCTCGCATCGGCGACATCTCCCACGCCATCGGCACGGTCCTCAGCGAGGCGGGGTACCCGATCAACACTCAGTTCGGAGGTCATGGCATCGGGTCAACGATGCACCAGGACCCGCACGTTTCGAACACCGGTCGGCCTGGCCGTGGATACAAACTGCGCCCTGGGCTGCTGCTGGCACTGGAGCCGTGGATCATGGCGGACACCGCTGAACTCGTCACTGATGCCGACGGATGGACGCTCCGAAGCGCGACAGGCTGCCGGACGGCACACACTGAGCACACGATCGCTATCACCAGCGACGGAGCCGAAATCCTCACCTTGCCGAAGCAGGCGCAGCTGTGAGGTTGGAGCCTCCGTGTTCCTCTTCTCCAAGCACGGCATCGCGAATCGTGGTTGAAATGAAAGGCCGCCAAGGCCTCACGCCGTCGCTGCCCTGACTGGTGGCAATTCAGCGAGGTCGCGGCCCGCTTCCAGGTGTCCTGGCCCACGATGAAGCGGGTCCGATCGCTAGCTCGCCGGCGGGTCCATGCAGGATCGATCGGACGACGAGACCGCTACGCGCCGTCCGGTGGCTTGCCCATCATGGCGTCACCGTCGATCGAATGCTCTCGGACAATGGCAGCGCCTACCCATCTCACCTGTTTGGGCTAGGGGGTGGACTGTGAGGACCGTGCTCGAGCGGCCACATACTCCTGGGCCTTCACCAAGTTCGAGGTCAGATCAGCGATCGAATCGAGCACCAACCGGTGATCCGTCCAGGGCTCGTATTCGGCCCGTCGCTGCTGAACCGCTTCCCAGGTCGGCTCCTCGAAGCCCTCAATGCCCCGGGACCGGCGCTCCAATCGCTGACGATGTACCCGCGGGTCCGAGCAGACCACCTCGATGAACGCCAGTGGCACCCGGCGGAGGTCGGCCAGCGCCCGCCACTGCTGGCGGGCAACCTCCACCGCGTTCACAGCGTCGATGATCATGCTTTGGCCCAGCCCCAGCACCCCGTCCGCCACTGCCTCGGCAACGAGGTAGGCCGCCAGCCCCGTGGGCTGACCGCGGCTGGTCCTCGAGGTCCCTTCGACGGGTCCGACGTCGTGCAGGTGAATCGGCTGGTGGAGATCGGACCACCCTGAAGCCGCTCTAGTACTGCAACGGTGCTTGCCGTGACTGGTGGCCAGCTCAGTCGTTGGTGTGGTTATGGGTGGAGACCTTGCTGATGTCAGGTTGTGGGCGGG
>NZ_JBIBJI010000031.1:0-66897 GCF_042958345.1 Streptomyces sp. NPDC007983
GACGACGGGCCATTGACCGCCGCGACCCCCACCGCACCGTCCAGCAGCGGCGCCACTTCCTCCTCCGTGGCCTGAATCGCCACCATCGCCCCACCGGACGGCAACGCCCCCATCAGCCGACCACGCGCCACCACCAGGCGCGCCGCATCCTTCAAACCCAACACACCCGCCACATGCGCCGCCGCCAGCTCGCCGATCGAATGACCGGCGAGGAAGTCCGGCCGAATCCCCCAGGACTCCACCAGCCGGAACAGGGCCACTTCCAGCGCGAAGATCGCGGGCTGGGTGAACTCCGTACGCTCCAGCGCCGCCGCATCGCCCCACATCACCTCCTTCAACGGCAGCCCCGACGCCTCACACACCGCCTCGAACGCCGCCGCGAAAACCGGGAAGGTGTCATACAACTCCCGCCCCATCCCCAGGCGTTGACTCCCCTGCCCGGTGAACAGGAACGCCAGCTTGCCGCCCTCGCCCGCCACCACATCGCTGATCGTCTCCGACCCGACCAGCACCGCACGATGCTCCAGCGCCGCACGCCCCGTCGCCGCCGAGAACGCCACATCAAGCTCATCGTGATCCGCGACGATGGCGCCGATCCGCTGAATCTGCGCCTGGAGTGCATCGGCGGTCGCGGCCGAGACGACGATGGGCGCCACCGGCAGCGGGCGGCGCTCCTCGGACTCGTCGTCGACCGGTGGCGCCTCCTCCACGATCACATGGGCGTTCGTCCCGCTCATCCCGAACGAGGAGACGCCGGCACGGCGCGGGCGTTCGCCGCGCGGCCACTTCCTCGGCTCGGTCAGCAGCCGGACGTTGCCCGCCGACCAGTCCACCTGCGGCGTCGGCTCCTCCACATGCAGCGTCCTCGGCAACACGCCGTACCGCATCGCCTGCACCACTTTGATGATCCCGGCCACGCCCGAAGCGGCTTGGGTGTGGCCCATGTTGGACTTGACCGACCCCAGCCACAGCGGCTCGTCCCGGTCCTGTCCGTACGTGGCCAGCAGCGCCTGCGCCTCGATCGGATCGCCCAGCGTCGTCCCCGTACCATGCGCCTCGACCGCGTCCACATCAGCGGCCGACAGGCCCGCGTTCGCCAACGCCTGGCGGATGACGCGTCGCTGTGACGGTCCGTTCGGGGCCGACATGCCGTTGCTGGCGCCGTCCTGGTTGAGGGCGCTCCCCCGTACGACCGCCAGCACCGGGTGGCCGTGGCGCCGCGCGTCCGACAGACGTTCCAGAAGGAGGACCCCGGCGCCTTCGGAGCAGCCGACACCGTGAGCGCCCGCACCGAACGAATGGCAGCGGCCGTCCGTCGCCAGACCGCGTTGTTCGCTGAAGTAGATGAACATCTCAGGGGTCGACATCACCGTCACGCCGCCCGCGAGGGCGAGCGTGCACTCGCCCGAGCGCAGCGACTGCGTCGCCATGTGCAGAGCGACCAGCGACGACGAGCAGGCCGTGTCCACGGTCACCGCGGGGCCTTCGAGGCCGAGGGTGTAGGCCACCCGGCCGGAGACGATGCTGCCCCCGTTGCTGCCCCGCGCGTAGTCGTGGTACATGAGCCCTGCGAACACGCCCGTCGGGCTGCCCTTCAGCGACAGCGGATCGATGCCGGCCCGCTCCAGCACCTCCCACGACACCTCGAGCAGTAATCGCTGCTGGGGGTCGGTTTCGGTCGCCTCGCGGGGGCTGATCCCGAAGAGCTGGGCGTCGAACTCGGCCGCGTCGTGGAGGAATCCGCCCTCGCGGGCGGCTGTCTTCCCGGGCTTGCCGGGCTCGGGGTCGTAGATGTCCTCGACGCCCCAGCCCCGGTCGGCCGGAAACTCCGAGATCGCGTCCACACCCTCGTCCACCAGCCGCCACAGCCCCTCGGGCGAGTCCACCCCGCCCGGATAGCGGCACGCCATCGCCACGATGGCGATCGGCTCCCGGTCGCGGTGCTCGATCTCCGCGATGCGTTTGCGGGCAGCGCGCAGGTCCGTGGTCGCGCGCTTGAGGTAGTCGAGAAGCTTCTCCTGGTTGCCCACCACAGCCACCCCGGGTCGAAAAGGCGCCCGACACTGCGACGCGCGCTTGCCGGGAACGCTACGCAGGGTGATAAGGGCCCCCAACCCCTGATCGCCCCTAACCTCGGTGACGCCTCTCCCACGGTTCGTGGCGCGGCGGATCACCGATCCGCACCTGGTCGCCGACATCACGGCCGAGGTGTTCCTGGCGCCACGATGGACTGACCCGCCCTTGAGGCCCTGAGGGGCATTGAGGGCCGCCCGGCGGGTGGCCGCCGGGCGGGCCTGCCCGTCCGTCCCTCTGTCTGTACGGTCAGGTCGACTTCTGGCCGTCGAGCGTCTCGCGCAGGATGTCCGCGTGTCCGGCGTGCTGGGTGGTCTCGGCGATGATGTGCGTCAGCACCCGGCGGACGCTGTACACCGCTCCCGGCTCGTTCCACGGCGCCTCCGGCAGCGGATGGGTCGCCGACAGGTCGGATACGGAGGCGATGACGTCCTCGCTGTGGGCGGCAACCCGCTCGTAGTGCTCGACGATCCCGGCCAGCGTCTCGCCAGGCAGCATCCGGAACCCGTTCTGGTGGTCGATCATCCACTGCGGGAACGCGCGCGCGGTACCGGCCGCGATGTCGGCCCAGGTGACACCGTCCGGCAGGTCGTAGGACATCGCCGACGGGCCCTCGGCCACGAAGCGCATCCACGTCTCCTCCATGGACGCGACGTGCTTGATCAGCCCGCCCAGGCACAGCGCGCTGACGGTCGGCTGCTCACCGGCCTGCTCGTCGCTGAGCCCGCGGGCGGTGTGGGTGAGGGCGGATCGCGCGGTGGCGAGCGCGGCGAGCAGGTCGGTCCGCTCGGCGTCGAGGGTCGCGGGGGGTGTGGTGGTGGCGGTCACGGTGTTCTGGCCCTTCGGTTTGTTGTGGCTGTCCGGCACGGGAGAACCGTCGCAGGGGAAGCGGCCAGGAAGTGTCCGCTTCTGCGGGCACCATGGGGTCATGCCGAAGACTTCCGCGCGACTGCTGTCGTTGCTCTCGCTGCTCCAGGCGCGCCGGGACTGGCCGGGGGCGCTACTGGCGGAGCGGCTGGGGATCAGCCCGCGCACCGTTCGGCGTGATGTGGACCGGCTTCGCGAACTCGGCTATCCCGTCGTGGCGTTCAAGGGTCCCGACGGCGGGTACCGGCTGGAGGCGGGCACGGCGATGCCCCCGCTGCTGTTCGACGACGAGCAGGCCGTCGCGCTGGCCGTCGCCCTCCAGATCGCCGCCACCTCGGGTGCCGGTGTCGAGGAGGCCGCGGTGCGCGCGCTGAACACCGTCCGGCAGGTCATGCCCGCACGGCTGCGCCACCGGATCGACGCCCTCCAGGTCACCGCCGTCGAGCGGCCCTCCGCCCGGCCGGAACCACGGGTCGACGGCGGCGTGCTCGTGGCGCTCGGCGCCGCCGTCCACGCCCGCGAGGTGCTGCGGTTCGACTACGCCGCGGTGTCCCCGCCGGAGCTGGCCGACGGCGGCGTACCGGCTCCGCCGCGCCGGGTGCAGCCTCATCACCTCGTGACCTGGGGCGGGCGCTGGTATCTCGTCGCCTGGGACCTCGATCGCGAGGACTGGCGCACCTTCCGCGCCGACCGGATCACCCCGCGCACCCCTACCGGGCCGCGCTTCTCCCCGCGCGAACTGCCCGGAGGCGATGTGGCCGCCTTCGTGGCCGCACGGTTCCGGGGCTCGGACGGCTCCGGCGACTGGCCCTGCCGCGGCGAGGTGATCCTCGGGCTGCCCGCCGCCGACGTGTCCCGCCACCTTCGCGACGGGGTCGTCGAGGCGCTGGGCCCGAACCGCTGCCGGCTCGTCCTGGGCTCGTGGTCATGGATCGGCCTGGCCGCCGATCTCGGCAGGTTCGACGCCGATATCGAGGTCGTCGGACCGACCGAGTTGAAGGACGCCTTCGCGCGGCTGGCGCGCCGCTACGCCGACGCTTCCTCCTGAGGCCGTTCACCCTCCCTTTTACGCGGACTTTGCTCTTCGGGAACCAGGTCGCCGCCGGGAGCGTTCACCTTGAACAGACCGCGAAGCAGCGCGACCGACGAGCAGAACCGGACAAGCAGCAACAGAAGCCGAGGTGGCACCGATGGCAATGTGGGACCGGCTCAAGGACCAGGCCAAGAACCTCCAGCAGTCCCAGAGCGCCCGTGGCAGGGGCGGGTTCGGGCAGGGGCAGCAGGGGCCCGGCTCGCACGGTGGCCACGGGTCCGGCTCGTCCTCCGGCGGCTCCAAGGCCCAGCTGGTCGGGCTGCTCAAGTCGCAGCTCGCGTCGGTCAAGACCGAGCTGAAGAGCGGTGCCTACCGCGATGCCACCATGGCGATGTGCGCGCTGGTGGCCGCGGCGGACGGACACATCGAGCAGGCGGAGCGGCAGCGCGTCGAGGAACTGATCACTACCAACGACGTTCTGCAGAACTTCCCGGCGGACCAGCTCCGGCAGCGGTTCAACAAGAACCTGGACCGGCTCGTGGCCAACTTCCAGCTGGGCAAGACCGAGGCGCTGCAGGAGATCGCCAAGGCGGCGAAGAAGCCGGCCGAGGCCCGCGCGGTCATCCAGACCGGCATCGTCATCGCCGGGGCCGACGGCTACATCGAGCCGTCCGAGCAGGCGGCCATCCGCGAGGCCTGCGCCGCCCTCGGGATCGCGCCCACGGAATTCGGCATCTGAGCTTCGCCATGTCGTCAGGCCCCGGGCTGCCCGGGGCCTGTTGACAGGTCCCGCACGGCTCGGGCGATGTCCGCGCGGAGGTCGTCGAGGCTGTGGCCGGGGCCGAGGACCATGCGCCGCAGCTGGGGCATGGCGACACTCCAACCGGCCAGGGCGAGCGTGAAGAACACGCGGGTGCGTGCGTCGCCCGTGTCGCCGCCCTGGCCGCTCTGGCCGCCGGACGCGGCGGCGTCGACCTTGTCCTGGTAGTGGCGGGTGCGGTCCTCTTCCGCCGGGACGGGCTGGTCGCCGATTTCGAGGGCTTCCCACATGACCAGGCGCAGCGCCTCGGGGTGGGCGCGGTGGTAGTCGAAGAGGCGCTCGGCGTAGGCGGGCAGGTCGTCGCTGGGCGGGACGGCCCGGGCGAGGTCGGCCAGGACGTGTTCGAGGACGGCGGCGAAGAGCTTGTTCTTGTCGCCGAAGTAGTCGTAGATCGCACGCTTGTTGGCCTTGGCCTGGGCGGCGATACGGTCCACCCGGGCTCCCGCGACGCCGTGCGCGGCGAACTCCGAGGCCGCCGCGGCGAGGATGCGTTCCTTGGTCGCCGCTGAGTCGTATGCCATGCGCCCGATGGTAACGAACTGGTTCGTTTGACGATCCCCAGCCCGCATGCCACGCTCACTGACCGAACCATCTAGTTCGTTCGATATGGAGTGTGTGATGTCCCGGAACGTTCCGCCCGCCCCGGGCCCGAGCGGCATAGGGCGGAGGCTGCCCCTGATCATGGCGCTGGCCTGCGGGGTCAGTGTCGCGAACATCTACTTCCCGCAGGCCCTGACGCCGCTCATCGCCGACGGCCTGGGCATCGCCCCGGCCACGGCGGCGGTCGTGGCGACGGTGACCCAGCTCGGCTACGCCGCCGGGATCTTCCTGCTGGTGCCGCTCGGCGACCGGTTGCCGCGCCGTCCGCTGATCACCGGGCTGCTCACCGTGACCGGCCTCGCCCTCCTGGCCGCAGGTCTCGCCCCGGCCACCGGTCCGCTGCTCGCGGCCGGGACGGTGGTCGGCGTGGCGACGGTGGTCCCGCAGCTCCTGCTGCCCATGGCCGCCGGGCTGGTAGAGCCCGACCGGCGCGGCAGTGTGCTCGGCACCCTCCAGGCGGGCCTGATCGGCGGCATCCTGCTGGCCCGCACCTTCGGCGGGGTGCTGGGCGAACATCTGGGCTGGCGCGCCCCGTACCTCGTCGCAGCCGCCCTCACCGGGCTGCTCGCCGTCGTCCTCGGTTCCGCCCTGCCCGCCACCGCGCCTGCCGTGCGCGACCGGTACCCGACGCTGCTCGCCGGCACCCTGCGGATGCTGCGCGACGAGAAGGAGTTGCGGCGCTCGGTGTACTTCCAGGTCACCGTGTTCGGCGGGTTCAGCGCCGCCTGGACCGCGCTGGCGTTGCTGATCACCGGCCCCCGGTACGGCATGGGCACCCAGGCCGTCGGTCTGCTGGCCCTGATCGGCGCGGGCAGTATGTTCTGCGCGCCCGCGGCCGGGCGCTGGGTCGACCGGCTGGGCGCCGACCGCGTGAACCTGTGGTGCGTCCTGACAGCGCTCGCCGCCGCGGCGGTGCTCACCGCCGGGTCGCTGGGCGGAGCGGTGGGGCTCGTGACGCTGGCTGCCGGGCTTCTGCTGCTCGACGTGGCGGTGCAGTGCGGCCAGGTCGCCAACCAGGCCCGTATCTTCGCCCTGCGGCCCGACGCCCGCAGCCGGCTGAACACCGGCTACATGACCTGCTCGTTCCTCGGCGGCAGCGCCGGATCGTGGCTCGGCACCCGCGCCTATGTCCAGCTGGGCTGGGGTGCCGTCTGCGCGCTCATCGCCCTCGCCGCGCTCATCGCGCTCGCCACGTCCCGCCGACCGGCCGTGCCGTCCGCTCCCGTCAGCTGATTTCCCCGACGTCCGCGAGCAGAGTGCTGCCGGTCATGAACGCCGCCATGTCCGTGGCACAGAACAGCACCACGCGGGCGATGTCGTCGGGCACCCCGACCCGGCCGAGGACGCTGCCGGTCATGGCGGCGATGTCGCCACTGAACGTTGCGGATCGCGGGGCGGCAGCGGCGGCTTCGAGGTTGCCTTCGGTGACCGTGTACGTCGGGGCGACCCCGAGCACCCGGATGTTGTGCGGCGCGAGTTCGAGGGCCAGTTGGCGCGTCGCGCCGCGCGCTCCGTGCTTGGACGCGACGTAGGCGGCCAGGCCCGGCGCGACACCCTTGAAACCGGCGGTGGAGACGATGTTGACGATGACGCCTCCCCGGCCGGCGGCGATCATGTGCCGGGCCGCCTCGCGGGCGCCGAGGAACACCCCGCGGAGATTGACCGCCATGACCTGGTCCCACACCTCGACGTCCATGCGGAGCAGCGGCACGGAGGGGAAGATCCCGGCGTTGTTCACCCAGATGTCGATGCCGCCGAGTTCATCCACGGCGCGCCGGGCGGTCGCGGCCACGGACGCCTCGTGGGTGACGTCCATCTCGGCGGCGATCGCGGTGACGCCGTGGCGCGCCCGCAGTTCACCGGCCAGGGCGCGGGCCTTGTCCGCCTTGAGATCGCCGAGGAGCACGGCGGCACCGGCCTCCGCGAAACGGTGGGCGATCGCGCCGCCGAGGCCCTGGGCGCCGCCCGTGACCACGGCGCGCCGCCCGGCGAGCGAGACGAGCTCCGGAATCGATCTGCCCGACACATCAGGAATGCTCATGGTGATGTCCCTTCACGGTTCGGTGGTCGCTGAAGTGGCCGGGGCCGGCGGTGAAGGGCTCGGCGCCCGGGAAGACGATCTCGGCCGTCGATCCCGCGGGCACATCCACGGAGAGATGCAGATCGCTCCCGTCGGTCCGCCACTCCACGGCGATCGTGCCGCGCGGGCCGTCGAAGGTGCCCTTCGCCCAGGGGATCGACGGATGGAGGACCGGCGCGACGGTGAACGACTCCCAGGCGACGGAGCCCCGCCGCTGCCGCAGGCCGAGGGTGTGCGTGTGCAGGAAGCGGATGACGGCACCCTTGCTGTAGTGGTTCAGGGACCCCGAGGCGGCGCCGTCGGCGTCGATCCCTTCCCAGTTCTCCCAGATCGTCGTCGCACCGCGCCGGAGCATGGCGAGCCATGAGGGCGGTGTCCGCTGGAAGAGCAGGGCGTACGCCACGTCTGCGTGGCCCGTGTCGGCCAGCACCGGCAGCAGGTCGGGGGTGGAGAGGAAGCCGGTGCCGAGGTGGTCACCGGCCGCGTGAATCAGCGATACGAGCCGATCGGCCGCCGGGGCGCGCAGGTTTTCGGGGACGAGGCCGAACGCGAGGGCGCGGACGTAACTCGCCTGCGTATCGGCCTTCGTGTGTCCCCGCGCGTCGAGGAATTCGGTCTGCCACGCCGCGCGGACGTCTTCCGCGAGCGCCGTGTAGCGCTGGGCGTGCCCGGACGCGCCCAGCACGGCGGCCGTGGCGGCGAGGGTGGTCAGCGACCGGTGCAGATACGCGGTGCCGACCTCGCCCTTGTCGGCCATGTACCAGGCCACCGGGTCGGACGCGACGGGGTCGATCAGCGTGCCGTCGTCCGCCCGCGCCGCGGGTTCGGCCCATTCGCCCCAGTGGAAGGAGCCGTCCCAGATGAACCGCTCATGCGGCAGCGGCTGGGCCGAACGCGCCTCGCGTGCGGGATGCCGCGCGGTGCGGGCCGTCGCCAGCGCCCATTCGACCCACCGGACCATGGCGTCCCAGTTCTCGGCGAGCACATCGCGGTCCCCGTACGTCTCGTACATCACCCAGGGCACCAGCACGATCGCGTCGCCCCATCCGGCCGACCCGGTCAGCAGGGCGAACTGGTCGTCGAGGTGGAGCTTGATGCGGCGTCCGTCCGGGGAGAAGTTCGCGATCCGGCCATCGGGCAGCTGGTCGTCCCGGACCGAGCGCAGCCACTTCCGGGTGAAGCCCGCCACGTCGTAGAGGCGGACCGCGGTGGGCGCGAACACCTGGTAGTCCCCGGTCCATCCCATCCGCTCCCGGGTGGGGCAGTCCGTCGGCACGTCGACCGCGTTGCCCCGGAAACTCCACCGGGCGGCCTCGTGCAGCCGGTTCAGGTCGTCGTGGCCGCAGGTGAAGCCGCCCGTTGCCCGCAGATCGGTGTGCACGACGCGCAGGACGAGGCTCCGGGCGTCGAGGGGTGCGCCACCGCGGTCGAGCCGGGCGTACCGGAAGCCGTGCACGGTGTGGCGTGGTTCGAACACCTCGCCGGGGGCGCCCGAGGAGACGGCCTCGTCGCGCTGTACGAACGGCACCGGGTCCTGCCCCGGCCGTACGCCGTCCAGATGCGCGGTCGTGAGGTCGCCGTCCGGGCCGAGGTGTTCGCCGTAGTCGATCACGGTGCGGGTACCGGCGGGGCCGAGGTCGGTGAGCGCGATCCAGCCCGAGGTGTTCTGCCCGAAGTCGGCGATCCACGCGCCCCCCGGGAGCTGTGTGACGGAGGCGGCGGGCCGGGACTCCACCCGGCGCACGGGCGGCGCGGGCGACCAGTCGACAGCGGGCGCGTCCACGGCGTCGACGCGCACCGGCCGTGCGGGGCCGGGCGCCGCCGTGAAGTCCGTCGTCTGGCCGTCCATGAGACCGGCGCGGACGATCCGGGAGCGTGCGCTCGTCCACGTGTCGTCCGTGCGCACGATCTGCCGCGAGCCGTCGGCGTAGTCGATGTGCAGCTCCAGCCGGGCGGCGAGGGTGTCCCCCCAGCCCGCCGGCTCCCGGAAGGCACCGACCTGGCCGCGATACCACCCGTCGGAGAGCAGGACGCGGAGCGTGTCGGCGCCACGTCGGAGGGAGGCCGTGACGTCGGACGCCTGGGCGTACAGCGTGCGGTCGTACGACGTGGACCCCGGCGACAGCTCCGCGTCCCCCACGCGGTCCTCGCCCACGAACACCTCGTACACGCCGAGCGCGGTCGCGTACAGCCGGGCCGAGGCCACCTCGCCACGGATGCCGAACCGGGCCGTCAGGGAGTAGGCGGGACGGGCGCCGTCACGTGGGGCCTCGGCCGAGGCGGCCGGGGAGATCCACCGGGCCGACCAGTCCTGGTCGAGCAGCCCGCATTCGAACGCGTGCCACGCCGACCAGCCGGACAGCCCGTCGGGCCCCTGCACCCGGACCCGCCAGGCCACCCGCTCCCGGCTGCGCAGCGCCCGCCACGGCCAGTCGACGAACAGATGGGTGGCCGAGCTCCGGGCGGTCCTTTCCCGCCGCGCGCCGTGGACATGGGCCTCCAGCTGGTAGCCCTCCTGCCGCTGCCAGCCGGGCGGGAGCTTCCAGGACAGCCGCGGGCGGGGTCCGGACACCGGAAACCGGTCGTCCCCGCTGTCGATTCTCATGTCGTACGGCGCAGTGCGCATCGTTTCGCCTCTTTCCTCGACATCGCACAACTCCCCCCTCACCGGACCGACTTCACCTTGAGCATGATCAGCAGGCCGCCGGTGAGTGCCAGCGCGGCACCGGAGAGATAGAGCAGGGTGTAGTTCTTGTCCGCCCCGGTGGCGCCGATCGCGATGACCGCGGGCGCGATCAGCGGGGCGACGGCGCTCGGAATCTTCTGCGCGAACGCGACGACGGCCATATAGCGGCCCGCCTGGGCCCGGTCGGGCAGCACGGCGAACACGATCGCCAGATCCACGGCCCCGAACGCGGCGATGGCCAGCTGCATGAGCACCCCGCCGACGACGAGCGGCGCGAAGGAGTACGCGAACGCCTCGAGGCACGCACCGGCGACGAAGAGCAGCGAGCCGATCAGGGCGAACAGCCTGCGGCGGCCCAGCTTGTCCGACAGGAAACCACCCGCTATCGCGCCGACGCCCGCCGCGACGACGCCGAGCAGACCGATCGAGGCGACGATCCCCGCCACCTCCTTGACCGGCAGGTCGAGCCGCTGGGCGTAGAAGAAGGTGCCGAAGGTGGTGTTGAAGTACAGGCCCATGAAGAACAGAAAGCGGCCGAGCCAGTTCCAGGCGAAATCAGGGTACTTACGGGGGTTGAATCCGTAGCTCGAGAACAATTCCCTCGCCGTCACACCGCTGGTACGCACGAGATCGCGCGAACCGCCCTCCCGCTCGATGAGGGGAAACAGCAGGAGCAGCACGAAGCCCAGCACCCCCGGAACGACGAAGACGAGAAACATGCTGGAGGCGAGGGCGTAGGCGATGCCGATGCCGAGCACGGGCGCGACCTGGACACTCAGGCCCACCAGGGCCGATACCCGTCCGCGCTGCTCCTCCGGGATCCGGTCCGCCTGCAGGTTCTGGATCGCCTGCCCGGCGGTGGACCATCCGGCCAGGCCGAGCACCCAACCGGCCCCGACCAGTGGCACATTGGGGGCCAGCGCGATACCGGCCAGGGCGATCAGACCCAGCACCGCCCCGAGCACCATGAACGGTGTGCGGCGGCCGAACGGCGACCGTAACCGGTCGCTCCATAAGCCGATCAGCGGGCTGAGGACCAGGTAGACGAATTGCGCGGTGCCCGTCACATATCCCAGGACCTCCTCGTTTCCCGGCGCCAGCTGGTCGATGCGCAGCGCGAGCGAGTAGGAGAGCGGCAGGATGTAGGCGAGCGAGGAGCCGAAGAACGCGATCGACATCCAGGTGATGTAGCCCGCGCTCACCCGGGCGAGTGGGGGTGCGACGACGGCGGGCCCGGGGTCGGGCCCGGGGTGGCCCGCCGCCCTCTGCTTCTCGGCCACGATGACTCCTTTGTCATGCGGGGGGCTCGGGTCAGGTGAGGGGCTTGCGGGTCCCCGTACGGGTCCATCGCTCGCGCAGCGTGTGCGCGGCGGCCTTGGGGCGGCGGTCCCGGGTGAAGACACCCTTCCGGTTGCCGTCGACGCGGTGGATGCCGTTGGACGTCTGGAAGTCGGCGAAGTTCCACACCTGCTCCCCGACGACCTCGGGGACGCGGTCGAAGACTCGGTGGTACATCGCCAGGTGTGCCTGCTGGAACTCCTCGCTCCAGGGCTGGTCCCAGATCGAGTGCACGCCCGGCATGGCGTCCGCGCCGTACTCGGTCATGATGATGGGCTTGGCGTGAGTCCGCGCCCAGGCGCGCAGCTCGCCCTCCAGCTGCTGCTCGGCGGCGGTGAGGTCGCCGGTGCTCAGGTACCAGCCGTAGTAGCGGTTGAGGCAGACGACGTCGAGGAGGTCGGCGATCAGGTCGTTGCCGTAGGTGGCGAACATGACGTTGGCGACCGATACCGGGCGGGTCGGGTCGAGTTCCCGGGTGAGGGAGATCAGCGGCTCGAAGTACTCGCGGGCGCCCTCCTCGTTGGAGGACGGTTCGTTCGCGATGCACCACATCACGACGCTCGGGTGGTTCTTGTCCCGCCCGATCAGCTCGCGCAGGTGCTGGGCGTGTGCCTCACGGGTGCGGTCGTTGCAGGTGTCCGGGGAGAACGTGGGCGTCGCGGCCCGCCCGCTGAGGCCGCCGGTGACGGCCAGGTTGAGGCCGACGGCGGCCGTCTCGTCGATGACGACGATCCCGTGCCGGTCCGCGAAGTCGAGCACCTCCTCGGCGTAGGGGTAGTGCGAGGTGCGGAAGGAGTTGGCGCCGCTCCACTTCAGCAGCTCGAAGTCGTGCACGAGGTAGGCGTTGTCGTGCCCCTTGCCACGGACGGGGGTGTCCTCGTGCTTGCCGAATCCGGTGAAGTAGAACGGCTCGCCGTTGATGAGGAAGTCGGTGCCCCGCACCTCGACGGTCCGCACGCCGAAGGGCTGGGTGTAGGTGTCGATGACCTCTCCCCCGTCGACGGCCTCGGCGACGAGGTCGTAGAGGTAGGCGTCGCCGGGCTGCCAGAGGCGGACGTCCTCGATGACGAGGCGGCCGGTTGCCCCGTCGTGGCTCGCGACCTGCCTCCCCTCGTGGTCGAGCACCCGGACGCGCACGGATGACTCTCCGTCGGCAGCGATCCGGTAGTCGGCGTATCCGGCTCCGGCCGCCACCCCGGTGCGGACCGTCACGTCCTCGATGTGGGTGGCGGGGGTGCTGTAGAGCCACACGGATCGGTGCAGGCCCGCGTAGTTGTAGAAGTCGTGGAGGTACGTCTGCGTCCTGCGCCCCTGGGTCACGGTGACGGTGCCGGGCGGGATCGTGACGTTGCTCAGCTCGTTGCTGACACCGACCGTCAGCCGGAACTCGGCCCCGGCCGCCACGACCTCGGTGAGGTCCGCCTCGAACGGTGTGTAGCCGCCGACGTGCTCGGCGACCAGGACGTCTCCCACGTAGACGACCGCCGCGTGCGTCGCCGCGTCGAACCGCAGGACGATGCGCTCGCCGCGCCACCCCCGTGGCACGCGCACCTGACGCTGGTACCAGACCCGGCCGACGTGATCACGCACGGCCCGGTCGGCGAACAGGTCGTTGTAGCTCGCGGGCACCGCCACCTCGAGGGTGCCGGGCAGCCGTCCGCGCCATGGCTCGGACGTGGCATCGGTCTCGACGGCGAACCGCCACAGACCGTCCAGGTTCACCAGGTCACGGGTGGCGGTGGCGCGGGGCTTCAGCACGGATGTCTCTTCTCTGTGAAAAGTCGGGGGTGTTCAGGGGCGGCCACGGCGGGCCACGTCACCGAGCCAGGCCAGGCTCGGCTTCGGACGGCGCTCGAAGGTCTCCCGGTCGACCGCGATGAGCCCGAACGTGGGCTCCCAGTGGCCCCACTCGTAGTTGTCCAGGGCGCTCCAGTGCAGATAGCCCCGTACGTCGATGCCGTCGTCGGCCGCCGCGAAGAGGTGCCCCAGCGCCTCGGAGGTGTAGGCGATGCGGCGCTCGTCGTCGGCGGTGGCGATGCCGTTCTCCGTGACCAGCACGGGCACCCCTCCGGTGACCTCCCAGGTGTGCCGCACGGCGATGCCGAGGGAGTCGGGGCGGTACGCGGTGCCGACGAGCGTGTTGTCCGGGTGCGGCGGATGGGGCTCGATGCCCTCGCGGGAGATCCACTGGCTCGAGTAGGACTGCACACCGATGAACCCGTCGCCGCGCGCGGCCTCCAGGTACAGGTCCTCCCAGATGTGCTCCAGCTCGTGGAGGGTTTCCTCGGCCCCGGGCCGCGCCACGAAGGCCCGGTTGGCGACGGTCCAGCCGACCGCCGCGTCCGTACGCTCCCGCACGATCTCCCGCGCGGCGTGGTGCGCTTCGACCAGGCGGGCGCCGACCTCGGGGTCCGGGGTGGGCAGGATGGGGCGCGGCTGGTTGTCGACGGTGGGGCTCTGCCATGCCTCGTCGGGCCGCAGCCTCGCGTCGCGTTCCGCGGTGACCATCATCGCGAGCATGTTCGGCTCGTTCATCGTGGCAACCCAGGGGACGCCGTCGAGGATCCGGGTGGCCGCCGTGACGTAGGACGAGAAGCGTTCGACGGCCCGGTCGCCGAGCCATCCGCCTTCCTCCGCGAACCAGCGCGGGCCGGTGAAGTGGTGGAGGGTGACGACCGGGGTGAGGCCGAACCGCACGGCGGTGTCGATCATCCGCCGGTAGTGGGCGAGTTCGGCCCGGGAGAGGTGCCCGGGGACGGGCTCGATACGTGCCCACTCGATGCCGAAGCGGTAGGCGTTCAGCCCGGCCTCGGCCAGGAGGCGCATGTCCTCCTCGTAGCGGTGATAGCTGTCGATCGCGTCACCACTGCGCTCCATGCCGGGCATCAGCCCCTCGCGCGCCCACCAGTCGCTGTTGACGTTGTTGCCCTCGATCTGGTGCGGAGCGGTGGACGCGCCCCAGAGGAACGGCTTCGTAACGGTGCCCAATGGAACCCCTTTGTCCGGGTCGGCATGCGGGCCGGGGACGGCCTCGACCAAATGTAACCACTGTGGTTACGTTTCGAGGGTGGATTTAAACTCCCGGACGGGTGGCCGCGATAGCCCCCGCGAAGCTGTTTACCGATTTGTGACCGTTGTGGCCGTCGCGGCCGCCGGCAGGAGGTACGGATATGAGCGCTACGAGGAGTGGCGAGCCACGAGGGCCGTACGCGTCCACCCCGGCCCGCCGGGCGCAGATCGTCCGTGCTGCGCTGGCCGGTTTCGCCGAGCACGGGTACGAGCGGGCCTCGCTCCGCGACATCGCGGCGCGGGCCGGCGTCACCCACGCCGCCCTGCTGCGCCACTTCTCGGGCAAGGACGAACTCCTCCTGGCCGCCCTGGCCCAGCGCGAGGCGGACGAGGAGGAACAGGCCACGCGCATCGCCGAATCGGGCATCGCGGCCCCGGCCGTGCTCGGCGCGGTGCTCGGCGACGAGTTCAGCGACCCCGACTACCTGCGGCACTGGCTCGCCCTCGCCATCGCCGCCACCGACCCCGAACACCCGGCACACGCGTTCTTCACCGGGCGCCGCGCACGCATGCGCGAGCACTTCCGTCAGGGCTCGCTGCCCACGGCCTCCGACAGCATGCGGCTGCCCGCCGACGACAAGGTCACGCTGGTGCTCGCGATGATCGACGGGCTGCGGATGCAGGCACTGCTCGATCCCTCGCGCGATGTGCTGCGGCTCCTGCGGATCTTCATGGAGCTGATCCTCGACACCGAGGAGGGGAACACCGGGGAGGGCAGCGCCGGACAGGGGACCACACGGCCGGACCCGTCATCGGCGGAGGCCGACCCGCCGCCCGCTACGTAGGGTCTTTCCGCCAGACGAAGACCTCGGTGCTCGGCAGCCGTTCGGAGAACCGGCCCGACGGGGAGGCCTCCCGCAGCAGTCGGCGCAGTTCCGCCTCGAAGTCGTCGCGGCGCGAGCCGAACAGATGCGGAGCGGAGAACGACATCGAGAACACCCCCGCGACGGCGTCGTCGACCGTACGCACCAGCCCCTGTCCACCGGGCACGACATGGCGCTCGGGACCGGCGAATCCCGCCCGGGTGAACACCGCCGCCTCGCCGCCCGGTGTGCCGTGCGGCAGCGTGCCCCGGCCGGCTCGCCGGACCGGTCCCAGGTAGTGGCGGACCAACTCCCCCATGGCCGCGTAGGGCACCGCCGGGTGCGGAAGGCCGTCGGTGGTCCGGGTCTCCGTCTTCAGGTCGGCGATGTGCACCAGCGCCCCGCCGGGGCGGAGCATGCCCCGGATGGTCGCCGCCACCGGATCGCGGTCCATCCAGTGGAACGACTGGCCGAAGGTCGCGACGGTGAACGTGCCGAGCCCCGCGGGCAGTTCCTCGGCCCGGGCCCGCACCCACCGCGTCCGACCGGCCACGCCACGCCCGGCGGTCTGGCGTCCGGCCTCGGCGATCATCCCCCGGTCCGGGTCCACGCCCACGACGTCACCGAACAGATGCGCCAGGCTCAGGGCAAGGGTGCCCGGACCGCATCCCACGTCGATGAGGCGCCCCCGCCCGTCGAGCCTCAGGGCCTCGCCGAGCACATCCGCCAGCCCGGGCGCGTAAGGGAGGCGCCCGCGCTGGTAGTAGGCGGCCGTGCCGGAGAACAACGTCTCGTCCCACTCCCAGCCTGCGTCCCCCGGGTGCGCCGGATCCGGACGGGCCGGTGGCGGTGTGGGGGCGGCGGGCATGGCGGGGTCCTTGTGGGTGCGCGAGGCGGGGGCGCCTCAGGTGAAGGTTACCGAGACCGGCCCGAGGCCACTGAAACGTGCCTCGATCCGCTGGCCCGCGCTCACGAACGGGGCGCCGGTCATGGTGCCGGGCAGCACCAGGTGGCCGGGCTCCGGCGCGGTGCCGAAGTCGGCGAGGGTGTTGGCCAGCCAGGCGACCGCGGCGGCGGGGTGGCCCAGCACCTCGCCGCCGCTGCCCGAGGCGACCCGCTCGCCGTCGACCACCAGGTCGACCAGGACGGCGGCGAGGTCGGACGCCTCGGCCAGGGGTGTCCAGGCACCGTGGACCAGACCGGCGGAGCTGGCGTTGTCCGCCACCGTGTCGGCCAGGGTGATCTTCCAGTCGCGGATCCGGCTGTCGACGATCTCCAGGGCCGGAGCGACCGCCTCGGTGGCGGCGAGGACGTCCTCCACGGTGACGCCCGGCCCACGCAGCGGCTCGGCGAGCCGGAAGCAGATCTCCGGTTCGATGCGCGGGGCGCAGTAGCGCGCAGCGGGTACGGCGCCGCCGTCGGGGTGGACCATGTCGTCCAGCAGATGGCCGAAGTCCGGCTCGTCCACGCCGAGGAGCTGCTGCATCGCGGCCGCGGTGAGCCCGACCTTGTGGCCGACGACCGTGGCGCCCGCGGTCAGGCGCCGGGTGATGTTGTCGCGCTGGACGGCGTAGGCGTCGGCCACTGTCAGGCCGGGCATCAGCTCCGACAGCGGGCCGATCGGCGTCACGCGCCGCTCGGCCTCCCGCAGCAGCCGGGCGGCTTCCTCGCGCTGTGCGCCGGTCAGGGTCATCCCGTGCTCCTCGTTGCCATGCCGCTCGCCGCGTCGAGGGTGCCTGACACGGCTCCACCCCGTTCTACACCGAGCGGCCCGCGACGTGGCAAGGAGCGGCTACAGGCCCATGGGCGTCACGGACCGCCATCAGGTGGCCGTGCAGGCCTGGCCGTTGAGCGTGAAGGCGCCGGGAGCGCTCGTGGTGCCCGTGTGGTTGGCCTGGTAGCCGATGGTGACGCTCGCGCCCGGGGCGAGGGTGCCGTTGTAGGCGGCGTTGGTGGCGGTCACGGCTCCGCTCGCGGGGCTGTACGTGGCGCCCCAGCCGCCGGTGATGGTCTGGCCGGAGGGCAGGGTGAAGCCCAGCTGCCAGCCGTTCAGCGTGCTCGTGCCCGTGTTGGTGACGGTCACGGAGGCGGTCAGGCCGGTGCTCCAGGCGCTGGTGGTGGCCGACACCTGGCAGGCGCCCGGCTGGGGCTGGGGCCCGGGGCCGCCTGTGTCCAGGCCGAAGAAGGTGATCGCGCGGGCCGCCATACCGCTGGTGACCAGGTTGTGGCCGACGCCCTGGAGGCTGATGGCCTCGACGGGGGCCTGGTCACCGGTGGAGCCGTACCGGGTGCGGGTCCAGCCGGACTGGGGAGAGTCCGTACGGGCCGGTGTCTGGCTCACCCCCTTCACGTTCGTCCACTGCTTGATCTCCTCCCCGAAGTTGGGGTAGCGCAGGGTGGCGTCCTCCGTTCCGTGCCACAGCTGCATACGTGGCCGGGGCCCGCTGTAACCGGGGGAGGCGCCGCGGACCAGATCGCCCCACTGCTGCGGGGTGCGGGTGATGGCGCCGTTCGCGCAGTCGCTGTTCCA
The DNA here is from genome assembly GCF_042958345.1 of Streptomyces sp. NPDC007983. Taxonomy (NCBI): domain Bacteria; kingdom Bacillati; phylum Actinomycetota; class Actinomycetes; order Kitasatosporales; family Streptomycetaceae; genus Streptomyces; species Streptomyces sp. NPDC007983. The sequence goes on from NZ_JBIBJI010000031.1 coordinate 17,900, forward strand.
CTCCGACCCGTTGGTGGTGGCGAAGCAGGCGAACGGCACACCCGCGAACGCGGAGCCCGCCGCGAACACATCGGGGTAGTCCCCCAGCAGGACGTTGGTCATCATCGCGCCGGAGGAGGTACCGGTGGCGAAGATCCTGCCGGTGTCGGCGTGATACGTACGGACCGTCCAGTCGACCATGGACTTGATGCCCACCGGATCGCTCCCGCCGTCACGGCGCAGCGCCTGCGGTGAGGAGACGTCGAAGCACTTGCTGGCGCGGGTGACGGACGGGTACACGGCGATGAAGCCGTACCGGTCGGCCAGGGAGGCGAACTCGGTGCCGGAGTACATCGCGGGCCCGGATCCCGTGCAGTAGTGCACGACCACCACGACGGCCGGGTTGGGGGCCACCTTGTCCGGGACGTACAGGTACATCTGGAGATTGCTGGGGTTGGTGCCGAAGTTCTTGATCTCGGTCAGCGCCGCGGTGGGGGCCTTGGTCCCGGCGGGGGTCTCGGTGGCGGCCGTACGGGCCGAGGCCGTGGGCGCGCCCAGCAGCAGGACCGCGAGTAACGAGATCAGCGCTCCGGCGAGGGTGACGGGCACCGAACGCCGTGGTCCTCGCGGGGTGGTGCGGGTCGATGGGGACACGTCCTCATCCCTTCCTGATCGCGGTGACGGATCGATCGTGATCAGGACACGCCGCCGCGGAACGCCCCCGTGCGCGGCCTGCCCGCGCAGCATCGTGGCATGAACACGACCGTCATGGAAGCGCTCCCACGGCCGGTGGCACCCCACAGGACAGCGGGACGATCCCCACGGAGCGTCCCTCCTCGTCGAGCAGCCGACCCATGTGTTTGACCGTGCGCAGGACCAGCGAACGGTCGTCGATGGTCAGGCGGGGCAGCCGCCGGGCCAGATGCGCCTCGAAGGCGTGGACGTCGCCCAGGGCGCGCAGCCAGACGTCGATCACCAGATTGTGCGGGCCCGCCATGATCGCGCACGCGCGGACCTCGCGGAAACCGGACAGCACACGGCTCGTCTCCTCCAGGTGCTGGGCCGGAACGGACGCGAAGTAGACCGCGGACAGCGGCCATCCGAAGGGCGAGCGGGCGAGGTCGCAGCGCAGGCTCACCCGCGACGGGAACAGCGACTGCAGTCGGCGGCGCACGGTGGTGAGGCCCACATCGGTCGCCGCCGACAGCCTGCGCATCGACATGCGGCCGTCGGCGCCGAGCAGTTCGAGGAGGCGCGCGTCCAGAGCGTCCCAGCCGGCGCCGGCATCGGTCCCCGGCCGGGACGGCGGGGGCAGGGCCGCGTCCATCCGCGCGCACTGGTCGCCGTCCAGGTCGCGCAGCCGCCAGCGGCTGCCCTCCGTCGGCATGCCGGTGGAGATGTGCGCGCGTCGCCCGCACCCCGGGCGTCCCCTGGAACAGCCGGGTGGTGAGGCCGAGCAGTCCGTCGAGGTCCGGGACCTGCACCTCGGCGATCAGATCGCGGCCGCCCGAGGTGAGTTTGACGTTGACCATCGCGTGGTCCGCCGCCAGGGCGTGGGCGACGTTCGGCGCGGCGCCGGGCTCCGTATCGACCTCGATGACGCCGGTCGCCACGACCCGGGAATTGGCCAGCCGGGGATGCGCGGTCACCCAGGCGAGTCCGGCGTCCGCCAGGCGCTGCCAGCGCCGCGCGGCCGTCACCGGGTCGACTCCCAGCACATCACCGACGAGCGTCCAGGGGGCTCGGGGGTGGATCTGCAGGGCGTGCACGATGCCGCGGTCGAGCTCGTCCAGCTCCGGCGCGGCGCGATCCCGCACCGCCGGAGGATGCGCGTTCCTGCGGGTTTCCCCGGAATCGCGGCTCAAAGCTGCATCGTCACGCCGGCTCTTCTTCTGCATTCGCACACTGCCTTTACTTGTTCCTGTAACCGGAGGAGTGATCCCGCCCGCCATGACGGATGCCACGACGGATGCCATGACAGATGCCATGACGCACGAGACCGCCAGGACCGCACTGCGCGTTCACCCCACGCCCGGCTCATCGACGGCACGGGGGCGTCTCCCGTGGACGACGCGGTCGTCACCGCCGACGCCGAAGGGACGATCACGTACGCCGGACCCGCCACGACCGCGCCCCCGGTGAGCCCGGCCTCCCCGGTCCGGGAGGTCGACGCGGGCGGCCGCACCGTGCTGCCCGGCTTCTTCGACTGCCACGTCCACCTCGCGTACGCACACCGGGCCCACCCCGGCCGCCGTGGCGAACTCGATCCGGTACTCGTCACCCTCGACACGGCCACCCGGCTGCGGCAGACCCTCGACGCGGGCATCACCACCGCCCGCGACCTGGGCGGGCTGTCGGCGGGCTTCCGTACCGCGGTGGAGACCGGACGGATCGTGGGCCCGCGGTTGCACACGGCCGTGGCGATCATCGGCCACACCGGCGGCCACTCCGACTTCCGGCTGCCCGACGGCACCGACCTCACCGGCGGCGAGATGGCCCATCTCGCCGACACCGTCGACGAATCCCGGCTCGCCGTCCGCAAGGTGCTGCGCGCGGGCGCCGACGTGATCAAGATCTGCGCCACCGGCGGCATGGCCAGCCCGTACGACCAGCCCGAGGACGAGGGGCTGATGGAGGAGGAGATACGCGCCGTTGTGGACGAGGCGCGGCGGCACGGCGGCAAACCGGTCGCCGCCCACGCCCAGGGCACCGCGGGCATCCTCAACGCCATCCGCGGCGGCGTCACCAGCATCGAGCACGGCTACGGGCTGGACGACCGGGCGCTGGACCTGGCGGGTGAACGCGGGGTCTTCGTCGTACCGACGCTGTCCGCCGCCTTCGCGCGCATCGACAAGGCCACGATGCCGGACTACCAGTACCAGAAGAAGACCCGCTGGTCCGGCATCACCAAGGAGAACATCTCCCGGGCCATCGAGCGGGGTGCCCGCGTCACGCTCGGCACCGACGCGGCCATCGCCCCGCACGGCGTGAACCTCAAGGAGCCGGCCCACCTGGTGGAGTTGGGCATGGACCCGATGGCGGCCATCGTCGCGGGCACCCGCACCTCCGCCGAACTCCTCGGCCTGGCCGACCGGCTCGGCACCCTGACCGCGGGCCGCACCGCCGACCTGATCATCTGTGACGGTGACCCGCTCACGGACATCGGCCTCCTCGGCGACTCCGCCAACGTCGTCTGCGTCGTCCAGGACGGCGTGATCCGCAAGGAGCTGCCGCTCCCCACCGCCACGTCCGTAAGGCAGCCGCAATGACCTCATCGCCCGGCCTCCCCACGTCCGTTGTGAAGCCCGACGGCGGCAAGCCTCCGGCCGGCCGCGGATCCGGCGGACTCGACCGGCTGCTCTCCCTGATCGAGCGGGCGGGCAACGCCCTGCCCAACCCCGTCATCCTGTTCGCCGTGCTCTTCGCGCTGCTGGCCGTCGTCTCCACCGCGCTCGACCTCGCCGGGGTCTCCGCCGCCGTGCCCGGCACCGATCAGTCCAAGCACATCACCGGTCTGCTCACCGGCGAGGGGCTGCGCTGGCTGCTGGATAACCTGGTCCTCAACTTCGCCACGTTCCCGCCCATCGGCACGGTGCTGACCCTGTTCATGGTCGTCGGGCTGGCGGAGAAGGCCGGCCTGCTGGACACCGTCATGCGGGCCACGCTGGCCCGCGCCCCCAAGGCCGTCCTGCCGTACGCGGTGGCGATCGTCGCGTGTCAGGCACACGTGATGACGACGTGGCCGCGCTCGTCTTCCCGCCACTGGCGGCCATGGCCTTCAAGAGCGCGGGCCGCCACCCCGTGGCGGGTCTCATCGGCGCCTTCGCCTGCGTCAGCGCGGGGTACGCCGCCGGGTTCACCGTCGGCTCGCTCGACGCCAACTACGTCGGCATCACCCAGCAGGCGGCCTCGACGCTTCCCGCCGGCGACGGGCTCCACATCCACCTGCTCATCAACTACTTCTTCACCGCGTCCAGCAGCATCGTGCTCGGCCTGCTCGGCGGTTTCCTCATCAGCCGCGTGATCGAACCGCGCCTCGGGCCCTACCGGACGGCCGAGGGCGAGCCCGAGCCGGAGGACCTGGCCCTCACCCCCGCCCAGCGCCGGGGCCTGCGGTACACCGGGCTCGTCGTCGCCGTGTACCTGGCGGCGATCCTCGCCCTGTGGCTGCCCGCCGGGGCTCCGCTGCGCGGCGAGGGCGGAGCGTTGCTGCCCTCCCCGGTGCTCACCGGAATGGTCCCGATCGTGTTCGGCGGCTTCCTCCTGGCCGGCATCACCTATGCCCGGGACGGCCAGGACCGTCACCGGTGCCGACGAGCTGATCACGTCCGTCGCCGACTCGCTCAGGACCATGTCGGCTACCTCGTCATGATGTTCGTGGCGGCCCAGGTCATCGCGCTCTTCAACTGGTCCAACGTCGGCATCCTGCTCGCCGTGAAGTCCGCCGCGTTCCTCAACGCCATCAACCTCACGGGCTTCTGGGTCATCGTGGCGTTCGTCGCGCTGACCGCCTGTCTCAACCTCTTCATCGTCTCCGGGTCCGCCCTGTGGTCCCTGGCCGGGCCCATCTTCGTCCCGGCGTTCATGCTGCTCGGGATGAGCCCCGCGCTCAGCCAGGCGGCGTTCCGTATCGGCGACTCCGCCACCGGCATCCTCACGCCGATGAACCCGTACCTGTTCGTCATCCTCGCCATGCTCCGCCAGTACGAGCCCGAGGCCCGGCTCGGCACCCTCATCGCCCGGCTCGCGGTCTTCGCCGTGCCGTTCCTGGTGGTGTGGCCGGCGATCCTGGGGGTGTTCTACGGGTTCGGGCTGCCACTCGGGCCCGGTGCGCACATCGGCCTGAAGTGACCCCGCGGCACGACCGGCCGACGGCACCCTCTGGGTGTGCAACATGGCGCCTCCGTCGTCGGTCGTGCGGGGAAGCTAAGCCCGTCCGGCAACGGCTGCCACGCATCCGTTCCGCTCAGTGAACCGGTCCGCTTGACCGGCCTTCCGCCGTCCCCGCAGATGAGGAGAGAACCGCATGACCACGCCGGCCACGATGGACGCGCTGGACCAGGCGGACCTGGTCCGGCGGGGCGAGGCCTCCCCGCGCGAACTGGTCGAGGCCGCCATCGAGCGCATCGAGGCGACCGATCCCCGGATCAACGCGATCACACACCGGCGGTACGAGCGGGCGCTCGCGGAGGCGGAACGGGTGCGCCGGGACGCCCCGTTCGCGGGGGTGCCCACGCTGACGAAGTCCCTCAGCGACAGCGAAGGCGACCCGGCCACGTTCGGGTGCGCGTCGGTGGCCCGGCGCGGCCGGGTCGCCCGGGAGGACTCCGTGGTCAACCGGCGCCTGAAGGAGGCGGGCTTCCTCGTCCTCGGCCAGACCTCGGCTCCGGAGTTCGGGCTGCTCTCGGTCAGCGAGAGCCGGCTCCACGGTGTGACGCGCAACCCGTGGCGCACCGATGTGACGCCGGGTGGCTCGTCGGGCGGCGCGTCGGCCTCGGTGGCCGCGGGCATGGTGCCCGTGGCGCAGGGCGGGGACGGCGGCGGCTCGATCCGGATGCCCGCCGCGTTCTGCCATCTGGTCGGGTTGAAGCCCAGCCTGGGGCGCGTCAGCGCGGGTCCGGGGAGGTCCGGCCGATGGGGGCACAGCGTCCCGGCCGTCGTCACCCGGACCGTGCGCGACACGGCGGCGGTGCTCGACGCGGTGAGCGGTGGCGCCCCGGGAGACCGGGGCGGACCGGCGCCCCTTCCGCCGGGCGGCCTGGCCGCGATGGTCGGCCGTGAACCGGGACGGCTCAGGGTCGGTGTCCTCGCCCACGCGCCCGACCACGCGCCCCAGGTCGTGGACGCGGTGCGGGACGCCGTACTCGACACGGCCCGGATCCTCGAACGGCTCGGGCACGCGGTCGAGGAGGCGCACCCCGCCCCCATGCTGGATCCCCGGTGCCTCACCGCGTTCTTCGACGCGCTGAGCGTCACAGCCGCGCAGAGCGTCGAGGCGCTGACCAGGGAGTTCGGCGAGCGGCCGGGGCCCGGCGACCTCGACCCCGTCACCCGGTTCTGGGTGCGGCGCGGACAGGAGATCACAGGGCTGGAACTCGCCGACGCCCTGGCCTGGCAGGACGGGTTCCGGGCCGGTATGGCCCGCTGGTGGCAGGAGTTCGACCTGCTGCTGAGCCCGGTGTTCGCCACCCCGCCGAAGCCGGTGGGGTGGCCGTGGCGGGAACCGGACGGCCTCCAGAAGTCGGTGGACGTGCTCACCTTCACCGCGCCCTTCAACACCACCGGTCAGCCCGCGATCGCGGTACCGGCGGCCCTGACCGAGTCCGGCACCCCCCTCGGCGTCCAGCTGGCCGCGGCCTACGGACGGGAGGACCTGCTGGTCGGGGTGGCGGCGCAGCTGGAGGCGGAACGCCCCTGGGCGTCGCGTCGCCCACCGGTGTTCGCCGCCGCCTCCCGGCCCTGACCGCCGCTTGCCCTGTGCTCAGGTACGCATCTGAGCTCAGGTACGCATCTGAGCTCAAGTACGAATCAGCGAGGCGAGGATGTCGATCGCGGTCGGGATCGCCTCCTCCGCGACGTCGAAGGTCTCGCTGTGGTGCGGGCCCGGGCTGCCCGCTCCGACCAGCAGATACGCGCCCATGCCCCCGCGCTGCTGGACGTGCCTGATGAGGAGGTTGGCGTCGTCGCTGCCCGAGAACGCCCGGGTCCGGACGACCTCGGTGACATCGTCATGGGCGGTGGCGACCTCCACGATGCGGTCGATCATCCGGTCGTCCGGTGTGACGGTCGCGGACTGGCCCATCACCACGACGCTCGTGCGCACCCCTTGCGCCAGGCCCGCGCCCTCCGCGATCGCGCGGACCCGGTCGACCAGTTCGTCGACGATGTCGTCATCGGTCGCCCGGGCCTCGCAGGTCATCACCGCGGAGGAGGGCACGATGTTCACTCCGTCACCGGCGACGAGCGTGCCGACATTGAGCCGGGTGTCCGCGGAGTTGAAGCGCGGGATTCCCATGATGCCCAGCGCGGCCGTGGCCGCGGCGAGCAGCGCGTTGCGTCCGGCTTCCGGCGCCCCGGCCGCGTGGGACGCCTTGCCCTCGAAGTCGACCTTCAGCTTGCGGGTGGCCAGGCCGCCGGTGAAGCTTCCGACCACCCCGCCGACGGCCGTGTCCCCGGCCATGTGCACGGCGAGCATGTGGTCGATCTCGTCGGCCACCCCGGCGTCGATCATCGTCTGCGCTCCCCGGACCCCCTCTTCGGCGGGCTGGAACAGAACCCGCAGCGAACCCGCGAAGTCGCGGTCCGCCAGCCGGTGCAGCAGGCCGACGCCGATGGTGGCGTGGGCGTCGTGGCCGCATGCGTGCATGGCGCCGTTCGTGGCGGCGAACCCGTTGGCCACCGGGAAGTGGGCGGCATCGGACGATTCGCGCATCGGCAGCGCGTCGATGTCGACGCGAAGCCCCCAGCGCGGCCCGGGGCGGGTGCCCACCAGGTCCACGACCAGCGCGGTGCCGTTCTCCCGGAAGTACCGGACCCGGTCCTCCGGAACACCCGAATCGGCCGCTCGGGCCGCCCAGGTGTCCAGGGTTTCCGGGGCCGGGAAGTTGACGACGGCGGAGAGGTCCTGGGCGGCCTTCCCCGTGAGGACACGTATCGGCAGGCCCTCGAGGGCTTGTTCGATCCGGGCCGCCGTGCCGATCTCCACGAACGCGGGCTCCGGATTCCGGTGCAGTTCCCGGCGCAACGCGACAAGCTGCTCAAAGTCCACCAGTGGCCTCTTTTCTCCTCGGTGTACGGCCTCCCGTGCGGCCGCCTGCCCCGAGGCTAGACGCCCCGGTCACCACTATCGACGGCCGCGTCCCGCCTACCGGGAAGCGGGCGTTGTTCACGGTTGCGGACCGGGTGACCGAACAATCCGTGCCGCGTTGAACTGGGCCCGCGGTGCCGGTGTCGGCCCGCGAAACCACGAAAGAGAGGTCGTCGCATGTTCACAAGGGGGAGCGTCGCGGTGATGACGGCCGGGCTGGTACTGGCCCTCGGCGGCTGTGGAGGCGGGACGGACGAGAAGGCCGGCGCGCCGGACAGGAGGTCGGCCGAGCCGGCGCCGGCCCGGCCGCCGTCCAGGGAACTGGTGAAGTGGATCGGCGGCCTGTGCGAGTCGACGCGCACGCTCAAGAACCTGCGGACGAAAAGCGCGGCGGATCTGAAGGAGATCCGGGGCATGGACGAGGCCGATCTGACCGCCCGGTCCCGAGCGGTCGGCTACCTCGCCGGGACACCGTCGGCGGTGGACGACGTGGACCGTGACCTGAACGACCTCGGGCCGTCCGGTGTTCCCGCGGCCGACCGGCTGCTCGACGCCTGGCAGAAGAAGCTGAAGCGCGTCGTGCCCCAGCTCGACGCGATGTCCCCGGCTACGGCCTTCAACGACGCCGAGGGCAGTGTCGCGGAGGCCGACAAGCTCATCCGGTCCCTCACCCCGCCCGAACCGGATCTGCCGGCGCTGACGAAGAAGTACCCGCGGCTCGCGGCCGCGCATCAGCGCGCCGAGCAGTGCGCCCCCGGCTGGAAGCCGACCGAGGAGACGGCCTCGCCCACGCCCGACCCCACCGGCCCGCTGCCCAAGGCGGCGGACGGCAAGAACACGGCCGCCTGTTCGGACGGCGAGTGCGAGGTGCTGATCACCTCCGCCGCGGACATCACGGCGAACGGACTGAGCGTGCATGTCACCGTCGGGGACAGCTCCGTCACCTTCCAGACCTCGGGCACCGTCATGAACCTTGGCGGTCAGGGCGGTGTGGCCACGTTCGGAGACACCCTGAAGGCGACCGTCGTCGCGCAGAACGAGGACGGCGCCGTGCTGAAGTTCAGCACCCCCTAGGGGGTGTCGCACACCTCCCGGTAGCCGAGTCGTGGGAGATGTTCCTGCCATGTGGCGCGAGTGAGGACGCCTCCGGTTCGGCCGCAGACGGAGGCCGCCGCGCGGTCGGCGTCCAGGGGCCAGATCCGGGCCGTCAGGTCGTAGCCGACGGAGGCGAGGGCGTCGCCCTTGGGGCTGAACGCGACGGAGGTAACGGTGTCGAGATGGCCGGTGAGTTCCTGACCGGCCATCTCGGCGCGGGCCGGGTCGGCCACGTCCCACAGCCGGACCGTGTGGTCGCCGCCGCCGGAGGCCAGCGTCCTGCCGTCCGGGGCGAAGGCCACCGACCTGACCGGCCCGCGGTGCCCGGTCAGCTCCTTCCCCGCCTGGCGTGCGTGGTCCGCCCGTGCCACGTCCCACAGCCGCACGGTGCGGTCGTCGCCGCCCGTCGCCAGGGTCTTGCCGTCCGGGGCGAAGGCCACCGCGTTGATCTGCTCACCGTGCCCGGTGAGGGCGGCCCCCGCAGGCCGTGCGCGCGCCCCGTCGCCCACGTGCCACAGCCGCACCGTGCTGTCCTCGCTGCCGGTGGCCAGGGTCCGGCCGTCCCGTGCGAAGGCCACCGAGGTGAGGGCGTCCGTGTGGCCGCGCAGCGGTGCGCCGAGCGGACGTACGCGGTCCCGCCGCCGTACGTCCCACAGCCGAGCCGTGCCGTCGTCTCCGCCGGTCGCCAGCGTGCGGCCGTCCGGGGCGAACGCCACGGCGGGGACGCCGCCGTCGTGCGCGTGCAGGGGGTCGCCGAGCGGGGCGGGACGCTCGGGTGCGGACACGTCCCACAGCCGTACGGTGCCGTCCTTCGAGCCGCTGGCCACCGTGCCGCCGTCCGGGGAGAACGCCACGGCCAGCACCGCGTCCTCGTGGCCGAGCGTCCGTGGGAGGCGGCGCGGGCGGTCCGGACGACGTACGTCCCACAGGCGGATCAGTCCGTCGTCGGTGCTGGCGGCGGCGAGCAGGCGGCCGTCGGGGCTGTAGGCGACGGCGGTCAGCGGGTTGGTGAAGTCGGTGAGGACGGTCGGCGGCCGGTGCCAGAGGCGGACACTGCCGTCGCCACCGGTGCTGGCGAGGGTACGGCCGTCGGGGCTGAAGGCCACCTCCCATACGGCCTCCGTGTGGCCGGTCAGCGGCTCCCCGAGCTGCTGCGGATAAGCGGGATTGGCCACGTTCCACAGGATGGGCGAGTCGTCCTCCCCCGCGGTCGCCAGGGTCTCGCCGTCGGGGCTGAAGGCCACCGACATGACGGGCGCGGTGTGCGCGGTGAGCGGTTCACCCAGCGGCTGGACGCGGCCCGGGGCGGAGGCGTCCCACAGCCGTACGGTCTCGTCGAAACCGGCCGTGGCCAGGGTCCGGCCGTCCGGGGAGAAGGCCAGGGACCAGACGGAGGAGGTGTGTTCGCGCAGCGGCTTGCCGAGCGGCGTGAGCCCGGCGTCCTCACCGACCCGCCACATCCGTACGGTCCCGTCGTAGCCGCCCGTGGCCAGGGTTTTCCCGTCCGGGGCGAACGCGACGGCCCGGGCGCTGCGTGTCTCGGAGCCGTCGGCCTCGGCGGGCTTGCCCAGTGGCGTGGGGCGGGCCGGGTCGCTCAGGTCCCACAGCCGTACGGTCCCGTCGTCGCCCGCGGTGGCAAGCCGCCGGCCGTCGGGGGCGACCGCGACGGACACGACGTCCTCCTTGCCGTGGCTGACCAGCGGTCGGCCGAGAGGGCGGGGCCGCGACCGGTCCCGTAGGTCCCACAGCTGGATGCCCCCGCCCTCCCCGGTGGCCACCAGCAGGTCGCCGTCCGGCGGGGAAAAGGCCACCGCGCCGACCCGTCCCGTACGCAACCGCAGCGGCTCACCCAGCGGCCTTTCCCGGTCCGTGTCCCACAGCCGGACCGTGCCGTCGTGGCCGCCGCTGGCGAGGGTGCGGCCATCGGGCGCGTACGCCACGGAGCTGCCGAGACCGCGGTGGCCGGGCAGCCGGGTGGCCAGCACCCGGCCCGCGTCCGAGGCCAGCCGGGTCCTCAGGTCCGGGGTGGTGCGCATGCGGTACGCGGCGACGTCGAGGCGGGCGGCCAGGCCCGCGTCGGTCTCGCGGACGCTGTCGGCCTCGGCGGTGAGGCGGCCGAACACGGCGTCGTCCCGCTCGTTCTGCGCGGTGACGCGCGCCTGGAGCGCGACGACAGCGGTACCGGTGGCGAGCAGCACGAGCGCGGTGAGTACGGCCACGACTGAACGGCGCAGCCGCACGGCGCGGTGCCGCCGCCGGAGCGAGGCGGTGAGGAACTGCCGCTCCAGCGGGGTGAGTTCATCGCCGCGACGATCCTCCGGCCCGGTGTCGCGCGGGAAGGCGTCGCGGGCCGCCGTCAGGCGGGAGCCCGCGTAGAGCGCGGCGTTCTCCCGGCCGAGCACCTGCCACGTGCGGGCCGCCTCGGAGAGCGAGCGGTGGACGCGCAGCCGGTCGCGTTCGTCGTCGATCCACGCGCACAGCCGGGGCCATGCGGTGATGAGGGCTTCGTGGGCGAGGTCGACCGTGCCGTCGTCGAAGGTGATGAGACGGGCCCGGACCAGGCGTTCCAGCACCACTCGGGTGTCGGCGGGGCTGCCGAAGTCGAGTTCCGCGTGCTCGGTGGGGCGACGCGTGTCCGGGGTGCTGTCTCCGGGCGCGACGAGCCTGAGCAGGATACGGCGGGCCAGCTCGGCCTGGGGATCCGTGAGTTCGCCGTACACCTGCTCGGCCGTACGGACGACGGCGCCGCGCAGCCCGCCCGCCGCCTCGTACGCGCTCTCGGTCAGGGCCCGGCCGCTGCGGTGACGCCAGGTCTCCAGCAGGGCGTGCGACATCATCGGGAGTCCGCCCGGGGCGCCCTCGACCTCGTCCAGCAGGCGTTCGGTCAGGGAGCGTTCCACGATCAGGCCGTCCGCGGCGGCCGGGCGGACGATGGCCTCCCGCAGCTCGGCGCGGCTCATCGGCCCGGCGAGCAGCGTGGCGTCCTGGAGCGCGGCGGTGAGGCCGGGGTGTTCGGCGCAGCGGCCGAGGAAATCGGCCCGCACCGCGATGACGACGCGCAAACGGCTGTCGGGGGCGGTGGCGGCGACGAGGCGGTCGATGAAGGTGTCCCGGTCGGCCGGGTCGGCGCCGAGGGTGTACAGCTCCTCGAACTGGTCGACGATCAGCCAGGTGTCGGCGTCGGTGCCGGCTACGGGCAGGAGCCGGTCGGCGTGGGTGCGCAGCGGATCCGCACCGGGCGCGAGGATCCGTACGGCCGCGGGAGGACCGTCGCCGTCGGGGCACTCCCGCGGGGCCCGCAGCCAGGGGATCAGCCCGGCGCGCAGCAGCGAGGACTTGCCACTGCCGGAGGGGCCGAAGACGGCGGTGAAGCGGTGCTTGCGGTTCAGCTCGGTCAGCCGCTCCACAAGCCGGTCGCGGCCGAAGAACAGTTCGGCGTCGGCCGGTTCGAACCGGGTCAGGCCCCGGTACGGCGGCCGGGAGGTGTCGTCCGCGGCGGCCTCGGCGGCGAGCTCGGCCGACGCCTCGCCCCAGCGCCGCTCCCACTCGTTCACATCGCCGCCGCACGCCTTCACATAGGCGAGCGTCACCGCGCGGCTGGGCAGCTGCTTCCCGGCCGCCGCCTGCGACAGCGTGGTCACCCCGTACCGCGTCCGCTCGGCCATCGCCCGGTACGTGGGCCTGCCCGCGGACTCGCGCAGCGCACGCAGCCCGGCGGCGAACCGCGGCACCGTCCCGGCCTCCGGATCCAGCTCCCCCTCGGTGCGCCCGGGCCCCGGCCGTCCCGCCATGCGCCCGCCCTCCCCTCGTTCACCGTGCCGCCGCCGGGGCATCACCCGGCGTGGCCGTCCGGGCGCCCACGGTAGGTAGTCGCAGGGGCGGCCGCAATCGAACTACCGGTGTACCGGCGGGCGGGGCAAGGGGCGTTCACCCGATCTTCACTCTTCTTCTCTCTTCTTCCCGGACCGTTCGTGCGGTTCGTGTCTCGGGGTTGTTCGGTGCGGGGCCGGGGCCTGCTGAACAACCCCGTACGGCGGTCGAATACCCGGAGGACGTGGCCAGGACGGGCCAGAGTGCGTCCGAACCCCGCGAGGGGAGGGTTCGGACCGGCCCCCTGTCCACGACCTGCCGGAGCTCGACAACGACAGCGACACGAAACCGAAAGCGTGAGGTGATCCGCGATGCAGACCACTCCCTCCCCGTCCGCCACACCCATGACGGCGCGCATGCCCGGGGCCCTGATCTTCGTTCTCGTGGTCGTCGCCGCGCACGCGCTGGGCACGGTCTTCGGCGGCTGGGCCATCCTCGAGGAGAACGAGAGCAAGCAGGAGCACGGGCAGGATCTGCTCTTGCCGATGGGGATGGCCTGGTTCGTGGCGCTGTTCTGCTGGGGGCTGGCGGCGCTTCAGGTCGTCTGCGTCGTACTGGCTCGTCAGCGCCGCGCCTGGGTCCGTGTGGTGCTCATCGTGTGCCTGGGCTTCGTGGCGCTGTCGACGGGCGCCGGTTTCCTCGGCTCGCTGGCCGCCGGGGCGCCCAACCTCGCGGTGTTCGTGGTCGCGGGCATCGACGTGGCGGCCCTGTGGACGGTGTCCGGCGGGACCGCCCGCCACTACTTCTCCCTACGGCGTCACCAGGCCACGGGCAGTTCGTGGACCCCGTAGACGAAGGAGTCGTGTTTGAAGGGGATCCGGTCCAGGCCGGTGGCCAGGCGGAGGGTGGGGACGCGCCGGTAGAGCGTGCTGTAGACGACCTGGAGTTCCATGCGGGCCAGCGGCTGGCCCAGGCACTGGTGCACGCCGAAGCTGAAGGTGATGTGACGGCGGGCGTCGCGGTCGAGGTCGAGCCGGTCGGCGTCGGGGAAGATGTCGGGGTCGCGGTTGCCCATCTCGTTGAGCAGCAGCAGCCCTTCGCCGGCGCGGATGGTGTGACCGGCGACCTCGATGTCCTCCAGGGCGACCCGGCGCATCCCGAGGTGCGGGATGTGCAGGTAGCGCAGCAGTTCCTCGACCGCGCCCGCGACGAGCTTCGGGTCGTCGCCGTCCCGGAGGCGGGCCAGCTGGCCGGGGTTCTCCAGCAGGGCCAGGGTGCCCAGGGCGATCATGTTGGCGGTGGTCTCGTGCCCGGCGAACAGCAGGAGCACGGCCATCGAGGTCGCTTCCCGGTGGGTCAGCGCGCCGTCCTCGACCTTCGCGGCCAGGTCGGACAGCACGTCCTCGCCGGGGGTGTCGAGCTTGGTGTCCAGCAGTCCGCCGAGGTAGGCGCTCAGCCGGCCGTTGGCTTCGGCGCGCTGCCCGGGCGTCGAGGAGCGGGTGATGATGGCCTTGCTGTTGGCCTGGAAGAACGCGTGGTCGTCGTAGGGCACGCCGAGCAGTTCGCAGATGACCAGGGACGGCACCGGCAGGGCGAAGGCCTCGACCAGGTCCGTCGGGTTCGGCCCGGACAGCAGGTCGTCGATCCGGTCGTCGACGATCTTCTGGACGGCCGGGCGCATGGCCTCCATCCGCTTGATGGCGAACGCCCCGGTGACCATCCGGCGCAGCCGCGCGTGCTCGGGGTCGTCCATGTTGATGAAGCTGAGGCCGTGGCCGTCGGCGGGCGCCTCCTGGTCATCGGCGTACGGCCGCTCCGGGCGCGGGAAGCCGGGCAGGGCGGGGACGACGCTGAGTCTGGGGTCCGACAGCAGTGTCCGCTGCTCGGCGTACCGGGTCACCACCCACGGGGTGCTGCCGTCCCGCAGCCGGACCCGGGTGAGCGGGCCTTTCTCCCGCAGCGCGCGGAACGCCGGGGGCGGGTCGAAGGGGCATCCGCGCGCCCTGGGCATGGGGAATTCCGGGAGCTCGGCGCCCTCGTCGCTTGCGGCGTACCGGGGGCTGGTCACGCGTCCTCGCTGACCTGGATCGCGCCCGCGGGGCACACCTGTACGCATTCACGCACCGCGTCGTGCTGGTCCTCGGAGGGGGCCGCGTCGAGCAGGATCACGATGCCGTCCTCCTCGCGCTGGTCGAACACCTCCGGCGCGATCATCACGCAGCTGCCCGCGGCGCAGCACTTCTCGTCGTCCACCGTGACCTTCATCGCGGATGCCCCTTCGTCGGTTCGTTGACCCGCACAGGTAAACCCGACGACTTAATCCAGTCAAGCGGACGGTTTAAACGATCTTGGGCGACCCTCTTGATCAAGCCACCCCGGAATCGCTGGTGACCGGCGCCTGCCAGAGGGCGACGATGACATCGATGAGACCGTTCGCCGTCTCCCGCCAACTGGCCCTGGACGTCGGCGCGTTGTCCGCGAGCGCGCGCTCCCGTTCCGCGGACATCTGCGTGATCAAGTGGCGTGTCATGGCGGCGCGCTCGGCGTGCACCTCGGCCGGAAGGTCGGGCAGACAGCGTTCCAGGCCCTCCTGCAACGTGCGCATCGACGGCGATCCGGCCGCGAACTCCTCGACGGTGACCGCCCGCAGGGCCGGGTCGGCCGTGACCTGGGCGATGAACCGGGCGTACCAGCTGGGGGTGCCCAGGGCCTCCAGATGCCCGGTGACCGGGCGGACCGCGCAGGCCACCCAGTCCCGCAGATCGGTGGAGTCGCCGATCTCGGCCATCATGCGCAGCCGCCCCGCCTCCATCTTCTCTGCGTGCCTGCGGGCAAGGGCGCGCACCAGGTCGGTCTTGGTGCCGAAGTGATAGCTGACCGCGGCGTTGTTGCCCTGCCCGGCGGCCGTGCTGATCTGGCGGTTGGCGACCGCGTGCACCCCGTGTTCGGCGAACAGCCGCTCCGCCGCGTCCAGGAGCGCTTCCCGTGTCGCGCTGACCTGCTCGTCCCGCCGCACCCTGCCGGCCATCGCCACCACCACTTCGGGACATCACACCGGTCCGCGGAAGGCCCGTCCCCCAGGCCACCGCGGATCCTCGACCGGGTCGGCGAGGTCGAACGAGGAAAGCGTACGCAATCAGTACGCGATCACACCGCCGACCCGGGCGAGGCGCCGCCCGCGCCCCCTGCCGTCAGACGGCCGCCCAGGCGTCGTCGACCGGGAGCACGGCGCCGTTGACGAACGAGGCGGCGTCGGAGGCCAGGAAGACGATGGCGGCGGCCTGCTCCTCCGCCGACCCGAACCGGCCCATGGTGGCGCCGATCAACTGCCCCACCACGGCGGGCCCGTGGGCTTCCTCAGCGGCATCCACCCGGATGGCGGTCGCGGTGGGCCCGGGAGCGATGGCGTTGGCACGGATGCCCTGCCCCCGGTACATGACGGCCAGGCTTTTGACCAGGCCGACGATGCCGTGCTTGGAAGCGGTGTACGCGGCGCCCGCCGTACTGCCGCGCAGACTCGCCTCCGAAGCGGTGAAGACGATCGACCCGCGTCCGGCGGCCAGCATGTGCGGCAGAACCGCGCGGGTCAGCAGGAACGGCGCCGTCAGGTTGATCCGTATGACCCGCTCCCACTCGGCGTCGTCGGTCTCGCCGAGCGCGGACATGCGGTCCATGATCCCGGCGTTGTTCACCAGCACGTCCACGCCGCCGAAGGCCTCGACGGCCCGCTCGGCCACGCCGTCCACCACCCGCTGATCGCTCAGATCGCCGACGACCGCGAGGGCGGTTCCCCCGGCGGCCTCGATCTCCCCCACGACCCCCTCGGCGCCCGCCCGGTCGACATCCGCGACCAGCACCTTCGCACCGCCTTGCGCGAACTGCAGGGCCGTGGCCCTGCCGATTCCGGACGCGGCGCCGGTGACGACGACACCGCGCCCTTCAAGACCCGTAGTACTGGTCATGTGACCCCCACCTTCTCCCTGTGTCAAGGCTTCAGCTGCCATACCGTCCCCTCCCCGTTGGCCGAGAGCAGGAGGGAGCCGTCCGGGCCGGTGGCGAGTCCGGCGAACGGGCGGGGAGCGCCGACCATGCCGTGCGCGAAGAGCGCGGGCGCGGTGCGCGGAGCGGTGCCCGGGGGCT
This sequence comes from Streptomyces sp. NPDC007983, assembly GCF_042958345.1. Classification (NCBI taxonomy): domain Bacteria; kingdom Bacillati; phylum Actinomycetota; class Actinomycetes; order Kitasatosporales; family Streptomycetaceae; genus Streptomyces; species Streptomyces sp. NPDC007983. The sequence goes on from NZ_JBIBJI010000031.1 coordinate 34,731, forward strand.
GTCCGACGGGCAGGTCCTCGGCCTCGGTCCGGCACTCCCCCGTGCTCAGCGAGATCGCGGTGAGCCTGCGCGGCCCGGTCTCCACGGTGAACAGCGTGTCGCCGAGGACCGCCAGCCCCTGGGGCGCGCCGAGCCCGTCCGCGACGACTGCCGTCGTCCCGTCCTCGTCGATCCGCAGGACGGCCCCGAGCCGGTCGTCGCTCACATGGCACCGTCCCCGGGCGTCGAAGTCCACGTCCACCGGGTGGCCGAGCCCTTCGGCGAGGACGGTGACGGTGTCGCCGTCGTCGATGGACACGACCCGCCCGGCGCCCGCCTCCGCGACGACGAGTGAGCCGTCCGGTCCCACGGCGATGCCGACCGGCTCGTTCAGGCCCGTCACCCGCTGCCGCGTGGTCCGCTGCCCGGGGTCGTAGGTGTGGACGTCGCCGTACTGGGACGTGGAGTGGACGAGCCCGCCCGCGTTGGTCACGCCGTGGACGAAGGGCATCAGGGTGAGCGAGGTGACGCCGCCCTCCTCGCCCGCCGCGTCGGCGGTGACCGGCTCGCCCTCGTCGACCGGCGCCGGGCCGGCCAGCCGGTAGTGGTCGGCCACGTACACCGTGCCGCCGAGGTCGACCGTCACACCGTACGGGCCGTCGAGTCCGCGCGGGACGATCTCCCGGGTGCGGCCGTCGGGGTGCAGTTCGGTGATGCCGCCGCTGGCGTAGCTGGAGACGAACATGCGGTTCTCCGCGTCGAACGCCGCGTTGTCCAGACCCACCAGGCCGCTGGTGACGAGCGTGCGGGAGCCGCTGCCGTACAGGTCGATCCGGGTGACGATGCCCTCCACCCCGCGCGACAGGACGTGCAGCACCCCGCCCTGGTCGAAGCGGACCGCGACCGGCTGGTGCACATCCTCGGCGACCACCTCGGGCACACCGCCGTCCGGCGGGATCCGCCAGACCTGGTTCGTCATCATGTGCGGGTAGTACAGCAGGCCGTCCGGGCCGAGCTGCATGGCGTTGCCGAGGGCGAGCCCTTCGGTGAGCACCACGGCCTCGCCGCCGTCCGGGAACAGCTCCAGCAGCCGGCCGCCGGGCCGCATCTCGTTGACGAAGAGCCGGTCCCCGACGCAGGTGATGCCGTTGACCACCTTCACCTCGTCCGAGACCACGGTGTACGCGCCCTCCGGGCTGCGCCGCCACACGCGGCCGGGGATCAGGTCGGCGATGTACATCGACCCGTCCGCGCCGAAGGCGAGGTCGTCCGGGGACTGCACCGGGCCGTCCATCGGGACAACCACCTCGACGTCCCCGGTGGCCGGGTCGACGGCGCTGATCTGCCCGGCGAGGTACTGGGCGACGTACAGCCGCCCGTCCGGGCCGAAGGCGACACCGTTCGAACCCCACAGCGGGCTCGGGTGGTTGAGCCGCCGGGCGCGCGGGCGCGAGCCGGGGACGGCCGTGTCGTCGCCGGTGCCTCCGAAGCGGTTGTGGCCCCGCGCGCTCACGCTTCCTCCGCCCCGGCCAGGACGTCGTCCATGCCACCACTGGCGCGCCAGTGCCGGAGCAGGTCGTGGAAGGCGACCGGCCCGTCGGCGTACGCGTTGCGCTTCTGGGGCATGCCCTCGTTGTTGTAGTAGCCCGGGGTGCACTCCGCCTGGAACGCGTGCAGGTCGGGGGCGTTCTCCCGGAGGACGGCCAGCCACGCGTCCTGTGCCGCGGAGGTGGGTTCGACGTACCGGGCCCGGCGCTTGCGGGCCGCGGTGACCATCTCGGCGACGTGGTGGGCCTGTTCGTCGAGGATGTGGACGTAATTCACGGAGGACGCGTTCTGCAGCGGGCCCAGCTGGAAGAGGTTGGGGAAGCCGTGGGTGCAGAAGCCGTGGAGCGTCTTGGGGCCGTCCGCCCAGGCCTCGGAGAGCGGGACGCCGCCCCTGCCGTACACCGGCAGCCGTCCGGAGAGGATCCCGGAGACGCCCACCTCGAAGCCGGTCGCGAAGATGACGCAGTCGACCTCGTACTCGGTGCCGCCGACCACGACGGCGGTCTCCGTCATCCGCTCCACGCCGTGGGTGTCGGCGGTGTCGACGAGGGTGACGTTGGGCCGGTTGAAAGTCTGGAGGTAGTGGTCGCTGAACGTGGGCCGCTTGCACATGTAGCGGTACCAGGGCTTGAGCTTCTCGGCCGTCGCGGGGTCCTCGACCACCGCTTCGACGCGGGCCCGGATCTCGTTCATCTTCTGGAAGTCGGCGATCTCGTACAGCCGTTCCCGGTCCTCGGCCGGGACGTCGCCGTAGGCGTTGGTCGGGATGAGCTTCTCCTGGAGCCGGGCGCTGCTGGTCCAGGAGTCGTTCACCAGGTCCTCATCCGCCCGGACGCCCGTGACGACCTTGAGGAAGTTCTCCATCCGGTGCCGCTGCCAGCCCGGCTTGAGCGCCTCGGCCCAGTCCGGGTCGGTGGGGCGGTTGTCCCGTACGTCGACGGAGGAGGGCGTGCGCTGGAACACGTAGAGGTGCCGGGCGTCATCGCCGAGGTGGGGCACGACCTGGATGGCGGTGGCGCCGGTGCCGATGAGGGCGACGCGCTTGTCGGCCAGCTTGTGCAGTCCGCCGTCCGCGTCGCCGCCGGTGTAGTCGTAGTCCCAGCGGCTGGTGTGGAAGGTGTGGCCCCGGTAGGTCTCGATGCCGGGGATGCCGGGCAGTTTGGCCTGGCTGAGGGTGCCGGTGGAGGTGATGACGTACCGGGCCCGTATGCGGTCGCCGCGGTCGGTGGCGACGGTCCACTCCAACCGGTCGTCGTCCCAGCGGAGTTCGGTCACCTGGGTCTGGAAGCAGGCGTCCTCGTAGAGGCCGAAGTGGCGCGCGATGGCCTGCGCGTGCCGCCGGATCTCCTCCCCCGGCGCGTAGCGCCACTTCGGGACGTAGCCGACCTCCTCCAGCAGGGGCATGTAGATGTACGACTCGATGTCGCAGTGGATGCCCGGGTAGCGGTTCCAGTACCAGGTGCCGCCGAAGTCCCCGCCCTTGTCGATCACCCGGATCGACTCCACGCCCGCCTGCCGCAGCCGGGCGGCGGCGAGCAGACCGCCGAACCCGCCGCCGACGATCGCCACCTCCACCCGGTCGTGCAACGGCTCTCGCGTGAACTCGGGGTCGGCGTACGGGTCCTCGGCGTAGTAGCCGAACTCGCCGCCGACGCCCCGGTATTGGGCACTGCCGTCGGGGCGGATCCGGCGCTCGCGTTCGGCGCGGTAGCGGGCGCGCAAGGCCTCCGGATCGAATCCCAGGTCCCGCGGCGGCCGGGGCGGGGTGGAGGAGGTGTTCGGGGCGGACATCGGCGTCCTCTTCCTCTCTGTGGTCCATCGGCGGCCGCCGTGCTCGTCGGCGCGCCACCGGGAGATCGGACGCCGAAAATCTATCACCTAAAAATTTAGCGGGAAGCCAGTAAGTCCGCGGTGTGGCCGTACGGCACGGCTCATCGGTCGGCCGGGGCCGCCTCCTGCCCGGAGGCGTCCGTGGGCACCAGCATCCGGGCGAACGTCTCGGCGATCGCGGCGATGTCCACGGTGGGGTCGTGCATCCACTGGATCTGCAGACCGTCCATCACCGCCACGACCGCCCTGGCCAGATGGTCGGCCGGTTCGTCGGCGCGGATCTCACCGGCCCGCTGCCCCTTCTCGAAGTCCTGCGTGGCCTCGGCCGCGAGACCCCGGTAGCGCTCGGCGAAGTGACGGTGCACGGGGCTCCCCGGATCGGTGGCGGCCGCCGAGAGCGTGACGCACAATTTGGCCACCCCGGGGTGGTCGGTGATGAGGCGGGCGCCCGCCACCACGCCGTCGACCACCGTCTCACCGTCTCCGGCGGCACGGGCGAACGCCTTGCCCAGCACATCGCGCCGCTCCAGGACCGCGAGGAGCAGGTCGTCACGGGTGGGGAAGTAGTACGTCAACGCGGGCTGCGTCACCCCGACCCGGGCGGCGATGTCCTGCAGGGAGGCTCGTTCGCCGTGCTCGTCGATGGCCTCGTAGGCGGCCTGGAGGATCTGTTCCCGTCGTTCCGCGCTCTTGCGGTACGGGCCCCGTGGCTTTCGCTGGTTCGTCACTCCGCAGACCGTACTTCACCGGTTCGAACCGAGAAGGCGTCGATTGACTTTCGATAGATAGCGATCGAGAATCGATAGATGCATCGACTCTTCATCGCCGCGCTGCGGGCCGGTATCGTCGCCGCGATCCTGCTGGGTCTCTTCGGGCAGATCGTCGTCATCCCGACGACGGCGGCCGACGAGGTCGACCGGTTCCCGCCGTACGCCCCCTACGCCACGCCCTACGTGACGGTGGCGATCCTCGGCATCGCCTGCGTCCAAGTCGCGCTCGTCGCCACGTGGATGCTGCTCGACATGGTCCGGCGCGGCGCCATCTTCACCCCGCGGGCGTTCCGCTGGGTCGACATCATCATCGGGTCCTCGGTCGTGGCGACGCTGCTGGCGGTCGGGGTCACCGGCCATCTCGCCATGGCGAGCATCCCCTCCCCCGACGACGGCATGGAGGTCATCAGCGCGCTGTTCGCCGCGACCGCGAGCGCCGGTGTGGGGGCGTCGTTCGCGATGCTCATCGTCATCATGCGAGGCCTGCTGCGCAAGGCGACGGATCTGCAGACCGAGATGGCCGAGGTCGTCTGATGGCGATCATCGTCGACCTCGACGTCCAGCTCGCCCGGCACCACATGTCCGTCGGCGAGTTCGCCGCCGCCGTCGGTATCACCCCCGCCAACATCGCCGTGCTGAAGAACGGCCGCGCGAAGGCGGTGCGGTTCACGACGCTCGACGCGATCTGCCGCACCCTCGGCTGCCAGCCCGGGGATGTGCTGCGCTACGTGCCCGACGAGGCTCCGGAGGACACCCCCTAGGTGTGCTGTCCCGGCGCGGTGGGTTCGGGCAGCGTGCGGAACAGCAGCCAGCTCAGGGCGGGCATCAGGATCAGCGGGGCCAGGGCCGTCCGCAGCGAGGTCGCGTGGGCGACGCTGCCGATGAGCGGGGTGACCAGGCCGCCGACGCTGACGGTCAGCCCGAGGGTGATTCCGCCGGCGGTGCCGACGCGGGTGGGCAGATAGTCCTGGCCGAGGGTGACCTGCAGCGAGAAGGGGACGTACAGGCCGACGGAGGTCAGCGCCACGAACAGGTAGAGCGCCGGGCCGGGTACGAACACGACCCCCGCGACGGCGGCGACCGTGACGAGGTACGACCAGCGGGCCACGGTGACCCGGTCCCAGCGGTCGGCCAGATGGCCGCCCAGCACGGAGCCCACCGCGCCGCCGAGATAGAGCAGGAACAGCGCCGCGGTGCCCGCCGCCGTGCTGCCGCCCGGACGTGCTTGCGCGTACAGCGCGATATAGGTGCTCAGGCCGATGAAGACGATGGACCGGCAGACCACGGCCAGCGCCAGCTTCACGAACGAGGCGGTGTCGTCGGTGCCCGCCGCCGCCACCGCGCCGCCGGAGCCGCCGCGCACCGGCTTGTCCAGGGCGCGCAGCACGGGCAGGCACAGCACACTGCCGACGAGCGCCGGCACGACGAGCAGCGGCGACAGGCGCAGACCGCCCCAGGCGACGACGGCGCCGACCATGAGCGGCGCGGTGGCGAAGCCGAGGTTGCCGCCGAGGGAGAACCAGCTCATCGCGGTGTGACTGCCCGCGCTGACGCGCCGCGCCACGCGGGCGGACTCCGGATGGTAGGCGGCGACCCCGACCCCGGACACGGCCACGAACGCCAGCGTCCAGCCGTAGGAACCACTCACCCCGCTCAGGGCGATCCCCAGTCCGCCGAGGACCGTACTCACCGGCAGGAGCCAGGGCATCGCCCAGCGGTCGGTGAGCGCGCCGAACACCGGTTGTGCCACCGAGGACAGCAGCGACGCGGCGAGCACGATGCCCGAGACGGCGGCGTAGCCGTAGGCGCGCTCGGCGACGAAGAACGGGACGAGGGACGCGACAGCGCCTTGGTAGACGTCCACGCAGGCGTGACCGACCGACAGCATGATGATGGATCTGTTTCTGGGCACCCCGCCATGGTCCTCACCGGGCGTGCTGTCCGGCTTCCGATAAACTGCCAAGCAGTGACGAAAGTCCGCCATGAGCCGGTGGCGCCGACCCGCACCCAGTGGCTGGCGTCCGGAGCCGCCATCGACGCCCACCGCCACGACGACCACCAGATCGTCTACGCGGGGCGGGGAGTGCTGGCCGTGACGACCAGCACCGGCACCTGGATCGCGCCGGGCACGCGCGCCATCTGGGTACCGGCCGGTACCGCGCACGCCCACCAGGCCCACGGCGAACTCGAACTGCACCTGGTGGGCCTGCCCGCGTGCGACAACCCGCTCGGCCTGGACGAGCCGACCGTGCTGGCCGTCGGGCCCCTCCTGCGTGAACTGCTCCTCGCCTACACCCGCACCCCGCACGACGACAGCCCCGAGCGCGGGCGGCTGCGGGCCGTGCTGCTCGACCAGTTGCGCGCCTCGCCCCAGCAGCCCCTGCACCTGCCCACCCCGACCGCCCCCGCGCTGACGGCGGTGTGCGAGATCCTGCGCGCCGATCCGGCCGACGGCCGCACCCTGGCCGCCCTGGGCAGGGAGGTCGGCGCCAGCGACCGCACCCTCTCCCGCCACTTCAAGGCCGACCTCGGCATGACCTTCCCGCAGTGGCGCACCCAACTGCGCCTGTACCACGCGTTGATCCTGCTCGCCGGGGACCACCCGGTGACCACGGTGGCGCACCGGTGCGGCTGGTCGTCCGCCAGCGCGTTCATCGATGTCTTCCGCCGTACGTTCGGGCACACGCCCGGAACACGTCAGCCCGGTCCCGGCTGACTCGTGAGGATGACGAGCTGCCGCGTCGCCCGGGTCATGGCCACATAGCGGTCCACCGCTCCTTCGATGCCCGCGCCGAACTCCTCCGGGTCGACGAGGACGACCAGGTCGAATTCGAGCCCCTTCGACAGCTCCGGGGTCAGCGACCGGACGCGGGATGTCGCCCGGAACGACGGATCGCCGATGACGCAGGCGATCCCGTCGGCGTGGGCGGCGAGCCACGTGTCGAGGATCGCGCTCAGATCCGCGACGGATCCGTGGACGACGGGGAGGCCGCCGCCGCGGATGGAGGTCGGCACGTTGGCGTCCGGGAGAGCGGCCCGGATGACCGGCTCGGCCTCCGCCATGATTTCCTCCGGCGTCCGGTAGTTGACGCTCAGGGACGCCAGGGTGATCCGGTCCAGCCCGACCCGCTCCAGCCGTTCCCGCCACGACTCCGTGAACCCGTGCCTGGCCTGGGCCCGGTCCCCGACGATGGTGAAGCTCCGGGACGGGCACCGCAGCAGCAGCATCTGCCACTCCGCGTCGGTCAGTTCCTGAGCCTCGTCCACGACGATGTGCGCGAACGGACCGGCGAGCAGGTCCGGGTCGGCGCCGGGCAGCGCGGTCTCGTCGACCAGGGCGTCCTGGAAGTCCTCGCCGCGCAGCATCGTCACCAGACCCACGCCGTACTCGTCGTCCGCGGCCTCCATCAGGTTGTCCACGACGCTGACCATCCGCTCGCGTTCGGCCTCGACGGCGGCCTGGTGGCGGCGCCTGCGCCGGGCCGCCTGCGGGTCGCCGAGCCGCTGCCGCGCCGCGTCCAGCAGCGGCAGGTCGGACACCGTCCAGGCCTGGGGCGCCGCCGTGCGCCGCAGCGCCCGGACGTCCTCGGGGCCGAGCCAGGGAGCACACATCCGCAGGTAGGCGGGCACCGACCACAGGTCCCCGACGAGGTCGGCCGCCTCGATCAGCGGCCATGCCCGGTGCAGGGCCCCGACCAGTTCCTCGTCGTGCGCCAGCGACCTCCGGAAGAGGTCCGGCGCGATATCACCGTCGAGCTTGTCCAGCAGGATCGTGACCAGCTCCTCCCAGATCTGCTCGCGCGCCTCGTTGTGCGGAGTGCCCGGCTCCGGCGCGTCGAACGCCTCGGCCCAGTCGTCGGCGCTCAGCCAGAGGTCGGCCCAGTCGGTCGTGACCGTCATCCCCTCGGCGGGCGGCTCCTCGTAGAACCGGACGGCCTTCTCGATCGCCTTCACCATGTCCGCGGACGACTTCAGCCGGGCCACCTCCGGGTCGTCCTCGACCACCGCCCCCGCTCCCTCGGCCACGAGGTCCCGCAGGGTGCAGATCCGCACGCCCTCCTCGCCGAGGCTGGGCAGCACGTCGGCGACGTACGACAGATACGGCTGGTGCGGGCCGACGAACAGCACACCACCCCGGCGGTGCCCGAGGCGAGGGTCGGAGTAGAGGAGATAGGCGGAGCGGTGCAGGGCGACCACGGTCTTCCCCGTACCCGGACCGCCGTCCACGACGAGAGCGCCGCGGGACCCCGCCCGGATGATGGCGTCCTGGTCGGCCTGGATGGTGCCGAGCACATCGCGCATCCGCGGCGACCGGTTGCCGCCCAGGCTGGCGATGAAGGCGGACTGGTCGTCGAGCGCGGCGTGTCCGGCGAACCCGTCCGGGGTGAACACCTCGTCCCAGTAGTCGCTGACCCGGCCGAGGGTCCAGCGGTACCTGCGGCGGCTGGCCAGCCCCATCGGGTTGGCGTGGGTGGCCCCGAAGAACGGCTCGGCCGCGGGGGAACGCCAGTCGAGCAGCAGCTGACGGCCCGCACTGTCCCTGAGGCCGAGCCGCCCGACGTACACGGGCTCGGCGCCTTCCTGGCCGACCATGTGCCCGAGGCACAGGTCCAGGCCGAAGCGCCGCAGTGTGCGCAGGCGGGCGGTCAGCCGGTGGATCTCCGTGTCCCGGTCCATCGCCTGCTGGCCGATGCCGCCGGGCGCCTTGCGCGCGGCGTCGAGCCGGCCGGACAGTTCGGCGATCGACCGCTCAAGGCACTCCGCGACGGCGGCGAAGTGCCGCTCGTCACGGGCGATCAGCGCCGGGTCGGCCTTGGCCGAGAGGCGGCCGGGGAGATCGAACGCGCCGATGGGTCCGCTCGACCCATGCTCCGACAACACCACACGCACGTCGCGCTCCGTTTCCGCAGGTCCTGGCTTCGGCCGGAAATTCTGCGGCACGATGGGGGCCTTGCCGCAAGGCCCCCGGTGCGCTATACGTTAAGAGTGGCGAGGAGTGGGTGACGTCGTCGACGACGAGCCCGAACCGCCCGAACCGCACGCCGGATCATCCCGTACTCCATTGGCCCCGCCCCGCGTTGATGCCGTTCCGCGTTGGTCCTGTTCCGCGTGATCCTGCTCCGCGATGACCCTGCGCAGACGCCCCCGCATAGGTCAGAATCATGGAGACCGTCGTCACAAGGGGGGGGCTTGGTGCGGATCGACGTAGCGGTGAGTGGCGGCGAGGAGGAGCTGCGATCGCTCCAGGACTGGCTGAGACGGGATCCGGCCGTACGCCGCGGCGCCCATGTGGAGCTGGTCCAGGCCGCGCCGGCACCGGGCCAGATGGGCGTGCTCACCGATGTGCTGCAGCTGGTCACCGACAACGCCTGGAGCGCGGCCTCCTTCGCGCTGGCGCTGTCCACCTGGCGGCAGACGCGACCGCAGGCCCGTCGGATCACCGTGCGCCGGGGTGACCTCGCGGTCTCCCTCGACGGCGGCGGCGACGAGGACTTGCGGCGCCTGATCGAGGCGCTGGAGCGCCCGGCCGAGCCCGCACCGGAGCGCGAACGGGACCGGGATCGGGACCGGCAGGCCGGCACGGGGGAAGGGCGATAGCCGTGGCCGTCCTCCCCGACCCGGCCGCCACTCGCGCGGTGCTCATCGGCACCAGCCGGTACGCCCATCTGCAACAACTCCCGGCGGTGGCCAACAACCTGAGCGCGCTGGCCGGGCTCTTATGCGCCCCGCATTCATGGGGGCTGGCACCCGAGCACTGCACGGTGGTCGAGGATCCCGCGACCGCGGTCGAGGTCCTCGAGGCCGTGCGGACCGCGGCCGAGGAAGCCACGGACACGCTGCTGGTGTACTTCGCCGGACACGGTCTCGTGGAGCCGCGCCGCGGCGAGCTGTTCCTGGGACTGACCGGGTCGATACAGCATCGCTCCTACACCGGGCTGCCCTACGGCACGCTGCGCGATGTCGTGCTCGACGGGCGGACCGGCCGCCAGGTGATGCTGCTCGACTGCTGCTTCAGCGGGCGGGTGCTCGGCTTCATGAGCGCACCGGGCGCCGAGACCGTGATCGACCAGGTGGAAGTGGAGGGCACCTATCTGCTGGCGTCCGTCCCCGACACCAGCTTCGCGCTCGCCCCGCCGGGTGAGCCCCATACGGCTTTCACCGGTGAGCTGTTGCGGCTCCTGCGCGAGGGGGCGCCGGGCGGGCCGGAGTTACTGGACCTGGACACGGTCTACGCACGGGTGTACTCGGCGCTGCGGGCGAAGGGGCGGCCGCTGCCGCAGAAGCGCGACCGCAATACGGCGGGCGGCCTGGCCCTGGCCCGCAACGTGGCCTGGACGCCGCCCGGCTTCGGCCCGCCGCCGCCACCGTACGGCCACGAACCGGGGCCCGCGCCCGCGCCGCCGTACGAACCGCCGTTCGCTCCCACGCCATCGGTGTACGAGGACGAAACCGCCCCGGCCCCGGCGCCCGGACCGCCGGCCGCGCTGCCGCCGAAACCCGCCTGGTCGCCGGTATCCCTGCCCTCGCCCGCCCCGGCCCCCTCCCCTGGCGGTGCCTCACCGGGCCGCCGCCGGGCCCTCCGTTACGCGCTGGCGGGCGGGCTCGCCCTCGCGCTGATCGCCGCGGGCATCCCCCTGGTGATGTCCTGGGTGAAGGACTCCGGCTCCTCCACGAACGACTCGGGGCAGCCGCGATCCACGTCCTCCAGCACGCCGAAGACGGGCCCCACCTCCGGGTACAACGCAGCGACCAAGGACACGGTGAACGCCTCGCCGAAGAGCGGCGGCACGCTGAAATTCGTCAGCAGCACCACCCCGGACTCATGGGATCCGCAGCGCAGTTATTACGGCTTCGTCTGGAACTTCTCCCGCTATTACGCCCGCCAACTGGTCACCTATGCCCCCAAAGCCGGCAAGGGCGGCACCGAACTGGTCCCGGACCTCGCCGAGAAGAGGGCCGAGGTGACCGACGGCGGCAAGACGTACACCTACACCCTGCGCGACGGCATCACCTGGCAGGACGGCTCGAAGATCACGTCCAAGGACATCAAATACGGCATCGAACGTATCTGGGCCACGGACGTCATTTCCGGCGGCCCGGCCTATCTGCAGCAGGTGCTGGACCCCGATCACACCTACAAGGGGCCGTACAAGGACACGTCCGAGGACAAGCTGGGCCTGAAGGCCATCGAGACCCCGAACGACAGGACCATCGTCTTCAGACTGCCGAAGCCCAATGGCGACTTCGAGCGGATGCTCGCGATGCCGGCCGGATCGCCCGTCAAGAGGGCGAAGGACACCAAAGCCCGGTATCAGGATGATCCGTTCTCCTCCGGGCCCTACGCGTTCCGTTCCTATCAGTCGGGCAAATCGCTGGAACTGGTCCGCAACACCGAGTGGAACCGGGCGTCCGACCCGATCCGCACCGCCCTCCCGGACCGGATCACCGTGGATATCGCGTCCGATGAGCAGGCGACCGCACAGGCGCTGTTCTCGGGCCGCTACGACCTCGCCATGGGATTCACCGGCCTCACCGGGGAGGGCCTCAGCAAGGCCCGGAACGACTCCGGCCTCAGGGCCCGGCTGGACAATCCGTACAACGGAATACTCCTGTACGCCGCCCTTCCACGCTCCGTCAAACCTCTCAACAATGTCCACTGCCGCAAGGCCATCCTCTACGCGGCGGACAGGGAGAACGTGCGGACAGCGGCCGGCGGCCCGCAGAGCGGCGATATCGCGCCCCATATGCTCCCGCCGGCCGTCGCGGGCTCCGATCCCTCCTACGACCCGTACGGGACCCTCAAGGACGGCGGCAAGCCGAACACCGCCGAGGCCAAAGCCAAGGCCAAGGAGGAGCTGAGGGCATGCGGAAAGCCGAACGGGTTCACGACCACCATCGCGACGCGTAACCGCCCCGGCGACGTGGATATCGCCACGGCGCTCTCGGAATCGCTGAAGCGGGTCGGTATCAGCGCCCGGGTCGAGGAGATCGACCTCGTGAACTACGCCGAGACGATGGGTTCGCCGGCGACGGTGAAGAAGAAGGGCTACGGCATCGTCGTCCAGAGATGGGCCGCCGACTTCCCCACCGGCCAGGGCTTTCTCCAGCCGATCGCCGACGGCCGCCTCATCCAGAACACCGGCAATATCAATATCTCCGAGCTGGACGACCCCACGGTCGACGATCTCTTCGACGCGGCGATCGCCGAAGAGGACCCGGCGAAGGCCGGGAGGGACTACGCGCGGATCAATCAGAAGATCTCCGACTCCGCCGCGTATCTGCCCCTCATGTTCCAGCGGAGCACGATCTGGCGCGGCTCCCGGCTGACCAACGTCCGTACGAGCGAGGCCTGGGACGGCAACTACGACTACGCCTCACTGGGCGTTGCCGGCTAGGACAGACGTCGGGCAAACGCCCGTCCTGGGCGGGCCGAACTCCCTATGCTGGCCGCATGATCGACCTGCCGCTCTCCGCGCTGGAAGTCGCCATGGTCGAGACCGGGACGCGGGCCGTGGACACGTTACGTGACACCACCGCCTTCGCCCGGCGTCTCGACGCCCTCGGCTACCGTCGGCTCTGGTACGCCGAACACCACCACTCCCCCGCCATCGGCGCGTTCCCGCCAGTCGTCCTGACCGCCCATGCCGCCGCGTCGACGTCGGCCATCCGCCTGGGCTCCGGGGGCGTGCTCGCGCCCAACCACGCCCCCATCATGCTGGCCGAGCAGTTCGGCACGCTCGCCGCGCTGCACCCCGACCGGATCGATCTGGGCATCGGCCGTGGCCCCGGCACCTTCGACGAGTCCACCGCCCGGGCGCTGCGGCGCGGCGCCGGGCCGACGACGGATGACGCGTACCGGGACGACGTGGCGGCGACGCTGCGGTTCCTGGTCGACGAAGTGGCGCTCGGGCCGCTTCCGGAACCGTGGCTGCTGGCCTCCAGCACCGCGGGTGCCGCGCTCGCCGCGGACCTCGGCCTGCCCCTCGCCTTCGCCCACCACATCCGCCCGGACAACACCCTCGCCGCACTCGGCCACTACCGTGCCCACTTCTCCCCCTCCGCGTGGTGTGCGCGGCCCCGTGTGCTGGTGTGCGTGGAAACGATCTGCGCCGAGACGCGGGAGGAGGCGCTGCGGCTGGCCGGCCCGATGAACGTCGTCAAGGCCGGGCTGCTGAAGGGCCACAGCGATGCGCCGTTCCCCTCGCCCGCCGAGGCGTCCGCGCACCCGTTCACGGCGGAGGAGCGGCAGGCGCTGGCGGCCTTCGGGGCCCATCAGGCGTACGGCACGCCCGAGTCCGTCGTACGCCGCCTGTCGGAGGTGGCGGACGCGACCGGTGCGGACGAACTGATGCTGGTCACCCCGGTCTACGCGCTGGCGGCCCGCCTGCGGTCGTACGAACTCGTCATGCGGCACGCGTCGTCCGGGGCGAGTCGTCCCGCTACGCACCATTCGGTGCCCTAGCATGCCGCACAGGGACGCGTTCGCCCTGTCCGCCCGCTACCGGAGGTGTCGTGCGAGAGCAGAAGATGTACTGCTACACCTGCCGATCCGACGAACAGCACCGGCGCCTCACCGCCGACGAGAAGACCTGGCTCAAGAACCGTACGGGCCGCAAGAGCGTCGAGGAATTCTTCATGTGCACGGCCCCGGGCTGCCGCAATCTGCGGACCGGCTTCAGCCAGCACCCCTTCGACCCGGTGATCCGCGTGCCCGTGTCCGACTGACCCACCGTCCACGGGGGCGGCCGCTCCGTTGTGCGCATGGATACGCATGAGGGTATGGCCGTCGGTACACGGGCCTGGGTGGAGCAGCGGGTGGGCGCGAGGTGCCGGGTCGAGGGAGTCGAACGGCTGCGCGGCGGGTGGACCTCGGAGATGCGCCGTCTGCGCGTCAGTGGACCCGGAGCGCCGCGGTGGCTCGTGCTGAGATCGTTCGTCAAGCCCTTTTTCGCTCGGCACGCGAAGGGGTTACTCACGCGCGAGGCGGATATCTTGCGTCTGCTCGCGGAGACCGATGTGCCGGTGGCGGTCTTCAAGGGCGTCGACGCGACGGCGGCGTATTGCGATCATCCGTCGTTGCTGATGTCGCTGCTGCCGGGCAGTGTGCGGCTGGACGAAGAGGAAGCGGGGCCGCGGGCCGAGCTTCTGGCACGCCAGCTGCTCGCCATACACCGGGTGCGCGTCCCTGCCGGGTCCCGGCCGCGTGTCTACGAGGCATGGACCACACCCGAACTCGTGCGACGGCCCGAGTCCACCCGGCGGCCGGAGGTGTGGGAGCGCGCTGTGGACATCATCCGCCGCGATCCCCCCGACTACCGGCCCTGTTTCCTGCACCGGGACTTCCACCCCGGCAATGTGCTCTTCACCGGGCAGGGTCCCGGTCTGGAGATCAGCGGTGTCGTCGACTGGGTGGAGACCTCCTGGGGGCCCGCCGACCTGGACGTGGCGCACTGCTCCACCGCCCACGCTCTCCTCTACGGCGCCGGGGAGGGCATGCGGTTCGCCGATCGCTATCTGGCTTCCGGAGGCACGCTGAGCGAGGATCCCGCGGCGCACCTGTACTGGCGCGTCCTGGACGCGCTCGGGTTCGCCCCGGACGCGGAGAAGGTCGCGGGGCCGTGGCGGGAGCTGGGACGCGACGATCTGACTCCCGGTCTGATCACCAGCCGGCTGGAGGACTACCTCCACGAACTCCTGTGCCGGTTCGACCGCTGACCTTCAACGAGTCGATGAAGCCGAGCAGGGAGTCGACGCGTTCGCCGCGAGGGGTGTCGACGGCCCGGTTGATGACCTTGATCAGGTGGTCATAGGCGTCGGTGTGGTCGTAGTCGGCCGTGTCGGCGATCTTCAGGGCCCAGCGCCAGTAGCCGCGGATGGTGTCGGACAGGGGCATGCGGAAGCCCGCGACGACCTCTCTGACCGGCTCGACCACGGCGTCGCCGCAGGCGCGCAGGTAGGACGTGACGATGTCGGCCATGAAGGTGAAGTGGCGGGCCTCGTCGGGGCTCAGGCGGGTCAGGACCTGGGTGAGCACCGGGTCGTTCGTCACCGCGCGCAGCTGCTGGTAGTAGATCTGGGTGGCCTTCTCCTGGATGAGGGCGTACGCGAAGAACTGCACCGGGTGGGTGTAGGGCAGCTCGAAGCGGGCCTGGCCTGGGACGATGAGCTGTTCGCGCACCGAGGCCTCGTCCCCCATGCCGGAGGCCAGCTGGTAGCGGGTGAGGGCGCGGGCGTGGGTGTCCTCCTCGTAGGCCCAGCGGATGGTGAAGTGGTACAGCTCGCGGTTGTGCGCGTAGACCTCGGGCGGCACGGAGCCGTCGACGGGGAAGTTCTCGGTGTAGAGCGAGAAGTAGCCCTGGAGGTGGTCCTCGATGAGGGTGATGAACTGGACGGCGGAGCGCTCGCCTTCGGAGAGCCGGTTCGCGTCGGCGAGGTCCCAGTCCAGGCCGGATTCGACGCTCCACGGCCGGGCCTGGGCGGCGCCGGTGAAGTAGTGGCCGACGGCGCGGGCGATGTCCTCGGCGGGCAGGAGGCCCGCCTCGGCGCAGGCGGTCCCGGTGGCGGTCATGACGTCCCTCCTCGCGCGCGGGTCAGCGCGACTTGCGGCATACCAGGGCGTAGTGCTTGGTGGTGTATCCCCAGCCGGCGTTGGCGGTCTCCAGGTACCGCAGCAGCTGCTCGCTCAGGCCCTCGCCGTGTGCGTCGAGGGCCCGGGAGGCCGCCCGTACGTTCGCCATCCAGCACTCGATGGTGCGGTGGTAGCCGGCGGTGAGGTCGTGCACCGCGCGGATGGACAGGCCCGCTCCTTCGGCGGCGGCAACGAGTTCGGACAGCGGGCGCAGCTCGCCGGAGCCGAAGACGCCGTTGGCGGATGAAGTCGGTGCCGGGGCGTTCGTCGAACGTCCGGCGGGTGGCCTCGTTGCGGAAGCAGCTCTCGGACAGGTACAGCGTTCCGCCGCGCCGCAGTGCGCGGCGGATTTTGGCCAACACCTCGTCCAGGCCGTCCATGTGGACGACGGACCCGAGCAGGGTGACGGCGTCGAACGCGCCGGGCTCGGGCTCGTACTCCTCGAAGGACATGGCTTCGGTGTGCACCAGGGCGCCGAGGCCGCGGGCCGTGACGCGGTCCCGGATGTAGGCGTGCTGGCGGGGTGCCGGGCTGATGCCCACCGTCCGGCAGCCGTACTCCTCGGCCATGATCAGCGGCAGGGCGCCCCAGCCGCAGCCCGCGTCCAGGATCCGTTCGCCCCCGGTCAGCCCGAGCTGTTCGGCGACCCAGGCCGGCTTGCGCCGCTGGGCCCGCTCCAGGGGCGCGGACTGGGAGCTGCACTACGGAGGGCGGCGGCGCGAGCGGATGGCGTTCCTCGCCGAACTCGGCGGCTACGACGAGCGGGTGCGGGCCCTGCCCGAGGACGAGCACGGGCTGCTGCCGCCGGCCGGGATCCTGGACACCGCGGGGCCGGACACCGCCGTCTACTGCTGCGGCCCCGAGCCGCTGCTCGCCGCCGTCGAGCGGCTGTGGGGCGAGCGGCACACGGGCACCTTGCACATCGAACGGTTCCAGCCCCGCCCCCAGGAGCCCTCCACCGCCCCCGACCAGGGCTTCGAGGTCCAGGTCGCCAGCACGGGCGCGACCGTCCGGGTCGGTCCCGGGCAGTCCATCATGGACGCCCTCGGCGCGGCGGGCGTCGACGTCCCGTCGTCATGCCGCGAGGGGACCTGCGCCAGCTGTGAGACCACCGTGCTCGACGGCGAGGTGGAGCACCGCGACTCGGTGCTGACCGAGGACGAGCGGGCCGACGGCGAGTTCCGGATATCTGGTGGAAACCGCCGGGGCACGACTGCTGCTCGACTGCGGACCGGGTACGGCCGTCGCCCTGAGCGCGGTCGCACCACCCACCTCCCTGGACGCCGTGGTGATCACCCATTTCCATTCCGACCACTGCTACGACCTGCTGCCGATCGGGACAACGCTGCTGAACGGTCTGATCGAGGTGCAGGGCGGCCCGCCGCGCCCCGGCGGCGAATTCCGCCCCGTACCGCTGTATGTGCCCTCGGGCGCAAGGGAATTGTTCACCACGTGGGCCGCGCTGTTTCCGGTGACCACACTGCCGCTGCTGGACCGGGCCTTCGAGGTGGCGTTCGACGTGCGCGAGTACACCCCCGGGACGAGCTTCCAGGTCGGCGACTGCACCGTCACCCCCCGGGAGTTGCGCCATGTCCTGCCCAACTGCGGGCTGCGGGTGGAGGCACCGTCCGGCTCCCTGGCGTACACCGGGGACACCGGCGTCACCCCGGCGCTGACCGAACTGGCCGCAGGGGTGGACGTCCTGCTCGCCGAGGCGACCCTCGCCGAGCCCGACCACAGCGACCACGGCCACCTCTCCGGTACGGACGCGGGCCGCACGGCGCAGGCCGCGGGCGTCGGCGAACTGGTGCTCACCCACTTCGCCTCGGGCGAGCCGGAATGGCTCGCGCATCTCGCCAAGACCGCCGAGAGCGAGTTCCCCGGCCCGGTCCGGCAGGCCGCCCCCGGCCTCAGGATCGCGGTGCGCCCGGCCGGATAGCCGCGCACGCGGGCGGCGTTGTCAGTGCCGCCTGCGATGCTGCCGCCATGACTCCATTAACCCTGCTCGACCTCGACAAGGCGCTGCGCGCCAGCTGGGCAGCCGACACCTGTTCACCCGACGATCTGGCCGACTGGCAGCCGGGCAACCCGGCCCGGGGGCACTGCGACATCACCTCCCTGATCGTCACCGATGTCTTCGGCGGTGATCTCGTGGTCGGGGAGGTGTACCGGGCGGACGGCTCCCGGCGCGGATCCCATTGGTGGAACCGGCTGCCCAGCGGCGTGGAACTCGACCTGACCCGGGAGCAGTTCAAGGACGGGCAGACCATCACGGCCGCCCGTGTCCTCCCGCGCCCGCCGGGCCCCCTGCGGCGCCGCTGGGCGGAGTACCTTCTGCTGCGGGAGCGCGTCATCGAGCACCTGGGCCCGCTCCCGGAGCCCGTCTGACCGCATCAGCGCGCGTACCGCGAGCGCGCTCACCCCAGCGGGCGCGCCATCGGCGAGGCGGTCAGCGAGCCGGTCACCGCCTCGGCGGCGGCGATGCCGGAGACTCGGGTGGCGCCGTAGGTGACCAGGTCGGCGGCGTCGTCCGCGCCGTCCAGCGGGAAGCCCATCTCCACGACGACGGCGTCCGGGCGGCTGCGCAGCAGGCGCGCCACGGCGTCGGACATCCAGCGGTGCCGGGCCGCGTCGCGCACCACGACGATGAGGGCCCGGCCGGCGGCCGGGGTCAGCGCCCGGCGTTCCAGCGCCCGGCCCGCGTGGTCGAGGTCGGGTTCCGTCAGGCGGACCGATGTGGTCGTGGGCCGCATCTGGCGCAGCGGGGCGGCGAGCCCCCAGGGGGTGTGGCCGTCCACGGCGAGGCTCATCTCCGGGGAGAACTCCACCACGTGGACGTCACCGGACACCGGCAGCGCCTCGGGTGCGCCCGGGCGGCGGCGCACCCGGATCGCCCGGCGCGCTGCGGTCAGCCCGATGTCGGAACGCGTGGCATCGGGAGCGACGGATCGCGCCCGCTCACCGGACCAGCCGGCGAACCGCCTTACCCGCGTGGCCGCTTCGGCCAGCCGCTCCTCCGCCAGGGCGCCATCCCGTACGGCCTGTACGACGGCGTCGGCCAGCCCTGCCGTGACGGCCTGCCCGGCGTTCTCGCCGCCCACGCACACCGCGTCCGCCCCGGCGGCCAGCGCCTTGACGGTGGCCCCGCCGAGGCCGTAGCGGTCGGCGACGGCGGCCATCTCGATGGCATCCGTGACCACCAGGCCGGTGAAGCCGAGTTCCCTGCGCAGCAGATCCTCCAGGACGCGGCGGCTGAGCGTGGCGGGCAGCTCGGGATCGTACGCCGTCACCAGCAGATGTGCCGTCATCACCGCGCGCACGCCCGCCTCCATGGCGGCGATGAACGGGGGCAGCGCGGTCCAGGCGATCTCCTCCGCGTCGGCGGTCACCGTGGGCAGGCCGTGGTGGGAGTCGACGGCCGTGTCGCCGTGGCCGGGGAAGTGCTTCGCACAGGCCGCCACCCCCGCGGACTGCAGGCCGCGGATCCAGGCGGCGGTGTGCCGGGAGACGATGTCGGTCCGCGCGCCGAAGGAGCGCACCCCGATGACCGGGTTGAGCGCGTTGGAGTTGACGTCGGCGCTGGGCGCGTAGTTCAACGAGATTCCGGCCGCGTGCAGTTCGCGGCCGACGTCATGGGCCACGCGCTCCGTCAAGTCGACGTCGTCCACGGTGCCCAGGGCCAGGTTTCCCGGGCGGGTGGCGCCGGACAGCGCCTCGAGGCGGGTGACGTCCCCCGCCTCCTCGTCGATGGCGATGACCAGGTCCGGGTTCTCGGCGCGCAGTTGCGCGGTGAGCGCGGCGACCTGCTCGCCGTCCACGATGTTCCGCCCGAACAGCACCACCGAGTGGAGGCCCTCGGCAATCGCGCGGCGCACCCACTCCGGAGCGGTGGTCCCCACGAAGCCCGGCTGCAGCACGGCATGCGCGAGCCGCCGCAGTTCCGGATCGCTGCTCGCTCCCATGGCGGGGCCTCCGAGGCGTGAGTGATGCGCGCCGCCGCGGGCTCGACGGCTTGGTACAGATCACCAGGATGTTGGCCTGGACCATTGGGGGTGTCAAGGTGTCATGACATGTGCGGGGCCGGCCGGTCCTCGCCCGTTGCCCCTGCCGAGAGTCGTGACGTCATACGCCCCAGATCTTGCGGTACGCCGCTCGGTACCCCGGTGGGTTCCAGCTCGTGGCGCCCGCGCTGTTGGCGGCCGTGGCGATGTGGACCGGGGCGCTGTAGCCGCTGGGGCCCCGGCCGGAGAACGCCCGGTTGAACTCGTCGATCATCTGCCAGCCCTGCTGGGACAGCGGCTCGGGGACGGTGGCGGCCTGGTACTGCCGGTGGTTGACGCGCTGGAAGGCGGAGGGGTCGCCGTCGCCCGCGCCGATGTTGAAGGGAGGCCCGGAGCCGGGCTTGCCGCCCGCGCGGAGGGCGGGGGCCGCGTCCGCGAAGTACAGGTCGTTGATGGCGACGGAGTAGTTCCACTCGTATCGGAAGCGGGAGAGGAGGGAGGAGACCTCCTGAGGGGTGCGGTTGCCCGCGTCCGGGATCGGGATGTTCTCGTAGGCGAGCAGCCTGACGTCCCGGCAGTCGGCGAGTGCCTTCCTGATCAGCTCGGACTTGTTCCTGGCGAACGGGATCGAGGCGTCGGTGAAGACGACGACCCCGGCCCTGCCTCTGGACCTCGCGATCACCCAGTCCGCGCTGATCCTGGCGGTCTCCTCGACCCTGGTGGTGACGTTGGCGAACAGCCTCGGCCGCCGGCTGGGGCCGGGGGACGCGACCGCGTGCCAGCCGACGAGCGGGATGCGCGCCGCCCGGGCCTGAGCGACCTGCCGCGCCGTCGAGTTGGGGTCGAAGCCGCCGATGACGATGCCCGAGGGCTTGAGGGTGACGGCCTCGCTCAGCGCCGCCTGGATGCCCGCGGGGGTGCCCCCGCCGTCGATCACCCGGACCTTCCAGCCGATGGCCTTCGCCGCTTCCCGTACCCCCTGCGCGGCGCCCGCGACTCCGGGATTGGTCATGGTCTGCGCGACGTAGACGATGGTCTTGCCCGGCACCGCCCGGGGGCCGCGGGCCGGGCCGGTCCAGGGCACGTCGGTCCGCTCGGCCCGCTTGACGGCGGCCTCGGCCCGGGCGAGGACGGCGGGGCAGCCGCGCGGCCCCGCGGTGGGCTCCCCTCCCCCGCCCGACGAGCCGTGGTCGCACCCGGCGAGGACGGCCGCCGTCAGCAGGGCGGCGGCGGTCAGGGCGGTCCTACGGCCGGGCCGCACGGGGCCTCCTCCGGCGGTCCGCGGTGATGCCCGTACGCAGTCGGCGGCGCGCGGAGTAACCGGCCAGGCCGACGACGACCAGCAGGGTGCCGCCGTTGAACAGCGGCGTCACCCAGAAGTCGGCACCGAGCTGGCCGATGCCGGAGAGCCCGATGGCGAGGACCGCCACGGCGACGAGGGTGCCCATGGCGTTGGCGCGGCCGGGTTTGATCGCGGTGGAGCCGAGCAGGGCACCGGCGAAGGCGGGCAGCAGATAGTCGAGGCCGACGCTCGGGTTGCCGAGTTGCTGTTGCGCCGCGAGCAGGACCCCGGCGAAGCCGACGACCAGGCCCGACACGGTGAAGGCGTAGACGGAGTACCGGCGGGTGGGGATGCCGACGAGGTCGGCGGCGCGGCGGTTGGAGCCGACCACGTACAGATACCGGCCCAGCGGCAGCCGCTCCAGCAGCAGCCAGAGGGCGACCGCCAGGGCGAGCACGTAGAAGGCGGGCACCGGCAGGCCGAGGAAGGTGGAGTCGTAGAGGCCGATGAAGGCGTCGGGCAGGCCGCCCGGCCCGGGAACGATCCTGCCGCCGCCGGTGACCCAGCCGGTGACGGCGTAGAGCATGCTGCCGGTCCCGAGGGTGGCGATGAAGGAGTCGATCTGGCCGAACTCGGCGATGACCCCGTTGAGCACGCCGACCACCGCTCCCCCGATGATCACCGCCAGGCAGGCCAGCGGCCAGGGCCACCCGTTGTGGACGATGAGCTGCATCACCATCACATGCGCCAGGCCCAGGCCGTATCCGATGGACAGGTCGAAGTTTCCGGTCACGATGGGCACCGTGGCGCCGAGCGCGAGGATGGCCGGGATCGACTGGTTGGCCAGGATCGACGAGATGTTGTCCAGGGTCGGAAACGTGCGCGGCAGGGTCACGGAGAAGATCAGGAACAGCAGGGCGGTGAGGGCCAGCAGGCCGTACGTGCCGATGAGGTGCCCGCCCGGCCGGGACCGTGGGGAGGGTGGGGGCGTCATGGGGTCCTCATGCTCCGGACGTTCCGGACGCGGGCAGCGCCGACGCCGCCCGGGTGAGTTCCGCGACGGTGAGCGACGCGCCGCTCAGCTCGGCCGTCACGGCGCCCCGTACGAACACCAGAGCGCGTCGGCACACCCCCGCGACCTCCTCGAAGTCGGTGGAGATGAGCACGGCCGCGAGCCCCGCCGCCAGCGCGTCGTCGAGCAGACGGTAGAGCGCGGCCTTGGCACCGATGTCCACGCTCGCGGTCGGCTCCTCCAGGATCAGTACGCGCGAGCCCCCTCGCAGCCATCGGCCGAGCATGACCTTCTGCTGGTTGCCGCCGGACAGGGTGGCGATCGGCGCCTCGCTGTCGCGGGGCCGCACCGAGAACCGTTCGATCAGGGCGCGGGCCTCGGCCCGCTCCCGGCGGGGGCTGATCCAGTGCCGCTTCGGCGGTCCGCCCGCCGCTAAGTTGGCCAGCAGGTTTTCCCGTACGGTCAGGTCGGCTGCGCAGCCCTCCTCCACTCTGTTGCCGGTCACCAGGCCGACGCCGGAGGCGACGGCGGCGGCGACCGTACGCGGGTGGTACGGCCGCCCGTCGAGGAGCACCCGCCCGGCCACGATCGGCCGGGCGCCCGCGAGCGCACGGCCCAGCTCCCGGTGCCCGGCGCCCGTGAGCCCCACCAGGCCGAGGATCTCCCCGGCCCGCAGGGCGAGGGAGACGGGCCCGGCCCGCGCCGTCCGCACGCCGTCGAGGGCCAGGACGGCCGGGCCTCCGGCGGGGGCCGTAGCCGGCCGGTACCGGGCCGGTTCCTCGCCCACGATGTCCCGCACGAGGCGGGCGGCGCCGTGTGCCGCCAGCAGGCCCTGGCTGACGAGGCGGCCGTCGCGCAGCACCGCGAAGGCGTCGGCGACCTCGTACACCTCGTCCAGGCGATGGCTGACGTAGAGGATGGCGTGCCCCAGGTCGCGCAGGCTGTGCAGGACGGCGAAGAGCCGGGCGCAGTCGGCGGCGGGGAGGCTGGCGGTCGGCTCGTCGAGGACGATGAGCCGCGCCCCGGCCGCGAGGGCACGGGCGATGGCGACGAGTGAGCGTTCGGCGGGCGCGAGGTCGGCGATCCGCGTGTCGGCCGGGAGGTGCCCGGCGACGGTCCGCAGGACCTCCGCGCCGCGCTCCCGGGTCCGCCGCCAGGAGATCAGCCCGCCACGGCGGGGATATCCGGTGGTCAGGGCGATGTTCTCGGCGACCGTCATCCACTCGACGAGACCGAGGTCCTGATGGGTGAAGGACATGTTCCGGGATGCGGCCTCGGTCCCCAGCGGATGCCCTGCCACCGTCACCGTTCCGCCGTCGGCGGGGTGATACCCCGCGAGCACCTTGATGAGGGTGGACTTCCCCGCGCCGTTGGGGCCGAGCAGCGCGAGCACACTGCCCCCGTGGATGTCGAGGTCGATGCGGTCCAGCGCGAGCGTTCCGCCGAATCGCTTGCTGAGCGCCCGGATGCGGACGAGCGGTTCCGCTCCCGCGGCCGGGGATGTGGATTCCCACCTCACATCCGAGACCTTAGCGGGACTGATCATCGCGTTTACCGAACGAGGCGGGCCTCGATGCCTCTGCTACTCCAACGGGCCAATGCCCCAAGGGGCCGGTCTCACGGCATGCCGAGGGGGCATTCGGCCCAGATGATCTTGCCGTCCGGGGTGTGGCGGGTGCCCCAGGCCAGGGCCAGCTGAGCGACGAGGAACAGACCGCGGCCGTCCTCGTCGGTGACGGCCGCCCGGCGCAGATGCGGGGCGGTGCTGCTGGTGTCGGAGACCTCGCAGATCAGGGTGCGGCCGTGGAGCAGCCGTACCCGGATGGGCCCGCTGCCGTGCCGCACCGCGTTGGTGACCAGCTCGCTGAGCAGCAGCTCCGCCACGAACGAGACCTCTTCCCGCCCCCAATCGGCCAGCTGCCGTACGGCGGCGGCCCGGACCTCGCGGACGACGGCCGGGTCGGTGGGCAGCTCCCAGGTGACGGTCCGGTCGGCGGCGAGGGCATGGGTTCGGGCGACGAGGACGGCGATGTCGTCGCAGGGGTGGGCGGGTGCCACGCCGTCCAGGACGGCCTGGCAGGTGTCCTCGGGGGTGCGCTCCGGGTGGGCCAGGACCTCGCGCAACCGGTCGAGGGCCACGTCGATGCCACGGTTCCGGTCCTCGATGAGCCCGTCGGTGTAGAGCACCAGCTGACTGCCCTCGGGGACCTCGACCTCCGCGGCCTCGAAGGGCAGACCGCCCAGGCCGAGCGGGGGCCCGGCGGGCAGATCGGGAAACGACACGGCGCCGCCGGGCCGGACCAGCGCGGGCGGCGGGTGGCCTGCGCGGGCCATGGAGCAGCGCTGCGAGGTCGGGTCGTAGACGACGTACAGGCAGGTCGCGCCGATGATGCCGAATCCGTCGACGGAGTTCTCGCTGCTCTCCTCCCGGTCGAGGCGCAGCACCAGGTTGTCGAGGTGGGTCAGCACCTCTTCTGGAGGGAAGTCGAGTTCGGCGAAGCTGCGCGCGGCGGTACGCAGCCGGCCCATGGTGGCGGCGGAGTGCATGCCGTGGCCGACGACGTCGCCGACGACGAGACCGACGCGGGTGCCGGGCAGGGGGATGATGTCGTACCAGTCTCCGCCCACCCTCGACTCGGCGGGCAGATAGCGGTGGGCGACGTCGACGGCGTCCTGATCGGGCACCCCGTGCGGCAGCAGGCTGTGCTGCAGGGCCAGGACCATGGTGTGTTCGCGGGTGTAACGCCGGGCGTTGTCCATGGACAGGGCGGCGCGGGTGGCCAGCTCCTGGGCCAGCGAACGGTCGTCGTCCCCGAACGGCGCGGGGTCGTGCGAGCGGTAGAAGCTGACGATGCCCAGGACGGTGCCGCGGGCGACCAGGGGGACGGCGATGAGGGAGCGGACGTGGGACAGCAGCCGAGCGGTGTGCTCGGGGTCCTGGATGAGCCAGCCCGCGGCGGTCTTCAGGTCCGGTTCCAGCACCGCCTGTCCGGTGTTCACGCACCGCAGCTGGGGCGTGGTGGGGTGGTAGTCGACGCGCTTGCCGATCGGGTAGAAGGGGCAGTTGCCGCGGATGCCGTGGACCACCGCGCGGCGCAGCTCGTGCCGGGGGTCGAGGGGTTCGTCGCCGCGCAGTACGGCGTCGGGCAGGTCGATGGTGACGAAGTCGGCCAGCCGCGGGACGGCCGTCTCGGCGAGTTCCTGGGCGGTGCGGCGCACGTCCAGGGTGGTGCCGATGCTCGCACTGGCCTCGGACAGCAGCTCCATGCGGCGTCGCGCCGCCAGTGCGTACTTCCCCACTTGCGGCTCGCCGACCAGCACCAGCCCGGCCAGGCCGTCGGTTGCATGGCCCGCCGCGGCCGCCGGGGGCTCGGCGGCCGATGTCTCGGCGGCCGTCGTCTTGCCCGCGGCCGTCTTCGCGGCCATCGTCTTCGCTGCCGGGACGCCCCGTCCGGATGCGGCGTCGGAGGGAGGAGGGGTGAGGTGCGAGGGAAGGGTGAGGGGCGGCTTCGGCGAGTGGTCGGGGAACATCGCCTCGACGGCCATGCCCTCCACCCCGGCCGCGCTCGTCATCGGGCGGCTCACGAGGATGACCCGCCGCCCGTCGGACAGGGTCACGTCGATGGCGGCCCGCTGCCCGTGGGACAGCAGCTCGGCGGCCCGCTCCTTGATCAGCATCTGATCGCCGGGGTGCAGCCCCTGGGCGAAGCCGTCCACCCCCACGGTGCGCCTGCCGCGCGCGCCGGTCCGCGGCGCACCGCTCGCGTCCAGGTACGCGCGCAGCAGTCCGCGCTCCCGTGCCGAACTCTGCGCCAGCAGCCGCCATTGGATGGCCTGGGTCGCCCTGCGCAGCACGTCGTCCAGTTCCGGATGGCCGGAGCTGCGCGGATAGGCGAGGCACAGGATGCCGTCGATGCGCCCGCTGAGCGGGTCGCGGACGGGTATCGCGCTGCAGCCGTTGGCCAAGCCGCGCTCGGCGAAGTGCTCGGCGCCGTGGACCTGGATGAGCCGCCGCTCCGCCAGGGCCAGGCCGATGCCGTTGGTACCGGCGAACTGCTCGGCGAAGACGAAACCCGGCACCTGCTGGATCGCCGGGAGGGTCCTGGCCCACGAATCGTCGCCGAAGCGGCGCTGGAGCACGGTTCCGCTTCCGTCGGCGAGCGCGATGTTCATCGGGCTGCCCTGGAACCTGTACCGCAGCCGGTCGAGCACCGGACCCGCGGCGCGGACCAGCCGGTCCTCGGGGTCGAACTGCCGGTACGGAAGCTCGAAGCCGCCCAGCGGCAGGCCCAGGGTCCGGCAGCGTCGCCACGAGTCCAGGATCAGGCTCCGCACGCCTGCCCGGACCGCCTCCCCCTCAAGAAAGCGCTCACGCGAACGCGCAGGCCCGATGCCGCCTGCCACGAGCCCTGCCAGGATCGCTTCCTCACCGGCGCGATTCACGCCTCTCCTAGCCATATGCCGCGATTAGCCAGAAAACTCCACTCTTCGACAATAACGGGTCAAACTGGTGCCGCGGCGAGCAGGAGAGCATAAGTTCGATACGGCCACATACGGTGACCGGCCCGGGGTCGGCTGTCACAGCACCGCGACCGGGGTGACGGGCGACCCCGTCCCGCCCGGCACGTTCAACGGCGCCACGACCAGCAGGAACGCATAACGGCCCGCCTCGGCCGTGGCGGCGGAGAGCGCTTCGAGATCGAGGTTGTCCAGCAGCGGCACCCCCATCGCGGTCAGGGCGAGGGCGTGGACCGGGGAGTGCACACCGTCGACCGGCGAGGGCCGTACGTCGCTGTCCCCGTCCCCGCCGAGCAGGGCGATGCCGCGCTCGGCCAGCAACGGGACGGCATCCACATGGAGCCCCGCGCTCGCCGCGCCGGGGTCCCAGGCACCGCGCTCTTCTCGGCGGCGCAGGCTCCCGGAGCGCAGCAGCACCGCGTCCCCCTCGTCGATCGTCACCCCCAGCGCCCGTTCGGCGGCGGCGATGTCCTCGGCGTGCACCGCCTGCCCCGGCTCCAGCCAGGCGGTTCCCAGGACGGCGGGGAGGTCCAGCAGGACGCCCGTCGTGACGAGCGGCCCGAGCGGGCCGACCGCGCCGTAGTGGGCGCCCGCGGCGTCGATCACCTCGTGCGCCGCCCGGCCCCCGTAGAGCTGCCCCCGGTAGGCGGCGTGGCACAGCGCGTCGAGATGGGTGATGCCCTTGCCGTGGTAGTCGGCGGCGAGGAAATCCTTGTGGACGGCGGGCTCCGGGGCCTCCACGTCGCCGAGGTCCGTCATGTGGTGCAGGGCGGGCTTGGGGTTGTCCGGTGCCGGCCGCGTGTTCCAGGGCCGCGCCAGCGGGACGACCGCCCCGGACCGTACGCGGGCGACGGCCCGCCGCACATGCTCCGGGGTCACCCGGTTCCAGGCGCCGCGACCGGCCGGGGTCCAGCGCCCCCAGGTCCGGACCGTCTCGAAGAGCGCGTCGAACTGCTCGCGGGAGACGGCGGGTCCGTTGCTGCTGGTCATCCGTGCTCACCCCGAGGGGGTCCGGAACGGTTTCCTCCAGAATTCTACAAGTGCCGGACATGCGCGGCGGTGGCCCGCCGCTCCTGGCGTCCGCGGAGGCGGATCCGTCCGCCCCGGGCGGGGACGATCGTCACCGCTACCAGCCGGGCCGGTTCCAGGGGCCCGGCCGGTTCGGGGACGGCGGCCGCGAGGATTTCCCGCAGGGCGGTCTCGATCTCCAGCTGGGCCAGCGACACCCCGATGCAGCGCCGCACGCAGCCGCCGAACGGGGCCAGCGCGTAGGGGCCCGGGTCCGGGCCCAGGTGACGCCCGGGCCGGAAGGCGTCCGGTTCCGGCCACAGCTCGGGGTCGAGGTGGGTGAGCGGGAACAGCGCCGCGACGAACGCGTGCCGCGGCACCGGATGGCCGCCCAGCTCCGTGTCGTGTGCCGCGGTGCGCATGGCGTTGTAGACGGCGGGACGCAGCCGGCCGGACTCCTTGACGGTCGCCTTGAGCAGCCGGTCCGAGCCCGCGTCGAGGTCGGCGATCAGGTCGTCGCGGGCGGCGGGATGGTGGGCGAGCAGATGCAGGGTCCAGGCGATCGTGGTCGCCGTGGTCTCGTACCCGGCCAGGACGAGGCCGGTCAGCTCGTCCAGCAGCTGTGCGTCGTCCAGCCCGGCCCCGTGTTCGTCGCGCGCGTCGAGCAGCATGGACAGCACGTCGTCGCGGTGGGCGCGGTCGGGTGCGGCCCGGCGCGCGGCGATCTCCTCGCGGGTCAGGTCCCATACGGCCGCGCGGAGCCGGTGGAAGCGGCCGCCCGGCGAGAGCGGCCCGAGGTCGCGCCGCAGCGGCCCCGGCAGGAACAGGACGGCGAGGTTGCCCGTGTCGACGTACGCGTTCAGCGCGCGGCGGAATGTGGCGACGCGGGCCGGGTCCGTCAGGCCGAGGACGACGCGCAGGATGACGTCGAGCGTCAGCCGCTGCGCCCACGGCCGCACGGGCACGCCGTCGCCGCCCAGCAGTTCGGGCAGCCCGCTGTGCACCAGTTCCCGCACCCGCTGCGCCCAGCGGGTGATCCGCTCGCCGTGGAAGGGGGGCAGCAGAAGCTTGCGGTGGGTCAGGTGCAGGGGTGGCGGCGTGCAGATCAGCGACCGGGTGCCGATCGCGGGCGCCAGCAGGGCGGCGGCGTCACCGCCGGTGAACCGCTCGTGGTCGGTCAGCACCGCCCGGTTGGCGGCGGCGTCGGCCGCACAGACGAGGGCACCGCGATAGGGGTACGTACGGAGCGAGAAGACCGGTCCGAACCGGCGGCGCAGGGAGCGTGCGTAACCCTGGGGGTCCCGGAGCATCCGCGCCGTCTGCACGGGCCGGGGCGCTCGGGAGGCGGGCGGGAAGCGCCGGGGGTCCCACGGCGGCTCGCGGGTGAACGCGTCGCTCATGGCTGCCAGGGTCCCGCCGGGTCGTCGTAGGCGGCGGCGTAACCGTCGGTGGCGATGGGCGCCTGGAGGAGGTCGTCCGGGATGGCGAACGCCTCCACGAGGGCGAGCGCGTGAGGGGCCAGCTCGGCACCGGCGCGGTCGACGGCGGGGGCGAGGTCGCGGACGGCTTCGGCGGTGAGATGCCCGTCCGCGAGCAGCAGGCCCGCGTGAGGGGCGAGACGTTGCAGGACGAACAGCCGGAAGACCTGCTCCAGCAGGCTCCGCGTGGCGTCGTCGACGACCCGGTCGACGGCGGCCATGAACGCCTGGGCGGCGCACCGGGTGGCGTACGCGTCGACGAGGTCCAGGGCCGGGTTCACCGCCTGGTTCCAGCGGTCCAGCGGGCCGTCGCTGGGCAGGCTGACCCGGGCGCGGGCGTGCTGGAGGCAGTACAGCTCGTGCCGCACGAGCAGGTCGAGCAGGACGGCGCGGCCGGTCAGCGGGCCGGTCGGGGCGGCCGGGGCCGCGGGCGGGCTGTAGCCCCGCCCGGTCAGCATGTCGGCGGCGGCCTTCGTCCAGATGACGAGGTTGTCCCCTTCGGCCGTGATGGTGGACTCGATCGGCGTGACCAGGTCGACGATGCGGTTGGCCGACAACAGTCCCTGGGCGCCGCAGCGTTCGCGGCATTCGAGCACGATGTCCCGGGCCTGCCAGGTGATCCAGCCCTTCGCCGCCGCGCCCAGGACCTCCGCCTCGGCCGATGCGGGGTCGTCCCGCCCGGTGCCCGCGCGGCGGGTGACGTCGCGCAGCAGGAAGGTCGCCGCGTAGGCGCGGGCCGCCGCCCCGAGGAGTCGGGTCTGGTGGCAGCGGTAGGCGAAGACGGGGACGCCCGTCCGGCTCGCCGGGGCGAAGGTGTGCCGCCGATGGGCGTACCGCACGGCGACGGTGAGGCCCGCCCGGGCCCCGCCCAGCGCCGCCGCGGCCAGGCAGAGCTTGCCCGTGGTGACGCGCTGGATGGACCGCAGGAACCGGCGACGCCGGCTGCCGATCACGCTGCGGAAGGCACCTTCGGCGGTCAGGTCCGCGTGGTCACCGGCCAGCAGGGCCGAACGGTCCAGCACGACCTGGTCGAACGAGGTGATGGCGTGGTCGACCGCCGAACCGGGGGTCTCCGACAGGGGGCGTATCCGGATGCCGGGCAGCGGCCCCCGCTCGTCGCGCAACGGCACGAGGAACAGGAACACGCCGCAGTCCTGGCCGCGGACGATCAGCCTGGCCGCGACCAGTCCGCTCTTGCTGCCCCCGGCGGGGCCGGTGTTGGGCATGAACTTCTGCGCCCCGGCCGACGGGGTGTGGAGAACGAAGGTGTCGGTACCCGGCTGATGGACCGCCGTGGTTTCCAGCTCGGCGGCGTTGTTCCCGTAGCCCAGCTCGGTGATCAGGACGGTGCCGTAGCGCCGCAGCCGGGTGAACGGTGTGAGGTCGACGGTGCGGTGGGGGTCGAGGCGGAGGAGACTGCCGAGGAACAGGTTGTAGTGGATGGTCGCCAGAGTGGTCAGCGAGCCGTCGACCATTCCCAGCCACTCGTGCAGCGACACCAGTCGGTCGGTCGCCGTGACCAAGTCCTCGACGGATGCGATTTTTTCATTGACGACCCGCAAACGCTCATAAGCGAGCTCCGAACGCTCTACCGGTGACAATCCATCGCGGTAACGGAAAATGTCCTGACGGAAATGATCCGTCCAGGGTTTGTGCAGCTCGTCGAATCGTCCGTCGAAAAGCGCCTCGATCAGCAGCGGTACCCGTGCCCGGCCCGCCAGGACGGCAGTGCCCATCTCCGCGCTCCCCCCGCCCCACCCCCGCCGACTCAGTTCACAGCGCGCCGAAGAGCAGATGGCTCGCGGTGTTGGCCGGGTCCTCGTCGCAGTAGTACTGCGTGGCGGCGGTCATCAGCTGGTCCTTCGACAGCTGCTCGCCCTGCTCGGTCAGCCGGTCGAAGGCCGCCGCCGCCTCCGCCTCGGGGACACCGACGGCGGAGATGACCGTGACGAAGTCCTCCCGGCCGACCAGGCCGTCGTCGTCCCGGTCGGCGAGGTGGAAACCGGCCCGGTAGAGCGGGCCGATCAGCACGTCGAACTGGTCGCTCACCTGGCGCAGGGCCTGCCGGAACTCGCCCTTGTCGATCCGGCCGTCGCCGTCGGCGTCAGCGGTCTCGCGCAGCGCGCGCCAGTACGTGGTCATCGCGTCGGCGTATTCCTTGCCCTTGGGCGCCGTGCGCTCCTCGCCGAAGGCGGCCAGAACGCGACTGCCCATCAGTTCGAAATCGTCTTCGGCGATCACACCGTCGCCATTGGCGTCCAACAAGGCGAACAGCTTTTCGTACTTCTGGTCCAGTAGTGCGCCCATATGAGTCCCCACCCTCCAGTGCCGACGGTTCGCCGCGCTCCTAATATTTTCCGAAGCGCGGAAAATATTACCGAGGGTGGCCGGGAGAATTCACCCGTCGTCACATCTCTTTGGAGTGAATAGCGCGCCTCGCGGATGACGTCAGGCGTCGCGCCGGCACACCGCCCGCCAACCGGCCAGGAGCGCGGCCGCCGCCCACAGCGCCATCACCGCAAGGCCCGTCCAGGGGCCCGGGCCTCCCTCCGGGACCTGGTGCAGCACTTGCTGTCCGGCGCGGTCCGGCAGATAGTCGGCGGCCGACCCGGCGAGGTCGCCGACCACGAAGCCCACGATCAGGATGAACGGGATGAGCAGGCTCAGGACCGCGGTGGCGCTGCGCAGCAGGAAGGTGAGACCCGCGGCGAACAGGGCCATCAGGGCGAGGTAGATCCCCGCGCCGACGCAGGCCCGCAGCGCTCCCGGTTCGCCGAGGCCGATGGCGTACTCCCCCAGGAACGCCTGGCCCGCGAAGAAGGTGGCGAAGGCGGTCGCGAGCCCCACGACGAGAGCGGCGGCGGCCACGGCCGCCGTCTTGGCCGCGTAGAACAGGCTCCGGTGCGGTACGGCCGACAGGGAGATCCGCAGGGCGCCGCCCGCGTACTCGGAGGAGACGGCGGTGGCCCCGAAGGCGATGGCGGCGATCTGCGCGAAGTTGATGGCGTAGAAGGCGCCGAAGACCAGCACGGTGATGGCCAGCGTGGCGGCGAAGACCGCGACGAGGGAGCCGAAGCTCGCCCGGATGGATCTGATCTTCAGCCACTCGGAG
>NZ_JBIBJI010000032.1:0-65240 GCF_042958345.1 Streptomyces sp. NPDC007983
GAGGTCAGACAGCGCTTGGCAGCGCCGCGGTTGCGGGTCCGCGTCAGTGACGAGCGTGTGGAAGTTGGGCAGGTCGTCCGGCCGGGACCTGATACCAACGCGGATAGCAGCATCGCAGCCCTGTCGCGGCTCCGCGGACGGATTACGCGCGAACGGTACTGGAGGGCGCAATCGTCCGCGATTCGCAGCACCAGTCCCTGCGTCCATCAGCACAGTCTGGCGGCGACGCAGCAAGGGTGCCGAGCCGAGCTGGGCGAATTCTCCGTTGGTTGCGGCGCCCCATGGAATCGCCACACAACACCACCCTCCGCCACCGGTTCACCTCCAGCCATTCTCTGCCTCTAATCAAGATCAATCCCTTATTGTTTGTCATATAAACAGATTTCAAGCCTGGCGAGAGCGCCCATTCGAGGGACACCGCAAGGAGATCGACACCACTAGGCTTCCGATACAAGTTTCACCGTCCCGTGAAAATTTCAGAGGCGGCTGCGAGCGGGGCTGTGGGGAAGCGGGAAGTGATCGGCGCCGGTGAGGATCGGTACTGGTCAGACACGAAGGACAGGTGCGAACATGATCACGGTCATCAACGGCACACCGGGCAGTCAGATCATCGGCGCGCGATGGACGAAGGCGTCGGCGAGCGATGCAATCGGTGATTGCGTCGAGCTTGCACGCGTGAATGAAACCGAAGTCGCGGTACGAAACTCACGTTTCCCCGACGGTCCTGCTCTGGTATTCACCCGCTCCGAGTTCGTTGCCTTCCTCGACGGCGCGAACCGAGGGGAGTTCAACGCCATGACTGTCTAAAAAGCGTCGGCCACAGGTTGCCCGTGAGGCAGATAGCTGTTCATTCTTGGCGCGGGTGGGAAAGTCCCGCCCGCGCGAGGAGTGCCACATGTCGGGTCAGATCCTGGCCTTGGTCGGACGGCAGGGAGAGCCACCACCGGCCACACCAAAAGCAGCGGAGAAGCTCATCGGTGCCCTGCTGCAGCATCTGCGCCAGGAGCGCGGGATGAACCAGGACGAGGTCGTGCGGTCCGTTTCGGGGTTCGGGTCCGTGCCCAAGCTCAGCCGCTACGAGAACGCCACCGGCACGCTCAAGGCGGACCACGTCTTCGCGCTGCTCCACTTCTACGAGGCGCCGGAGGACTGCGTCAGGGAAGCGGAGATGCTCCTGCAGTGGCCGCATGAGCAGACATGGTGGTCTGCCTTCGCGGACGTCGCGACCCCCGAGCTCATGTCCCTGTACGCCCTGGAGTCCACATCGAAGGTGGTCCAGGTATACCAGGAGAACTATGTCCCCGGGATGCTCCAGACCGCAGGCTACGCCCGCGCGTTGATGACAGACTTCGCCCGGGCGCAAGTCGACCCCGAGACACGGCGCAGTTACCTCGCGGCCATCGAACGCCGCTTGGAGGTGCGGCTTCGCCGACAGCATCTGCTCGACCACCCCACCGCTCCCATGTACAGGGCCGTCATCGCGGAATCCGTGCTGGACAAGGAGCTGGGCGGCGTGCTGGTCATGCGGGAGCAGCTGCGCCACTTGTTCACCGTCGCGGAGAACAAGCCGAACGTGCACCTGCGGATCCTGCCCAGGTCGGCCATGCGGCAGGGCTCCCCGCTGCACCCCGCCATCACCCTGTGCAAGCCACACGAAGGGACCGCTGGCCGATTGATCTACCTGGAGGACAAGAACGTCGGCGGTCAGCTCCTCACCAACACCGCGCAGATCGAGACCTTCATGGCGTCGATGGACCACTGGTGGCGACATGCCCTGTCGAAGACGGAGACCATGGGTCGGCTCCAGTACTACATCGACCGACTGGCCGACGAGACCCCGCAGTAGCCTCCGTCACCTGATGCGGGCGACCCCGCCGTACTCGATCCACTCCTCCCTCCGCCGCAGCGGAGGGAGATCGCTGTCCGGCAGCCAGCGCGAGACCTCGACCGGTTCGGGGGTTTCCAGAAGGTCGAGGCCCTCGAAGAACCGGTTGACCTCGCTGATCGAGCGGACCGTCCCCCAGGAGTTGTCGGTGATCTCCTGCATGAAATCGGTGATGTTGCGGCGGAGTTCCTGGTCGTCGCTGGTCAGCTGCGAGATCACCAGGTAACTGCCGCGCGGTAGCTGCTGGCAGACTCGGCGGACCAGCTCCCAGGGGTCGTCATCGTCGCGGATGCAGTGGAGAACGGAGACAAACAGCGCTGCGACCGGCTGGTCGTCGCGCAGCAGTCGTCGTACCGCGGGGCTCTCGAAGATCTTTGTGGTGTGGCGGATGTCGGCGTTGAGGACGGCGGTAGTCCTCGGGTCCTCGGCCAGCATCATTTCCCCGTGAGCGAGGACTACGGGGTCGTTGTCGATGTAGACGACTTCGCTGGTGGGATCGATGTCCTGGGCGACCTGATGCACGTTGGGCCGTGTCGGAAGTCCTGACCCGTGGTCGAGGAATCTGCGCACACCCTGTTCCCGGGCGAGATAGCGCACGGCCCTCACGAGAAATTGCCGGTTGACCAGCGCTAATTTGCGAGAGCTGGGAGCGATGCGGAGTAATTTCTCGCATGCTTCCCGGTCAGACTGATAATTGTCTGTGCCGCCCAGAAGGTGGTCGTACATCCTGGCAACACTTGGCCTGCTGACATCAATGATGGTCGGCTCCCCACACTCTCGGAAGGCATGCGTCCCCCCTGAGACGCTGCCGGTACCCGAAGGCAGAGGTCCCATGCTAGAAGGACGCGCTGAGGCAGGGCTACCCGCACCCGCCGATGTGGCACCTATTTTGATGGCCTTTCAGCCGTCGAGTTGACCTTTCACGCTCCGGCGCACACCAGACGCCTCATCAGGGAATACGACGCAGGCATATTTCAAGCCGCTCGGGTGGTGCGCAGTTCTCGCAGAGCCCGGTGACGCAGCAGCTCGAAGTCGGCTTCGGACAGGCCCATCGCATAGCCGGCCTGGAGGGGAGACAGGCCGAGTTTGTAGCGCAGGACCAGGGCGTCGGCTTCATCGCGGCCGAGGAGGTGGTGAAGTTCCTGCAACGACGCGGTTCGGTGCTTCGAGGCTCTACGGGAGAGCAGGTCCCAGGCATGTGCGGCTGGTGAGGAGCTGCGAAGTGCTCTCTCCCACTGCTTGCCCAGATCGTGCAGGGCGGCCCGGGCGATGCCCATACCTCCGTGGGTGGAACCCGCGGCGGCGGTGCCGAAGCGTCGGTAGACCGTCCAGTGGTCGCAGCAGAAGACGGTGTAGGAGGCCGGGAGCCGTTGGGTGGCCGATGGGCCGGTCCATGCGGCGAAGTGCCGGTCGTCCAGTTCTGTTTCAGCGCACAGCCCCGGCGGGCTGGAGCGCATCAGCATGACGTTTCACCTCACAGGGGTGCAGGGCAAGACGGAGCGGAGCCCGGCCAGCAAGTGAGACATCGCGGTGGGCTAAGGGATTCGCCGTCGGCTGTCAGGACACGCCGAGGGGATGCAAGGCCAGGCCGCTTGGCCGTGGTGGCGGCGGTGCCGCCCTCGCCCACAAGGCGGGCGAGGGCTTCTTCACGCAGGCCCGCGTCGTCAGACGGTACGGCGGATCTTCAGGTAGGTGACACAGCTGCGGTCGGACACGGAGGCGGCCGTCATGCCCACCAGCACTTCCACCGGGAAGGGTTCCTTACGGACGGCCGCTGCCGCGAGGACGCCGATCAAGAGCAGAGAGCTGAAACGCAACGTGATCATCAAGACGCTCGAACTGGCGGTTTGCAGGAAGCCCGACAGCGGAATGTTAATCTCTGGCGCTGCCGGAAGGACGCTTGCGAGCTTCCGGCGGACGTGCTGCATCAATTTTCGCGCTCCTCGGTGCGTAGTTGAGATGGCACGAGGGAGGGTCCCGAGTTGGTTGGCATCGCCTCGGGACCCTTTTCCGTGCCCAGTCGGACGCTAGTCGCATTACCCACTTGCGGCAGACCCCTGATCCACATGAAAACGGAGCCGGGCACTCCCGATAGAGCCATAACGCACAGCTGGCGTTGACCACTTCTCGACCCAACAGACCACGCTCGAACAATGGACGAACCACCTCCGGCAATAGCGGTCGGAGATGGTCAGGCGGGTCTGAAAATCCCCCGCGCATCACCCGGGTCCCGCCACTCTTTCGGGTGAATGGGCACCCTCGGCCACTTCAAGTCCTGCAAATAGCGGATCGACCATCAGAGATCGTGTTCCGCCCCCGGGCAGCCCTCTCTGGGGCCGCACCCGGTGAGGACGAGTAGCGCCCGGCGGGCGGGGGCTGAACTGCTCCGGCCTGCGTCACGTACGACTCGCCCGCACGCTACGGGGGTCGCGCAGGCGGAGCCGCTGTGCCGTCATCCGGTGGGCAGTCCCTGGAGCCGCTGGCGCAGGGGGACGCGGGCGGGCCGGTGAAGCCGCCGAGGACGGTAAAGGCGTCCGTGCGGTGGCGGAAAAGCGTTCGACGGGCCGGGACAGATCCGTCATGCTGCGCACTCGTGACGACGCCGAAGCAACTCCTGGTCCGGGCCGCCGCCCGCAACAACGCCGAGTGGTGCGCAGCGATGAGCCGATCGCACGGTGTGACGGGCGAGTTCGGAACACAAGCCTGGACCGCTCCGGCTCGCACGCCGCTCTATTACCCCGACGCGGTGACGCTGGTGCCGGGCGCCGACCGGGCCGCGCTGGTGGCCCGGATCGATACCGCCGCACCCGGCGCCTGTGTCAAGGACAGCTTCGCCGACCTCGACCTGACAGCAGCCGGCTTCCAGGTGCTGTTCGAGGCGCAGTGGATCCACCGCCCGGCGAGTCCGCCCGCTGCCGCGTCGGATCTTGCCTGGACCGTGGCAGGCGACCCGGACACGCTGCGCGCCTGGGCGCTCGCCTGGGACAACGGGGGCGGCAACGCGGACCTCTTCCGGGCCGGACTGCTCCACGACCCAGCCACCTCTCTGCTCGCCGGACGGTACGACGATGGCCGAGTCGTGGCCGGAGCGGTGGCGAGCCGCAGTGACCACGTGGTCGGGATCTCCAATGTCTTCGCGCTGGATGGCGGCCCTGACGTGGCCTGGCCGGTGGTACTGGACGCGGTGAACCGGCTATTCCCCACCCTGCCGGTGGTCGGCTACGAACAGGGCGACGACCTAGTGGTCGCGATCCGCCATGGCTTCGCCCCCGTGGGCACGCTGCGGATCTGGCTGCACGGCTCGTAGACGGAGCGGCTCCGGGGCCCCATCCCCTTCACGATCCTCATGGGGAAATACGACTGCGGGGCGGCTGTGCGGTCGTGTCAGTATCGGCCCTGCTGGTCAGCTCCGGCGTTCGGGTGGAGGGGGCAAGGGACGGCGGGCCTGGACGAGCGTGCAGGACAGCGGGGTGTCGCCCTCGGGATCGGTGAGGACATCGACCCGGTCGGCGACGAGGCCGTGCTCGGTGAGGAGGTCCGTCCAGAGGCTGAGGGTGAGCACCCACATCCCGACAGACAGCGGCTCGGTGCGGTGATGGGGCTCTTTGATTGTGGCTCTGTCCGCAGTTCCGTGAATCCCCAGGTCAGGGGCTGGAACGGGGGATCGTTTCAGCAGGGTCTTCCCCGCCATGGCGAGCAAGACGGTCGAGGACGTGCTGTTTCCCGGGATCGATGTGCGAGTGGAGCGCGTCAGCGACTCCTCCGGCGGCCTGGTGGTGGAGGCGATGTCCACCGGTCGCCCGGGCCGCTGCCCGGACTGCCGGAAGCAGGCGCAACGCGTGCACAGCTCGTACCAACGCACCCTGGATGAGCGGCCGTTGGGCTCCCGCCGGGTCGTGGTCCGGTTCCGGGTACGCCGGTACTTCTGCGACCGCAGGAGCTGTTCCCGCAGAACGTTCGCCGAGCAGGTCGGCGGGCTGACCGAACGGCACCGCCGCTCCAGCGTCGGACTGACGGGCTGGCTGCGGTCGATCGCGGTCGAGCTGGGTGGCCGTCCGGCCGCACGGCTGTGCCACCGTCTGCGGCTGGCCGCGGGCCGGACCCGCCTGCTGCGGCTGCTGAAGGCGCCGGCGGTGCCGGACCGTGCCCCGCGGGTGCTGGGGGTGGACGAGTTCGCCTTCCGTAAGGGCTGCACCTACGGCACCGTGCTGGTCGACGTCGAAGCCGGCCGGGTCGTGGACGTGCTGCCCGACCGCACCTCGGAGACCTTCGCGGCCTGGCTGGGCGAGCATCCCGGTGCCGAGATCATCTGCCGTGACCGGGCCACCGCCTACACCAAGGCGGTCAAGGAGTCCGCCCCGGACGCCCTCGAAGTTGCCGATCGCTGGCATTTGCTTCAGAACCTGTCCGCCGCGGTGGAGAAGACCTGCCACCAGCACCGCAACTGCCTGCGTAAACACACCGAGCAGGAGACGGAAACGGAGGTGCCGGAGCCGCCACCGATGCTGTTACCGCCCGTCGAGCTGCCCCGCACCCAGATCATCGAGCGGACCCGCCACCGCTACGAGGATGTTCACCAGCTGCTGGAGAAGGGCTGGACGATCAGCGCCATCGCCCGGCGGCTGAACCTCGATCGCAAGACCGTGCGCCGCTTCCGCGACACCGACCTCGACCAGATGCTGGTCTCCGCCCGCGACCGACGGCCCAACGGCGTCCTGGAACCCTTCAAGTCCTACCTCAACGCCCGCTTCACGCAGGCCCAGGGCCAGGTCAGCGGCACCCGACTCTTCCTGGAGATCCGTGAACGCGGCTACCTCGGCAGCCGCCAGGTCGTCCGCAAGCACCTCGCCGCCCTGCGTGCGGGAACCGCCGAACCGGTCCGGGCCGACATCCCCAGCCCGCGGAAGATCACGTCGTGGATCATGCGTCCGCGTGACACGCTCACCGAGAGCCAGGAGGAGCGGCTGCTTCAGGTCCGGCTCGCCTGCCCAGACATCACCCGGGCCTGCGACCTCGCCCGCGCGTTCGCCGATCTGGTGCGTCACCAGCGCGGACACCTGCTCCAGCAGTGGATCCGCCAGGCCGAGCAGGACGCTCCCAAGCCGATGAGCGGATTCGCCGGCTTCCTCCGCCGGGACCTCGACGCCGTCACCGCCGGCCTCACTCTCCCCTGGAGTTCCGGAGTCGTCGAAGGACACGTAAATCGGGTGAAAACACTCAAGCGCGCTATGTACGGCCGGGCCTCGTTCGAACTCCTCC
Source organism: Streptomyces sp. NPDC007983 (assembly GCF_042958345.1). Lineage (NCBI taxonomy): Bacteria > Bacillati > Actinomycetota > Actinomycetes > Kitasatosporales > Streptomycetaceae > Streptomyces > Streptomyces sp. NPDC007983. Next base: position 7,145 of record NZ_JBIBJI010000032.1, read on the forward strand.
GGACCCGAATCCTCACCCAGCCATGACCTTCACGGAAACTGCGGACAGAGCCTTGATTGTCGCCAGTGATGCTCTTCCCGTCATTTCTTTGCGCCCCTGAAGCATCTGAGGATGATGATGAGCAAGAGCGCGAGAACGAGGGTCAGTTGCCCTGTCGGTTGACGTGACGGTGACCTGTTGTTGGCTCCGCCGCGACACGCTGTGATGCTGTCCTCATGATGGACAAAACTGGTGGGGTTCAGGGCCAGTCGGTTCGCCCAGGAAAGTACGCACGCGTCGAGCGGGAGAGACGGTTCCTACTGGCCGAACCGCCAGAACCGTCCTCAGTGACGGTCACCCGTGTGATTACCGATCGGTATCTGGTGGGAACACGTCTGCGGCTGCGGCGTGCCGATTTCCCAGGTGGCGACCGCGAGCTCAAGCTCACCCAGAAAGTACCGATCCCTCGTCCCGGCGGTATTCAGGGCCTGATCACGAATACCTACTTGTCGCCGGCCGAGTACGACTTGCTCGCCTCGCTGCCAGCCGTGGTGCTGTCCAAGACGCGTTTCAGCGTGCCTCCCCTGGGCGTGGATGTCTTCGATGGGCCCCTGCAGGGCCTGGTCCTGGCGGAGGCCGAGTTCACCACCGACGAAGAGGCGCAGTCCTTTGTCCCCCCGCCAGAGTGCGTGGCAGAGGTGACCGACGACATCCGTTTCACCGGAGGGCGACTTGTCGAGGCCTCCCGCCAAGACGTGCTCGGGTGGCTGGCCGAGTACGGGATCCACCCAGAGTGACCTCCAGAGACGGCGCTCTCCACCCGCGGCCCGGTGGCCAACTATCGCTCCTCAGCAGGGCCAACTACCAATGCTTGGAAGCTCACTTGGAAGGCTCAAGGCCGTCTGGGCCACCTATCGGTCTTCGTCACAGTTGAGGGTTGTCCGCTCTGGGAGAAGCAGGGGCAGGAGCCTCGGGATATGGCTTTAGCCTGGCGTCATGTCGTTGGAGATCGTGTTCGAGACGCACTCGTGGAGCCAGGACAACGACCGCGGGATCGCCACTGGGTGGTTGCCTGGACGGCTTTCCGAACGGGGTAAGGGCTTGGCCGTGGAGCTGGGTGAGCGGCGCCGGAAGGACGGCATCAGTGCCGTGTTCACCTCGGATCTGGCGCGTGCGGTCGAGACGGCGTCTCTGGCGTTCGAGGGCACTGATATTCCGGTGCTGCATGATTGGCGGCTGCGGGAATGTGACTACGGTGACGGGAACGGCATGCCTGCTGCTGAGTTGCATCGCAGCCGGGCCCAGCGCATCGACCAGCCCTATCCGGGTGGTGAGAGCTGGCGGCAGGCGGTTGACCGCGTGGGCCGCTTCCTGGCAGATCTGCCCGTGCGCTGGTCGGACACCCGGATCCTGGTCATCGGACACGTCGCCACTCGGTGGGGGCTCGACCACCTCATTGACGGCAAGCCGTTGGAAGAACTGGTGGAGGCCGATTTCGGCTGGCGTGAGGGGTGGGAGTACCGGCTTGGCTGACCGATGGGTAGACAACCCTCGCGGAGCCCGCCGACCGTCGGGTCGGCGGGCTCCGCGAGGGTTGGTCACGGTTAGTTGACGTTGTTGAGCTGGTGAGCGATGCCGCGGCTGTTGACGTGAATGCGCGTCATGGGGTGCGTCGCAGCTGGATGATGTCTGGGCCGCGGGAGGGCATGGTCGGCCTGGCGGCCTCCGGGGTGGCCAGCAGGGCGACGATGGTGATGGGCTGCTGGCAGTGCGGGCAGTTGCGTGTCGCGGTCGGCTCCAGCGGGTCCCGCTCTGGCGTGACGTGGCGGGTTCCCGAGCGGGATGTTGGTTTGGGCGGTGGCGGGAGGTCGGGCAGCGCGGGAGGCGGCGGCATCGGTGCCTCGCCGAGGCGGCGGGCCCGGTCGGCGTCCCGGGCCTGACCGCGGAGGCGGTCGGCGTCCCTGCGGCAGGTGGGTGAGCAGTAGAGCTGCCGGACGGTTTTCGGAGCCTGGAAGGCGCCCTCGCAGATGGGGCAGGTACGTGTTTCCAGGGCGTCCTTGCTGGTGCGGGCCGCAAGGCGGCACTGAGGCGAGCAGAAGATCCTTTTCGGGCTCACATCGGTGGTGAACTCTTCCTTGCAGGTGGGGCAGGTCCGCTGGACGGGATGGTGCTGGCGGTTGGCCTCCCTGCATGTGGGTGAGCAGTAGACTTGGCGACTGGCGGAGTTGGTCACGGCGAACTCGGTACTCATTCTGCCCCCTGTCCCAGCAGGGGGCTTTTTGCTTAGCTTGTTCTTTTTCTTCCGGCCTCGAATGGCGTGTCGAACTGAGTCGCTCAGCTGGGGGTTCGCCGGACGTGGGAGCGGCCTTCGTCTGATCATGTGCTCCGACCAAGGTGCACGTGACCACGACGAAGGCCGTGAGGGTGAGTCTGCTGCCTGATGCTGTCCGGAGGGAAGCTTTCGCGGAAGCGTCACGCTTCCGGGGTGAGTTCTACGAGTATCTGACCACGCGGCGCGACGAGTTGTTCGAGCTGCTGGACGCGGTGCTGTGTGCGGACGGTGCGGTGAAGTCCCCCGTGGACTTGACGCTGGTGCCCGAGCATCGTCGTGGGGCATGGAGCGATGTACGGCGGCTTGAACCACGGCCGGATCGACGTTGGCCGGCTACGGACGGTGCTGGCCGGCCTGCCGCTGCCGCGTTTCGACGGCGGGCGTCTGGTCCTGGCGGTTGATGTGTCACCGTGGCTTCGGTCGGACGCGCCGTGTTCGGCGGAGCGCCTGTTCTGCCACGTCTACGGCCGCGCCAAGACGGCATCGCAGTTCATTCCGGGCTGGCCCTACTCCTTCGTGGCCCTGCTGGAGCCGGGCGCCACGTCCTGGACCGCGATCCTGGACGCGGTCCGGCTGGGCCCGGCGGACGACGCGACCGCGATCACCGCCCCCAGCTCCGAGGAGTCGTTGAACGGCTCATCGCCGCAGGCCAGTGGCAGGCTGGCGATCCGAACATCCTGATCGTGAGCGATGCGGGCTACGACGTCACCCGCCTGGCCTGGGTCCTGCGCGACCTGCCGGTCGAACTGGTCGGCCGCGTCCGCTCCGACCGCGTCATGCGCCTGCCGAAACCACCACGGATGCGCGGCGTCAACGGCCGGCCACCCAAGCACGGCCCGGAATTCCGCTTCACCAAGCCGGAGACCTGGCCCGAGCCCGCGATCACCACGGTCACGGACACGACCAACTACGGCAAGGCCGAGACCCAGGCGTGGGACCGGGTCCACCCAAGGCTCACCCACCGCTCCTCCTGGCTCGACCACGACGGTGAACTGCCTCTGGTCGAGGGGACGTTGATGCGGTTGAAGGTCGAGCATCTGTCGAAGGACCGGGAAGCAGCGCCGGTGTGGTTATGGTCCTCCAAGACCGATGCCACCCCGGACGACGTAGACCGCTTCTGGCAGGCATTTCTCCGCCGCTTCGATCTGGAGCACACCTTCCGGTTCGCGAAGCAGACCCTGGGCTGGACCACTCCGAAACTCCGTACTCCCGAGGCGGCGAACCGCTGGACATGGATCCTGATTGTCGCTCACGCCCAGCTCCGGCTCGCCCGCCCGCTCGCCGCGGACCTCCGTCGGCCCTGGGAGAAACCCACCGTCCCCGACCGGCTCACCCCGGCCCGGGTCCGCCGAGGGTTCAGGAACATCCGCGCTCACCTCGCCTGCCCGGCCCGTGTTCCCAAACCGCGAGGAGCCGGCCCCGGACGGCCGCCCGGCGCCAAGAACAAACACCGGGCACCCCGCTACGACGTCGGCAAGACCGTCAAACGCCCCGAGACCCTCAAGGCCATCGGCAAGCCCGGAAGATCTTGGTAGATAAAGAACAAGCTTAGCGCCGCGCTGGCCCGAGAGGGTCGCCGAGCTCTTGGAGGAGCCGCACCCCGCGCCCGCGTGACGCCTGGGCCGTGGTGTCGTTGAAGAGCGTGACTCCAAACGCCGGGCCCGGGGATGCCTTCTCCCCCGGGGCCCGTGGCGTGTCCGGCGGCCAGTCTTCCCCGGCCGCCGGCCCGAGCACCACTGCGTCGCCCCGGCCGGGGCCCCACGGTCGGCCGGCTGCCCGCTGAACGAACCAAGCAGGCCCAGCGGCCACGGAGCCAGGGTGCACCGCCCGGTCACGGTCGGTGCCGTGGTGGCTTCTTCCAAAAGCACCTCCGCCCGGGTCGAGCAGCCGTCGCGTTCGGAGTCGACCCAATGGTTGAACAGATCCCGGTCGTAGCCAGTATGGTCCTGCGCAGCCACCGGCAGGGCGGCGACAGCGGCGCGCAGAGGAAGACTGATCTCCTCGGCTTGGGCGGGGGTGGCGATGGTGAGTGCGGCGGCGGCCAGAAAGGCGGCGAGCCCCGCACGACGTGCGAGCTTCATGCCCTGCTCAGAGCTTCCGCAGAACCTAGGGACCAGAAACAGCCTCTGAACCCCGGTCGAACTCGCGTGTGAAGCCCTCAGCTGCCTGGGCACGGTAGACGGCATGGGGAGCGTTGACGAACGGGAAGAGGCCCTGGCGCTCGCCGCGCAGGCCCATGACGTGGCGTGGGCAGCGGACGGCACGCCCTGGCAGCGGACCTTACGCGCGATCAGCGGCGGCAAATGGGGCCGACAGCCGACCGGCTGGACCGTGATCAGGCTGAATGCACCCTGGCAGGACACTCCTTCCTCGGAACGGCCCGGCTGGAGGGAGCGCGCCGCGAATCTCGCCGACGATGTCGCTTTCGCCGTCGACTACACCATTTGCGGCCGCTGCGGGCTCGGGTGGGTCGAGTGGCCCTACACCGCGGAGCAGTTCCAGCGGTGCGGGCTGGCCACTGCGGGGCTGAAGGCGCTGCGCCTCGAGCACCCCGGCCTGTCCTGGCACACCCTGGGCGGCCACTCCCAGGACTCCCGGGCCTTCTGGACAGCCGTGGGCACGGACGTGCTGGGGCGCTATCGGCAGCGCGAGACCTGCCCGCATGTGCCCGAGGGGTGAGTTGCCCGAAGCGGGGCAGTCGGCCGTTGCCCGGTATGTCGGTGCGGGCCAGTAGCCTCGGGGGATGGGAGATGCGGTGAAGCCCGAAACGCTGCGTTCCGCGATAGCCAGCGCCGTTGCCGAGTTGGAGTCGTACGAGGTCTCGGGCGAATGCGTACGTCTGGGGCTTGCTCCAAGGGAAGAGGACGAGGCATTCGGGAGCAAGTACCGCTATGTCATGAGGCGGCTGCGGCCGCTGGCGGTGTCAGAGCTGACCGCAGTCGCTCGCAAGGTTCTCGACGAGTACGAAGCGCCGGAGCTGGAGCAGGTCCTCGCTTCCTTGGGCATGACCGGCGTCGACGGAGAGTTCAAGAACCTGATCTTTGCCGCTAACGGCCCCAAGCCTGAGATCGTTCTGCGCGACGCGGTCAACAACCGCCTCGACATCGTCCGCAACGCCCAGTACTGCCTGACGTACGCCCGGCCCCTCGTCGCCGACGGCCTGTCATGGGCGGAGCTCGTCAGCTGGTGGCAGCAGACGAACCCCGCCGTGGCAGGTGACCAGGAGGCCGCCTCCAGGACGCTGTGCGCACGGCTCGCGGAATCGCTCGCCTCCCCGCCAGAAGAAGTCCTGTTCCGCACGTACGCGGCCCTGTACTTTCGGGAGCGAGGGCTGGCCCTGCCCGCCCTGATCCCCCAGGTGTATCTCCACTACGACCCCTACACCGCGAAGGCCCGGCCCGCGTCTGGCCCTTTGGCCAGGCAGCGAATGGACTTCCTCCTGCTGCTGCCCAACAGGGTCCGGGTGGTCCTGGAGATCGACGGCCAACAGCACTACTCGATCAACGGCAAGGCGAGGCCCGAGCTGTATGCCCAGATGGTCTCGGAAGACCGGCAGCTGAAGCTCTCCGGATACGAGGTCTACCGCTTCGGGGGCCACGAGCTCGCCCCTGCTGTCGGCCCTCGAGTAGTCGCTGGCTTCTTCCGAGAACTCTTCGGGCGTTACGACATACCGCTGCCACCCACCGCGCCAGCATCCAGCAGCTAGTAGTGCTCCGTTAGGTCTGTCTTGATCTTGGTGTGGTCCTGCTGGGCAGAGGTTGGTGGCAGGTGGTGCAGATGCCGGTCCAGCAGTTCAGCAGGTCCTGGAGGGTGTCGAGGATCTGGTAGAGGGTGAGTCCGCTGTGTCGGCTTTTGGGGCCAGTCGCTGTTCGGTGAGGAAGGCGTGGGCGGCGGTGACCAGGGTGACGTGGTGGTGCCAGCCGTTCCAGGAGCGGCCTTCGAAGTGGTCCAGGCCCAGGCCGTGCTTGAGTTCGCGGTAGTCGTGCTCGATGCGCCAGCGGATCTTTGCCAGGCGGACCAGGTCGGCGATCGGGGTGTCGTCGGGCAGGTCGGACAGCCAGAACCGGGTCGGTTCGTCTTCACCGTCGGGCCATTCGGCCAGCAGTCGCACCTGGGGTAGGACGCCGTCCCACCGGCCGTGCTCGGCCACCGCGGCTGCCTGGGCCAGCCGACGCGAGCGGACCCCGGCCGGCCGAACCCGTACTGCGAGGAAACGGGAGGTCATCGCGCCGCGGGAGCCTTCCCGCCAGGTCACCTGGCTGAAGGCTTCCCGTCCGGCGCCCGCGGCCAGGTCCGCCACCGTCACCGGTGGCTGCCGGTAGCGGGGCTGGGGCCTGCGGCCGTTGCCGGACCAGGCGGGGGCCGTGGGGACCGCGTCGTGCGGCTGGACGGTGATATCGCCGCGGATGCCGACCACGTATGCGCGTCCCCGCTCGGCCAGGCCGGCACGGAAGTCTGCGTTCTGTCCGTAGCCGGCATCCGCCACCACGACGGGTGGCATCAGTCCCCATCCGGCCAGTTCATCGAGGGCGTCCAGTGCCAGCCGCCACTTCTCCCGGTGCCCGGCGTCCTTGGGAACGCGGGTCCGTCGGCGCCGGAGGGCGTCATCCGCCCATTCCCTGGGCAGGAACAGCCGCCAGTTCAGTGGGCACGAGGCCGCATCGGAGACCGCGTGCACGCTGACCGCGACCTGGCAGTTGGCCTGCTTGCCCAGCGCACCGCAGTACTGGTGAGCGACACCGACCGACATCCGGCCGTCCTTGGGGAACGACACGTCATCGACCGCCCAGGCGTCCGGACCGATCCGCGGCACCAGCCGCTCGGCGATCCGCCGCCGCACCGGCACCGGATCCCATGTGGACTGGTTCACAAACTGCTGCAGATTCTGCTCATTGCCGTCCGGCAGACGCTCCGCCATCGGCTGGATCGACTTGCGGCGGCCGTCCGTCATCAGTCCGCGCAGATAGCAGTCGCTCTTGGCTCGCTGGTCCTTGCGCGGCACCGAGGCGAACACATCCACCACGAATAAAGCCAACGTCGCCCGAACACGATTCACGTCATGTGCGTCCACACAGTCCTCCTGCCCCTGAACACGGCAGGCAGACAGACCTAACGGAGCCCTACTAGCCACTCGTTTGGTGATGGCCTGTGAATTGGCGGCGTGACTCCTTACCGTAAGCCCCAGATGCACCGCATCATTCGCGACGGACGCTCACGTGGCCTGGCCACCGACAGCGCCACATCACGGGAGGGCGCACGAGGAACCAGCCATGAGTTCACATGCCCGAAAGAACCAAGCACGCCAGTACCGCGACCAGCACAAGGTCGCCTACACGGCAGGACTGCAGCAGATCCGCGACTGCCTTCCCCCGGCCCAAGGCGCGACGAAAGCCGCCCCGGGGCCGAGCTGGACAGCCGACACCGTGCCCCAGGAGCTGCTGACGGCGGTCGAGCAGCACTGCCGCTGGACATCGAACCACCTCCACCGGGCGGTACAGGCAGGCCGCGAGTACGGCGAAAGCCTGCGCGAGTGGCAGCGTCTGGTGTCGTACGCCCTCACCGACGCTCACGCCCACAACCAGCTGCTCATCGGCACCATCACCGCTTTCCTCCAGCAGCAGGGCGTCGAAGACGGCAAATTTTGGCCGGAGGGGATCGGTGGCTGCGGCAACGCGACGCTTGCACCGCCCAACGGCGAGCCGTTCGGCTTGGTCAGTGGGCAAGGCCAGGCCGCGATGGATGAAGAAGTCTGTCCTGCAGGCAACACCCATACCGAACGCAACGTGAGCGGGGCAGGGTGAGCCGCCAACCATGCCTCAGTTCGTGAGGGATGGGGATGGCGCGGGCTGGGACTTGACGGTCAGTGCGCGAATCTCGTGGTTGGTGACCGCCATCGCTGTCGCCACCAAGACAAGAGCAGCCATTATGAACAGGCTGGGCCGGATGCCGAAATGTTCGGTGGCGAAACCGGCCCCGATCTCGCCCATGGGCAGCGCCAGGAACGATCCCAGCGCGTCGTAGGAGTACACCCGCGCCAGTTTGTCCTCCGGGATGTTCTCCTGAAGCGTCAGCTCCCACGCCACCCCGAACTGTTCTATCGCCATCCCGTTGAGGAACATGGCGATGAAGAGCAACACGATGTGTGGTTCTCCCGCGAGGACGGCAAGGGGGACCGCGTTGACCGCCGTCACTGCAACGCCGAAGAACAGCGCCCGGCGCATTCGGGAACGGGCGGCGATCACGCCGCCGATCAGCGCTCCGAGGGTCTGTGCGGCGAGGACGAGGCCCCACAGGGAACGGCCGAAGTCGGCGTCGGCGACCAGCGGCCCCAGCACTTGGATTCCTCCGGCTACGGCGGCGTTGACCAGCGTGTATTGGAGTACCACGACCCACACCCAGGAGCGTGCGATGAACTCGGCCCAGCCGTCGCGCAGGTCCTGCCAGGGATTGGCACCCTTGCCGCCCTGACGCGCCCTAGCCGGAAGCGTGAGCCGAGAGAAACATATCGAGGCGCCCAGGAAGGTGATCGCGTTGCCGGATAGCGCCCACCCGGGCCCGGCCCAGGCGACCACCACGCCGCCCAGTGAGGCCCCGAGGATCAGACCCAGGTTGATCCCCATCCGCATCACGGCGTTTGCCGGACGCAGCTCTGCGGTCGGCACGGTCTGCGGCGTCAAGGCGGCCGACGTCGGCAGGGATACCGCGGAGACAGCTCCATTGGCCACGCTCAACACCACGAGCAGGGGGATCGACAGCAGATCCAGGTGCGCACAGATTGCGATCGCCCCCTGCAACGCGCAAGCCGCCAGCGCCGAACCCTGGATTGCCAGGCGGTATCCAAAACGATCGGCGAGGACACCGCCGAAAAGCAAAAGCACGACGTTGGCGATGGATCGTGCGCCTACGACCAGGCCCAGGGCAGCCGGGGAATGGGCCAAGTCGAGCACAGTGAACGCCAGAACGACGGGCGCCATGGCGTTCGCAAAGTACATTAAAAGACGCCCCGTGGCCAGACGGCGGAAATTGGCCTGCTGGAGTGGGATGAGGAGCCAGCTTCCAGTCGCCTTCACCGGCTGGTACCTCCTTGTCCGGGTCACCCTGGCCGACGACAGTGCAGTCACCCACTGGACGGCAGTGCCCACGTCGTGCACAGCTAATGTCCGGTACTCCTCAGCCCTCCCCCGCAGCCATGACGTTCTCGGACAATCGGCCGCAGATGTCAACGCGACCGACTGAAGATCGATTATTGAAAATCTTTTGTTGCTTTTGTTACCGGCGGTTCGTTAAATCCGACGGCAAATGTGCCGCTACATCAGCACCAGGGCAGACCACCCCCTGACAGCGTGAACCATGCACTACAAGCGCGCAGCTAGCTCAGACGACAGAATGCGCCGCACCACCAGCGGAGCCTGCTGGTAGTCTGCTCACCGCTGCACACGGCCCAAACAGCAAGGGCCCGCATCGGTCATGGATTGACAGCCAACCAGACCTGGCGCATGCTCGCCTCATTCAGCAACGTCCCCTCGAAGTCACCCCAAGCTCCTTCCACGTACCAGCCCGCACGCCCCAATTCAATGGCGAACTGATGTGGGGGAATGTAAGCGCGACGCGGTCCGCGATAGTGCACCTTTCGCTCGACGACCCCAGAAGACACATATTCTATCGAACCAGTGACTTCGAATATCCAGCGCTCGAAGTCAATAATTTTCTCTGCGTAGTAGAAGGCGTGCGATTCCGTCCACACGGGATTGAAAACCCGCAAGTGACGCTCCCGTCGCTGACGCTCCGTCATGACATGAGAATCAAAGAGAAGTCGCCCACCTTTGACCGTGTTCCTTCGGATATTACGAAACGCCTGTACGCGCGCCTGAGAGTCAAGCACGTGATTGAACGTATTGAGGGGCGCATAAGAGAATGGCACGGGATCTGGAAGGCTATAGTCGCCAATGTCAGCTGTCAGTAGTTGCACAGACGGGTTGACACGCTTCCTGCACCGTTCAAGGGACTCCGGTGAGAGATCGACTCCCCACTCCGGGTGAGTCCGGCACGCCATCCGTCCATACCCTACCCCCAGCTCCAAAGCCGGCCTGCCGTACTTTTCTATTGCAGTCCGGTAAAAATCCTCGTCCCCGTAATTCTGCAGCGAAGACCAGAGTTCATCAAACTCGGCCCACTCATCGAAACTCTGGGCGATGGAGTAGCTCACGACAAACCTCCAGAAAGAATCGGCGGCCCAAAATCAGATGGCTTCAGCCGGAACAGGCCAATGACGCAAACGAGGCGGGAGAGTCACAACCCAGTCTCCCGATACCAGCATCACCCTCTCTTCTTCGAGCAGCTCAACTGCTTCCCGTTCCGCAGAACCGAAAGCCCCCCACGGCATCGGTTCAAGACAACGCACAAATACGGCCAGAAGATCCGGATGCTCGAGAGTGTAGCGGTTTGTCTCTCCAGGAGTTCTGCAGTCTTTCACCGTTATGAAGCCCGGCCCCTGTCGATAGTAGAAGAGCCCATAAGCGTGCCTTTCCCGCCAGCCTGCCAGGTCATCTAATTCCACTCCGTCCGACCCTGACAAGGCCGCGGGAAGGTGCCATAGTAAACGGAAATCAACCTGCGTGCGGTTCTCGGCCACGGCGATCCAGTTGACCTGCAACGCATGGCTCTGGCACTCACGCAAAAATCTCACCGCTTCCGCGGTTTCCCGTCCATTACCGGTCATATTTAGCGTCTCAGAGACGCGAATCTGAAAGCCATCGCGGGCATACGATATGCCGGGCGGTAGAATGGGGGGCGGGAGAGCGGGAGAAGTCACAGCGGGAAATCCGAGCCGACTCGTCATGGGGCCTTCTCTTTCTCGGTGGGGGTTGCTGTGCGATCTCTTCGAATGGGATTTACGTATATCCCTCGCCCCGCACTGGAGCCCCTCGGGTCGGCAGTGCTACGTATGTGTCACCATCCAGGAACACCAAGCCCCGACTATAGATCCACTGAACCCAGCCCCCGAGCGCTTCCAAGCCAACTCCGCACCCCTCCGCTTCAAGCAAGTGATGTAGCGCAGAAACTGTGCGACCATACTCAAGGTGACGGAAAGCCACCGCCTTCCAGCCTACGAACTGGTAACTGCGCTGGGGCCAACCGATGCGACGGTCATGCACCAACAGCGCGTTGACCGATTCATCCGTCTCTGCTTCCTCTACAAGAAGCCGAGAACCGTGGTAGTCCACCTGCCAGCGCTGGACCGCGGCGATCAGCTTCTTCTCCACATCGCCGCCGATTCCGGCCGAGGAAGTGTCGAAGAAATAGACGAGGTCCTCGAGCTCCTCTTCGGGGAGCTGGTACACATGCCGGTACATCGCGGCCGGCGACCTTTTCTCGAACGGCACCGGGGGATCGTTAAAATTCCGACTAAACCTCTCCAGCGCAATCCGAATCACATCACCTGGCGGCTGGAGATGCACCAGGGCAGGCATCTGATCAATGACTGGAATATAGTCAGAGGCAGTCTCACCAGGAAATCCATACAGGTAGTTCCAAAAGCAGGAGATGCCGTGGGTCTCGAACTCACGGATCGTACGAATATTACGCGCTCCACTAACGCCCTTATTCATTAGATCAAGCACCCTGCTATCGAGGCTCTCGATGCCAGGCTGTACCAGCACTACGCGCGCGGACGCCAGCATACCGATTTGCTTCGGCGTCAGGTTAGACTTGACCTCGTAGGTGATTCGTAGATCCCACTCACTATCAGCAGCTAGCGGCAGAAATTCCCGAAAATAGGCCATGTCCATGATGTTGTCGACAGTCACCACATCAAGAACACGATGTCGTCGAACTAAGTAGTCAATCTCAGACCAGAGATCTTGACCAGATTTCGCACGGAAGGCCATAGTCGATCCGTTGAGACCACAGAATGTGCACGGGTGTTTCTCGCCCCACCAGCAGCCGCGCGCGCCCTCTACGACCAACTTTGGCTCGTAGTACTCCACCAGTGGCGAAGACCCCAGGATGCCGAACCAGACGTCAAAGTCGGGTCGTGGAATTTTTGTCGGCGGGATCAGGCCCTTCGTCTCGTTGTTGACACGGGAGACATTCCCATCCCACCAGCACAGCCCCGGCACATCCACCGGCAAAGAGCCTCGGTCCAAATGCGATAGCAAATCAGGAAGTGCCTGCTCTGCTTCACCCCGCACCACATAGTCGACAAACGGATGATTACGGTGCAAGGCATGCCCCATTGGGCCGTCGCAGTTCGCGCCACCAAAAATGACTATGAGTCCCGGTCTGCGCCTCTTCAGCTCGCGCGCAAGCGCCAGAGATGCAACGTTCTGCATGAACGTAGTGGTCATCCCAACAACGTCAGGTTCCTCTGCAAGCACCTCATCCGCAGCCTGATCGATGAACGCGGCCGCGTGCGGACGCATGGCGAGGGCCTCACTGATATCAGTTCCACGTTCAGCAGCATATTTCTGCAGATTTTCAGTTCCCCATCCAGATTCCTCGTACAGGACGCTGGAAAAAACCCAATCGCCAAGGCCGTCGAATATGCCATCGCTCCCGACTTTAGAGTACTCAAAAGGGGTCAGTTCCCCCACCGAATGCTCCAGCAAGAACTCTGCCCAGCGCAGACATCCGTGGTATTCTCCGATTACATCCCCAGGCCGCACCCGGTTCAGAAGCGCATGTAGTAGGCCAACTTGGAGCGAAGGCATATCGATTGCTTGCCAGGGCATGGAAACCAGATTAATACGAATTCAGATCACCTCTGCTACCCCATCGACTCTTGGGCAGAAAAGGACGGCCTGACACTGCGTGATGCCAGGCCGCCTACTCGATCTTGAGGTGATCCGGGATCGCCTCAAATCGCAAGTTAGCGCTTGACTGTCGGAGCCTCACTCACTCCAGGAATAACCTGCTTGAGTGTGGTCTTCATCTGTCGGCCGCGCATCGCAATCTTCTTGATTTTCATGCGTTTACCTCCCTCTCACGCCATTGGCTGTAACTACCAATTCCTATGGCGTTGCCCGGGCGGCAGCCGGTGCACGCAGAAGACTGCCGACGCGAACTCCACCTCAGGGGTATCACAATGCTCACACTGCAACTCCTGATGAGTAAAGAGCGCAGCGATGAATGGCCTGTTTTCGACCTGGCATGTATGTACCATGCACCCTCGCAGCCGAAGAGTCCTCGCAGGGCCCTCGGCCACACCGCGCGCATTACCACGGCGGTTCTCCTTGACCCCGGCACTATGTCGAGCCGGTGAGGACTTGAGCCCATTTTTAGCCAACATGAACCCGAATCACCCCAAGCAGTACTACGTGGTGGCGTTTCACCGGCGGGTACGCGGTCCCGATCGCCTCCGACTGCGTCGTATACGCCGCCGACGGGCCCACGTCGCTAGGGTTCCTGCCCTACCGGGACGGCGATCCAGCGAAGTGCGGCGACGGGTTCAACATCCGCAGCCTCACCACGGCGGCGACGCCGTGGTGCGCAGCCAGCATCGGCGCCCTCGCCAGCTCTGGGATGCTGCCCATGGCGCTCATCGGCGCGGTCGCAATCATCGCCACCGAGACGCTCCTTCGACCGTTGAGCCGGTGAGTGAATCCAACATGAGACGCCCGACTTGCAGCGCATCAGCCTGGACCTCAAAGTGACCTCGAGCCGGTGGTGGCCAGCTGCCACCGACGAATACTGACCTTGAATGCGTGATGTCGTCATGGTGGCTGGCGTCGGAAGACCAGTGCCGGTGAGGCAGCCGTCGAGGACGTCGTGGCGGTACTGGAGCTGGCGTAGGCCGCGCAGGCCGGGATCAGCGCAGACCAGGATCGCTTTGAGCTGATTGATGGCCTGCGTGCGCGCGCTGACCGCGGAGTCCTTGACCATCTTGGCCACCCGGAGCTCCTCCACAGTGCCGTCGGTGTACTTGGGACTGGTGCGGGCCCTGCCTCTGCCAGGACCGCCCGAGCTGCCGCTTCGGCGTCGGGTCACGGGGAATGAGCTTGTGGCCAGCAAGGCGCCCAGCGCGGTGAGCACAGCGGCGACGTGCACGCTTTTATGGGTATCGACGCCCAGGACCACTTCAACAGCGGCCGTGCGAGGCGCCTTTAAGGACGGTTGATCCGCGAACGCGGTGGGCATGGGTGCCTCCCCCGGGCCGGTTTTCCCTCTGCTGGCTGCGACGGAGACGGGCGGTCAAGACTGTGACGATGCCGAAGCGAAAGCCCCTATGGGGACACGTCTGTTCGCCGGGGGCCGGCAAGTCCCGTCCGGACCACGGCCGACAGATCAACTCTCTGGACACCAAGGTCAGTCCCAGACCGGGCCAGACCGTGATCCGAACGAGACACCGTCATTCTCACAGTCCCAGATCAGCACGATCGGGCCGCCAAGCTGCTGGTGAGCGGTCTGGACCAGGTCGCGGTAGTTCTTCCAGGAGAAGCTTTTGCGCCCATCGGACCGGGCGTCTGGGCAGGGCCGGTAGATTAGCCGTGAGGCTTCGCCGATCTTGTAGCAGGCAAGGGCGGCCACCGATAAGCGGCGGCGGACGCGAACCACCGGGGGTGTCGCGACGGCGAGACCAGGTGCGGGTGGTCGGCGGCGCCCTCGCGGTGCGGGCGGACAGGACGGCGAGCAACAGCGTCCACCAGGAGTCCCCGACGAGGAAAAACCCTGTCACCACGGCGGCCAGGGCGAGGAGGTTCACGGTGATCATCCACGCGTACCAGCCCCTGCGACGCTCCAGCAGCCCCTGTTCCCTGACCTTCCGCGGCAGGGGAGTGAACTCACTCCCCTGCCGCGCGGTGACGCCGACGGGTGCGGTGGACACAGACGGCGCGGCGGTCTGAGACATGGAGGACTCCGGTCCTGGATCGGCAAGCAACGCTCTGACCTGCTTAAACGTACGGACCAGGGCCATGCGGCGCCATGGCGTCAACACCCCGGCCGCACGGGAGCCAGCCCCCGGGCCCCCGAAGGCGGCCAGCGACCCCTCCACCCCGACCTTGCAGACAACCACCACACCAAAGCACCCGGGTCATGCCGCGCAGGAACCACTCCTGCGGCCCCGCACCATGATCCCCGCTCCATGCCGACCACCGTGCCGGTGGGGTGGGGCACGGTCACGGTGAAGATTTGCCAGCCGGCACCGGCCACGATCGGACCGGAATCCCGATGAGCTTCAACCCACCATGGACTAGAGCCCACACCTGCGGATTCACCGGTTGTTCAACACGTACACCTGGAACGGCACGGCGGTTCCGTCCTCGATGCGCTGGCGAGACCATCGGCTTCGGCTCCAGCGCCGATCGGATGCGCGAGGCCTTCGCCGCGGTCCGCCAGAAGGCGGAGGAACTCCGAGCCACTGGCCAAGCCCAGCGCGGCGACATCCGCGTCGAGCACAGCCCGCTCCGCCGCACCCGCTTCTCGATCCGCTTCGCCAAGCTCAACCACTGCACCATGAACGACGACGATCCTTCCGACACCAAGTGCTTCGAGGACGCCGTCGTCCCCGAAGGACATCGGCATTCCGCTGGACCGATGCCTCAATTTCCTGGTTGGCTTTTCTTCACATTTCGTGCACTATGGGAAGCGCCTCGCCCATGACCTGCCTGAACTTCTCGCGATCGCCGGCGAATATTCCTTCCGCCCTCGGGTAGTGGATGGTGAGATCAGTGAAACCGAGGTCAGCGCATTTCCTGCTGAAGGCAAGGAATGAGGAAAGGGAGTCGGCCGGGTTTTCCCCAACCACGCTGCCGTTGACCATGGTGGCGATATCTGAGAAATCCCTGCCGATCTCCCGGCATTCGTTTTCAAGTGTGGCACGTTGGGCGACTGCCAAGGCGAGCGCCTCGTCCTCGGAGAGTTCACCGAATCGCTTCGAGTCTCCGTTGGTTACCCATATCTGGGCATGCCTGGCCGCTGTTTTTATCCCTTTCTTCCCAGTAGCGGCTACGGCGAACGGGGTTCGTGGACGTTGGACGCATCCGGGGATCATGGGGGCTTCGTTGATCGTGTAGTGCTGGCCAGTGTGATCGGTGGTCTCATTCCGCAGCAACGCGTCCATGATGTCCACGAACTCGCGAAACCTTCTTCCCCGGTCAACAGGAGAGGCCAGGGAGGCTCCTATGATCTGCTCGTCGAGGCCCGGGGCGCCAGCTCCGACGCCGAGGATGAAGCGACCATGAGAGATGTTGTCCAGCGTCATAACGTCCTTGGCCAGCGGGACGGGATGCCTGAAATTCGGCGAGGTGACCAGAGGCCCCAGTTTGATCCTGCGGGTAGCAAGGGCTGCGGCCGTAAGTATGGGGATACTGGAGTACCAAGGACTCCGTTTCAGACTCCGCCACGCCAGATGGTCATACGTCCACGCATGGTCAAACCCGATGCCCTCGACCTCGCTCCATATGGATTGTGCTTCCGGCCATGCATATTCAGGCAGGATGACGACACCGACACGCATATTTCTCTCCAGAGACCGTATCGAGGATTAGGAAAGATTGAAGGTGTCCCTGAACCCGGTCCGCAGTCGTCCGCAGTCGTCCAGTGAAGGGACCTGCGACCAGCCGGGCAAGGACCGATGACAGCGCGTTGAAGGAAAAAGGACAACCGCGCCGCCCGAGACGCTCCACTCAGACAGGGCGATGACCACGAAGCTGGTGAGTGCGACATAGCCAAAGTAGGTCAGTGCCAGGCTCGCCGCCGGCATCACGGCGGTTTGGCGCCAGCGAACTGCCGACCAGCAGGTCCCTTCCGTCTGAAGACTCAGGCTGTTTCCTTAGCGGTGTCCGGAGCATGAATAAGGGCGACAACCGCCAGGGCAGGGCTGCGGCGGCACCTGGGTGCGCCTTGGCTTCTGATGGACGCGGACGCCGCAGCACGAAGGACCCCGGCGGGGCGCCGGAGGTCAACAGAAAATTCCGACGCGTTCCGGCACCGTCACCACCATCTGTCTGCGCTCGCGCGTCGCTCCTGCCATGTCACTGTGAACTCACCTTCTGGGGTTCGGCTCCTCGAGACGAGAGGTGCGGATGCCAGGCAGCCATTGCGGCGAAGCCGACGGCGGCAACGGCTAGTAATAGGCCCGCGCGTACGGTGAACGCTGCCGTGACAAGACCAGAGATCATCACTCCGAGAGGGGCCCCCACTCCTGAAGACAGCATCCGGCGCGTGGTGTTGACCCTGCCTTGCAGTGACTCAGGGGTGACAGTCTGGGCAAACGTCACCGTGTTGACGATGACCATCAGATACACCGTTCCCCAAGCCGCGATGGCAGGCAGAGCGAAACGCCAGTCGGACGTGAGTGCGGTGAGTAGGCCGAGCACCGTGCTGAGCGGGAGCGCCATCCGCATCACCTGCACTGCATGGGCCTTGCGGAGTAGACGCGGGAGCATCAGCGACCCCAGGACGCCGCCGACGCTCCACGCCGTGAACAGTAACCCGACGCGAGGGTCGGACTCCGCGATCCCGAGCCCCTGATCGGCAAAGATCACAAGCTGCCCGATGAACGCCCCGCCCGCGAAGGACTGGAGGCATCCGGAGATGGTCATGATCCTCAACTCAGGCTGGCGCCAAAGGAATCGAACACCTTCCTTAACCGACTCCCGCAGCTGGAGGCGGCCAGTCGCGTTCCAAGAACTCTGTTCTGAATGAGTCAGGGCGCGAATGAGGAGAGCGGAAGCGAGGAACGAGACAGCGTCGAGCGCGATGACTCCTGTGGGGCGCAGGGCGGCAACGAGAACCCCCGCCATCGCGGTTCCGACGATCCGGACAGTGGTCTCGGCTCCCCAGATCGCGCTGTTCGCCTGCGGCAGACGGGCTTGCCCCACGATCGACGGCACTATTCCGTATCCCGCCGCGTCAAAGAAGATGTAGAGACTCGCGGAGACAAATGCTGCGATCACGATGTGAGTAGGCGTCAGGGCGTGAAAGATGGCAGCCAGCGGGATGCTGCCGAGGCACACGGCGTTCAGTACATCGGCTGTCACCATCATGGTGCGGCGGTTCACATGGTCGGCGAGAGCTCCAGCCAGAAGGCCGAAAAACACGTACGGCATAGTCTCGCCAGCCGCTACCAGGGAAACCAGGAGTGGAGATTTCGTCTCGGCGTAGACCAAAACGGGCAGGGCGACGTATGTGACAGCCGAGCCTAAGCCCGACAGCACCCGGGAGAGCCAGAACAGGCGAAAATTTCTGTCCTGGTAAAGCCGTTGGGTAGCCAGCTTCGATTCCTGACTGTTGGCGCCTTGGAGGTCTGAGGTCATGAAAGTTTCTAGGCTGGCCTCACTCGCTCTGTCAAGTGGTTCAGTACGTCGCGAAGGCTGAGAGTAGTCCCCCCCCCGGCCGCAGCCGAGCTGTCAGCTCAGTCGTCACCTAGCGCCGCGTGTCGGTATCGAGGTCTGCTCCGTCAAGAAGCAGATTTCGGCCACTCGCGGCGCGGCAGTGAGGGGCGAATTTAGTGGCCACTTCCCAGCGGCATGGGCGACGAACCGTACCGCCTTATCCTGATTCAGCCCTTCCCGGCCTTGGCGGAAAGTGATCTTCCTGGGGCGCTTGATGGTTTGATGAGGTGAAGCACAGATGGATTCAAGGGTGATGTACGGATGAGTAGCAGCCCGTAAAAACTGCTTCTTCAACTTAGGGGAGATTCGCAGAATGGTTGAAATCAAGAACGCGATCGAGCGCTACTACCCCTACATCAACCCGGCGCTTGCATCAGCAGCGGATAACCGGAATGTGGATTCCCTGGGTTTCAATCCCGGAAATCGGCTGCCTCGCATGACGCCAGAAGTTCGCGAATTCTTCTCGGCTTCCGATCTTAGCTATACCTCGTTAGGTGAATACGCTGGGAAGCGGCTCGCATTGTTGAACCTGATGCACAACCCCAGCGTCCGTACGACTAAGACGTTTGCCTCTCTTGTGATCGTAGCGCGCGCGGTCCGTTTCATTCAGGAAACAGGTGAACGCATCATAATTCTGACACCGTCCTCGGCCAACAAGGCCACGGCGATGCGTGACGCGGTCCTGCGCGCGATACGTCTGAGGCTGGTCACGCCGGAGCAGCTGAGTGTGGCAGTCGTCGTTCCCAAGGGATCGGCGTCGAAGCTGTGGGAGTCCGACCTGAATCGCGACCCTGAACTACGGGTCCGCAATCCCGTGGCGGTGTACCCCGGAAGCGAACCGGCCGACGTCAAGACACTCGCCCGCTATGTGAGCGACGAGCATGCGACCGCTCTGTGGGAAGCCACGGGAGCTCATCTCTGGTACACCCTCGACCTGAACAACTACATGGCCGCGGACATCATCCGGGCCCTGGCCGAGGCCGATGTCTTCCCGGCCACGGAGCCCCGGCTGCATGTCCACGCGGTATCCAGTGCGTTTGGTCTGCTCGGGCACGCGCAGGGACGTGCCCTGCTTGACAAGTCGCTGCGTGACGACTCGCCGCACCCGCACTATTTCTTGGTGCAGCACCTCGGCGCCCCAGACATGGTGCTGAGCCTGTACCACGACGACACGAGCATGGGCCTGCTGCCCGAGTACCGCTACGACGAGGGGACGGGGTTGTTCGAGCAGCGGTCGGATCCCCGGTTCCCGTACCTTACGGCGGACCCGGCCGAGACCCTTGACGCCACGTTCTATACCCGCAAGCCTGCGACGTCCTCTCGCATGAACGACCTCATCCGCACGCACGGCGGGGGCGGCATCGTCGTATCCCTGCACGAGTGCCTTATGCGGTATCCACAGGTCAGGGCCCTGCTGCGCCCAGCGGGAATAGAGTTGCCCGCCGACCCCCGGGCGCTGCGCGAGTGGTCCCTCGTCATGGCGATGACGGGGCTTCTCAACGCCGTCGACCGTGACCTCGTGCCGGAGAGGGACGTCCTCGTCCATGGATCGGGGTGCTACAGCACCTCGGACTACTCGCCGCTGTCCCCCACGGAGCTGTACACCGTGGACAACGGCGACATGCTCAAGGACATCGTGTTCAAAGCCGCGGCAGCCTGATGACCGAGCCCGCAAAGTGCGACGTCATACCGCTACCGAAAGGCTCGTGATGACCACCTCACTGCGCACGGCACCGGACGGCCTGGCACCGGAATTCTTGCCAGGCGACGGCTGGGTGACGCTGCCCCACTTCGTGCTCCGCATGTCCGGGTTCCCCTTCGAGCTCTTGAAGAACCTGGTCTCTGACGCGGCGACTGGGTCGGCCAAGCGCCTGGTACGGGCCCGCCATGAGCTCGACCGTGCCATGGCGGCCTCCCACGCACCCGGGCTGCTCGCATCCGCCCGAACCCGCGCGGACGGCGCCGCGCTGCGAGCGATGCGGAAGCGCAAGCTGCCGTCCGCGCAGATACGGGCCGACGTCGCCTCGGCCGAGATCGCGAACGCGCTCACGCGCTTCGCGGTGCTACTCGATGAGGAAGCTGCCGCTGAAAAGGAATTCCTGACCCTCTTCCCCGAGGAGGAACTCAGGACGTCCGGCTACGTACTTGACCTCTTCCGGCACCGCTCGGACCTGCGGGACGGGCTGCTCGTCTCCAACGAGAGCTCCGAACCTGTACTAGCCCATTGGATCGACAAGACCACGCTGCCAGGCTGGCGCTGGCACAAGGATGACCGCCCCAGGATCGACACGCTGGTCCGCCACCTCCAGCGCGCCGGCGCCAAAAACGACACCACCGGCCACCTGGGCCCCTTCGCCCCGGGCCTCTTCGCGGCCGACACCCCGGGCCTCGCCGCCGTGCCCACCGGCTTGAACCGGCATCCCCTACTGGCACGCTGGGCCGCCGACGCGATCGCCGTGGCCATGCGCAAGGACCCGCACGTGCTGCCCCAGTGCCGCCCCCGCAGGGCGCCGGGCGCCTCGCTGACCGGACGCACCCTGCACGTGTTCTCCTTCGACTACACGGCGAAGGCCGGTGACGTCGCGGAAGCTACGCGCATATACCGCCCCGTGGACGTGGGAGACTACGACTGCACTGTCCTCTCCCTGTGCGATGGCGAGCGGACGGCGGCACAGATCGCGCAGCGGATAGAGCCGACCTACCAGCCCGGCGACCCCGTGCCCCCGCCTGTGGCCGACAGCCTGCATCGTCTCGAAGATCTGGGCGCGATCCTGGTCGGTCCCGAAATCCCCTACGGAACGCCCGACCCGCTGCCCCAACTCGCCGCCTACGAAGGCGACCCCGGCGGCGTCGCGTGGCGCGGCCTGTTACGCGAGGCCGAGCGGCGCCTCACGGACTTTGGAGCGGCCGACAGCACGACTGCCGAGCGGCGCGCTGCGTTGGACGCGCTCAAGTGCAGCTTCGAGGCCCACACCGGTATATCCGCCGAACGCGGCCAGGGGAAGTTCTACGGCGACCGGTCCGTCCTCCATGAGGATTGCTCCGGCCGCTACGACGGCCTCTCCCTGGGCGGACCGCTGACGGATCTGCTCGCGGGCGACCTCACCCTTGCCTACGAGCTGGCCATGGCCGCGCCGCGGCAGCGCTACACCGCCGAGTCACAGTTGCTCGCAGTTTGGCACGCCAGGCGGTTCGCCGGACGGCCGTACGTCAGTCTGCACGAGTTCATCGCCGGATTCGTGGAGGACCACGAGAGGCTCACCGCCGAGTACGCGAGGGTCGACGTCGCCGAGACGACCTTCCTCGACCGGGTCGAGGACGCGCTGCTGGCACGGGGGACCCACGATGACACGGCCGTGTCCGTCGACACCGCCACGGTGCGCGAGCTCGTGGCGGCGGCCGGAGCCCACGTCCCCATGCTGTGCAACCCGGACCTGATGATCGCCGCCGAGTCCGAGGCGCACCTGGCCTCTGGTGACTTCTTCGCGGTGATCAGCGAACTTCACGCTAACGAGGAATCTTTGAGCCATGGTCTGTTCGGGCCCGTCCTCAACGAGCGATTCCCCGGCTTCCCCGACGCGGTCCTCGAGGGCTACCGCGGGCTGATGACCGCGGACGAGGACCTTGCCTGCGTGACGCTCGCACACCGCAATAAGTCCTACATCCGCGTTCCCCTAGACACCGTTGAGATCGAGGCGAGCGGACGCTCCCCGCTTCCCCGGCAACGAGTCTTCGCCCTGGCCGACCTCCAAGTGGTGAACGCCGGGAACACGCTGCGCCTGCGACACCCGGGCAGCGGCCGCTTCCTTCGGATGGCCGCACTGCCGTACGCCTGGCTGGGCGTACGGCATAACCCCTTCGTCCCCTTCGGCTTTCCCCGGCACCAGGGCGGCAAGCTACTGCCCGGACGCCGCCATCCGCACCTGCCCCGGATCACAATGGCCTCCGTCGTACTGCAACGGGAGTTCTGGCGCATACCCGCCGAAGAGCTCGCGGCCCGCCACCGGCGCGACGCCTTCCTGAAGGTCCAGCGGGTGCGGGAGGAACGAGGCCTGGTCCGGCACCTCTACGCCAAGGTCCCTGGCGAGACCAAGCCCATCTACTGCGACCTCGACAGCCCGCTCCTCGTGCGCCAGCTCACTCGTCTAGCCGGTCAGTCCGCGGAACCCGTCGAATTGTCCGAGATGCTGCCCGGGCCCGAGCACCTGTGGGTGTCGGACCAGCACGGTCACTACACCTCCGAGCTGCGCTACGCCGCGTTTTCGGCTCCCGTTCGCTGACCCACCGCCTCGAAGTGAGAGCCTGTGCCCGCCCTTCCACCTCCACGATCACCCTTGACCCGACGGCTGCGCATGCACGCCGGATACCAGTGGCGCAACAGCGGCCACCCGGCGATGACCCGGCTCCGTACTGCCCTGGACACCCGCGACGCCGCGGTGTTCCCCGCCGTTACTTCCCATCTCGGCGGCATGTCCGTAGCGTACTCGGGCCTTGCCGAAGGGCTCGCCTACACGCTGGAGTTCACCGAACTACGCCGTGAGGCCGACAGCGGGGAGGCTGCCCAGCGCACCACGGTAAAGTTGACCGGCAAGGCGCTACAGTCCCCTGCCCGGCTTCCCGACGCCGACATCACCATCGTCGGCACGAGCGCCGTGCGGGCCCGGCGGCTGCCGGGGCGAGCCTCCTTGATCATGCCTATGCGTGTCCACTTCGTCATCGACACCGACGGTGATCCCGACACCGTGTGCAGGAAGATCTCCAAGCGGGAACGCACTCAGTTCAACCGCGACCAGCGGCACCACGACTGGACCTGGACGGTAGAGCGCGACCCCGCATGGTTCGATGTCTTCTACGACCGCCACTACCGTCCTACGATGCGGGCGCGTCACGGCGCGCGGGAGCGGACGGAGACCAAGGACGTCTCCTACGAGTGTCTGTTCCGCACCGGACGCCTGTTCAGCCTGTGGCAGGACGGCGAGCGCATTGGCGGAAGTCTGTGTCACTGGGACGCCACTTCCCGGGTCCTGACCCTGCGGCTGCTTGGCGTAGCCGACGGCTCCGCCGAGCACTACAACAGCGGCGCGTTCAAGGCCATCTACCACTTCCTGATTGGTTGGGCAGCCGAGAACGGCGTGCGCCACCTTGATTTCCAGGGCACGGAACCCTTTCTCAGCAAGGGCACCTACCAGTGGAAACGGCGCTTTGGCACCCGTGTCGTCCTGCCGCCGAATCACTTCGGCAACAAGCGACTGTGGCTCCACGTGCGGCGCGATACCCCAGAGGTCCGGGACTTCCTCGTCGCCAATCCCGTCCTCACGGAGACCGCCGACGGAACACTGGAGGCCGCCTACTTCCACGACGCGAGCCGACCGGCCCGACAGGACTACTCCGCGAAATCCCCGGGCGTGGAGCGCGTCCGCCACCTCGACCTGGACACCTTCCTCGCTTCCGTTCCCGAGCCCAAGAGGACACTGTCATGATCACACCCTGGTACGGATCCGCGTCTCTCCCATGCGGCTCCCGGCTCCCCATGCCCGCCCTCGTCGATGGCCTCCGCCAGGCCATGGACGACATTGCGTTCCCGATGTCCCCGGCATCGGTGCGCCCGGTCGTCCTACCACCGGATTCCTACAGCGAAATGTTCACGGCGGCAGCCGCACTCCTCGCGCTGCTACGCAGAACGCTCCTAGAGGCCGCGCCGACGGCGGCTGGCCGCATCGCGGCGCTCGGTGCCGACGAAAGCGTATACCCGCTGTTCATGGACAGCGCGGTCGAAGAAGACTTTGCGACCTGCATGGCCCGCCCGGATGTCATGGTCGACGCCACCGGCCCCAAGTTCGTCGAGTTCAACATCGGAGGCGGACTCGGTGGCGTCGTTGACACTTCCCTGAACTCCGCAGCCTGGATCGCGGCGTACGGCGGCCCGGAGCAGGCACCGTTCACCGGCCCAGACCCGCTGGCTGTACGCGATGCGATATTCGTCCGCGCAGTACAGGAACTGGGCACTACGCCCGGCGTCGCCGTCGTCGGCACCACCCGTGACCTGAACGGCAGCAAGACCACCCGCTACTACGACGTCCAGGTGGACTCGTTGAGGAAGCGGGGCCTGAAGGCGGAGTTCTTCGAACCCGAAGACCTGCTCGACGGACTCGGACTGCCCGGCCGCCCGCGCTACGAGCTCGGTCTGCGCCACTTCACCATTCCGGAGTGGCGCGGACACCGCATTGACCTGACCCCCGTTCGTACAGCGCTGGACGCCGGCTGCACTCTCATCCCGACCCAGACCGCCTACCTCATCTCCAACAAGAAGGTCCTCGGCTGGGTCTCCGAAGGCCGCTCCTGGATGACCCAACGCGACCGCGAGACCATCGAGCGGTACCTGCCCTGGACGCGTGTGGTGGGTGAGCGGCGTACCCAGTGGCGGGGTGCTGCCCACGCTCTCCCCGAACTGCTGCTCAGCCGTCCCGAGGAATTCGTCCTCAAGCCCGCTATCGGCATGAAGGCGCAGGATGTCCTCGTCGGCCGTCACTGCGACCCGGAGGTGTGGCGCAGCACTGTGACCCGGGCGGCGGCGGCTGAGGACTACATCGTCCAAGAGTACGTGGAACCAGCCCCGTACACCATGGAGTTTGCCGAGGAAGACGGCGTCGGTACCTATGAGGCTGACGTCTACCCCGTGCTCAGTCCGTTCATCTTCGACGGTCGGCCGGGCGGCTGCATGGTCCGCTATCTGCCTCCTGGCCGAAATGGGGTCGTGAGCATCCACGGCCATGGCGCCCTCCCCACGGTGGCACTGGCCCGCCGCTGACCTTCACCTTTCTCCTGATCGCTGGGCCTCGGAGAGCGCCCCGTCAACGCAGCGGTCCCTCGCCCCGAAGGACGTTCTGATGTATCACATCACCCTCACCCCGAGCGAAGCAGCGGAGGCTCACTCTCTGGTGGCGGAGCTGGCTCGACGTCACCCATCTGTCGAAGCGCCTGCGCTCCTCGCGGAGGCGACCGTCTACGCGCAGGAACTCCCCCGGAACCTTCGGTCCGCGCTCAACGAGTTCCGGCTCAAGGAACCCGCGGTCGCCTGTGTCATCAGCGGATTCCCTGTCGATGACGACGCCATAGGAGCCACCCCGGAGCACTGGAAGAACCGGCCTGCCCAGTCCCCCGCGATCAAGGAGGAGTTGTTCTTCCTGCTCTGCGGTCAGCTCCTGGGCGACGCCATCGCGTGGGCGACCCAGCAGGACGGGCGTGTTACGCACGACGTGATGCCTATCAAGGGCCACGAGATAGGTCAGTTAGGTACGGGCAGCGTCACGCCATTGGAGTGGCACACCGAGGATGCCTTCCATCCGTACCGCGCGGACTACGTTGGCCTGATGTGCCTGCGCAACCCCGACTCCGCCGAGACCACCTACGTGGGGGTCGATGATCTGGACCTGGATGCGCGCACCCGTGAGGTCCTGGCCGCGGCACACTTCCCCCTGCTCCCCGACGACGCCCACCGCCCCGAAAACCGGGCCGACTCCCGCCCAGACGACGCCGCCGCGGAGCTCCGGGAGCGCAGCTACGCCCGCATCCGCCGCATGCTCGACCGCCCCGAGCCGGTACCCGTCCTCTTCGGCGACACCGCCGACCCCTATCTACGGATACACCCCTACTACATTGCCCCGATCGAGGATGACGAGGCGCGCCGAGCCCTGGCCACGTTCTCCGAGAAGGTCGAGATACATATGCGCAAGGTAGTCCTCACGCCGGGCGATGTCCTCTTCATCGACAATTTCAAGGCGGTGCACGGGCGCCGTCCCTTCCGCGCCCGGTACGACGGCATGGACCGCTGGCTCAAGCGCATCAACGTCACCAGGGATCTGCGCAGGTCACGTGACGCCCGGCTCGCTCCGCACGAGCGCGTCATCTTCTGACCCGGAATCTGACCGTACCTTCTGGGCCGGCCTTTTCGCCCGCCCGCAAAACTGGCGGCCCGCCGTCGGCCGCCCTTTCCTGGAGAACAGTATGACGCGTCACGAGCAACAGTACGAGTACGTGACATACGGCGAGCACAGCTCCCTCACGGTGTCCTACACCCCGGGCCTGGACGGCGGTGGCAACACCTTCGGCCGTGCTTACGCTCCCTTCGTCCGGCAACACCTCGCAGGAGTGCGCAGTATCTTCGAGTGGTGCGCCGGACCCGGGTTCATCGGCTTCTCACTCCTGGCCGCCGGGCTCTGCGAGACCCTCGACTTGGGCGACGTAAACCCCGCAGCGCAGGCCGCAGTGGAGCGCACGGTCAAGGAGAACGGCCTAGAGGACCGGGTGCGGTTCCACCTGTCCGACTGCTTCACGCAGGTGCCCCCCGCACTCCGATGGGACCTCATGGTCGGCAACCCCCCACACGTCAACGCCGCCGCACCAGCCTCCGAATACCAGCACAGCCACTCGCCGCTGATCTGGAAAGACACGGACTGGTCGATCCATCGCGATTTCTACGCCGCCGCACCCCGCTTCCTGAACCCCGGCGGATCGGTTGTAATTCAGGAAAACCTCCGGTTCTCGGACCCCTCGAACTTCAGCAGCATGATCGAGGAATCCGGGCTCGAGACCGTGGGCGTGTTCCCGTGCGGCCCCAAATACGAGGACTACTACTTCCTGTGGTCGCGACTGCCCGAGGAGACGGCCAGGTGAGCGGGGCCGACACCCTTCTGGAGCAGTATCTGCGGACCCACCGGTTCCAGCTCGGGGCCCCCACCGCATTCACGATCTCCCCGGACGGCGACAGAATCGTGTACCTACGCTCCCGCAGCGGCAGCGACCCCGTCTCGTGCCTGTGGCAGATTTCCATGGCCACAGGCGAGGAAAGGCTGATCGCCGACCCGGACCAGGCTGTCCTCCAGCCACCCGCGGAGGCAGGCGGCGCGCCGTCGTCAGATGCCTGGCTGCGCGAGCGCACCCGTGAACGGTCCCGCGGCATCACCGCCTACGCCACCGACCAAGCGATGACCCGCGCGGTGTTCTCCATCCACGGCCGGATCGGCATCGCCCGGCTCGACAAGGGACACACCAGCGTCCTCGACGACCTGCCTCCGGCGTTCGACCCCCGGCCGTCCCCCGACGGCTCCCAGATCGCTTACGTGCACGCTGGAGCGCTGCGCCTGGTCGGCGCCGATGGAGACGATGACCGGGTCCTCGCGGAGCCGGAGAGCGAACACGTCACCTACGGCCTAGCGGAGCACGTGGCCGCTGAGTCCATGGAACGCCTGCGCGGCTTCTGGTGGTCACCCGACAGCCGACGGCTGCTCGTCGCGCGCGTGGACACCGCCCTGGTCGAACGCTGGTACCTTGCCGACCCCGCCCGGCCCGCACATCGCCCCCGAGAGCTGGCCTATCCGACAGCCGGCACACCGAACGCCGATGTCTCCCTGTGGCTCGTCGCTGACGACAGCCCACCAGTCGCCGTCGCGTGGGACAGGACGGAGTTTGAGTACGTCGTGGACGTGCACTGGTCCGGGCAGCAGCCCTTGGTGGTCGTTCAGGACCGCAGCCAGGGGAGGATGAGCGTCCTGAAGGTGGAGCCGGTCACCGGCGCCACCCAGGTAGTGCATGAGGAGACGGACCCCGCTTGGGTCTCCATCGTCCGTGGTGTACCAACGATGACCGCGTCGGAGCAGTTGGTATGGGTAGGCGACCGGGACGGCACGCGGCGGCTGCTCATCGACGGGGACACAGTGACTCCGCCTGGCCTCCAAGTACGGGAGGTGACGGGAACGGACGGTACGACGGTGTACTTCCGCGCGTCGCAAGAGCCGACCCGCACCCATCTGTGGAGCTGGACCCCAGAGGAGGGTGCGCGTCAGGTGACGCGCGAACCGGGGGTGTGGAACGGTCGGGTAGGTGGCGGAACGGTAGTCACCTACGGCCGCTGTCTCGACCGCCCCGGCTGGACCGTGACCGCTCACGGCCGCTGTGGCCCCTTGAGGAGCATCCGCAGCCTGGTCGAGGCCCCCATCCTCACACCCAACGTGCGAATCCTGACCGTTGGGGAGCGCGAGTTGCGCGTCGCGGTCGTGCTGCCCTCCGGAGCTAACGGATCGCGGCCCCTCCCCGTGCTCATGGACCCGTACGCCGGACCTTACCTCCAGCGCGTCACCGAAGAGCTGGACGGCTATCTCCTCCCACAGTGGCTCGCCGAGCAAGGGTTCGCGGTCGTCATCGTGGACGGCCGTGGCACCCCCGGCCGCGGGCCCGCGTGGGAACGGACCATCCACGGTGACATCGCAGCACCGGTCCTCCAGGACCAGGTCGACGGTCTGCACGGCGCCGCTGCCGCCCTGGGGTTCCTCGATCTGGACAGGGTAGCCATCCGAGGTTGGTCCTACGGCGGCTTCCTGGCGGCACTGGCAGTGCTCCGCAGGCCCGACGTGTTCCACGTGGCTGTCGCGGGCGCTCCCGTCACGGACCAGACCCTATACGACACGCACTGGCGCGAACGGCACCTCGGGCACCCTGCGGAAAACCCCGACACCTACGCCCGCTCATCTTTGCTCAAGGACGCCCCCAAGCTGATCAGGCCGTTGATGTTGATCCACGGGATGGCAGACGACAACGTAGTCAGCGCCCACACCTTCCGCCTCTCGGAAGCCCTTCTGAGAGCGGGCCGCCTACACACCGTTCTCCCGCTGCCAGGCACAACTCACATGATGGCTGACCCCGGCATACAACGGAACGTGCTCAAGCTACAGGTTCAGTTCATCCACGACGCACTACGCCGTACTGGGCCAGCGGCTGCCCCTTGATTCCCCTTTGACGCCAGTGGACTATCCGTTGGCGGGTGGTTTCGATCTCCCAGTCCTCGAGGAGCTTCGGCAGCGCCTTCGGGTCGCGGTACCACTGGATGAACACGCGGGCGGCGGGACGGCGGGCGTCGCGGGCCGGGCAGAGTCCATGCCACTCCGGCTGGCTGCGCACTGCGGATTCACCGTAAAGGAACACAGCCGAGTCATGCGGAGCGAAACTGTCCGCAAGGGTCTGTACCGTTCGCTCATGCCGGACACCATGCTCGACCGCCGCACACTCAACCGGGCTCTGCTGGACCGCCAGCTGTTGCTGGAACGCTCCGAGATGTCGGCCCTCGATGCGATCGAGCACCTGGTGGGTATGCAGTCGCAGGCGCCGGACGCGCCCTACGTCGGGCTCTGGACCCGCGCAGCAGGGCGGTGCCAAGGCCGGTGCGCTGGGCGTCCGGGTCGACGGCAAGGAGTTCGACCTCCGTGATTTGTCTGGCCAGCCGCGACTGTGCTGAGGGGCCAGCGTCTGCGTGCGCGTTCACCAAGCGTACGGGGGAAGGAAGTAGATCAGCCCGGCGGGAGCCAGTGTGCCGGGCTGTCCGGCCACAAGGAGTCTGCTGGTGCCGTGGGGCACGGGCGCTTCGCCGTGCGCCGGGCACATGGCGTCGGCGAACTCTCGGGCGTCGTGCCGGGGATCGGATGTGGCGAGGGCGGCCGGGACCAGGCGGGCGATGACAGCCTCGTCACCGGGACCGGCCTTCCGGACCCAGGACATCTCGTCCCCGTGAGCGGGAACACGCATCGCGGTCACGCGGTCCTTCCACTGAGACACGGGGCAGGAGCGGATGTTCCAGCGTCCACGGCCTTGGTCACATCTCTCTCCTCTGGTGATGCCTCGCACCATGCTGGCACGGGCCCACGAAGGAGGCGGCGGGAACGGGGTGCTGTGGTGGAGGCGTTCGCCCCGGGGAGGGGGCAGAAGGTCCTCTACGCACGCTTCAGGTGTGCAACGCGGCTGTGTCGCCACCCGAGTCGTGCGAGTGCCTGTAGATGGGGTCCTGGTGTCCGGTGCCGGAGAAGAAGGCAACCTGCAGAGCAGGCCAGCCGTGCAGCAGTGAATGATACCTACCTTGCGCCGGAACCGCCTGCGAGAAACCGGTGAACTGCCCCGTCAGCCTGCCTGACGGTCCACCGGTATGCCGTCACAGGTGCGCGCTGACCATCACCAGACTTCGGATGCGCTGCGTCTGGCGACGCACGGCGGAGCAAAACACATGCCCTTTCCGTACTATCGCTATGACATTGCCGTGCGGGAGTACCTGCTCCTGCACACGTGGCAGCATGCCCTGACAGCACACAGCATGAGATTCGCACACGCCGCGAGCTTCGCCCCGTCGGCCGCGGCACCCGGAAAGGGATGTAAACACATGTCGAAAACCACTGCTCCGCCCACCCAGTTGACCTCGGAGTACAGCACGAAGGTGGCGGATGACCTCGAGCTCAACCGTAAGGAACAGGAACGAATCAGCGGTGAAATTGAAGCTCTGAAGGCACAGTTGGCCGCTCTGGAGCAGGACCACACCGTCCTGGTGAACGTCCAACAGGCCCTCGGGGCGTCGGCAGCACCCGCTGTATCCGAGTCCACCACGGCAGTGCCCGCGACCCGCAAGAAGAAGACGGCCGCGTCGAAGCCCGACAAGCAGCCCCGGGCAAAGAAGCCCGCCACCCCGGCCCCCAAGCAGGCCCGCAAAAAGAACTCGCCCAAGGCATCCGCCGTACCATCGGCCCAGCCCACCCTCGTCGATCTGGTCCGCGAACACCTCACAGGCCAGGGCGAGCCGCGCTCCGCAGCCGAAATCACCGCCGCGCTCGACAAGCAGCACCCCGAGCGCAACATCAAGACCACCGTCGTTCGCACCACGCTCGAAAACCTCGTGGCCAAGAACCAGGCCCAACGCACCAAGCAGGGCGCGTCCGTCTTCTACACCGCCCCGGATGCCGCCGGAGCTGCCACACTGAGCGAGTCGGCAGAGCAGCAGGCTGCGGGCTCTGGCAGCTGAACCGCAGCGACGGTGTCGTCGGCGATCTCGAGCAGGCCATCCGCCTTACGGTCGGGGCCGACGGCTCCCGGGCCATGCCTTACGAGTAGCGGCCCGGCCGCTGAACAACGGCACCGCACCGACGTGGTATCGCCCGTGGACTCCCAAAAACGGCTGGCCACCGCCTGGCGACATCACGTCGGCGCAGATGGACGGAGCGACTCGCGCACCCTTCCAACGGTAGGGCGATTCGCCTGCCGGTGTTGGGGTCAGCCTCGGCCGGGTCGCGCGGGCTTAGCGGAAGCCTCGGGCAACGGGCAGCGTGGTTCAGCGCCCTAATCGGGAGGTACCGGCCCACGGGCGTCCCCGACTGGGCCGCGATGGAGTGGGGCTTGCCCAGGCCGCTTCTACTGTGCAGGCCGAGGTGAGGTGCACGACGGAGAGGCGGTGAGAGGGGATGACCATGAGTCAGTTGGTGAGCAGCGCGGATCTCGAGGTTCGTGTCGACTGTCATTTGTTCGGGCTCGCGGATGCGGAGACGGAGGAGAGCCTCCCTGAGGCGGGGTGGCCGAGTCCGTGGTCGGGTGTGGGTGAGTCCGCTCTCGTTTTCGAGAGTGAGGAGGACTTGGTAAGGGCGCGGCTGCGGCTGGAGTTGTGGGATGGCCCAGCTTCGGCAGATGGGGAGCAGTGGCCGCAGACGGTGACTGTGGCTTGGACGCTTCCCAGTGGTGTGCTGGGGGTGGATGAGCTGACGGCTGGGGCGGTCCCGGAGGTATTTGTGGTCCCGGCCGGGAGGTATGCCGTGCGGTTGGGCTGGAGGGCTGAAGGGGCCGCGCTGGTGCAGATGTGGCCGTGCTGATCGCGCTGTACGCGGTGCTGCCCGCCCCCTTGGCAGGCGCGGGCAGCACGGTGTGTGCGGGAGTGGTCAGCGTGCAGGTGTGGGGATGTAGAAGTAGTCGTGGTCGAGGATGCGGTCGTTTGTGTACCAGCGGGCCAGTCGCCGTCCGCCTTCCTGGTTGTGCGTTCGCTTGACCCAGCGCGCTGACCAGAAATTGAGGTACTGGGAGCCCTCGTACTTGTAGCGCGCGGCCCCTTCGTAGGTGGAGGCGAAGGGGTACTCGTCACAGTCGAAGGGCCCGCCTCGGCTGGGTCGGTCAGGCATGCCGGCGCTGCGGCAGAAGCCGTCGCGGGTGAGGGCCACGTTTGCGTCGTAGCGTGTCTGCTGCCATTCTCCGGCGCCTGGTGCAAGCCGTCGGATCGGGTCATTGGGGGTGGCGCCGGGAAGGTGCTTGTTGGCGTTGTTGTTGGCGGAGACGGGTACGGTCTGCTTCGGGTTCGTCCGTGCTTCGTGGATGTGCTTGGCGAGTTGCTGGATCGCCCGGTTGTTGAGCCGGTGGGTCAGCCCGGGGCGGGCTCGGTCGAAGACGGAGCCGAGTTGTTCCTTCTGGTTTGTGGTCAGGTACCAGGCGCTGTCGAAGCGCATTCCGCCCTCGGGCATGCGCCACTCTCTTTTCCCGGCGGGCTTCCAGGTGAGAGTGAGGTGGGGCCGGAAGACGCCTACGGCGATCTGTGGTGTGCGCGACGCTGCGGGCGGATAGGCGTCGGAGACCAGTTCCATGGTCGCCTGCCGGTTGGCCAGCCATCCCGGCACGGTGTCGCTGCGGCCGTTGGTGGTTCCGGGGTGGCAGGCGCGGGAGTTGGGCAGCCCGATGTCGTTGCGGTAGTCGCCGGAGCACTCCATCTGTACGGAGAGGCGGGATGAGGGCGTTCGGAACCGCCCGGTGACCTTCACTGGTGTGACGCGCAGAGTGAATTTCGCCCAGCGGTAGGCGGGGTTGGCAGCGTACGCGCCGATCTTGCCTTCGCCGAGGATGGTGTGCCAGGCCATGTACTCGGCCGTGATACGGCAGCGGGGTGGGAAGGGCGGGATGGAGCAGGTGGTGATGGGCACGTAGACCAGTTCGGTCTTGCAGTACGAGTAACGGTTCTTGACCCAGCCCTGAGTGCGGTACGACTCGGAGCGGGCCCTGCAGCCGTTCTCGTTTGTGTACTGGTAGGGGTCGGCGGGCTTCCTGCCCCGGTTGAACCGGGCGCTGTCGACCGTGTATGAGGCGGGCTCCTCCCGCTGTGCTTCGTTGGCCGCCTCGCTGCGGGAGGTTGTGCCTTGAAGCGGCTGCAGCCCGAGCTTTTCCAGGCCGCCGCTTCTGGCCGCTTTGAGTATCCGCGACGGATCCCGGGCCAGGTCGGGTTGCTGGATGATGTACATCTGGGCTGTCTCTGATGTCTGCGATTGCTTGCTGGCTGGCGCGGCTGTCGCGGGCATGGCCAGCACGGCGGACATGATGGCCGCCAGGGCGGCGACGAATGCCTTGCTGCCTAACCGGTATCTCCTGCGCAACTTTCCCCCTCTGATACGTCCTTGTGCCCTTAGTGGGTGTTGCGACAGATAACAGACAACGCCAGGTACATGTCA
This sequence comes from Streptomyces sp. NPDC007983, assembly GCF_042958345.1. Classification (NCBI taxonomy): domain Bacteria; kingdom Bacillati; phylum Actinomycetota; class Actinomycetes; order Kitasatosporales; family Streptomycetaceae; genus Streptomyces; species Streptomyces sp. NPDC007983. Next base: position 41,074 of record NZ_JBIBJI010000032.1, read on the forward strand.
ATACTTGAGCTTCTAGGTCACCCTTGTGGGGGACAAACTTGTACAGGCCAAGGCGCGGGAACGCCGACGACGACCGGCCCCACAGCTCGTCAATCCTGCGACGACGGCGAAGCCACTGGTACTCCAATCAGAAATCATTGCCCGAACTGGTTCTTCTTCGGTAGAGAGGTGTGTGCACCGATGTCGCGGGTCGGTTGCACGATGGCGGTCGAACTGATGTCACCACGTCGTGTTCTGAATGCCGAGAACGTCGTAGAGGTGCTGGCCGTGGGCCCATTTCTTCAGTTCCTGGCGGCCCATGAGGATGAGCTGGTGATGCTGGGCGAAGTCGATTGCCGGCTGGGTGAAACTGTTGAGCGCGATCATGATGGGGAGGTCGGCGCCGTGGTGCAGGCGGGCTGTCCCGTTGAACTTCTGCACGTGCCCTGATCCGACTGGATTCTGGTACTGCTTGCACTGCAGTATCAGGAGACGGTTTTCGTCATCACGGGCGGTGACGTCCACGCCGAGGTCTCCGGCGCCGCCGACCCGCCGCGGACCCAAGAATCCGTCACGGGCCAGAAGATCAGTGCACGCCTGCTCAAAGCCTGTCGCGCTCATCGCGGACAGTTGCTTCATCTTGAACGTCAGTACGTCGGGGTCGGCCGAGTCGTCAGACAGATCGACGAACGTGTCCTCCGGGCCGACGTAGATGTCGGCCCCGAGCAGGAATGACAGGAGCTTAGCGAGCAGGAGGAGCACGGACAGCCCGCTGGCGACGATGAGTCCGGTCCACCACGGGTGATCGCCTATCAGGCCCCACAGGTCAACAGTGATCCACCGGCTGACGTCCTCGGTAAGCCACTCCCAGAGCATCTTGCCCGCGGCCAGCGTGAGGACTGCATACAGCAGGAACTTCAGCACCGGGTCGAGCGACCCGTCTTCGTCGAACACCAAACCCCCAGACGTGATGAAAGATGATCAGGACCTCCGCCGGTCAGGCTGCGCGCTTGAACCGGTTCGGGCGAGAGCGTGCGGAGACTCGGAGAAGTTCGTGTAGGGCGGCGCCGCTCTCGGCCCAGCGCTGCAGCTTCTCCCGGTCGACCCAGTGAACGCCGTGCCGGTCACCCCACGTCATGGCATCCCGGGTGAAGGTGCCGTTGGTGACGACGACAGCGCGATCGGCCTTATGGACCGGCCCGGCCGTCCCTTTCACCGCGTACATCACCGATGACCCCACCTTCCGGCCGAAGCGGGTGTGCTTGGCTTGCACGACGATCCGACCGCGCTGTGGGTGGCCACCGATGACGTCGGCTACCTGGTCTCCTTTTCCGCCGACCTTGCGGGCCGACCAGCCGTCGCGGATGAGCAGGTCTCGCAGCGCGAACTCGAACTCCTCGTCGTCCATGGCGTCGATGTCGGCAAGTGTGACCCGCAGAAGCGCCAGCCTCTCAGCCCGGATCTGCCGCGCTCGTGCTGCGCGAAGCACTTGCCACAGCCCGCAGGTGAGGCCACCGACGGCCAGGACGAGGAGGAATGGCCATCCACGGACCACCGCGTCCCCCGCGGCGCGGGCCATCTGGAGCAGCAGGGTCGCTGCTGCCAGGGCGACGACTCCGGCCGCGATGTGCTCGCCCGTGCCACGAGGCTTGCGCAGTCGCAGACGCTGGGCCATCAGCGTGCCGCCGGGGCGGATACCGAGGGCTTAGGCGAAGGCGTCTGCTCGGCCTTGGACTCGCCGAAGCCGAAGACTTGGCCCCATAGCCAGACTCCCCCGATCAGCGCGGCAATCGTCCAGCCGCTCATCTTCTTCCCGCTCGGTCGCGGGTTGCGCCGGATGTGGCTGCGGACGACGTGGAATCCTTGCGGTGGCATGCTGCCTTCCCCTCCCCTTGGCGGGCCGCGTGTGCAGCCCAGGTCCTGAGAATTGGTGTAGCAGCGAGCTCTGACAACAACGGCTGGGTGATCAAGGAATACAGCATGCGTAGATGCCAAATAGGCCGCTGACCTACCAGAGAGGAGTTTGTGTTCGAATTGCGCGAGTGCACGCCGCTCACCTGCAGTTAACGGCAGCATGGCGGCATCACCGCGCCCCTTGCCGACTAACTCCGAAAGTGAAAATTCAATCTATGGCCACTGCTTGATCTGGGAGAACGACACTTCTGTGGTGATCGAGCACGAATCACGAATGGCGCAAAATAAGGCGTGTTCGATCCATCTCAGATCGCATCGCGGACGATGCTCGACTGGCTCGACACCGTTGGGCAGGGCCACAAGATCCCGAAAGTCCGCTGAACACTGTGCGGAGTGCAATCCCAGCCGCTCGGCATGTCAGCGGGGGCGCCAGGTACGGACCTCAAGGTAGATGATCTCGGCGTCGGCGCGAATACGGCCGGTCTCCACCAGCCATTGGTGCACGGCCGTTGTGACATCGCCGCCCGCCGCATCGACGCGGCGGGCGAAGTCAGTGGCGTCAAAACCGCCGCTGGTGGCGGAGCCGTAGGAGCGTTCTTCGGTGTGGTCGGCGCGTTGGATGACATTGCGGCGGATGCCGGGTGAGTCGGTGCGGCTGCCGGAGGGGTGCAGGTAGCCGGTCTTGGCCAAGCGGACGGTGAAGGCCAGGCGCAGACCCTGGCGGGCGGCTTCGGCAATCAGAGGGCGCAGCCGGGTGGAGCCGGAGGCGATGGCTTGGGCGCCGACGCGGCCGGTGCCGGAGCCGGTGGGAGTGATCAGGACGGCTTTGGTGCGGACGCGGGCGCGGGTGCCGGAGGAGGTGGTGCGGCGGGTGGTGTGGCGAGCGGCGATGGTGGCGAGTTCGGGGATATCGGTGATGCCGCCGATTTCGATGGCGGTGAGGACTTCGCGGAGGGCGGGGACGAAGGCGGCTCCTTTGTTCTTTGTGTAGAACTGGGAGACCAGGGAGGGGTCGCGGTCGATGATGCGGGCGATGTCGCGTTTGGTGTAGCCGGCTGTTTGGAGCCGGGTGGCGAGCCGGGCGGCCTCGTTCGTGCTGCTGGGGTTTGTGGGGTGGTTGCGGCGGGAGCGGGGTGGCATCAGTTCTCCTGGCCGGTGGCGGTGAGGGCGGCGCGTCCGGCGTTGCGGAGGGTGAGTAGTTCTTCTTCCGTGGTGGGGGCGGGAACGGGGTCGGTGAGGCGGCCGCGGAGGAGGTAGTCGCCGGGCTGCTGGTGGTAGGGCCAGTTCTGGGGCTGGGTGAGGTAGAGGGCGTCGGTGCGGAAGGCGACGACGGTGCCGGGTGGGGTGTGCAGAGCGCCGGCATAGGTGTCCTCGTCGCGGTGGCGCTGGGTGAGCAGGGCGGCGCGGGCGGAGGACCAGATCGCGGCGGCCCATTCGGGGTGGGCGTTGGGGTCGCGGCTGAAGCCGCTGGGGCGCTGCCAGGTGATCAGTTCGTCGTCGAAGCTGATGATTTCGGCGTCGGGTGGTACGTCGCGCTCCATGGTGCGGGGGGTGGTGCCGGTGACCATGCGGGGGCGTTGGGCGAAGGAGCCGATGCCGTACAGGAGGATGGAGCGCACCGCGCGGGAGGCGAGGTGGGCGGCGCGGGCGTGCTGGGGGTCGCCGTGGAGCTGGGCCTGGGCGGTGAGGCTGGACCAGGTGTCTTTGAGTTTTTTGGTCCAGTCCTCCAGCGGTTTGCCGTCTTCCCACAGGATGCCGTCGAGGATTTCGATTTTCCAGGGGGTGAGGGGGTTGGTCAGGGCGGTGTGGATTTCGGGGCCGCCGGCCCAGGTGGTGAAGGTGGTCCCGGGTGCGGCTGGGTAGTGCCAGGCGCGTTCGCCGGGTGCGGGGGCGGGCAGGAGGCCGACGTGGTTCCAGGTGTCGGGGACGGTGACGCGGACTTGCCAGTGGCCGCATCCGTACAGGGCGCGGGTCTGTTCCTTCTCGGTCCAGGAGGTAAAGGTGGCGGCGGTGATGCGGCGGGGGGTGCCGACGGGGGATTTCCAGGTGTGTTTGGCGTAGGCGAAGGTGCGGTCGTACTCCACGAGCTGAGGCAGCTGGTCGGGCACCGTGGGTGGGGTGATCAGTTCGTTGCGGCCTTGTCCTGCGGTGGCGTGCAGCAGGCCGCGTAGTTCTTCGGAGAGTACGGGGAAGCCGTCGGCGTATTGGCCGCGGGTGGGGATGGTGCGGGTCCACAGGTCGCGGCCGGTCTGCGAGGGGGAGCCCATGATGACCGCGTCCGTCCAGTGGCGGCGCAGGGCCTGCCACAGCAGGACGAACGCGTCGCGGACGGTGGCCGGGTCGTCGCCGTCGATGTCGAACCACTCCCCCACCGAGCGGATTTCGACGTGCTGGCTGCCGTCCTCGCGCTGGTAGCGGCCCACGGGGTTGCGGGCGTGGACGAAGTGTCCGGCCATGCGGTCGCGGCCGCGGCCGGTGTCGGTGCGCCAGCCCGGTGTGGGTGCGTTCAGCCAGGCGGTGACGGCGTCCCGCAGGTAGGGGTAGCGGTCCGCGTCGCGGTGCCAGGGGTCGCCTGCGGTGATGTAGATCCGCTCGGCGCCTTCGGGGATGGTGTGGAAGACGGCGGTGAGGATGTCTGCGGCCGTCCGGTTGCCCAGGTCGAGGTGGTGGGTCTGGTTGCGGTGGACCAGGACGCCGGTGTCGGTGTCGAGGAAGACGGTGGAGCGGGCCTGCTGGGTGAAGTTCGGCCGGGTGGAGGCCAGGTTCGGGGTGTGGGCGAACCCCTTCTCCCCCGTCTCCCCTTGCGGGATGGAGGGCAGCGTGCGGGGCCCGTCGAGGCCCTGCGCCGCCGCAGCGGGGGCCGATGTCGACTCCGGGGCGGGGGGCGTGGTGGGGGCCTGCGGAGTGGCCGCGGCGGCGGGCGGCGGCGCGGAGGCAGGCTCTTGGTCGGCCGGGGCCGAGACGTCCGTCGGGCCGGGCGTCGGGGAGGGAGCGTTTTCGGATACTGAGTCGGTGGCCGGAGCAGCTGCCGCAGCGGCGGGCTGCATGGCCGGAGCCTCCGACGCGGAGGCCAGGGCAGGGTCGTTCGCGGGGTCGTCGACGGGGTCCTGCGGTGCGGGCTCCTGCGGCCCGGTGGGGCCGGTGAGGTTGTCGGGGGCGAGTTCCGGGGCGAGGGCGACGACTTCGGCCAGGCTCAGTCCCGCGGCCGGGGCGATCCGCTCCGCCTTGGCCTTCTCATGGCCGGCCAGCTGGGTGATCCGCTTGTCGCGGTCGGCCTCCAGCCTGGCCAGCGCGGCCCGGATCTTTTTGATCTCGTCCCGCACCGTGCGCAGTTCGGCCAGAGCGGCGGTGTAGGCCTTGGCATCCATGTCGGTTCCTTGAGGAGCGGTGCGGTCAGCGGGTGGTGGAACGGTAGGCGATGGCGCCGCCGGAGTCGGAGGTCAGGCGGGTTCCAAGAAGGAGGTCCGCGACCGCGCGGTCGGGTGCGGGTCCGGGTTGGAGGTGGGTGGCGGGGGTGGTGAGGTCGGTGATGTAGCCAGCCAAGCGCGCCTGGGGGAAGGAGTGGCGGCCGCGGTCGTCCTTCTCCCAGGTCTCCAGACCGGTGAGGACGGCGACGACGTAGCCGGACAGGGTCACTGGCAGCACTCCCCCGACCGCCACGCTCGCCGGATCGCAGCGCCACCAGCCGCGCAGTCCCTTGAGTAGCGCCTGGGGCGGCAGCGTGGCGGAGAAGCCGATCCAGTCGCGGTCGGTCTCCTGAACGGGCTTTGCCGCGTCCACGCGCAGCACTGCGATTTCCTGTGCCGACAGGTGGTGCAGCGGGGCCGCCTCGCGGGCGGCGAGGGCCTGGACGCCCTCCAGCGGGATCATGACGCGCACGCCGCGGCGGGACAGGCCCGGCAACAGCTGGGCGCGGATGAGGCGGCGGAAGGTGGTGATGGCGCAGCCCAGGGCCTCGGCGGCCTGTCCGGTCGTCAGCAGCAACCCACACCTCTCAAGCGCACTCTGATATCTGATCGGGGATGCACATTAGTAGGTGTCCCGAGCTCCGTCAACGCGGACGCTTGTGGCGGGGTGTCGGGATGGCAGGCCACGCGGTCCGTCTACACCGCCTTCGGGTATGGCGATCAGCCAGGGCAGTACGTCGTTGGGGGCAGGCCAGTGCGGGCCGGGTCACGTACCGGCTCTGTGGGGGCTTGGTGGTGAGAGGGCCGCGGCAGGGTGCGTCCGCCGTAGTCCGGGCGTCTTCCCAACGATGGGTCGGCATTGGGTCTGCTGGCGGCGCTGGCCCGACCGGCTGTTGGGTGTAGTCGGTCAAACCGCCGGTCGTCAGCGGGACCAGAGTGGCATTGGACCGAGCAACTCGCCGTCCGCGGCGCATCCGCCCGGCAACCCACCTTAAGGGGCCGGGCGGATGCGCCCTCATCCCGGAGGTGCCTTGAGCGCCTTGCTGCGGATGGCAGTGGTCTTGGCGATGATGGCGTGCCGGAGCTTCTCGTACTCCGCCGCAGCGCCGGGGCCGGCAGCAGCCCGGGCGAAGACATCTTCGGTGACGGCTCGGTCGAGGGCGTTGAGCACGCCGAGTGCCTCGTGGAGTGCGGTCAGGCATGCGGCAACGGGCTCCGCGTCGTGGAGGCCCCCGCGGGCTTCGCAGGCGTCGCCCTCCCTCTCCTCGCTGCCGGACGCTCCGATGGGGGCACTGTCGTTCGCCTCGGTTATGGGCATGGGCGCCGGGGTGCTCTCCGGCGAGCAGGAGGCGGGCGCCACGAAGCGGAGAGGCCATAGGCCCTTCCAGCGCACAGGCTCCGGCGCCTCGTCCAAAGGCGCGGTGTCCTCACGCGCACGGAGGGCGCGCCGGGCTGTCTGCTCGATCACGGTCCGCTGCTGTTCGGGATCTTTGGGCAACCGGTCCGGCAGGCTGTGGTGAACGGCCTCCAGGCAGTCGGCGGTGAGGCGGCCGCCCAGTTCGGCAGTGACGTCGCGGACGGCTTCGTAGAGGGTGACTGCCGCGTTGCGGCCATGCCGCCGTTCGGTCTTCCAGGTGATTTCCACCTGGGACGGCTTGGGTACACTGCCGGTTCTTTGTGCCGTCTCCAGGGCGAGCGGGGCGTTCTTCCTCAGCTGGCGTCCGTAGACGGCGGACCGGCCGATGGTCGCCTGTATATAGGCCCCGAGGCTGTCATGGCTGCGCCGCCACCATCGGCCCTTGGCCGCTCGTTCCAAGGCCTGCGCGATGACCCAGACCGCGGCGTCTCCCGCCGCGAGGGCTGTACCGATGACTTTTTCGGTCTGTTCCTTCTGCCGCTGTTCGGTCTTTGTCAGTTCTGAGGCGTCGTAGTCGTCGACAGCGCGGACTCTCTCCAGATCCGGTAGTCCCTCGGCGAGCCGGAGCACGGCGTCGACACTGGCAGCCGCCGAAGGGGACGCCTGCTGACGGCCGACGGCCGCATCGTCGCGGGTCGGGGTGAGCCCCTCGGTGGCGTGCCTGCGGCTGTCCTGCGCAACTGCACCAGCGTCCCGTGCCATTGGCGCAGTGTAAGGGTTCATCGGGCACCGATGGTGTGCGGTGCGAGGTGTTCGAGGACGGTGTGGTGGGCTCCCCAACTGTCGGGGATCTTGGAGGTGACGCCGAGGTGGACGGGGCCGTTGGAGCCGTGTGCGTCCAGGAGCTGGTCGATTCCGGCGCGTGCGATGACGATGCAGGCGTGGCGGTGGCGGGTGGTGAGGACGCACAGGCGGCCGGCCTCCAGGTGGAAGGCCGAGGCATCGGAACGGCCGGAGAGAGGGTGCAGGGCGATGGTGACGCTGAACTCGCGTCCCTGGAGTCGGTTGGCGGTGTCGACGGTGACGGCGTGCAGCCGCGGATCGTGCGCCAGAAGGGCGCGGATGCGGCGGGCCTGGTCGCGGTGGACGGTGCCGATGGCGATGTCGCGCGGCTCCAGGTCGCGGCCTTGGGGGTGGTCTTCGCAGGTGATGGCGGCGTGCCGGATCAGCAGGCGTTCGGCGAGTGCGGCGGCGGCGTGCAGGGCTTCGGTGTCCAGGCGGTGGGTGAAGCGGGCGGGCAACTCCAGCAACGCCCATCCGGTGCGTGCGGCGTGGTCGATCGTCTTGTCCAGGGGGCTGCGTATGCCGGTGGCGGCGAAGGCCAGTGTGCGGTTGGTTTCCGGGTGCCCGGCGTGGAAGGGGGTGAGAGGGTAGAAGGCCTTGCCGACCAGGGGGATGGCTGAGGGCGGCAGGCGCCAGGAGGCGGGCAGGGTGTGCAGCGGCAGGTCGCGGTTGTTGTCCAGCAGGACGGTGACTGCGTTGGCGAGGGGGTCGTGGGGCAGGCCCGCCCAGCGGTGGGTGTCGGCTGCGGAGAACGGGTCCAGTTGTCCGGGGTCGCCGACGAACAGTGCTTTGTCGAACAGAGGGGCGGTGCGCAGGAGTAGATCGGAGCGCATCTGGTAGACCTCGTCGATGACCGCCCACGGCCATGTGCGGTCGGTGACCGTGGCCCATTTCATGGCGGTGCCGGCGATGACGTCGCGCTTTTCAAGACCTTTGATGCTGGTGCTGATGCGCAGGCCGGGCAGGGAGTGCAGGTCGGCCGGGATGTTGTGGTCCTCCGCGGTGAGCCGGGCGAGCCGCAGGTCGGGGTGAAGGCGGGCCAGACGCTTGAGGAGTTCGTCGACCTGGTTGTTGGTCTGGGCGATGACGATGCAGGGGGCGGACCGGGCGAGGGTGGCGGCGGCCTGGGCGGCCAGGGTGGTCTTGCCGGCGCCGGGCGGTGAGTCGACGACGAGTCCGCGGTGGGTGAGGATGGGCAGCTGGCCCAGGACGGTGCGCACGGTGTGGTCCGCCTGCTGCTGCGGCGAGGTTGGGTGGGGAGAGGTCACGGGTGCTCATCGCAGTCGTCCGGAGTGTCGGCGGGAGGGCCTCCGTGAGTCCAGGGGGTCAGGTCGCGGGAGGGGAGTTCCGGCATCCGGTGGCGGTCGGGGGCGGTAGTGAACACAAGTCGGTCGCCGGGGGCGGGCAGGACGGCGTGGTTGGGACGGGCCACGGTGTTCATGCCGGCGGTGATTTCGAGCTCGAGGAGGGTCTCGCTGTCGGTGGGGGTGATCTCGCGGATCCGGTAGCGGGCCTTGCGGTGGGTGTGGCAGGCCAGGTACGAGCCGGGGTCCAGGTACACGGGGTCCGTGGTGGACAGGGTGAGACGGGGGCGCCACTGTGCACGTCCGGTGGGCCCGCGGGTGAGGTGTTCGGGGGCGACGGCGGTGACGGTGGCGGCGACGGCCTCGCCGGCGGTGCGCAGTTCCGCCCGGGCGAACGGGTCGTCGATGGCGCGTTCAGCTCGGAAGGCGGCACCAGCCTGCTCGCGAAGGGTCAGGCGTAGGGCGGCGCCAACGGCCTGATCGCGTGTCGGCTGGGGAGGGCCGCCTTGGGAGAGGTAGGTGCTCATCTCGGTGAATGTGCCGCATTCCTGCTTCCAGCGGCGTGGGGTGCTTTCGGCTTCGGGGAGGGCCTGAAGAAGCGTGTATGCCTGCCACATCAGGTCCCAGGCGGGCTGCAGGTAGGTGGCCAGGAGGGGCTGGAGTTCCTGGAGGATGCGGGGCTGGTCCGCCGTGCCGGAGTCGGCGTAGGCGTCGAAGAGGGGCTCCAGCCGTTCGTTGTCGAAGGCGGCGCCGGTGGCCGGTCCCGCGGGGCGGTGGAGGGCGGCGGGGTCCTGTGCTGCGAGGGCGGCCTCGTAGCCGGAGGCGGCGTGGTGGGGCGGGTCGATCCAGGCCAGCAGGGTGGCCAGGTCCTCGTCCTCCAGAGGGCTTTGGCCGGTGACCCAGTGCATCACGAGGAACCTGGTCAGCGGGATGAGGGCGGGCGATCCGGGGATCTCGGCGCGGTCGGTGAAATAGGTGAGCCACTGCCCCAGGCGCCGCACGGATCGGGCGGCGTCGATGCCCTGGTGCAGGGGGCGGAACCGCAGGTCGCGTCCGAGATCGCTGAGGAATGCCGCGGTCTGCGGGTCAGGGACGAGGATTTGGGGGGCGTCGGTGTAGCGGTGCCGAGCGGGCCTGGTGGAAGTGGCGGCCAGGTATTGGGAGTGCTGCTGGCAGGTGCCGATGTGGTCGGTGACGGCTGCGGCCAGGTCGGTGAGCACAGGGATGGTGCTGCCCGAGGGCGGCGCGACGAGAAGGCGGGGGCGGGCGGGGGTGGTGCCCAGCATGACGGCCAGAGGGCGTGCCATGGGGCCGGGGTGCCGTAGGGGCAGCAGCATCAACGGGCGGTCGCTGAGGTGGAAGTGGCGCAGTCGGCTGGTGCGGACGGCGTGGCCGCTGTCAGCGGCTCGCATCCGCAGCAAGGAGGTCAGCAGGCTCATCCGATGCCTGCCTGGAAGTCGTCGTAGACGCGCTGGGCGTGGCGCAGGGACTGGGCGATGTCTTTCTCGTCCCGTGCGGGTCGCACGTGATTGTCGGTGAGTGCCAGGGCGCCGGCCAGGGTGTCGATTCCTGCGGTGTCCTCGCGGACCGCGGTGCCCAGGGCTTCCAGGCTGCCGCGGCGTCGGGCCTCGCTGCGGCAGTGGAAGGCCAGGTCACAGTGGTGTTGGCAGGCAGGGGTGTAATGGGGCGGCAGGGCGGCCAGGGCGGCGTGGAGTTCGCGGCGGGGGCGGGTGGGTTTGCGGTCGGGGCCGGGGGCCAGGTCGAGGGTGGTGCCGGAGGGAAGACGGTCCAGCAGTTCGGGCAGGCGGCGGAGCCGGCCGAGGTGGCGACTGAGGGACCTGACCTCCCAGTGGGCGTTGACGACTGTGGCGGTGGGACGGCCGGAGAAGTTCAAAGGGGTGACCAGAACCACCTCGTCGGAGACACTTTCGCCCGGCAGGCCGTTGTCGGTGAGAAGTTCACGCAGGGCCAGGATGTAGGCGGCGGCCTGAGTCAGAGCCGCGCCGAGCTTGATGCCGTCGGGCTGTCCGTCGACGACGGGAAATGACTTGATCTCCACGACGTGGAAACGTCCGTCGTGGCGGAAGGCCACGACATCGGGCTCCAGATAGATGTGGTGGCCGGCGACGGTCAGCCGCAGGACAGGGTGGTCAAACAGGTTGCGGGCATCCTCTTTTCCGTCTGCTGCGCGGAGAATGAACGACCGGGTGCGGGCGTGGCGCAGCCGAAGGGGGAAGGCGGCCCCGGCGACACGGCTGAGGTCTTCGTAGGAGACCTGGGGCAGGGGCAGGCCGAGGGCCTGGCGGAGCAACCGTACGAGTTCCCCGGCGCTGTTGTCGGTGACACGGTGCTCGAAGGCGGTGCCGTGACGGAGTGCGATCCGGGACTTGCGCAGCGGCCGGGGCAGGCCCAGATGGGCGGCCAGGGCGTCCTTGTCGATACCGGCCGCGTCGATCAGGGCTCGGCGGTCGCAGGTGGGGTTGGCGGTGAGCGCGGCCAGGGTACGCGCGGTGTGCGGGAGCGGCGCGGCTGGTCCTCGCAGAGCGTCCAGCCGCTCATCGAGCAGATTCACAGATTTCCTCGTGTTTTCGCGTTTCTCTCCGAGGAGGGATCGCAGGGTGCCGTGCGGCTTGCGGCTGTGGCGTCAGGATGTGCGGCGCAGACGGGTGGTGTTGCGCAGGACGTTGCCGAAGACCTGCTCTTCCTCGCCGAGGGTGCGGCGGGCCCTGCGGGCTGCTTCGGAACGGGTGTCCGCGTCGTCGTCGGCGTGGATCTCCAGTTCGGCCGCAGCGGCCTGGCGCAGCGCGTCCAGGTCGGCCGGGCCCTGAGAGGTGGGGCAGCCGGGAATGTTGCGGCCGAAGTCCGCGAGAAGCCGCTCGGCGGGTTCCGAGGGCCGGTCGGCGGAGAGGTTTTCGGCGGCGTCGGCCAGCCGCATCGCCGCGGTGAGGAAGTGGACCCGGTGGGTGAGAGGGCCGACCAGGCGCTGTTCCAGGGGCCAGGTGCTCAGCGCGATCAGAGCGCGTACCGGGGAGAGCAGGTCGCAGGTCAGGGCGGGGCAGAGGTAGTAGGGACGGGCGTGGGGGGTGGCGCGGAAGGAGTTCTTCTCATCCCGGCGCAGGGTGTTCAGGCGTGCGGTGTTCAGCGGGCCGGTGAAGAACGCCTCGTGGACCTGGCTGAGCAGTCTGGGTGCGGCGGGGACGGTGAGCAGGGTCAGCACCTGGTGGACCTGTTCACGAACCGGCCGGCCGCCCCAGCGGGGTGCAACGGGAGCCGGCCGGGGCTGCAGCGGGGCCTGCTCGGGCTGTTCGTCGTCGCTACCGAGCAGCACGTCCCAGGCCTTCTGGGTGCGCTTCAGCTCCTGGCGCAGGCGGGCGGCCTCGGTCTGGTCGTGTTGCGCCTGCGCCTGTCGGATCGCCTGCTGCAGCTGCTGCATGCGTCTTTCGAGGGCGTCCAGGTGCTCATGCATGTGCGCGATGCTAACAGGAACTCGGGGATCTCATTTCATCTCGGGAGTTCATGTATGGTCTCGGCTCCGTAAGGCACCATCGGTGCTCTCCACGCCTCGCACCTGGAAGGCGCACGAAGGCATGAGTAGGCTTCTCCACACTTCCGACTGGCATCTGGGCCGCGCCTTGGGGCGGTACTCGCGGGAGGAGGATTTCGACGGCGTTCTGGCCGAGATCACAGCGATTGCACGGGAAACCGAGCCGGACCTGATCGTCCACAGCGGCGATCTGTTCGACACCTCGCGCCCCACCTCCCGGGACCTGATCCGTGCCGTGCGCACGCTGGATGACCTGGCCGCCATTGCCCCCACCGTGGTGGTGGCCGGCAACCACGACTCCCCCGGGTACTTCGAGCTCCTGGCCTGCTTGAGCGGGCCTTCCCGGGGCCGCGGGCTGTTCTTCATCGACAAGCTCCGGCCCGCGCGCGAAGGGGGCGTCCTCACCTTCGACACCCGCGGCGGGCGGCAGCGGATCCGTCTGGCCGTGCTGCCGTACGTGCACCCCAATCGGTTCTGGCAGCGCTCCTCGGTCTCGGGCACGACGCCCGCCGCCTACGCGGAGGGGATGCGCGGACTGCAGAGGGAGCTGATGCAGGCCCTGTATGAGGGACATGACCCCGACCGGGACGTCCTGGTCCTTGCGGCCCACGTGTTCGTCGCGGGCGCCTCGCCCTCCCGCAGCGAACGGCACTCGGATGCCGACAGAGCCTTCACTACCGCTCCCGCCGATCTGCCGGAGGTGGCGTACGCCGCTCTCGGGGACATCCACGCCCCGCAGGCCGTGGCGGGCGTGCCGTTCGCCGCTCGCTATGCCGGCAGCCCTCTGCAGATGGACTTCGGCGAGCGCGGGGAGGCCAAGAGCGTCGTCATCGTCGACGCCGACCCCGGGCGGCCGGTACGGGTCATGCGGCGCCGGCTGTCCGCAGGCCGGCAACTGGCAGTCTTCGAAGGGCCCCTCGAGGAGCTGAGGCAGACGGCCCACCTGTACAAGGGGGTCTTCCTCAAGGCCGTCATCACCGACGAAGAGCCAGACGCGCTGCTCACCCGCACGGTCGCCGAGATCGTCCCCCACGCGATCCTCGTCTCCGCAGCGCCGAAGCGGCCGGAGTCCGACGATGCCCTCCTGGAAGAGGCGGCAGACGAAGAGCTGAATCTTGGTGACGCCTTCTGCGCCTATCTGACGGACCAGGGCATGAGCGGCGAGACGGCGCAGTCCACCGCCTCCGCGTTCGCGGATCTGCTCGGGCAGCTCGATGAGGAAGCCCCCAGGCCGGTCCATGCGGAAGAACTGCTGCGCACCGCGCTGGAAGACACCTGGACGGAGGCATCGTGAGGCCGCTGCGGCTCACGCTCACCGGGGTGCGCAGCTACCCGTCGACCTGCACCATCGACTTCACCGGCAAGCGTCTGATGGGGATCCTGGGGCCCACCGGCTCAGGTAAGACCACCCTCCTCGAATCGATCACTCTGGCCCTGTACGGGCGATGCTCGTGGGATAAGAGCGGGTATCACCTGATCAGCGACGGGCACTCCGACATGCACGTGGCGTTCGAGTTCTCGGCGAACGGGCGGACATGGCGGGTCTCCCGCACGCTGCATGCCAACCGCACCCGGCCGAAGGCCTTGCTCGAGTCTTTGGAAGGCGGGGACACCGGCGAGCAGACCGACGACATGCGGGCAGTGACCCAGAGGGTAGAGCAGATCATCGGGCTGGACTACATCGGCTTCGTCAGAGCAATTCTGCTGCGCCAGGGGGAGTTCGACACCCTCCTCAAGGCCGGCTCGGCCGAACGCGCCGGTCTCCTGCGCAGCGTGTTCGGCATCTCCGAGCTGGAACGCGTACGCAAGTACGCCCAGGACCGCGAGAAAAACCTGAGCACGCGTATCGCCGAGGCCGTCAAGGAACGCCGGCGTCTGTGGCCCGACCCGCAGGCCACCGCCTCCCGGGCGGCCGCAGAGAGCGAACGCCTTGGCCACACCGCGGCCCGGCGCCGCGAGCGGCTGGATCGGCTGCGCGAAGCCCAACGCCGGGCGACTGAGCGCCGGCATCACGCGCAGGACCTGGACAAGGCTGCACGGGCGCTACGCAAGCGCAGGGTCCCGGATGCGGCCGCCACGGCGGCTGCGCTGGCCCGGACCGCAGAGGAGGTCGGTACCGACGCTGCTGCCCTGGAAGAGGCCGCCGACGGCCTGGAGAAGCGGCTCAGCACCTGCCACGAAGCGCTGGAACAGGCCGCCGGCAGCGGCAACACCCTCCACTCCCTGTCCGACGCTCAAGCGGTGCTGTCGCATCTGCCAGACCGCGCAGCCGATCTGCATGCCCGGGCCGAGCGGCTGGAGCAGGACGAGCGGCTGCACCATGAGCACGAGAAGGAGTTCGCAGAGGCACAACAGGAGCTGGCCGAGCGTGAACAGCGCACGGCAGCCCTGGCCGAGGATGCAGACCGAGCCGCGCGCGCCGTAACCCAGGCGCGTGCCAGCGGCGACCAGATCCAGGACGTGGTGCGCACGGTCCTGCAGGAAGCCGGAACCGCCGCCCGGAAGCTCCTGGCGGAGCACACAGTGCTCACGGCCCTGCAGGAACAGCAGGCCCATCACACACAGCTGGAGCAGAAAGTAGGTGAACTGCAGGCCGCCCACGAGACCGCCCAGGACAGCCTAGTCGCGCTGCAGCGCAGCGAGGCCGCCCACGCCGCCGGCCAGGGGCTCGAGCCGGGAGACGCCTGCACGGTATGCGCCCAGCCCCTGCCCGATGACTTCACTGCTCCGCAGCCCTTGGACAGCAAGGCCCTGGCCCGGGCCAAGAACAATGTCCGCAGAAAGGCCACGGCCCTCGACGACGGAAAGGTCGCGCGATCGGAGGCGGCCGCCGACGTGAAGGCCGCCAAGAAGAAGGCCGCCGATCACCGGCGCAAGCACGTCGCCGCCCAGGAGCGCACCCAGGAGGCACTGCTGCAGCTGCGCGAACTGGTGGACACGGTAGGGCCTGCCCTTGCTTCCGGCACGGCCGCCGTCCTGGAGACGCTGGTGCGGCAGACCACCGACCGGGCACACGCGTTCCACGAGAGCGGGCCGGAAACCCCGGCCCAGCTCAACCGCACGGTCACCGCGCTCCTGCAGCCGCTGCGCGAGAAGGAAGAGGAGACTCGCACGGCCCACACCTCCGCCCAGGCACGGCTGGTCGCGGCGCAGGACCGCAGCAGCGAGCACCAGGCCGACCTCAAGCGCCAGCGTGGCCGACTGCAGCGTGAACGCCGCCGGCTGGAGAAGGCCCGAGGACGGCGCGAGGAGGATCTGCAAACCCTGCTGGAGGAGATCACCCGGCTGCCCGCCACGGTGCGTCCGGGCCAGCCCGCCCCGGACCAGCTGCCCTGCGCCCAGGACATCACCGCCGCGCAGGAAGCAGCCGCCCGCCATCTGGCCGTGCTGGACAAGGCGACGCAGGACCGCGATAAAGCACGCCAGGCCTTGGCCGAGCATGCTGAGGCGCGGCAGGCCCTGGCCGAGCGCCGCAGGCGCACGGTTGAGACCCCCGTCCGCAAGCTCACCACACAGCTGGAACGCTGGGCGGACGCGGCCGCCGATGCGCACAGCATCCTCGGCGAGGAAACACCCGCCGGGCTGCCGCCCGCCGCGAACGGGGACGATCCGGTCGCCGTCGGCACCTACGCGCACGCTCTCACCGCACGAAGCCAGCACCTGGTCGACGCATTGAAGCGGGCTGCACGCAAGTGCCACGAAGAGATCAGCGCCTTCGAGGCAGAACTCACCCGCGAAGCCGGCACCGCCGCCGACGACATCGACCCCGACCCGGGCTTCGCCCTGCCCGAAGCGGGCGACCTTCTCGCCCCCGCCGTCCTTGATCCGCTCAGTCACAAGAGCAGCGACGCCTACGTCGCCTGCAGCCGGGCCGCCGAAGACGCGCGCACCGCGCAATCCCAGATCCCCTACGCCGAACGGCTCGATACCGCACTGGCGGAAGCAGAACGGCAGGCCGCTATCTGGTCCAGACTGGGTGTGCAGCTCAGCGACCGCAACTTCCCCGCGCATCTCACCCGGCTGCGCACCCGGACCCTGCTCGCCCATGCCAGCAAGCTCCTTCAGCAGTTGTCCCGGGGGCTCTACGCCTTCATCGGCGACTTCCAGATCCAGGACCTCACCACGAACCTGGTGCGCAGCCCGCAGTCCCTTTCCGGCGGGGAAACCTTCCAGGCCTCCGTCGCGCTCGCACTCGCCCTGGTCGAACTGCGCAGCGGTGGTCACCACATGCTGGGGAGCCTGTTCCTGGACGAGGGCTTCGGCTCCCTGGACCCCGACCGGCTGGCGGAGACCCTTTCGGTCCTGCGCAGCCAGGTGTTCCAGGACAAGCTGATCACCGTCATCAGCCACTTGTACCCGGTGGCCGACGCCGTTGACGACGTCTTGATCGTCGAAAAGAGCGCCCAGGGCTCCACGGCCCGTTGGCTCACACCGCAGGAACGCACTCAGATGGTGCGCGACGGAGTCCGGCAGCTGACGGAACACACGTAAGCGCCTCAGCCCGCCCCGGGGTACTGCGGCACCCCGGGGCCCGGCGGCGTGCTTCTCCCGCGGAGTAAGGCGGTGGTCCTTCCCGCCTGGGACATCTCCACGGGCCCATCTTCATGGCCCGGTGGCAGACGGCCGCCGGACCGTCCCTCCCGGGTACCGCAGGCTCCCTGCGGGCCCGACCAGCTCACATGTCATCCCTGAGAAAGAGGCTGTATGACCATGCCTTGTACCGGCGCGCCCGGTGCCGACGCCCCCGTCTTCACCTCCCGTTCGGACCGGCCAGCCGCGGTGGCGCGGCTGATCACTATGGATGAACGCAACGAATTGACCACCGACCACGTGCGATTGGTCGCGCAGGCGCTTGAGCGTACGGAGCGGACGGTGTGGCGGTGGCTGTCCCAGGCCCGCGCCGACGGGAGCCGTGAGCCGGTCGCGCGGCAGCGGTTCACCATCACCCCGGAGATCCGGCATCTGCTGGCGCTGTGGGCGGGCAACGCCTCGGCCGTGCACCGCGAACTGTGCCAGCGGGCCAAGGCCGATCCGACGCTGCCCGCACCGTCTCTGGCGACGCTGCACCGGGCTCTGCGGCGGGATTTGACGGCCGGGGACCGGGCCGGGCTGGCCCGCGGCGAGCGGGCCCGGCGGGCCCGGGATGTGTTTGTCCAGCGTCCGGCGCAGCACCGCAATGCCGCCTGGGAGGGCGACCACAAGTGTGTGCCGGTGCGGGTGTGGGTGGAGGACGAGCTCGTCCAGCCCTGGGTGACCTGGTTCATCGACTGCGCCACCAAGTTCGTGGTCGGTGTGGCGGTGACGCCGCACGCGCCCAGCCGGGACGCGGTGCTGGCGGCCCTGCGGATGGCGGTGGACCGCACCGGGTCCTTCGGCCCGGCCGGCGGCCTGCCCGGCCTGATCCGTGTGGACCGCGGCAAGGAATTCTTGTGCAACACCGTCGCATCGGCCCTTGGTGCGTTCGCGGTGCCCGTCATCGACCTGCCGGCCTACAGCCCGCATCTGAAGGGGACCATCGAGGCGCTCAACGGCGCGGCCGAGGAGATGCTGTTCGTCTCCCTGCCCCGCTACACCCGCCAGCAGCCCCTCACCGGCGGCCGCACCGCGGATCCCGAAGAGCCGGCGCTGACCTTCGAGGCCTTCGTGGAGCTGCTGCTGCAGTGGGTGACGTGGTGGAACACCGAGCACAAGCCCCGGAAGCTGGCCGGCCACACGCCGCTGGAGGCCTGGCGGGCCGACCCCACCCCGCTGTATGACGTTTCCGCCGAGCAGCTGGCCCGCTTCGGGCTGGAGGATGACGGACGCACCCGCGTCATCACCACGCAGGGCGTGCAGTGGCGCAACCGCCACTACATCGGTCCCTGGATGGTCGGCCGTGGCGGCACCCGTGTAGTGGTGCGGCATCTGCCCCACCACGACGCCAGTATCGAGGTGTTCGGCCTCGACGGCGAGCACCTGGGGGCCGCCGTCCTGGCCGAGGCGGCCAGCGAGGAGCAGGTCCGTGCGGTGCGTAACGCCCGGAAGGCCGGGGCGCGGCGGCTGCGCGCGGATCTGAAGGCCGCCGCGAAGCTGCGCCGCTCCCGCTTCAAGGCCGTCACCAGCGCCGTCGCGCCCGAACGGCTGGGCACGCTGACCGCGGCGGAAGCCGAGGCCGAACTGCGCGCGCAGCCTGCCTCCGGCCGGCGCGAGACCAACCCCGGCTACATCCCGCCCCCGCCCGTTCCGGAGGGCTGGGCACGCCCGGTGCAGCCGCAGGACGCCCCGTCAAAGCCCGGTACGCCCCAGGAGGAGGCATGATTGACCTCGACTTGGACTACGGTCGGCTCCCTGCAGAAGACGCAGATCACTTCCACCGCCTGGATGCCCACCTGGTGGCCACCGAGCCTTTGATGACCACCCTGGAAAACGTCGAAGCCACGCTCGAGGCCAAGGCCATGATGTGCGCCTTCGGGCCGGCCGGCTATGGCAAGACGATGTCGGTGAACTCGGCGCTCCGTAAGCTCGCCCCCGAGCACACCTACCGTTTGGAACTTCGCTCCGGCCCCACCCCCCGCGATATCCGCCACGGTCTGTTTCATGCGCTCGGGCTGCCCGGCGAACCGCCCACCCGGCCCATCGAGTTCGACACCCTGCTGAAGGAAACCCTGGCGCAGACGTTCCGGGTGCTGGTGTGTGACGAGGCTCAGTGGATGGGCCGCAGCTCGTTCGAGTACTGGCGGCATCTGTGGGATGACCGCAAGACCGACATCGCGGTGATCTTCGCCGGCGGGGACAACTGCTACAAGGTCCTCAAGCGGGAACCCATGCTCGCGTCGCGGATGTTCATCTGGCAGGAGTTCCAGCGCATGCCCGAGAACGAGGTCGTCGCCAATGTGCCCGCCTTCCACTCGTTGTGGCAGAGCGCCGCCCCGCAGAGGATCCGCGACATCGACCGCGCCGCAGCGCACGGCAACTTCCGCAACTGGGCCACCTTGACCAAGCACATGCTCAACGGCATGAAGAAAAAGGGGCTGAGCGAAGTAACCGACGACCTGGTCCAGTGGGTCTACAGCAAGGTCGCCGGCATGTAGGAGAGGCGCACGGTCCGCGGGCGGCCCGCTCCTTCTCCGTTCGCGGACCGCCCGCACCACACCGGGCTGCCCGGGCAACCCCGGGCCAGCGCCCGCGGGGACGGTCAGGGGCAGCCGAGAAGAACAGGAGGGTAAGGCGCATGTACCGGGGCGAGGTGAGGGTCGTGGTGGACGAGCAGGACAACCTGTTCTCCACCCGGGTGGCGCTTCGGGCGCACCGCCCTGCGGAGGGCTGCATCACCGTACAGCCCACGCCCGCCAGCGCTCTGCCGGCCGCGCTGGCGCACGACGTGCTGTACGCACTGGGCAAGCGTCTGGCACCGGCGTCCGGTACAGCCGATGTCCCGCTGGACTCGGTGAAGGCGGCGTGGCTGGCCGCAGCCGCGTGGTGCATTGCGGGCGACATCCGGCACGTGGTGCTCCTGCGTGCCCACCTGCTGACGACCCGGCGGGTCGAACAGTTACTGGCCTGGCGCGATATGACGGGAATCCACCTGACCTTGGTGTGGCAGGCCGCCCCGCGCCGGATGCCGCCGGCACTGGCCCCGCTGATGCACCGTGCCAGCAGCCGGGAACAGTTCGAGGCAGTGCTGTCCCGGCCGGATCCAGGGCCTGCCTACCCGGCGTATCCTCCGGGCCCGGGCAGTGCGGCAGCCGCCGGGTCTGCACGACGCCGGACCCGTCGTGCGCGAGCGGGTCAGGAAGAGGAAGAGTGTTCCTCGGCGGCTGCGACGGCGATCCTGCCTGGGGCCGCCCCTCCTGCTGAGATCACGCCGGAGCACGCCGCCGCGCTGGCCACGCTGGCGCATCCCCTGACCGCGGGAGGGTTGAGCGTGTCGGCCTTCACCGACAGCGCGCTGGGCAGTCTGCGGCGGATCCGGGACCTGGACCTCACCCCAGACATCAGCGTCCTCAAGACACACACGCCCAGTCACCGACAGTGCCGTTTGCACTCCGTCCCCGCCTGGGCACGCCCCTTGCTGGCCGCTGCCCGTGCCCACCACCGTCTGGCGCCTTCACCCGGGGGCTACGTGTTCGCCCCCTTGTTCCCGGCCGAGGCGAAACATCTGCGCGCCCACGCCCAGCTCCTCGCCGAGACGGGCCTGCCACTGGCCGGCGGCTTCCTGGTCTGCTGAACAGTGGAGAGCCCTACCTGAGCGCCAGGGTTCGCAGGCAGGTGTCGGAGGCACGCCTGTCAAGCGGTGGGTTCGAGGGGTTGAGAACGGCGAGAACGGGCCCCCCAGCGTTGCGAACCGTCGCAGCAGCAAGCCGGACGTGGCAGGGGAAACTGCTGCACCAGGCCGAAGAGCGAGAGCGAGCCGCACGCATTCGCCGACAATGCACAGGACAAGCAGAGGATGGGGAAGTATGAATCTGGTGGACCGCACCGTACTGGTCACTGCCGTCTCAGAAATGGCAGTGTTACGCGCGCTCCAGCTCGCAGGGAACCGGCTCCAGGGCAAGCGAGGCCGCTCCGTTCGCGGACCGATGAAGGCCGTGGAACCCTGGTCGATCCATGTCCACCTGCAAGCGCAAGAACACGAGTTCGACAATCTGCTCACGGACGCCTGGCAGATTCCCGTCGCGGTCGGCCTGCCGGACGACCTCCTAGATGCACTCGACAAACATGTGCGCAACTTGCTGGCAGCAGGCATCGAGTTTCGCCGCGACGACCTCCTGTTGACCCTGTCCCGGCTCCCCCAGCAACCTGTGCTGCCCTGGGACTCTCAATGACCCATGCGTACGGCGAAAACAGCCACATCGCACGCCTCGCCCGGGGCGCCGACAGCGCTCGCTCACTGGCCAGGGTCGCCTGAGCGAGCAGGTACTCATCGACGACCCGGGTGCTTTCTACGACGCGCCGAATTCTGCCTTCTTTTCCAATGCGCCAGGGCGCACAGACACCTCGATGGTCCGGCCAGAGGAACCTGGCGGGTGAGGCAGTCGAGGCACGATCGAGGTATCGGCGCCCGCGTCGGTGAGCACCATCAAATAGGGATGGGCAGGACGCGCCGCTGCGGTGCACCAGGAGGAGCGAAGCGCGTGGGCGAGAGAGCCCGCATGGGGCCGTGCACGTGTGCGTCGCGGTGGTGATCGTCTGCCCTTTTTGCCGGCCCGGTGGCAGGCCGGCACTCCGGGAGGGGGTGGGCTGCGGAACGCCTTGTTCGGGACTCAGCGTTGGATGAGGCCGCTGCCCTGGCACATCTCGCACGGATCCTGGGTGACCGGGTGGCGTCCGTTGCCGTCGCAATCAGGGCAGCTCTGTGTGTTCGTCGTCATGCGGACCAGGCTGGCGAGAGTCGCTTCGGGCTCCTGGCCGACAAAATCGGGGTAGTTTCCAGGTTCGCCAGAATGCAAGCCCTGTCCGACGGTGCTGCCATGCTTGTCTGGTGCGGCAGAGGTTGATGAACATTCGGATGGATCTGACCAAGACGGGCGTCGTCCTGCAGAATCTCTACGGATGGCCGGATTGGACGGTCGAGGTCGACATCGACTGGCGGACCTGGTCCGCCGGGGAGGTCCGCGCCATCCCGCCACCGGGCACCCGTCGCAACGCCCGAAGGCCTACTGATGACCTCGAGCTGGTCCGTCGGATCAAGATGACGGCCGAGGCGAGCCAGGAAGCACCCCGCAGCTCGATCTGGCTGGTCTCACTCGCCCTTCCCACTCCCCACGGCAAGAAGCCGGACGGCGTGCGGCTGCGCGCTGAGACCTTTTCGATCATGTACAGGTACGCGGTGAAGCTCGGATTGTCTCCCAAACGCGCCATTCACACCGTCTACGGCCTCGAGTTGGTGGAAGCTCCGAATGAGCGTGCGCTGCCTCACCGCACGTACGAGCGGTGGAAAGCGCAGGCCCGCAACACCATCAACCCGGCCACGGGCCGACCGTACCTGCCGGAATTCGACCTCGAGCGTGACGGGCCGCGGCGGTGGCCGATCGGCCGACACCCGCTTGAGCCCCGCAAAGCCCCTCCGGCAGTGCCGAAGCCGGTCCGGGAGGGGCCGTACGCCGGCCGCACGTTGCGCCTGACCGTGACGCGAACACCACCACCGGCATGGGCGGTGCGCGAGGCCCATGAGCAGGGGCGACACATCATCGGTTCGGATCTCGTCATCGAGGGGCGCTGGACCAAGGGCAAAGAGCAGGTGCCGGAGTTTCCATTGCTGCAAGCGCTCAGTCCCATCGAGACGGTCCGCCGGGTGCAGTCCCTGGTCAAAGAGCTGGAAGAGCGCTACCCCGGGGCCAAGGTCACAGCAACGGTCACCGAGGGAACCGCCTGACGACGTCGGCGGTCCGGACCGTAATCGGTTGCGGTCTGCAACGACAGCGAGGACCGCAGGCGGCTGTGTGGCGTGGTGAGGGCAGCCTCCTGCTGCGGAACGAGGGTCCGCCCAGTCCTGTACAACGACGAGGACGTCCGCCGCGCCAAGGGCGTTCGGTGTCCTTGGGCATGAGGTTGGGCCACCGGCCAATCCAGGTACCCGCTTGGCGCCCCCGGGGGGCGGCAGGAGCCCGGACCCGTGCCGCAGCTACGCGTCAACAGCGGCGTCGACCGGCTCAGAGGTACCTCCAGCTCCAGGAAGCACTCGGAAAGCCACCTACCGCCAAGGAGTTCGGCGCCCAGCGGCTGACTTGGCCCTGGCCCGGCGGGGAAGCCGAAGGCTGGCCAATCCTCCAGCACGTTCTCGCCGCACTCACCGCTACGGGGGCCAGCACCGGCCTGTCGGCGACCGCGCCCCACTCCCCCGCCGCCCCGGCCCGCAGCGAGGAGATCGGCGCTCGGCGGCCACTGGCCAAGGGCGCGCCAACACTGCCGTGGCCACTGAGCCGACGACGGTTCGCATCACCGCAACTGGGGCGCCCGTTGATGTGTCCGCTGTGCTCCTCGCCCGCAACGGCAAGGTACGCATGGACCAAGACCTCGTCTTCTACAACCACCCAAGCCACGAAGGAGTCCGCGTCGGAGGCGACACTGTCGTCGCCGAACTGAGCCTCGTCCCCGACGACATCGCCTCCATCGCCATCATCGTCAGCATCGACCTCGATGCCCAACCCACCGCGGTCTTCGACCAGCACACCCTCTGGCAAGCAGACATCACCCAGCCGTCCGGAACCCAGCTGTCCTTCGTTCCCGGACGCTTTTCCTCGGGCGAGACCGTCACCATCGCGGTGGAGCTCTACCGCCATGGGACCGGTTGGAAGGCCCGCGCTGTTGGACAGGGCTACGACACCGGCCTCGCGGGCCTGGTCACCGACTACGGCATCGACGTCGAGGCCTGACGGCCTGGCGGCCTGCCCGGAGGCGCCGCAGCCCCCGTGTGCGGGGGGATGTGCAGCCCAAAAGCGCTGATGTCTCTGCTGGAGCCTCGTCCCTGCAGGCCTCCGGCAGAGGCATCAGCCCGCCTGTCGCTCACAGGGCGGTGCGCGAGCGTGTTCTCGGTGGCGTCCACGGGGCCCTCGACACGGCAGGGCTGGAGTCCCGCGCTGCCGACGCTGCACGATAGCGGCCGTTTCGTCCACGCGTCACCGGTGATCGTCCAGTCAGACGGTGGGAGGCTGGTGCCATGCCTATGCAACCTTTCGCGTCCGATTGGGACCGCGCGACCGTGCAGCAGGCCGAGCAGTGGAACTGGCTTGCGGTCGAGATAGCCGAGATCCGGCGATGCGCCGAGGCAGGCGATCAGGCACACGACCGTCTTGCTCTCATCCTTCTTGACCACCTGGTTGAGGTGGTCGTCGGCCGTG
>NZ_JBIBJI010000033.1:0-60128 GCF_042958345.1 Streptomyces sp. NPDC007983
CCGTCAACAAGGACGCCGAGGCCCCGATCTTCGACCTGGTCGACTACGGCGTGGTCGGCGACCTCTTCGAGGTCGTCCCGCAGCTCACCGAGGAGGTCAAGGCCCGCAAGGGCTGACCGCCCGGCCGGTCCCGTGAAGGCCCCGTACGCACCGTGCGTACGGGGCCTCACGTGCGTCAATGGGGTGTTGACCTCCACTCGGAGCCCGTATAACTTCGCTCTACGGATATTCGTTTCCGCAGGGCGGAAATTCTGCTCGGTGGAGTGAAGGCGAAAGGCGGAGGTGCGGGCATGACTCAGCACGAGACGGTGGGGACCAGCCTGCCGCGCGGCGTACGCGAAGGGATCACCGCGTCCCTCGCCCCCGTCGACGCGGACCTCGCCCGCCGCTACCCGGGCGACTCCGGCACCCGCCAGCCCGTGCACACCGTCTACGTGCCCGCCGACGCCCTCACCGAGGACACCGTGCGCGACTGGGGCGACCAGGCGCTCGCCGCGCTCGACGCCCACGCGCCCGACGCCGGAGCCCTCGCCGCCGTCCTCGGCCTCCCCGACGAGCTGGCCGGGCCCGTGTACCGGCGGGTGCGCGCCAAGCTGGAGCGCGAACCGGTCGAGGACCTGCGTATCGACTTCGAGGACGGCTACGGGCCGCGCCCCGACGCCGAGGAGGACGCCGCGGCCGCCCACGCCGCCGCCCTGGTCGCCGCCGCCCACGCGGCCGGTACCGCACCGCCCTATGCCGGCATCCGCATGAAGTGCATGGAGGCCGCCGTCCGCGACCGCGGCATCCGCACCCTCGACATCTTCCTCACCGGGCTGATGGACTCCGGAGGTCTGCCGGACGGGCTCGTGCTCACCCTCCCCAAGGTGACGTACGCCGAACAGGTCAGCGCCATGGTCCGGCTGTGCGAGGAGTTCGAGAAGGCCCGCGGCCTCCCGGCCGGCCGCCTCGGCTTCGAGATCCAGATCGAGACCACCCAGTCCATCCTGGGCTCCGACGGCCGCGCCACCGTCGCCCGCATGATCGACGCCGCCCAGGGCCGCGCCACCGGACTGCACTACGGCACCTTCGACTACAGCGCCTCCTGCGGCGTCAGCGCAGCCCACCAGGCCATGGACCACCCCGTCGCCGACCACGCCAAGGCCGTCATGCAGGTCGCCGCCGCGGGCACCGGCGTACGGCTCTCCGACGGCTCGACCAATGTGCTGCCGGTCGGCCCCACCGAGCGCGTCCACGACGCCTGGCGGCTCCACCACCGCCTCGTCCGGCGGTCCCTGGCCCGCGCGTACTACCAGGGCTGGGACATGCACCCCGGCCATCTGCCCACCCGCTACGCCGCCGTCTACGCCTTCTACCGGGAGGGCCTGGAGACGGCCGCGGCCCGGCTCGCGGCGTATGTGAACCGCACGGGCGGGGACGTCATGGACGAGCCCGCCACCGCCAAGGCGCTCAGCGGCCATCTGCTGCGCGGTCTGGACTGCGGCGCGGTCGACGCCGCCGAGGTGGGGCAGCTGACCGGGCTGAGCCGCGCCGAACTCGACGCCCTCGCCGGGCGCGCCCCGCGCTGAACCGGCGCGGTCCGGTCCGCGCGCTGACCCGGCGGCCGCATTCGCTCACCCCTCCGTGTCACCCGGGATGCGCGGCCGCCGGGGAGGGCGGGAGATGGTGGCATGGTCAGAAGTGCCGTGTCAGCCCTGCTGATCCTGCTCGGCTGCCTGCTCGTGCCGGTGTCCGTGCTGACCGTATGGGTCGACGGCATCGTCCTGGACACCGACCGCTACGTGGCGACGGTCGCCCCGCTGGCGACCGATCCGGCGATCCAGGAGGCGGCCGTGGACCATGTCGGCGACGCCGTCGACCTCCGGCACAACAGCCGGAAGGTCACCTCCGACATCGCCGACTGGCTGCGCGACCAGGGCCTGCCGCCCCGGGCCGCCGACACCATCGAGGGCCTGGCCCCCCAGTTGGACGCGGCCCTCGACCAGGCCGTGCGCAAGGTCGCGACGCACATCGTGCACACCGAGGAGTTCGCCGCCGTATGGACCGGCGCCAACCGCGCCGCCCACGCGGCCGTCGTGCACGCCCTCACCGGCGAGGGCCACGGCCCGGTCGGCGTACGCGGCGACACCGTCACGCTGAACGTCGGCGCCGCCGTGGAGAAGGTCAAACTCCAGCTGGTGAACGCCGGATTCCCCTCGGCGAGGGACATCCCCGACATCCACCGGCGCACGATCCTCTTCCACTCCCATCAACTCGACCGCGTCAAGCGGGCGGTACGCCTGCTCGACGTGGCCGGCAACTGGCTGCCCACTCTGACCGTCGCCCTCGGCGCCACCGGCGTCCTGCTCGCCCGGGCCCGCCGCCGCGCGCTCGTGGGCGCCGCCCTCGGCACCGCCGTCGCCTCGCTGGCGCTGGCCCTCGCGCTCACCGTGGCCCGCCGGTACTGCCTCGACCATGTGCCGCCCGCCGTGCTGTCCCGCGCCGCCGCCTCGGCCCTCTTCGACACCGTGGTGCGCTTCCTGCGGGTCACCGTGCTCACCGTGATGGTGCTCAGCTCCGTCGTCGCGGCGGGCGCCTATCTGGCCGGCCCCGGACAGCTGCCCCGCGCCGTACGCGCCGCGGCCGAGCGCGCCGCCGACTCCGCCGCGCAGTGGGGCGCGGCTCGGGGGATGCGCACCGGACGGGCCGGAATCTGGACCGCGGACCACCGGCGGGAGCTGACCGTCGCGGCGTTGCTGACCCCGGTCGCCGTGTTCGCGCTGTGGAACCACCCCACCGTGCTGACCGTGCTGTTCCTGGTGCTGGTCCTGCTGGCCGCCCTCGCGGTGATCACACTGCTGGCCGCGACGGGCCGCCACTTCGAGGACGAGGCTTAGGGGCCCTAAGGCGCGAGGATGAGCACGATGAAGAGGAGACAGGCGGCGATGTTGATCACCCAGCTGTGGGTGTTCAGCCACTCCCGCAGCCGGGGCATCGCGCTCCGCGCCCGGTGCCGGAAGACGAGATAGACCAGCAGCGGCAGCGCCGCGATCAGCACGGTGGCGCCGATGAACGGCAGCGCCGCCGTCAGAGCCGCCCGGTGCTGCTCCAGATTCGCCCCCACCGTCAGCAGCACCACGATGTCGGACGGCATCAGCAGGATGACCATCAGCCCGGTCGTCAGCGCCCGCACCGGGCCCGCCTCCATCAGCGAGCCCAGCCACTTCGGCGGCTCGACCGACTCCCGGCGCACCAGGTTCCTCACCGCGATCAGCACCAGCAGCCCCACCAGCACCAGCTGCACGATGGTCGCGGCCGACCCCCGGTCGGACGGGCGGCCCGGGGAGACCGCGTCGCCCAGCAGCGCGAAGATCCCCCGGGTGATGGCGACACCCACCGTCGTCGCGACCGCCACCCCGAGCAGGAACGCCGAGGACACCCGCACCGGCCGCGCGGTGGTCACCAGGATCACGGCGGCCACGATCTGCGGCCCCGCCATCATGGTGACGGCCAGCGGGAGAATCTGGAGGTCCATGGCCCGCCCTTCCGGCCCCGTCCGTCCTGCCTCCATTGGTACGCGGCCGGGCCCGCGGCGCACCCGGTGCTGCGCCGACCGGGTCCCGGGCGCCCTCCGAACGCGGCGCGCCCGCCGCCGTACGCTGGATACGTCGGCCCCGGTGGTGGCCGTCGTGGTCCCGCCGGGCACGTCCGATGGGAGGCAGACGATGGACTACCCACTGCTCAATGTGTTCTGGACCACGATGTGGATCTTTCTGTGGGTCCTGTGGCTGATGCTGCTCTTCCGGGTGATCGGGGACATGTTCCGCGATGACTCGCTGAACGGCTGGGCCAAGGCGGGCTGGTGCGTCTTCGTCATCGTCCTGCCCTTCCTCGGCGTCTTCGTGTACCTGATGGCACGGGGCAGCGGGATGGGCCGGCGCGAGATGAGGCGGGCTGAGCAGGCGGAGGAGGAACTCCGGGAGTTCGTGCGCGGGACCGCGGCAACCGGCCACGCCGATGAGCTCTCACGGCTCGTGGAGCTGAAGAACCACGGTGACATCACGGCCGAGGAGTACGAACGCGCCAAGGCCAAGGTGCTCGCCGCCTGAGGAGACGGTGAGACGGTGAGGCGGTCAGGACGAGGTGAGGACGGCGGAGGTCCGGGACACCGCGGCCGACGGGGTGCCGCCCTCCTGCGAGCGGCCCGCGGTGACCGGTGCCGGCGCGGCCATGGGGCTCGCCGCGCGGATCGTTCGCGTACGGCGTCCGGTCATCGCACCTCCTCCGTCCCGTCGGCTGGGGTCTCCCGGCCCTCCGCACCCCACCGTGACGGGGGCCGGGAGCCGGGGCAACCGGGGCGGGGCCGTTCAGGACGCCGCCCGGGATGCCCGTCAGGCCGGGGAGGGGGACAGTTCGCCGGAGCCGCGGACGATCAGCCGGGTCGGCAGCACGACCCGGCGCGGTTCGCCGCCCCCGCCGTCGAGACGGCGGAAGAGCAGATCCGCGGCGGTGCGGCCGAGCTGGGCCGAGTCCTGGGCGACCACGGTGATGCCGGGGGAGAGCAGATCGGCGAGTTCGAAGTCGTCGAAGCCGACCAGGGCGACGGGCGCGGCGGGGCCGGGACGTTCGGCCAGGACCCGCACCACCGTGACCGTCACCCGGTTGTTGCCCGCGAAGAGCGCGGTGACCGGCTCGGCGGCGTCCAGCATGGCGGCGGCCGCGCCGCGCACCCGCTCCGGGTCGGTGGGGCCCAGGGAGAGCCAGCCGTCGTGGACCGGCAGCCCGGCCGCGGCCATCGCGGCGTGGTAGCCGCGCAGCCGCTCGGCGGCGGTGTGGATGCCCGGCTGGTCGCCGAGGAAACCGATCCGGCGGTGGCCATGGGCGATCAGATGGGCGACCGCGTCCCGCGCGCCGCCGAAGCTGTCGGAGAGCACCGCGTCGGCGTCGATGCGGCCCGCCGGGCGGTCGACGAAAACGGTGGCCACACCGGCCGCCAGCTCGGGGGCCAGATAGCGGTGGTCGTCGCCCGCCGGGATGACCACGAGGCCGTCCACCCGGCGCGCGCACAGGGCGAGCACCAACTCCTGCTCGCGGACCGGGTCCTCGGCGCTGGAGCCGTTGATCAGCAGCGCGCCGTGGGCCCGGGCCACCTCTTCGACGGCGCGGCTGAGCGGGCCGTAGAACGGATCGGCGAGGTCCTCCAGGACGAGGCCGACGCTCGCGGTGCGCCCCTTGCGGAGGATGCGGGCGCTGTCGTTGCGGCGGAAGCCGAGCGCGCTGATCGCCTCCTGGACGCGGTGCTCGGTGTCGGGGGTGACGCCCGGCTCGCCGTTGACCACGCGCGAGACCGTCTTGAGGCCGACTCCGGCCCGGGCGGCGACGTCCTTCATCGTGGGCCGGGAGCCGTAGCGGCGGGGTGGGGTGCCGGCGGCGGTGCCCCGGGCGGTGTCGGTCACGGTGTGCTCGTCCCGTCGCTGGTCGTCGTGGGGGAAGGGGTGTCGAGCATAGCCTCTGGACAACGTTGTCAGCGGCAGGGAAGACTGTGGCCGCATACGGATGACACACGGCCCACCAGGAGAGTCGACAGCCATGGCACGTGACCTCATCGCCGCGCTGGACATCGGCGGCACCAAGATCGCGGGCGCCCTGGTGGACGGCGGCGGCGAGCTGGTCGTACGGGCCCGGCGCGCGACCCCCGCGCAGGCCGACGGCCCGGCGGTGATGGCGGAGGTCTCCGCGGTGCTGGCCGAACTCGCGGCCACCGCGCACTGGTCCCGGGTGGCTGCCGTCGGCATCGGCAGCGCGGGCCCCGTGGACGCCTCCGTGGGCACCGTCAACCCGGTCAACATCCCCGGCTGGCGCGACTTCCCGCTGGTCGCCGGAGTCCGGGAGACCACCGGCGAGCTGCCGGTCACCCTCGTCGGCGACGGACCGGCGATGACCGCGGCCGAGCACTGGCAGGGCGCCGCGCGCGGGCGCGCGAGCGCGCTGTGCATGGTGGTGTCCACCGGCGTCGGCGGCGGGCTGGTGCTGAACGGGCGGCTCCACCCCGGCCCCACGGGCAACGCCGGGCACATCGGCCACATCAGCGTCGACCTCGACGGCGATCTGTGCCCGTGCGGCGGGCGCGGCTGCGTCGAGCGCATCGCCAGCGGCCCCAACATCGCGCGCCGGGCGCTGTCCGGCGGCTGGCGGCCGGGCCCGGACGGCGACACCAGCGCCGCGGCCGTCGCCGCCGCCGCGCACGCCGGTGACCCGGTCGCGCGCGCCTCCTTCGACCGCGCGGCCCAGGCCCTGGCCGCCGGGATCGCCGCGACCGCGGCGCTCGTCGAGATCGAGGTGGCGGTGATCGGCGGCGGGGTGGCGGGCGCCGGTGACGTGCTCTTCGCGCCCCTGCGGCGCGCCCTGCGCGACTACGCGACCCTGTCGTTCGTGACGGGGCTGGAGGTCGTACCGGCGCAGATGGGCACCGACGCGGGCCTGGTCGGCGCGGCCGCCGCGGCGGCCCAGGACCAGCGGCTGGAGGGTTTCGGCCCGCTGGGCACGCCTCGCGACGCAAGTTGAGCCGCCCTGTCACCCCCTGCCCCTAAGCTGTTCGCTCACTGCTTGCGATGCGAGGGGACCGATGGTGGCACCGGGGGACATGGGCGGTGATCTGACGGGCAGACTGCTGGGCGGTCGCTACCGGGTGACGGGGCAGCTCGGCCGCGGCGGCATGGGCGTGGTCTGCAGAGCGGTGGACGAGCTGCTGGGCCGGGAGGTCGCGGTCAAGGTGCTGCGCGCCTACACCGACGCGTCCGGCGCCGAGCTGGCCGATCTGCGCACCCGGATGCAGCGGGAGGCGCGCGCCGCGGCCCGGATCCGCCATTCGGGTGTGATCACCGTGCACGATGTGGCGGACGAGGACGGGCTGCCGGTCATCGTCATGGAGCTGATCGACGGCCCGTCACTGGACGACCTGATCGACGAGCGCGGCGTCGTCGAGCCTCTGGAGGCCGCGCGGATCGGCGCCAACGTGGCCGACGCGCTCGCCGCGGGCCATGACGTCGGGGTGCTGCACCGCGATGTGAAGCCGGGCAATGTGCTGATCGACCGCGGGGGCCGGGTGGTGCTCACCGACTTCGGCATCGCGAGCATGGAGGCGCCCGACGACGGCGCGACCACCAAGCTGACCCGCAGCGGCGAGCTGATCGGCTCGCTGGACTACCTGGCCCCGGAGCGCGCCCAGGGCCAGGATCCGGGCCCGGCCTCGGACGTATGGGCGCTGGGCATGACGCTCTACGCGGCGGTGGAGGGTTCCTCGCCGTTCCGCCGTACCTCCGTGTGGTCGACGCTGACCGCCATCGTCACCGAGCCGCTGCCGGAGCCTCGGCTGGCCGGTCCGCTGGCGCCCGTCCTGCGCGAGCTGATGGACAAGGCCCCGGAAGGGCGTCCCACGGCGGCCGAGGCGCGGCAGCTGCTGGAGGCCGTCGCCGCCGAAGCGGCGCCGGAGCCGGGTCCGCCGCCGCTTCGGCCGTCTCCTCCGCAGGTCCCGAGGGCATCGCGGAGCCCACAGCCCCCGCAGGTCCCGCGGACCCCGACCGCGCCGGATGTCGCCGCCACACGGGGCGGCGCGCCGGGGCCGGGGCGCGGGCGGACGCGCGCGCTGGTGGCGGCGGCGGTGGCCGGTGTGGTGCTGGTCGGGGGCGGGGTGACGTACGCGCTGCTCGGCGGCGAGAGCGACCGTACGACGGCGGGCCGGTCGCCGGAGCCGACGGGATCCGGGTCGCCGAAGGCCGGGGGAGGGGGCCGCGAGGCGACGGGTGAGGCGGGCGCGAGCAGCCCGCGGGCGAGCGGGGTGGCGTCCCCATCGGCCTCGCGCGCACCGGGCGGTGCGGAGGGCAGCTCGAAGAGCGCGCCGGACGGCGGCTCCCCGGACGGCAAGGGCGGCGGTGGCGCGGCCACCGGCAAGGCCTCCCCGGCCTCCAGTGCCGACACCGCCCCGGCGTGCAGTGACATCGGCGGCGGCAAGTACAACTGCGTGGTGTGGCGCGACGCCACCTCGTACACCCACGGCGGTGAACCGGTCGGGGCCCTGAAGCACGGCATCAACTACTTCTACTGCCAGGAGAATCTGAACCGCCCGGAGCGGTACGGCAAGTGGACGAACGTCTGGTGGGCGAGGACGGACGACGACAACGGCAACAAGGACGTCTACGTCAGCGATGTGTACGTCCGGGGCGGCGACAACGACCAGCCCCTCCCCGGGCTGCCGGTCTGCTGAGCCGGCGGCACGGGGGAGCGGGCCGGTCGCCGGGGCGGTACGTCAGCAGCTGAACGCCGCGTCCGCCCAGTCCCCGTGATCGCTGGTGACGTCGTCCCCGCCGTCGGTGGTGACGAGCCGGACCGTCGTCGCGCCGTCGACGGCGGCGGTGACGGTCTTGGCCGGATCGGCGTTGGTCAGCGTCCCGGTCGACAGCACCTTGGTGCCGTCCGCCCACACCTCGAAGGCGACCGTTCCGGCGGTGCCCTCCTCGTCGTCCACGCCGACCTTCGCCGTGAACGCGGTGCAGTGGCCACCGGTGTAGTACGTGACCTCACTGGGCGCGTGCACGCCCAGGCCCTTGGCGTGGGCGGTGCCGTCGAGGGTGATCGGATGCCCGTCGCCCGCCGCGTTCTCGCCGACGCTGGTGTCCTTCTCGACCGGCCCCCAGCCGTTGACCGCGCTCAGCCACGGCAGATCGCTCGCGTAGGTGGAGCCGGTGGGCGGAGCGACCACCACATGGACCGGTATCGGCAGTCCGGTGCTGACCTCGCCGCCGCGCGCCGAGCGGTAGTCGGCGCGAAGGGTCAGCTCGTACGCCCCCGGCTTGGCGTCCTTCGGAGCGGTGACCTGCCAGCGGGTGGCGAGCCTGCTGCCGGTGGGCAGGGTGGCGGCCTGGGTCGGCGAGGTGGTCCTGACACGCCAGCCGTCGGGGCCGGTGAGCCGGACCCGGACCTGGTGCGCCGGGGTGCCGCCGAGGTTGCCGAGCGCCGTCTCGACCGGTGCGGTGGCCCCCGCCTCGGTGAACGGGGCGGCGCCGACGCGAAGTTCGGCGGCGGGCGGGTAGGACGCCCAGCGCTTGTCGGCGGAGACCCGGTAGAGCACCGTGCCATGGGCCGGGACGGTGGCCGCCACGGACCCCGCGGTGTTGTGGTCCTGGTGCCGCCACAGATCGCGCAGCCGGTACCCGTCCGCCTGCGGCAGGCCGAGGCGGGCAGCGGTGGTGGCGATGCGCTGCGGCTGGTCGGTCTCGTTGAAGAGGGCGACGGCGCGGCCGCCGTCCGCCAGCTCCTTGGAGATCACCCAGCGTCCGCCCTCGGAGGAGAGCACGGTGCCCTGCTTGCCCAGCGGGTCCTGGTCGACGGCGATGACGTCGCGGTTGCCGAGGATCTCGAACGTTGTGGCATCGGCCTTGCGCAGATCGGTGCCGATCAGCAGCGGCGCGGCCATGACCGACCACAGCGAGAAGTGGCTGCGGTACTCGGTGTCCGTCATGCCGCCGTTGCCGACCTCGAGCATGTCGGGGTCGTTCCAGTGGCCGGGCCCGGCGTACGGGGCGAGCGGCAGGTTCTTCTTGGCGATCGACAGCATGCTGCCCCAGGTGTCGCTGATGTCACCGGTGGTGCGCCAGAGTTGGCCGACATCCGCCGCCCATTCCCAGGGCTTGTTCTGCCCCCATTCGCAGATGCTGTAGACGATGGGGCGCCCGGTGGTCTCGGAGGCGGCCTTCAGCGCGTCCCGCATGGTGCGGTAGCGCTGCTTGGCGTCTACTCCCTGGTTATTGCAGTTGTCGTACTTGAGGTAGTCGATTCCCCAGTCGGCGAACTGCTGGGCGTCCGATCTTTCATGGCCCAGCGCGCCGGGGAAACCGGCCGTGTTGCAGGTCTTGGTGCCCGCGCTGGTGTAGATGCCGATCTTGAGGCCCTTGGAGTGGATGTAGTCGGCGACGGCCTTGATGCCGTTGGGGAAGCGCGCCGGGTCCGGGACGAGCTTGCCGTTCGCGTCGCGCTGCGGCAGCGCCCAGCAGTCGTCGAGGTTGACGTAGGTGTATCCGGCGTCCTTGAGGCCCTTGCTCACGAAGAGGTCGGCGATGCCCTTGACCATCGCCTCGTTGAACTCCGCGCGGCAGTGGGTGGAGTTCCAGTTGTTGAAGCCCATCGGCGGGGTGAGCGCGAGCCCGTCCCCGGCCGGGGCGGTCTCCGCTGCCGGGGCGGTCTGCTCCGAGGGGGCGGGCCGGGCCGCGGCCGGCTGGGCGGCGGCGGGGAGGGTGAGACCGGCCGTGCCGAGCAGCGCGGCAGCCAGTCCTCCGATGACTCGGTGTCTCGCGGTGCGTAAAGAGCGGTGGCGCATGATGCCGTTCCTCCGTCTCAACGGGGTGACGCAGCGTCGCGGGACGCGTCACATGCGAGCGTTTACGGTAGGCCGTGTTGGAGTCTGTTGGAAGAGATGCGATAACAGTTGTTCGATATCTCGTCCAAACCCTTGACTATGCCGCCACTCGCCCGATGTGATCCAGCCACCCGCGTTCGGTTGTGTTTGATTTGATCCTCTGTGGAGGGCCCATGGCACAGTCATCGTCAGGACATCGGATCTCCCGCCGTACCTTGCTCCGGGGTACCGCGGTCGGAGCCGGGGCGGTCACCCTCCCGGCGCTCCTCACCGGCTGCGGCGGTCCGGGCAACGAGGTGAAGATGGGCTCCAACGCCTCGGACGCCGTGCCCCGCAAGGCGTTCGCCGAGGTGTTCGCGGCGTACGAGAAGAAGTCGGACAAGAAGGTCAAGGTCAACACCGTCAACCATGAGGCCTTCCAGGAGGGCATCAACCGCTATCTCAAGGGCACCCCGGACGACGTCTTCATGTGGTTCGCGGGCTACCGTATGCAGTTCTTCGCCGAGCAGGGGCAGCTCGCCGAGATCGGCGACCTGTGGAAGGGCTTCAGCGGCTTCTCGGACGCGCTGAAGAAGCAGTCCACCGGCAAGGACGGCAAGCAGTACTTCGTGCCGTATTACTACTACCCGTGGGCGGTCTTCTACCGGAAGAGCGTCTTCGAGCAGCACGGCTACGAGATCCCCAAGACCTTCGACGCGTTCCGGGCGCTCGCCAAGCGGATGGACAAGGACGGCCTCGACGCCATCGCCTTCGGCGACAAGGACGGCTGGCCCGCCATGGGAACCTTCGACTATCTCAATATGCGCGCCAACGGCTACGACTTCCATGTCTCGCTGATGGGCGGCAAGGAGTCCTGGACCGATCCCCGGGTCAAGCACGTCTTCGACCTGTGGCGCGGTCTCATGCCGTACCACCAGCAGGGCGCCAACGGGCGCACCTGGCAGGAGGCCGCGCAGAGCCTGGCGCAGAAGAAGTCCGGCATGGCGGTCTTCGGACTGCCCCATCCCGGACAGCAGTTCTCCGCCGCCGACCGCGATGACCTGGACTTCTTCCCGTTCCCCGAAATCGACTCCGCCTACGGCCAGGACGCGGTCGAGGCGCCGATCGACGGCTTCCTGCTGGCGAAGAAGTCCAAGCGGCAGAAGGAGGGCAAGGAACTGCTGAAGTACCTCGCCACCCCGGCCGCCGAGGAGATCTATCTGAAGCGGGACCCCAACAACATCGCGTGCAACGACAAGGCGGCCACCTCCTCCTACAACGCGCTGCAGAAGAAGGCCGTCGCGCTCGTCTCCGGCGCCAAGCAGATATCGCAGTTCATGGACCGCGACACCCGCCCCGACTTCGCGTCGCAGGTGATGATCCGGGCGATCCAGCAATTCATCAACAAGCCGAACGACATCGACACCCTGACCAAGGACATCGAGTCCCAGAAGAAGACCATATTCGCCGACAGCTAGGAGAATCGCGCCGTGCCGCTCACCACCGCGCGGCGTGCCAAACGGCGGGGGCCGCGGAGGTTCTCCTCCCGCGACCTCGCCGTCATCGGCGTGCTGCTGGGCATACCCGTCCTGCTCGACCTGGCCCTGGTCTGGGGCCCGACCCTCGCCTCCATCGGTCTGTCCTTCACCAGCTGGGACGGGATCGGCGACCTCCACTGGGTCGGCTTCGACAACTACCGGAACCTGTTCACCGACTATCCGCCGTTCTGGCCCGCCGTACGCAACAATCTGCTGTGGGTGGCCTTCCTCGGCCTCGTCGCCACGCCCTTCGGGCTGCTGCTGGCCGTCCTTCTCGACAAGGGCGTCCGGTTCAGCCGCTTCTACCAGTCCACCCTCTATATGCCGGTGGTGCTTTCGCTCGCCATCGTCGGCTTCATCGCCCAGCTGATCTTCTCCCGCGACCAGGGCGCGCTGAACGCGATTCTCGGCGACAAGAGCCATCCGGTGGACTGGATCGGCGACCCCGACCTCAATATCTGGATGGTGCTGCTCGCGGCCGCCTGGCGGCACACCGGATATGTGATGATCCTCTATCTGGCGGGGCTCAAATCCGTCGATCCCTCGCTCAAGGAGGCCGCCGCGATCGACGGCGCGAGCGAGACCCAGAGCTTCTTCCGGGTCGTCCTGCCCACGCTGCGGCCGGTCAATGTGATCGTCGGCGTCATCACGGTCATCGAGGCGCTGCGCGCGTTCGACATCGTCTACGCCATCAACCACGGCCGCAACGGACTGGAACTGCTCTCCGTGCTGGTCACCGACAACATCATCGGTGAGGCCAGCCGGATCGGATTCGGCTCCGCCATCGCCGTCGTCCTGCTCACCGTGTCCCTGGGATTCATCGTGACCTACCTGGTCCAGGAGCTGCGAGGGGAGAAGAAAGGATGACCACCGACATCCGCCCGGCCCCCGCACCGGTCGTCCACCCGGTGGCCGGGCCGGGGCGGCGCCGGGTCCGCCCCGGGCGGCTCGGGCTGCACGCCTTCCTGATGACCGTCTCGCTGGCGTTTCTCGCCCCGCTGCTGCTCGCCGTCTACGCCTCGCTGCGGCCGTACGAGGAGACCGCCGAATACGGCTATTTCTCGCTGCCGCGCCATCTGTCGTTCGACTACTACCGGCAGGCGTTCGTCGACTCCGGAATGAGCAAGTATTTCCTCAACTCGATCCTCATCGCGGTCCCCGGAGTGCTGCTGACGCTGTTCCTCGCGTCCTTCGTGGCCTTCTCCGTCACCCGGCTGAAAATGCGGGGCGGGCTCGTTCTGCTGATGGTGTTCACGGCGGGGAACCTGTTGCCGCAGCAGGTCATCGTCACCCCGCTCTATGTCCTGTTCACCAAGATAGAACTGCCCTACTGGATGTCGGACTCGATGACGATGTACGACTCCTACTGGGCCGTGATCGCCGTCCAGGTCGCGTTCCAGGTCGGCTTCTGCGTCTTCGTTCTCGCGAATTTCATGCGCACCCTGCCGATCGAGATCATCGAGGCGGCGGTGGTGGATGGCGCGGGGGTGTGGACGCGGTACTGGCGCATCACGCTGCCGCTGTGCCGGCCGGCCCTGGCCGCGCTCGCCACGCTGCAATTCACCTGGATGTACAACGACTTCCTGTGGGCGCTCGTCTTCATCTCCGACGGCGACAAACTTCCCGTCACCTCCGCGCTCAACAATCTGCGCGGGCAGTTCTTCACCGACTACAACCTGCTGGCGGCGGGCTCGGTGCTGGTCGCGCTGCCCACCGTGCTCGTCTTCCTGCTGCTGCAGCGCCACTTCATCGCCGGGCTCACGCTCGGCGCCAACAAGGGCTGATGGAGAAGGGGCCGCCGTGGCGGAAGGGACCATGGTGGCCTGTGTGGCGTGTGGGGTTCTGTGACACCAGGGCCCCGCGGCGCCCCACGGCAGGGAACCGGGAGGGTCCGATCCGTCACTCAGTCGTATTCGGGCGTTTCCGTGGCAGGGTGATGCGGGCAACTGTCAGGAGGCGATGGATTAGGGGGAAATGTGATCGTCTGGCTGAACGGTGCGTTCGGCGCGGGGAAGACCACCGCGGCCCGTGAGTTGGTGGACTTCATGCCCGGCAGCACGTTCTACGACCCGGAACTGGTCGGAAACGGTCTGCGCATGATGCTGCCGCGCAAGCGTCTGGAGCAGGTCTCCGACTACCAGGACCTGCCGTCGTGGCGGCGGCTGGTCGTGGACACGGGGGCGGCGCTGATCGCGGAGGTCGGCGGCCCGCTCGTGGTCCCGATGACGGTCCTCAGACAGGAGTACCGGGATGAGATCTTCGGCGGCTTCGCCGCCCGGCGGATCCCCGTGCGGCATGTCCTGCTGCACACCGATGAAACGATCCTTCGCCGGCGCATAGCCGAGCGCGAGGAGATACCCGGCGACCCGGACGCCAGCGAGTCCGTGCGCCGCTGGTGCCTGGACCACCTCGCGCCCTACCGCGCGGCCCTCGACTGGCTGACCACCGACGCCCATGTGGTCGACACCACCGGCCTCACCCCGCGCCAGACCGCCGAGCACATCGCCGACGCCGTCCGCGAGGGCGCCGGGAGCTGCGACATCGTGCAGACGCCCGAGCCGACGGCCGAAACCCTGGCGGCCGGGGTCCTGCTCTTCGACGAGGCCGACCGGGTGCTGCTCGTCGACCCCACCTACAAGCCCGGCTGGGAGTTCCCCGGCGGCGTCGTCGAGCGCGGCGAGCCGCCGATGTGCGCCGGGCGCCGCGAGGTGGCCGAGGAGCTGGGCGTACGGCTCGACGAGCCGCTGCGGCTGCTGGTCGCCGACTGGGAACGCCCCCAGCCGCCCGGCCACGGGGGCCTGCGGCTGCTGTTCGACGGCGGCCGGCTCACCACCGGGGAGGCCCAGGAGGTGCTGCTGCCCGGCGCCGAACTGCGCGGCTGGCGCTTCGTCACCGAGACCGAGGCCGCCGACCTGCTGCCCCCGGTCCGGCTCAGCCGCCTCCGCTGGGCGCTCCGCGCCCGCGAGCAGGGCCGCCCGCTGTACCTGGAGGCCGGGGTCCCGGTGGGCTGACCGCCCGCCCCGCCCGTACCGTACGGCGCCCCGGCAGCGCGTCGCCGCCGACGGACGGTCCCCGGTCCGCCGGGGGCCGCCCGGCCGGGCGCGCGGGGTCGGAGCTGGGAGCCGGTCAGCCCTTCTTGCCGGTCGCGTACGTCTCCAGGAACAGCGCCTCGGTGAGGGCGAGCTTTTCCAGCTCCTCCGGCGAGACGCTCTCGTTGACCGCGTGGATCTGCGCCTCCGGCTCGCTCAGGCCGATCAGCAGGATCTCCGCCTCCGGGTACAGCGAGGCGAGCGTGTTGCACAGCGGGATCGAGCCGCCCTGGCCCGCGGTCGCCATCTCCTGGCCGTCGTACGCCACCCGCATGGCCGCGCGCATCGCCTCGTACGCCGGGCTCCCGGTGTCCGCGCGGAACGGCTGGCCCTGGCCGACCTGCTCCACCGCGACCCGCGCGCCCCACGGCGCCGCCGCCTCCAGATGGGCGGACAGCAGCCGGTTCGCCTCGGCCGCGTCCACGCCCGGCGGCACCCGCAGGCTGACCAGCGCCCGCGCGCTCGCCTGGACGGAGGCGGTGGCGCCGATGACCGGCGGGCAGTCGATGCCCAGCACCGTGACCGAGGGGCGGGCCCAGATGCGGTCCGCGACCGTGCCCGAGCCGATCAGCTCCACCCCGTCCAGCACCCCGGCGTCCTTGCGGAAGTCCTCCTCCGGGTACCGCAGGCCCTCCCAGGCCGTGTCCGGGTCGAGGCCGTCGACCGTCGTCGAGCCGTCCTCCGCGCGCAGCGAGTCCAGCATCCGGATCAGCGCGGCGAGCGCGTCCGGGGCGGCGCCGCCGAACTGGCCCGAGTGCAGGTTCCCTTCGAGGGTGTCCACCGAGACGCGCAGCAGCGTCATCCCGCGCAGCGTCGCGGTG
The DNA here is from genome assembly GCF_042958345.1 of Streptomyces sp. NPDC007983. Classification (NCBI taxonomy): domain Bacteria; kingdom Bacillati; phylum Actinomycetota; class Actinomycetes; order Kitasatosporales; family Streptomycetaceae; genus Streptomyces; species Streptomyces sp. NPDC007983. The sequence continues at coordinate 15,818 of NZ_JBIBJI010000033.1, forward strand.
ACGGTCGGCAGCCCCACCCGGAAGTTGCCCGCGTCGCCGATCACGATCGCGTCGGCGGCCAGCAGCTCCGGATGCGCCTCGGCGTACCGCTCCAGGCCGCCCGTGCCCTGTTCCTCCGAACCCTCCACGATCACCTTGACGTTGGCCGGGACGCCGCCGTGCTCCTTCAGCGCGCGCAGCGCCGTGAGATGCATGATCACGCCGCCCTTGCAGTCCGCGGCGCCGCGTCCGTACCAGCGGCCGTCCCGCTCGGTCAGCTCGAACGGCGGGCTGAGCCAGGCGTCCTCGTCCAGCGGCGGCTGCACGTCGTAGTGCGCGTAGAGCAGCACCGTCGGCGCGTCGGCCGGGCCGGGCAGGAAACCGTAGACGGACTGGGTGCCGTCGGGGGTGTCCAGCAGCGCCACGTCCTGGAAGCCCTCGGCGCGCAGCGCGGTCGCGACCCACTGCGCGGCGGCCTCGCACCCGCTGCGCGGGAACTGCGCCGGGTCCGCCACCGAGGGGAAGGCCACCAGCTCGGCCAGCTCGGCCAGGGCGCGGGGCTGCAGTGCGGCGACGGTGGCGGCGAGGTCCTGTTCCATGGGGGAACGCTCCTGGGATACGCGGCGTTGGGGGATGAGGCGCGGCTTGCGCGGTGGCCCGATCATCCCACAGCAGGTCCGGCCGACAGCGAGCCGTAGGATGCCCGGTAGGCGCATGCAGGACGGGCGATTGGGAGCGGAAGCACACGTGAGCAGCGACAACGCAACCCCGGACAAAGAGACGGTATGGGACGTCGTCGTGGTCGGCGGGGGGCCCGCGGGTGCCTCCGCGGCGCACGCCGCGGCGTGCGCCGGCCGCCGGGTGCTGCTGCTGGAGAAGGCCGAACTGCCGCGCTACAAGACGTGTGGCGGTGGCATCATCGGCCCGTCGCGCGAGGCGCTGCCGCCCGGTTTCGAACTGCCGCTGCGCGAGCGCGTCCATGCCGTGACCTTCTCCATGAACGGCAAGCTGTCCCGGACCCGCCGCTCCAAGCACATGCTGTTCGGGCTCATCAACCGGCCGGAGTTCGACGCCGGTCTGGTCGAGGCGGCCAAGGACGCGGGCGCCGAGGTGCGCACCGGTGTGGCTGTCAGCCGCGTCGAGCAGCACGGCCCGTCCGTACCGGACCGCCGCACCGTGGCCGTCGTCCTCGCGGACGGCGAGACGGTGCTGACGCGGGCCGTGGTCGGCGCGGACGGCAGCGCGAGCCGGATAGGCGCGCACGTCGGGGTGAAGCTGGACCAGGTCGACCTCGGCCTGGAGGCGGAGATCCCGGTTCCGGAGACGGTCGCGGAGGACTGGGCGGGCCGGGTGCTCATCGACTGGGGCCCGATGCCCGGGAGTTACGGCTGGGTCTTCCCCAAGGGCGACACGCTGACCGTCGGCGTCATCTCGGCGCGCGGCGAGGGCCCGGGCACCAAGCGCTACCTCGAGGACTTCATCGCGCGGCTCGGCCTCGCCGGATTCGAGCCGAGCATCTCCTCCGGCCATCTGACCCGCTGCCGCGCCGACGACTCGCCGCTCTCCCGCGGCCGGGTGCTGGTGTGCGGGGACGCGGCCGGGCTGCTCGAGCCGTGGACGCGGGAGGGGATCTCCTTCGCGCTGCGCTCGGGCCGTCTCGCGGGGGAGTGGGCGGTACGGATCGCCGAGGCGCACGACGCGGTGGACGCCCGGCGGCAGGCCCTCAACTACGCCTTCGCGATCAAGGCCGGTCTCGGTGTGGAGATGGGCGTCGGCCGCCGGATGTACGCGGTGTTCGCCCGCCGCCCCGGGATGTTCCACGCCGCGCTCACCGGATTCCGCCCGGCGTGGCGCGCGTTCACGAAGATCACACGCGGTACGACGACGCTGGCCGACCTCATCCGCACCCATCCGGCGGCCCGGCGGGCCCTGGCGGCGATGGACCGGAGCCAGCAGACGCCCAGCGCCCAGAGCACCCAGGTGCCGTAGCGCTCGCGCGGTCGGGGAGTCCTTGCGTCCGGGAGCGCTCAGGCGTCCGTGGCGGTGATGAGGAAGACCGGGTGCATGGGGGCGATCCGGGTGAGCTCGGCGTCGGGGGAGGTGGCGGTCACGCCGTCGAAGAAGGCGCCGACCTCCCACCCCCACCGTCCCAGATAGGCCCGTAGCACCGCCGCCTTCTCCTCGCCTTCGAGGAGTTCGACGGCGGTGAACGGCCGCGTTCCGCGGCCCTTGCGCAGCTGTCCGCCCCCGGCCGCCCGCAGGTTGCGCACCCACTGGGCGTTGCCGCGCGCCGAGACGAGATAGCGCCCGCCGTCCAGGCGCAGCGGGTTGACCGGGACGTGCCGCGGCGCCCCGCTGGTCCGGCCGGGTACGGACAGCTCCGCCGCGCCGAAGAGGCTGAGCCCGTGGCGGGCCAGCCAGGCCACGGCGCGGTGGGCGGGCATCTCGAAGCGGCGGGGTGCGATGTAGTGCTGTGTCATGACGTCCTCCGTTTGGCCGTGAGCCACGATGAGAGCAGTGCTCTCGTTCAAGAGCAGTGTGCACTGCGCCGCACGTCCTGACAAGAGCAGTGCTCTCGTTTTGGGTCGCCGCTCCGGAAGGTGGCAGACTGGGCCGCATGACCGCGATCCGAGGGGCCAGGGAACGGGCCCGCGCCGACGTGACCGCCGCCATCAAGGAAGAGGCGCGCCGCCAGCTGGCCGACCAGGGTGCGGCCAAGCTGTCGCTCCGGGCCGTCGCCCGCGAGCTGGGCATGGTCTCCTCCGCCCTCTACCGCTACTACCCGAGCCGTGACGAGCTGCTGACCGCGCTCATCGTGGACGCGTACGACGCGATCGGCGCCGCCGCCGAGGCCGCGCTCGACGCGACGCGCGGGGACGGCGAGCCCGTGGCGCGCTGGACCGCGGTCTGCCGGGCGGCCCGGGGCTGGGCGCTCGCCCACCCGCATGAGTACGCGCTGATCTACGGCTCCCCGGTGCCGGGCTACTCGGCGCCCCAGGACACCGTCGCCCCCGCCGCCCGCGTCGCTCTCGCCCTCATCGCCGTCGCGCGCGACGCCCATGCCGCGGGCGCCCTGCGCGTACCGGAGGAGGCGGAACTGCCGGAGGGAGTGCGGGCGGATATGGCGACCCTGGCCCACGTCCTCGGCAGTCCCCGTGCCGAGCTGCCCGCCGCGGCGCTCGCGGCGCTCGTCGCGGCGGTGGCGCAGATGTTCGGGATGATCAGCTTTGAGCTGTTCGGCCAGTTCCAGGGGGTGGTGGAGGCGCGCGAGGAGTTCTTCACGCACACCGCCACCGCCCTGGGACGGCAAGCGGGCCTGGGGTAGCGGCCCGTGCCCCGGGGCCTACTCCGGCGGGAGTACGGGCGGCCACCGCGCGCGGGGGACGCCGTACGCGGGTGGCCGGTCTAGCGTTACCCGTATGCACGCATTCACGGGGGAGCGGGGGCCGGAGCGCGGGCCGGGGCGCGGGCCGGGCGGGTGGTGGCGCGGAGGGCCGTGGGGCGAAGGGCCGTTCGGCCCGCCGCGCACCGCCGTGCCCTGGCGCTCCGCGCTCGCGGTCGCCGTCATCCAGCTGGTGGGCACGACGGTCGCCGCCCACCGGCAGCCCGACCGGGCGGACCTCGGCCCCGGTCTCTACGCCCTGCTGCTGGCCGGGCCCGCGCTGCTGCTCCTGCGCCACCGCCACCCCCGGCTCACCGTCCTCGGCGTCTCGGCGGTGACGCTCGGCTACCTCGCCGCGGGCGGCCCCAACGGCCCGGTCTTCCTCAGCGTCGTCGTCGCCTGCGTCGCCGCCATCGCCGCCGGGCAGCGGGTGGCGGCCTGGTGCGCGGTCGGCGCGCTGTGGGCGGGGCGGCTGCTCATCGCGCACTGGCTCTACCGCTGGCTGCCGCCCCCGGGCGACCGGCCGGCCGGATGGGGACAGGAAGTGGCGGTCGCGGCCTGGGCGGCGGTGGTGCTCGCCGCGGCCGAACTCGTCCGCGTACGGCGCGAGCAGTGGGCCCGCGAGCGGGCGGAGCGGGCGGCGGCGGTACGGCGCCGGGCGGACGAGGAGCGGCTGCGGATCGCCCGCGAACTGCATGACGTCCTCGCCCACAGCATCTCGGTCATCAACGTGCAGGCGGGGGTCGGCCTCGCCCTCCTCGACCAGGACCCCGAACAGGCCCGCACCGCGCTGACCACCATCAAGGCGGCCAGCAAGGAGGCGCTGGGCGAGGTCCGCCAGGTCCTGGACACCCTGCGCGCCTCCGGCGCCGCGCCGCGCCAGCCCGCCCCCGGTCTTGACCGGCTGCCGGAGCTGACCGAACAGGCCGCGAGCGCGGGGCTGACGGTGGAGGTGGCGACGCGGGGCACACCGGCCGCCCTGCCGCCGGGCACGGACCTGGCCGCGTTCCGCATCGTCCAGGAGGCGCTGACCAACATCGTCCGCCACTCCGGCGCCCGGACCGCGCGCGTCCGGTTGTCGTACGCCCCGGACGGACTGGAGCTGCGGGTGGACGACGACGGTCCGGCGACCACGAACGACACGGCGGACGGCGCCACGGGCGGCGGCAACGGCCTGGTCGGCATGCGCGAGCGCGCGGCGGCCCTCGGCGGCACGGTGGAGGCGGGCCCGCGCCGGGACGGCGGCTTCCGCGTGCGGGCCCGCATCCCGCTCACCGCCGCGACCGATGCGACCGCCACGCGCGCCGAGTCCGATGCGCCCGCCGAACCCGCCGCTCCCGACGCGACCGAGGAGACACCGTGAGCCGAGTGATCCGCGTCCTGCTCGCCGATGACCAGATCCTGGTCCGCGCGGGCTTCCGGGCGCTGCTCGCCGCCCAGCCGGACATCGACGTGGTCGCCGAGGCCGCCGACGGGGAGCAGGCCCTGAAGGAGGTGCGGGAGCACCGCCCCGACGTCGTGCTCATGGACATCCGCATGCCCCTCCTCGACGGTCTCGCCGCGACCCGCCGGATCACCGCGGACCCCGCCCTCGCGGAGGTGAAGGTGGTCATGCTGACCACCTTCGAGCTGGACGAATACGTCTTCGAGGCCATCCGCGGCGGCGCCTCGGGCTTTCTGGTCAAGGACACCGAGCCGGAGGAACTGCTGCGCGCCGTGCGGGCCGTGGTCGACGGCGACGCGCTGCTGTCGCCCGGGGTCACCCGCCGCCTCATCGCCGAGTTCGCCGCCCGCTCGAAGGAGCCCGCGCCCGCCTCGGTCCTCGCGGAACTGACCGAGCGGGAACGGGAGGTGATGGCCCTGGTCGGAATCGGTCTGTCCAACGAAGAGATCGCGCGGCGGCTGGTCGTCAGCCCGCTCACCGCCAAGACCCATGTGAGCCGCACGATGGTCAAGCTGGGCGCGCGCGACCGCGCCCAGCTCGTCGTCCTCGCCTACGAGTCCGGGCTGGTGCGCCCGGGATGGCTGGGCTGACGCGCCCGGGGCCCCCGCGTCAGAACAGCGCCTCGGGGCTCGCGGCCTCCCGCGCCGGAACCTCCACCGGGGCCGTCGTCTCCGCGTCCGCCGCGGCCGCTCCCAGCGGACGGCCCGCCAGCAGACGGCCGTCCAGCAGCAGGGCGCGGCCGTCCGGCGCGGTCAGATGGATGTCCGGGCCCGCCACGCCATCGACGCGTCCCGCCACCGTGCGATCGGCGGCGAGCCGGATCACCCCCCGCACCGGACGCAGCCGCTCCAGGTGGAACGCCTCGTCGTGGTGGACCGGAGCGAAGGCGGTGAGGGCCAGCGACTCCGGCAGACCGCCGAGCCCACCCGCCCGCGCGTGCAGCGCCGCGAGCTCGGCGGCGCGGCGCTCCCGGGGCGGCGGTTCCTCGCGGGCTGCGCGCTTGGCGGCGTACGGAAAGCGGTCCGGGACGCCGAGCGCCGCGCCCAGCACGGCCTCCGCGCGCCGCGCGGCCATCAGCGGGCCGCGGCCGAGCAGGGCGTACGAGAGCGCGGCCTGCTCCAGCAGCCGCACGCCCTGCCGCTCGGCCGCCGTGATGCCGACCTTGATCAACCCGGGCCCGAACCAGGCGAGATAGAGGTCGTACGGGCGGGGGTCGTCGGCGTGAGTGTCGGCGGCGACCGAGTACGAACGGTCGAGCCGGGCGCAGTCCGGACACTGCGACGAGACGGCGGACGCGGCCACCTCGGCGTCGTCCGGGCACGGGTTGTGCCGGGCGCCCCGGCGCACCCCGGTGCAGCGGCGGCCGGGCCCGGTGGTGAAGGCCAGCGGGCGGCCCGGTGTCAGCGCCGACGTCCGCTCACCATGGGCCGGGTGGCGCCACAGGAGCGCGGGGCCGGAGCCGGAGGACCAGCGCAGCCCCGCGCACCGCCACCGCCGGTCTCCGGTCATCCGCCCTTCCTCCGGGGCGGCAGCCACAGCACCCTGATGACGCGGTGGACGAACCCGGCGGTGGCCGCGATGGCGGCGGCCGTCCGCCATGCCGCCTCCTGGGCCCGCCCCAGCTCGCCGAAGAGCGCGGGGCTCGCGACGGCGACGAACAGGACGGCCGCCAGCAGCGCGCCCGTGACGACGGCGAACACGATCTCCACGGTGAGCGCGTCCCGGTCGGCCTGGCTACGGGGTCCGGTCATCGGGCATCAGTCCTCTGTCGGGTCCGAAAGGCGGTTCGTACCTCGATCCATCCGCTCACACGCCCGAGTGCTCCCGCCACACCTGCGCCAGCGACAGATCGCCCTTGCCGCTCAGCGCGCTGTACGGCAGCCGGTTCCACGCGACGATATACAGCTCGCCGACCGGGCCGGTCAGCTCGCAGTCCGCGTCCCCCTCGGCGCCGCGCGTGGCGTGCGGGGGCTCTTCGGAGAGCCGCACCGTCCAGACATCGTCGGTGTCGGTGGCCCGCAGCCGCAGGGTGCGCGGGGTGTCCAGCCGCACCCGGCTGCGCTCCCTCCCGTGGAAGCGGACCAGCAGCTCATCGATCCCGTCCGCCGCGAAGGCCGGGTCGAACGGCGAGTGGTCCGCCCCCAGCGCCGATTCCGCGTCGACCCGGTGGATCGCCGTCTCATGGGCCTGCCGCCGGGCCCAGAACGCCAGCGGCGAGGGGGCGGGCAGGAAGGTGAAGGCCTCCAGGGCCGGATCGGCGTCGGTCAGCGCTTTGACCAGCGCGCGATGCCCCTCCCGATACCAGGCCACCAGCTCGGCGCCGTCCCGCTCCGGCTCGTCACTCAGCCGAACCCGCTCCGTCAGGCCCTCGGTGACATAGCGGGTCGCCCACCGGTGCACCCGCCCGATGTGCGACAGCAGCTCCCGGACCTGCCACCCGGGGCAGGTGGGCACCCGGGCGTCCGTGCCCGCCTTGGCCGCGGCGTCGGCCAGCAGGTGTCCCTCACGATCCAGGACGTCGATCAGCTCGGCAATCTCCATGGCGGAATTCTGCCAGCCGCCACCGACATGCGGGGTGACCTGGCGGAATTCAACCAACACCGGGGCGCGCGACGTTGCGCGTGGCGTACGCGACGACGGCCGCGACCGCCGCCAGCGCCGCGACCGTGGTGAGCGCGGCGGGCAGCGAGAACCAGTCGGCGAGGAAGCCGATCATGGGCGGGCCCAGCAGCATGCCGCCGTAGCCGAGGGTGGAGGCCGCGGCGACCCCGCTGGGGCCGGTCAGCGCGCCCGCCCGGGCTATGGCCACGGGGAAGAGGTTGGCCAGGCCGAGCCCGGTCACCGCGAAGCCGAGCAGGGTGAGCCAGACCGTCGGCGCGAGCGCGCCCAGCAGCATCCCGGCCGCCGCGGTGGCGCCGCCCGCGGCCAACGTCGTGGTCTGGCCGAGCCGTTCGAGCAGCATCGTGCCGGACAGCCGCCCGATGGCCATCGTCAGGGCGAAGACGGAGTAACCGGCGGCGGCGACCCCGGCGGACGCGTCGAGGTCCTGGTGCAGATGGAGCGCGGCCCAGTCCGCCATCGCCCCCTCGCCGTACGCCGTGCACAGGGCGATCAGGCCGAACACGGCGACCAGCCAGCGCGCGGGGCCCCGCCGCGCTCCGCCGGATGCCTCGGCCGCCGGGCTCGTATCCGTTTCGGGCGGCGACGGCGGCGGAACGGAGAGCAGCGTCCGGCCCGCGGCCGCCGTGAGCACCAGCCCGACGGCGGCCAGCAGCGCCAGATGGCGGGTGGGGGAGAGATGGTCCGCGAGCAGCCCGCCGAGCCCCGCCCCGGCCATGCCGCCCAGGCTGAACGCCGCGTGGAAGCTGGGCATGACCGGCCTGCGCAGCGCGGCGATGAGATCGACGGCCGCGCTGTTCATGGAGACGTTGAGCCCGCCGAAAGCGGTGCCGAAGACGAGCAGCACCAGCCCGAGGGCGAGCGCGGAATGGGTCAGCGGCGGCAGGGTGACGCTGAGCGAGAGCAGCACGGCGAGGGCGACCGTCGTGGCGTGGCTGCCGAAGCGGCGGCAGAGCCGGCCGGTGATCATCATGGTGGCCGTGGCGCCCACCGACACGCACAGCAGGGCCAGTCCCAGGGCGCCGGCGGAGGCACCCGTCTGATCCTTGATCGCCGGAATACGGGCCACCCACCCGGCGAAGACGAAGCCGTCCAGGGCGAACAACGCGGTGAGGGCGGCGCGGAGTTGGGAGAGGGCGCGTTCCGGGGTGGCGGCGGCGCGTTTCCCTGTCATGGCCGTCCATGTTTTGTTTGATGTCGGCACAAAGTGAGAATAGGGGCGTGACCCAGACACGGACAAGGCTCGAGCGGGGCCGGGGCGCTCTCGGCCCGGCACTGGCGCTCGTACACACCGGCCGCGCGCCCACCCGCGCGGTGCTCACGACCGAACTCGGGGTGACCCGCGCGACCGCGGGGGCCGTCGCCGCCGAGCTGGAGGCGCTCGGCCTGATCGAGGTCGACGCGCGCCCGCTCGGCTCCGCGGGGGCGCAGGGCCGCCCGTCGCACCGGCTGGCGGTCGCCCCGCGCGGACCCGTCGCGCTCGCCGCCCAGGTGCACGCCGACGGCTTCCGGGCGGCGCTCGTCGGGCTCGGCGGCACCATCGTCGCCACCGCCCCCGGCTGCATGACGGTGCCCGCCGACCCGGCGCACGTGCTCGACGCGGTCGTCGAGGCCGGAGCCGGGCTGCTGCGCGAGACCGGCCGCCGCTGTGTGGGCGCCGGGCTGGCGGTGCCGTCCGCGGTCGCCGAACCGGAGGGCACCGCGCTGAACCCGCTGCACATCGCCTGGCCCGCGGGCGCGCCGGTGCGCGAGCTGTTCACCCGGAGCCTCGCCGCGGCGGGCGTCCGCGGCGCGGACGGGGAACCCCTCACCGGCCACGCGGGCAACGATGTCAACCTCGCCGCGCTCGCCGAACACCGGCACGGCGCCGGGCGCGGCGCCCAGCATCTGCTGTGCGTCGCCACCGGGCACCGGGGCGTCGGCGGCGCGCTGGTCCTCGACGGACGGCTGCACACCGGAAGCGCGGGGCTCGCCCTGGAGGTCGGCCATCTGACCGTCAACCCCGAGGGGCCGCCCTGCCACTGCGGCAGCCGCGGCTGTCTGGACATCGAGGCCGACCCGCTCGCCTTCCTCAACGCCGCCGGGCGCGATCCCGGCCCCGAGGGCTCCCTGCTCCAGCAGGCGCGCGACCTGATCCGCGAGGACTACGCCGAACCGTCGGTGCGGGCCGCCGTCGAGCAGCTCATCGACCGGCTGGGCCTCGGGCTCGCCGGGCTCGTCAACATCCTCAACCCCGACCGCATCATCCTCGGCGGACTCCACCGCGAGCTGCTGGAGGCCGACCCGGAGCGGCTGCGGGCGGTCGTCGCCGAGCGCAGCCTGTGGGGGCGTAGCGGGGGCGTCCCGATCCTGCCGTGCACGCTGGACCACGACAGCCTGGTGGGCGCGGCGGAGCTGGCGTGGCAGCCGGTGCTGGACGACCCGCTGGCGGCGCTGGGCGCGGCGTAGCGGTACTCGCTACCGGTCCCCCGGGGAGCGCGGCCGGGCCGGGGGCCGACGGGTGGAGCACCTGGTAGCGGTCGCCGTACTCCCCGGGGACGAGACGAACTGCCCTCGGCCGTACGACGACCCGGGCGCCGCCGGGCGGGACGCTCGGAGACGAACCTTGCGGAACCACCGAGGAGCGCGATCACCATGAACACCCTGGCGCACGGCTTCGCCGACGGACCCGGACCCGGTCCGTGGATTGTCTTCTTCCCCCTGATGTGGGCGCTGGTCGTCGGCGGCGGGATCTTCCTGCTGCGGCGGACGGTGTGGCGCGGACGCGCCCCCTGGCAGCAGGGCCGCCCGGCGCTCGGCGAGCTGTCGCCGATCGTGGTGCTCGGGCGCCGCTTCGCGGCCGGTGAGATCGACGAGGACGAGTACTGGCGGCGGCTGTCCGTCCTGGACGAGCAGTTCGGCCGTCACACCAAGGGCGCCGCCGGCTGAGCGCTCGGACGTCCGGGCCGTCCCGTCCGTCGTGGGGCGGGGCGGCCCGGACGCCCGGTGACGATCCGTTCGCTCAGTGGGATACGGCCGATCGGGCGGCCGGTGCCCGCTCCCGTACGGGCGGTGCGGCCGGTGCCGCCGATACGGGTGCCACCGCCGGTGCGGGGGCGGGCGCCGCCACGGGGGCCGGTGCGGATACGGGGGTCACCGGGGACACCGGAGTCACCGGGGACAGCGGGGCCGGCGCGGAGGCCGGGGTGGGGGCCGGTGCCGGGCGCGAGACGGTCGCGCGGTGCGGTGGCGCGGTGCGGGCGGCTCCGTACGCCGCGTACGGCGAGCCGGTCACGGGGGCGGGCTGCGGCACGGCCAGGGTGAACCAGACGACCTTGCCGCCGCCGTCGTCCCGTACGCGCATCCCCCAGGTCTGGCTGACCGCCGCCACCAGCGCGAGCCCCCGGCCGTGCGTGGATACGGGGTCGCATGCGCGGACCTTGGGCAGCCGCGGATCCTGGTCGCGGACCGAGACCGTCAGCCGGTCCGGCATGAGGGCGATCTCCACCGTGCACTGCTTGTCCGGCTCGGCATGCCGGTGCACATTGGTGAGCAGCTCGGTGACGCCGAGCGCGGCCGGGTCGATGAGCGGATCCAGATGCCAGTAGCGCAACTGCGCCGACACGATTCTGCGGACCTGACCGATCCGCGACGGCAGGGCTTGCAGCTCCACCGTGCAATGCCTGCTAGGACGACTGATCACGGCTGCGACTCCCTGAAGAAGTTGGGGCTAGCCTGATGCAGATGCGGGCGACGAACGCGTGCAGCAGTGGTGGCTGCTGTGCGCGACCGGTGGGCCGGTTCTCAGCGTCACCGCTTGTTGACCCTCAGTGATACTGATGCTCGTCCAGGGTCGGTCCCCCCGCGCGCATGCGCAACTCGGCCGCCTCACCCCTTGCGGGCGTGCCCCCGGGCGGATCGGACGGCGTCGAGGAAGCGGCTGGCGGCACCGGATCCGGAGGGTTTGGCCGGGTCCTGCTGGCCGAGGGTGAGGCGGTAGCGGGTGCCGTTGACGGTCGCCATGGCCTGGTCGCCGTCCACGAACCACGGCTTGCTCGCCCGGACCGACTGCACGGGGGCGCTGTCGATTTCGCGCCCGTAGCTGGTCAGCAGTTGCAGCCTGCCGTCCTTGATCGAGACCTGTCCGGCGCGGGTGACCGAGCGCAGGAATCGCTCGATCCGTACACCCCTGGCATTGAACTCGGTATCGGCCATCACGACCGCCTCCCCGGTGGCTTCCGACTGGCAAGCGCTGCTGCCTCATTCTCCCTGCTGCGCAGTGTGCCCGTGACCGGGCCGCCGCACCAGGGCGCACCGGGGTCCATTTAGGATCGAAACGGACCGAGTATGCCACTCGGACCGGGCACGGGGCACAAGCACGAGGAGCGGCGTGGACAGTACGACGCGGACGGTCGTCGACACGGTTGACGTGGACCGCAGCGACCACGACTACCGGAACTGGCTCAAGGAGGCCGTCCGGAAAGTGCAGGCCGACGCGCAGCGTTCCGCCGATACGCACCTGCTGAGCTTCCCGCTTCCGGAGCGGTGGGGGATCGACCTGTACCTCAAGGACGAGTCCACCCATCCCACAGGGAGCCTCAAGCACCGGCTCGCCCGCTCACTCTTCCTCTACGGGCTGTGCAATGGCTGGATCCGCCCCGGCAAACCCGTCATCGAGGCGTCCAGCGGCTCCACCGCCGTGTCCGAGGCGTACTTCGCCAAGCTGATCGGCGTCCCCTTCATCGCGGTGATGCCGCGCACGACGAGCCGGGAAAAGTGCCGCCTGATCGAATTCCATGGCGGCCAGTGCCATTTCGTGGACGACCCGCGGAAGATGTACGAGGAGTCCATGAGGCTCGCGGGCGAGTCCGGGGGCCACTACATGGACCAGTTCACCTACGCCGAAAGGGCGACCGACTGGCGAGGCAACAACAACATCGCCGAGTCGATCTACCAGCAGCTGCGGCTGGAGCGCTACCCCGAACCGGCCTGGGTGGTCGCCACGGCGGGCACCGGCGGCACCTCCGCGACCATCGCGCGCTACGTGCACTACATGCAGTACGACACCCGGGTGTGCGTCGCCGACCCGGAGAACTCGTGCTTCTTCGACGGCTGGGTGGACCACGACGCCCACGCGTGCAGCGAGTCGGGTTCCCGTATCGAGGGGATCGGCCGCCCCCGGATGGAGCCCAGCTTCGTGCCCGGCGCGATCGACCGGATGATGAAGGTCCCGGACGCGGCGAGCGTCGCGGCCGTACGGGCGCTGGAGCGGGCGATCGGCCGCAAGGCGGGCGGTTCCACGGGCACCGGGCTGTGGAGCGCGCTGAAGATCGTCGCGGAGATGGTGGCGCGGGGGCGCACGGGGAGCGTGGTGACGCTGCTGTGCGACCCGGGTGACCGGTATCTGGACAAGTACTACTCGGACGCCTGGCTGGAGGAGCAGGGGCTGGACATCGAGCCGCACGCGAAGGCGATCGACGCCTTCCTGGCGACCGGACACTGGCCGGACTAGCTCATCGGACGAAGGCGCCTCAGACCGTCGTCGTCAGGCGCCGGTCCAGGCACCGGACCGCGTCGTGGAACGCCCGCCGCAGCACCGGGCGGAAGGCCCGCGCCGCGGCCCGGGTCACCGCCGTGCCGTCCAGCGCGAACGTGTAGCGCACCACCGTGCCGGAGTGCCACGGCACCAGCCGCCACTCCTCCAGCAGCGCCCGCAGCCCCGGCACGTTCGTCTCGTCGACCCGGTACGCGTACCGCTCGCACGGGTCCGTCGCCATGATCGTCTCGCGGAACCGGGTGCCGGCCATGAGCCGGATCTCCCGGCCCGTCCCGTCGGCCGTCGGGCGGGCGTCGGACACCTGGCGGAACCAGCGGGGCCAGCCCTCGACGTCGGCCAGCGCCCCGAACACCGCCTCGGGCGGCGCCGACGCCTCGGCGATGAACGCGAGTCGGACCGGGGCGGTTTCGGTGTAGTCCAGCCCCACGGAACGCAACCGGTATGCCATGGGGTCACGATAGCCGCACATCTGTCACGCCGTCAGATGTCCGACGCCGCCGGGCGTCAGAGTTCCGACGCGGCCTCGACCGGCTCGCCCGCCACCACCAGCTCCGGCAGATACTCGGCGATCTCGGCGCGCGCCCCGGCCGGCAGCCCCGGGTCCGTCACCAGCGCGTCCACCTGGTCCAGCGAGGCGAACGAACTCAGGCCCACCGTGCCCCACTTGGTGTGGTCGGCGACCACCACCACCCGCCGCGCGGACCGTACGAAGTGGCGATTGGTCTCCGCCTCCGCCAGGTTCGGCGTGGACAGCCCGGCCTCGACCGATATGCCGTGCACCCCGAGGAAGAGCACATCGAAGTGGAGCGAGCGCACCGCGGCGTCCGCGACCGGCCCCACCAGCGTGTCCGACGGGGTGCGCACCCCGCCCGTGAGCACCACGGTGGCCGCCCCCGGGCGCGGCGCCGCGCCGCCGAGCGCCGCCGACCGCTGCGCGGTGTAGAACACGTCCGCCACCCGGACCGAGTTGGTCACCACGGTCAGATCCGGCACCTCCAGCAGCTGCTGGGCCAGGGCGAACGCCGTCGTACCCCCGGCCAGCCCGATCGCCGTGCCCGGGGCGGCCATCGCGGCGGCGGCCTTCGCGATGTCCTCCTTGGCGCTCAGCTCCAGACCCGACTTGGCCTCGAACCCCGGCTCGTACGTGCTCGCCTCGGCGACCGGCACCGCGCCGCCGTGCACCTTCTCCACCACGCCCATCCGGGCCAGCGCGTCCAGGTCGCGACGGACCGTCATGTCCGACACGTTGAGCTTGCGCGTCAGCTCGTTGACCCGCACTCCACCGCGCCGTCTGACCTCGTCGAGAATCAGGGCGCGCCGCTGCTCGGCGAGGAGGTTCTGGTTGTCGCTCACCCTGCCCGTTCCCTTCCGGTCGGCGCGTGTCGCCCGCGCGGCCATCTTCGCACGGGGGACGGACAGCCGGTCCCCGGAGGACCGGGGGTTACGATTTCGCCACGCCCGGCCTGTCATGGTCCTGGTCCCACCCCGCTGGGCACAATCCTGGAGCGAACACCGGGACGGAACGACCGCACGAACACCGGGATCGGGGGACACGGTGGCATCGACCACGGGTACGAGGGCATCGGCAGCGGGGGTGGAGCAGACGCTGGGGGTGTCGCCGCCGCCCCCGGACAGTGGGCCGCCCCCCGATCTGGAGCTGCTGGTCCACGGCGTCGGCGGCGCCACCCCCCAGGAGATGCTGAGCGATCCGCGCACCACCCCGCTCACCGGCGACGAGACCGCCGCGGTCTACCGGCGCATCGACGACATGGACGCCGAGTCCCGGCCGGAGGACTACCGGGACGCCCCAGTCCGCGAGGCGTACGTCTGGTCCAACCTCACCTCCGGCAACGGCGCCCGCGCCCTGTGGCTGCTCCTGCTGCCCTTCATGGTCGTCAACCTGGCGCACTGGATGCGCCCCGCGGCCGACCGGCGGGAGCGGACCGTGCGCACCTACGGCCTGCTGGTGCGCCTGGTCGCGCTCAGCCTGACCGTGCTGCTGATCGCCGGGGCCTGCGAGGTGGCCCTCGACCTGGTCGCCTGGCAGTGCGCGGGCTCGCCCGACTGCTCCGACGGCACCTGGCTCGGCTTCCTGTCCGCCGGGGACGACGGCTGGTGGAGCCAGCCCGGCCGCCGGCTCGCGCTCACCGCCGTCGTACCGGCGGCCCTGGTCGGCCTGCTGTGGTACCTGTCCAACCGCACCTGGAGCGCGTACGAGTCGCAGGCACCGCTGGAGCTGCCGGTGGACGAGACCTGCCCCGAGTCGGAAAACCGCCCCGCGCTGTGCCTGCCGGGCTTCTGGTACGGCCGCCGGATCGTCGCCCGGCTGCGCGCCGCCCACACCGCCGCCGGATTCCTGACGATCGCCGCGGCCGTCACCGCGGCCACCGCCGGGTACGACCGCGGAGCGGGGGGCAGCGCTTTGCCGGCCGCCCTGGGCTGGACGCTGCTGACCCTGGTGGTGGCCGGCGGGTGCGTGGTGGTGTACGTGGTGTGCCGCCGCGGCCGCAGCGAGACCAGGGCCGACAGCGAACTGGACCGCCTCACGATCACTGCGCTGCCCGGCGCCGCGCTCGGCGTGCTGGTGCTCGCCCTGCTGTACGCGGGCTGGTCCCGCCCCCGCTGGGTCTCCGACGGAAGGCTGCCCGGGGACCAGACCTTCTGCGTGATCGCGATCGCGCAGGGCGCGCTCATCGTGGCCATCGCGGTGTGCGCCCTGGTCCTGTACCGGGAGGGGCCCACCCCGCGCACCCCGCTGCGCGGGCTGGCCGGTCCCGCCGTCGCCATGCTCGCCTGCGGACTCGGCTCGGTGCTCGCGGGCGGCGTCGCACAGCGCATCGCCGACTGGCTGGACGGCGGCGCCACCCCGGGCGAGGGCGGCACCATCGCGCCCCCCATCCTGCTGTCCTGGTGGGCCACGGCCATACCGGTGTTACTGCTGATGATCCTGCTGCTGGCCGTGATCTTCGCCCTGCGGGCCTGGCGGGTCCGTGAACGGCTCATCCCCGACGTCCTGGACAGCTATCCGGGCGAAACGGCCGACGCGGTGCGCACCCGCCGGATCGCCGGCACGATCGCCCGCGCCGGGCTCACCGACTCCGCCCCCTGGCTCGTCGGCCCCGTCGCCCTGTTCACCCTGCTGCTCGGGGGGCTCGCGGTCGCCGGGGCCCTGGCCACCGACGAGGTGCCGGGGCGGGCCGCCGACGACACCCCGAGCATCGTGGACGCGGCCACCCAGACCGCACAGGCGCTCGGCTCCTGGATGATGGGCTTCGCCGTCCTGATGCTGGTCACCTGGGCCCGCCGCGCCTACCGCAGCCCATCCGCCCGGCGCACCATCGGCATCCTGTGGGACGTCGGCACCTTCTGGCCGCGCGCCGCGCACCCCTTCGCCCCGCCCTGCTACGCCGAGCGCGCCGTCCCCGACCTGACCTGGCGGATGGAGACCTGGACCCGCACCTACGGCGGCCGCCTCGTCATCTCCGGGCACTCCCAGGGCAGCGTGCTGGCCGCCGCCGCGGTCTGGCAGGTCGACCTGCGCACCCGCGCCCAGATCGCGCTGCTCACCTACGGCTCACCGCTGGAGCGGCTGTACGGACGCTGGTTCCCCGCCTACTTCGGCCCCGCCCAACTGCGCTCGCTCCACGGCGAGGTGCGGTGCTGGCGCAACCTGTGGCGCTACACCGACCCCATCGGCGGCCCGATCCGGCTGCCCGACGGCACCGGGCCCGAGGTGGACTGCGACGCCTTCAAGGACCCGCTCGCGTACGGCCGCACCGCCGAACACCCGCTGCCCGCACCGATCCTGGGGCACTCCGAGTACCAGGCGGACCCGGCCTTCGACCGGGAGCGGGCCGAGCTGATCGCCCGGATCCCCGAGGGAACACCCTGCGGCTGCGCGGCCGTACCGCAACCGGCCCGGAGCGATTCCGGACCGGCCCACGGCAACGCGGGACCCGCTCAGAGCAGTTCGGGCAGGTCCTCCGGGTAGAGCAGGGTGAGGTCATCGGTGGTCGGGTCGCTCAGCTGGGCGACCCGGCCCGCGTGCCGCTCCACCATCGCCTCGAAGGTCTGCCGGGCGGTGCGGCCGTTGCCGAACGCCGGGCCCTTCGGGAGCGCCGTGAAGTACTTCAGCAGCGCCTCCGACGCGCCCTCGCCGATCCGGTACTCCTGGTCGTCGGCCTGCTGCTCCACGATCCGCAGCAGCTCCTCGGGCGCGTAGTCCCCGAAGGTGATGGTGCGGGAGAAGCGGGACGCCACCCCGGGGTTGACGGACAGGAAGCGCTCCATCTCCGCGGTGTACCCGGCGACGATGACCACCACCGAGTCCCGGTGGTCCTCCATCAGCTTCACCAGGGTGTCGATGGCCTCGCGCCCGAAGTCCCGGCCGGAGTCCTCGGGCGAGAGCGCGTACGCCTCGTCGATGAACAGCACCCCGCCGCGCGCCCGGTCGAACGCCTCCTGGGTGCGGATCGCCGTCGAGCCGATGTGCTCGCCGACCAGATCCACCCGGGAGACCTCCACCAGATGGCCGCGCTCCAGCACCCCCAGGGAGGCCAGGATCTCGCCGTAGAGCCGGGCGACCGTCGTCTTGCCGGTGCCGGGGGAGCCGGTGAAGACCAGATGGCGGCGGACCGAGGCGGCCTTCAGCCCGGCCTCCTGACGCCGCCGGCCGACCTCGATCATGTCGGTGAGGGCGCGCACCTCGCGCTTGACGCTCTCCAGCCCGACCAGCGCGTCCAGTTCGCCCAGCACCGTCGTCGAGGGCCGTACGGACACCGGCTCGGCGGGAGCGCCGGACGCGGCCGTCACGGCCGGGGGCTGGGCGGCGCGCTGCGCCGGGATGCCGCCCAGCAGCCCGCCCGTCGAGGCGGCGGTCTCCACGGCGGCCGCCGGGAGGGCGGGTGCGGTCGCCGGGGTGGTGACGGCGGTGGTGGCGCTCTCGTCGCTGGTGCAGTCCTCGACGGCCGGGCCCGCCTCGGAGAACTCGTAACCGCCGCGCGCACACCGCTCGGTTCGGCACCGGGTCAGAGTGGTGCGGCAGCCGTCGATGATGTGGAAGCCGTAGCCGCTGCTGCCCGTCACCCGGCAGCCGGTGAAGGTGCCGCGGCCCTCCGCGGACACATAGAACCCGGCCTCCGTCGGCGAGGAGACCGTGGTGCGCTCGACCGTCGGATCCGCGCCCTTGGTGACGATCACCCCGGTCGAGGCGCCGTCGATGGTGCAGTTCGCCAGGGTGCCGCCGCTGCCGTGATCGCGGAACCAGGCGCCGGTGGCCGCCTCCCGGATCCGGCAGTCGTCCAGCTGCGCGGTCGCCCCGTCGCTCACCGACACCGCCGTGTTGCGCACCTGCGACAGATCGCTGTCGACGACGTCCACGCGCGAGCCGCGGTCCAGCACGAACAGCGCGTCGGGCACGTCCCGCACCCGGCACGAGTCGAGCACGGCCGTGGCGCCGTCGCTCACCCACACGGCCGGATAGTCGCCCGTGCTCTCATGCAGCTCGCACTGGTTGGCGTCCACCCGGGTGCCCGGGTCCCACACCGACAGGCCGTTGCGCCCGAACCGGCGCACCGTCGAGCGGGTCAGCGTCAGCACCGAACGTGACCGCAGGTCGACCGCGTTCTCCGGGACGTCGTGGATCTCGCAGTCCGCGAGCGTGAGCACGGCGTCGGTGTCCAGGTTGACGCCGTCGCCCGTCGTGCGGTGCACCCGGCAGTCGGTGAGGTGCCCGGTCGCCCGCGAGGAGACCGTCACCCCGGCGCCCCGGATCTCGTACACCTCACAGCCGACGGCCTCCAGCGAGCTGCCCTCGCCGGTGAGGGTGACCCCGGCGCCCGACGAGTGATGGATCCGGCACCGCTCCAGGCGCGGGCGGGCGCCGCCGCGCACCGCGACCCCGGACTGCCCGGCCGCCATCACCTCGCACTCCTCGAACACCCCGCCCGCGCCGTCCAGCACGCTCAGGCCCACGCCCGCCGGGTTGTCCACGGTGCAGCGCCGCACGGTCGGCCGGGCGCCGCCGCGCACCTCGATGCCGACGGCGGAGCGGGTCGCGACCCGTACGTCCGTCAGCTCCGGGGTGCCCTCCTCGACCAGCAGCGCGGGCGACGCCGAGTCCATGCCCTCGACATGCAGATCCTGGACCACCGCGGACGCGCGTATCGTCAGCGCGACGCCGTCGGCGGGAGCGATCCGCACCGAGCCGCGCGAGGAGCCCTCGGGGCCGCGCAGGGTGACGGCCCGCCCCACCACCAGATTCTCGCGGTAGGTGCCGGGCGAGATGGAGAGCACGTCACCGTCCCCGGCGGCCTCCAGGGCCGCGGCGAGGGAGGCGTACTCTCCGGTGCGGCGCCGCCACCGCGACGTTCCGCTGTGCGTCACCTGGACGACCGAGCCCTGTGCCATGGTGCTGCTGTGCCCCCACCTCGTGCGTATGCCGGATGTGCGCGACTGTGCCGCTGTTCACGTGAAGGCCCCACCGTAGCGTGCGCATGGCACGCGGAGTTGACCTGCCCGGAAGGCCCGGCGCACGAGGTGTTGTGGTGACACGGCGCGAGCCGGGACGATGCCCGGCTCCACCGTACTGTCCGCGTCAGCTGTCCGCGTCGGCTCGGCCCCAGTCCTGACCGGCCCGCGCCCAGGCGAGGTCCCACTGGGCGTACCGCCGGCGCACCAGCCGCCATACGACCAGCCGCCGGACGCCGTCGACCAGCCCGGCCGTCGCCGCGCCCGCGCCGATCCCGGCCAGCACCGCGTGGGTGGTCGTGGTGGCCGAGTCCAGCGGACGGCTCTTCAGACGGCCCTGGTCGTCCGTCCAGATACGGAACGTCTCGCCCGCGTCGGCGCCCGGGTGGGCGCCGAGCGTGCCCTGGTGCCTGCTGCCGTCCGGCCCCGTCCAGCTGGCGAGGACCCGGCGGTGGGCGTCACGCGCGGAGGCGGTCTCGGGGTCGGAGTCGATGGGTGGCTGCGGCAGCACCTTGGTCACGGTCGCCGCCACGACATGGCGCTCGGCGCGCTGCTCCTGCGCGGTTCTCTCCAGCGCCCCATGCGCCAGGGAACCCGCCGCCCAGCCCGTGGCCGGTGCCGCGAGCACGATCAGCACCGCGGCGACCAGCGCCGCGTACGCCTCTGCAACATCGGTCCTACGGCGCAGCGGGTTACGCCGCCAACGCCACAAGCCCTTGATCATTCGTATCATCCGCACGTCTTTCGACAACCCCCTTCCCCGTTCGTGGATACCGCATGGCAGGCCGGATATGCGCGAATTCGGTGAAGAGAGAGCCATATCACGGGCTGAACCCATTCGCCGCACCCGCGGGGCCGGGCGCGGCCCGTGGCACGCGCCACACCACCCGGGTGCCGCCCGCCTCGGGCGCCTCGATGCTCAGCGTGCCGCCCAGCAGCTCGGCCCGCGACCGCATGTTGACCAGCCCGCCGCTGGGGGCCGCGTCGCCGATGCCCACCCCATTGTCGGTGACGGTGAGAACGACATCGGCGCCGACCGTGAACCGTACGTCAACCCGCTGGGCGTGCGCGTGCCGGACGGTGTTGCTCAGCGCCTCGGCGAGCACCGCCAGCGCCTGATCGCCGGTCTCGTCCGGCACATCGGTGTCGACCGGCCCGTCCATCAGCAGCGACGGCGTGAAGCTCAGGATGTCCGACGCCGACCGCACGGCCTTCACCAGCCGCCGCCGCAGGGTGGCCGGTTCGCCGTCCTCGTCCCCGACCGCCCGCAGCGCGAAGATCGTCGAACGAATGATCTTGATCGTCTCGTCCAGGTCGTCCACCGCCCGGCCGACCCGCTCACCCGCCTCCGGATGCTCGATCAGCCGACTCGCGCTCTGCAGCGTCAGCCCCGTCGCGAACAGCCGCTGGATCGCCAGATCATGCAGGTCACGGGCGATCCGGTCGCGGTCGTGCAGCAGCGCCAGATGCTCGGACTCGGCACGGTGCCGGGCCAGTTCGAGCGCGAGCGCCGCCTGCGCGGCGAAGCCCGACAGCAGCTCCACCTCGTGGTCGTCGAACGCGGGCCGCCCTGCCAGCCGGCACAGCCGCAGCGCCCCGGTGGACCGCTCATGGGCGACCAGCGGTACGGCCACCAGCGGGCCGAACTCGCTCTCCTGGTCCGGCAGCGGCCAGGCCCGCGCCCGGGAATCGGTCCGTACGTCGCTCGCCACCGCGGGCCGCCCGGTGCGCACCGCGAGACCGGCCAGCGAGCCGTCGGACGGCACCACCAGACTGCTGATGCGCTCCGCGTCATGCCCCTCCGCGACCTCCACCATCAGGCTGTCCGTGCCCGGGGCGGGCAGCAGGATGGCCGCCGAATCGGCCAGCGAGACCTGGAGGGCCAGCCGGGCGATCAGGCTCAGCACCTCGGCCGCCGGAATGCCCGCCAGCAGCGTGCGGGTGATCACCCCCAGCGCCTCCAGCCACTGCTCCCGGCGGCGGCTCTCGTGGTACAGCCGGGCGTTGTCGATGGCCACCCCGGCGGCGACCGACAAGGTGGTCAGCACCGCCTCGTCATCGGGGTCGAACTGCGCGCCACCGCGCTTCTCCGTGAGGTACAGATTGCCGAACACCTGATTCCGGACCCGGATCGGCACCCCCAGGAACGAGCGCATCGGCGGATGGTGCGCCGGGAAGCCATGGCTCGCCGGATGCTCGGACAGATCGGTCAGCCGCAGCGGCTGCGGACGGCGGATCAGCTCGCCCAGCAGACCGTGGCCGCTCGGCAGCGGGCCGATCCGGTGCGCGAGATCCTCCGCTATGCCCACCGGCAGGAACTGCGACAGCCGGTGCCGGTCGACCACGCCCAGCGCCCCGTACTCCGCGTCCGCCAGCAGCACCGCCGCCTCCACGATCCGCCGCAGCACCTGCTCAAGATCCAGCTCACGGCCCACGCTGAGCACGGCCTCCAGCAGGCTGTGCATCCGCCCCTGCGTGGCCCGGGCGGCGTCCAGCCGCGCTTGCAGCTCGTCGAGGAGCTGATCCAGCCGGAGTTGAGGCAGCGCGGGGTGACGCCCCTGATCCGCTGTGCCCGACACGCCGTTCCCCCCTTTGGTCCCCCTCGTTGCCGCCGCGCGACACAGCGTATCGAGGGGGAGGGATGATCAGGGCTGCGGGACCACGGCCACCGGGCAGCGGGCGTGGTGCAGTACGGCGTGGTTGACCAGGCCCAGCTGCATGCCGAAGTGCCCCTGCCGCCGCCGGGCGCCCACCACCAGCAGGTCGGCGCGGTCCGACGCGTCCAGCAGCGCCTTGCGGGGCGGGCCCTCGACCGCGCGGTAGGCCACGGGGACGGGCGGCCGCGCCATCTCCGTCACCCCGCCCAGCGCCTCGTCCAGCAGTTCGGCGGCGTGCCCGGCGTGGTCCTCGTGCGGCCCGTGGTCGTCCGGCCCCGCGCAGCGCCAGGCGTGCACCGCCGCCAGCTCGCAGCCGCGCAGCCGGGCCTCCCGGAGCGCGAAGGCGACGGCGGGGGAGGGCGGGGCCTGGTCGTGCTCGCCCGGGCGCTCGTGCTCGGCGATGCCCACCGCGACGCGGTTCATCCGGCCGTGCACGCCCTCCGGGCGGCCGCGGACGACGATCACCGGGCAGGACGCCCGGGCCGCGATGCCCAGCCCGACCGAGCCCAGCAGCAGGGACGCGAACTCGCCGCGCCCGCGCGACCCGACGACCACCGCCTCCGCGCTCTGCCCGGCGCGCAGCAGGGCGGTCACCGCGTCCTCGGCCGCGAGGTCGGTCATCACCTTCAGCGCCGGGGCGCGCCGCCCGGCCCGCTCGGCGGCGGTGGCCAGCACGGTCTCGCTGTGCAGGCGCTCGGTGGGGCGGTCGGCGGCCGTGGCGGGCACGTAGCCCTCGTACCGCTCCCAGAGGGAGGCGTGCACGATGCGCAGGGGGAGGCGCCGCCGGGCCGCCATTTCGGCGGCCCAGTCCAGCGCGTCGGAGGCGGCGTCCGAACCGTCGACCCCGACGACCACGGGAAGCTCCACCGCGCCCACCGCCTCTCCTGCCCGCACCTGGCTGTATGCCCGCTCATTGTCCCGCCGATGCGGTGGCCATGACGCGCTATCGGTGCACCAGGGGGACCCGCTGGGCCGGCGCACGGGTCAGCGCAGCCGCATGGCCAGTGTGACGACGGCGCCCATGGCCCCGGCGCTGATCGCCAGCCGGTCGGTGACCAGGCGGGTCAGCCACAGCCCGCGGCCGCTGGTCGCGCCGTCCAGCCCCGGCAGGATCTGCGGGATGACGTCCTCGGAGAAGCCGGGGCCGGAATCGCTGATCCGGCACTCCAGCTCGTCGCCCACCCGCCGCAGCAGCAGGGAGCCCTTCCCGCCCGCGTGTTCGATCGCGTTGCTGGCGATCTCGTCGACGGCGAGGACGAAGTCGCCACGGCGGGTCTCGCTGAGCCCGGCCCAGGCGGCGCACTCCTCGACGAGGACGCGCAGCCGGGGCAGTTCCCCGGCGGTGAAGCGGCGGTGCAGGAGATGTTCCAGGTGTGCTCCGGCTCGGTTGGCGGACCGACGACGACAGTCGGCTGGCACCAGGGCCTCCCGGGTGACGAGGGTGAGCGACATCAGGGTCGGTGAAGCAGCCGAGGGTATGGGGTGTGGGGTGCCATCGGGAGTTGTGACCACAAATGGCATGTCATATCGGCAGTGCGACTGGAAATGACTAAGAGAGAGTCGGTACGTGCTCATCCGCGTATCGCTTCGGATCGGCTGACAGGGCGGTGGCCCCTCGCACGCACGGTCACCGCCGAGGGGCGAGGCGGGGGAGGAGACGGCAGAGTGAGGCCATGAAGGGACTTCTGGGCGCACTGAAGACCGAGCACCGCGAGCGGCTGATGGCGCTCGCCCACGATGTGTCCTTCCCCTCGGGCGGCCGCATCTTCGAGGAGGGCCGGAAGGCGGACCACTTCTGGGTCATCCGCACCGGCGCGATCACCCTCGACCTGCGGGTCCCGGGCCGCCGGGCCGCGGTGATCGAGACCCTGGGCCCGGGTGAGCTGATCGGCTGGTCGTGGCTGTTCCCGCCGGAGACCTGGCACCTGGGCGCGGAGGCGCTCAGCCCGGTGCGCGCGTACGAGTTCGACGCGGAGGCGGTGCGCCGACTGTGCGACGACGACCCGGAGCTGGGCTACGCGCTCGCGCTGGCCTGCGCACAGGTGATCGGACGGCGCCTCCAGGCCGCCCGTGGCCGGCTGCTGGACCTGTACGGGCCGTACGCGGGCGGCATGTCCCCCTGACGGGGCCGAGGTCGCGCGCTGACGCCGCCGGGCGGGCCCGGACTGCGTAGGGTCGTCGTCCACACCGCTGATCGCGGAGAGGCGCGTCTGAGGGCCGAATGGCCCCTTACCCCTTCCCGCGGCAGGACGTAAGAGTGGGCAGCCGGATCACGACCGGCGCCCCACGCGCTACGGAGGAGAGGGCAGTGCCCGAGACAGCCGACACCGCCGATGCCGGGGGCGTCGACCCGACCGCCGAGCCCATCGGGGTCTTCCTGCTCGACGACCACGAGGTGGTGCGACGGGGCTTGCGCGACCTGCTCGACGCGGAGCCCGATCTCACGGTCGTCGGCGAGGCGGCGAGCGCTCGCGAGGCCATCGCCCGCGCCCCCGCCGTACGGCCCCATGTGGCGGTGCTCGACGTACGGCTGGGCGGGTCGGGGGAGAGCGCCGACCACGAAGGGATCGCGGTCTGCCGGGAGTTGCGGGCCCGGATGCCGGATCTCGCCTGCCTGATGCTCACGTCCTTCGACGACGACGAAGCGCTCTTCGACGCCATCATGGCGGGGGCCGCGGGCTATGTGCTCAAGCAGATCAACGGCTCCGACCTGGTGTCCGCCGTACGCACCGTGGCGGGCGGCCGGTCCATGCTCGACCCGGGGGCGACCGCCCGCGTCATGGCGCGGCTCCGCGGGCCCCAGCCCAGCACGCCCGACGAGCTGGAGCGGCTGTCCCCGCGCGAACGGGAGATCCTGGAGCTGATCGGTGACGGGCTGACCAACCGGCAGATCGCCGAGCGGCTGTTCCTCGCCGAGAAGACCGTCAAGAACCGGATCTCCTCGATCCTGTCCAAGCTGGGAGTGAGCCGGCGCATCCAGGCAGCGGTGATCGCCGAGCGGATCAGGGAGCGCGAGACGGGGCAGTGAGGCGGGCCGGTGAGCCCCGGGCCGGTGGGGCGGGCGCCGGTGCCGGAGTCGCGGGGGGCACGAGGCCGGCTCCCCATCCGGCCCCGCACCCCACGCCGAGCGGGGCCGGCCGGTCGTGGTCGCTCATCACCGCGGTGGAGTGAGAGCCCGGCCGCCCCGTGGTCAACCGGCTCACACCGCCTCCCGCCAGCATCCCGCGTGCCGCTCGGGCGGGGGAGGGCCGAACGGCCCCCGGCCCGGGGCCGGATGGGCCGCCGTGCGGCCCGCCGCCGTGGCGCCCGTGGGACTACTCCAGGATCTCGACCGGGTCGCCCAGCCGCAGCGTGCCCGTGCCCTCCGGCACCAGGTTCTGCCCGAAGAGCAGGGCGTCCCCCACCCGCCGGTGCCGCGCCAGGGTCCGCAGCGGCTCCTTGCCGCGCTCGCCGGTGCTCTGGTCGGTCGTGGTGATGACGCAGCGGGAGCACGGCTTGCACACCCGGAAGACGACCTCGCCGATCCTTATCCGCCGCCAGTCGTCCTCGGCCCACGGCGCGGTGCCGTCGATGACGACATTCGGCCGGAAGCGGTTCATCGGCAAGGGACCCTCATCGGGGTGATCACCCTGGGCGATGAGCGAGTTGAGCGCGTGCAGCGACGCGGTGGTGGTGAGCAGCAGCGGAAACTCGTCGGCGAGGCTCACGGTCTCCCCGTCGCGGGCGTACTCCGGGATCAGGGGCCGCCGCCGCGCGGGATCGTCGAGGTGGACCAGCCGCGCCTCGGTGCCCAGGAAGTCGCTGATCCAGGCGTCGGCCTCGGCTCCCGCCGCCACCACCTCGACCTCCTTCCGCGCCAGCATCACGGGGAAGGCGGCCGGCGACGGCACCGACGGGTCCCCCGGCCCGGGCGCGGTCACGCGCAGCGGCTTCCGGCCCTCGGCGCTGAGCCGGACACCGCCGTCCGGCAGCAGCTCGGCCGAGGCGAGCGCCAGCCTCGGCTGCTGGCGCTGGGTCACATAACGCCCATTGGGCTCGACGACCATCCATCTGCGGTCACCGGCCAGCCCCCACGGCTCCACGACCGCGGCACCGGGCGCCAGACCCGCGATGGACTTGACGGGGTAGACGTGGAGGGCGCTCAGCTCTGGGTTGACCATGCCGAACATCCTGCCAGCAGGGTCCGACAGACCGGGATGACCGCGGGGTGAACACCAGCCGGGGCCCGGTGTTCCGAGAATCGGAACGCCGGGCCCCGGCCGCGTTGCGAAGGGTGCGCGAGGAGAGCGCTGGGGTCAGTAGCCGCCCCCCGGCTGCTGGGGACGCCCCGGGTACTGCTGCTGGCGGCCGTACGGGTCGTCGTACGGGGACGGCGCGGGAGCCGCCGGGCGGGGCGCCGCGGGACGCGGCATCGCCGGGCGCATCGCCTCGTACCCGTTCGGCGCCGCCGGGCGCGGCTGCTGCGCCCCCGGGTAGCCGCGCGGGCCCGCCTGCGGCGGGATGTACGGGGAGGGCGCCTGCTGCAGCCCGCCCGGCTGCATGCCACCGGGCTGCATTCCGCCCTGCTGGGGCGCCTGCTGCTGGTAGCCGGGCGGCGGGGTCTGCTGGGAGGGGGCGGCCGGGAGCGCGGGAAGCGCCGAGGGCAGTGCCGGAAGGTGACTTCCGCTGTCATACGCGGAAGGCACCCGGATGGGTGCGATCTGAGGCGTTCCCCGCTCGGCGACAAGGCTGTCGTAGATGGGGGTGTCCGGGAAGGACGGCGAGGAGTAATAGCCGCCGCCGTAGGTGCTGCGGGGGGAGGTCATAGACCATAAGTTAAGCCCACCATGTGCTGATTGGGGAGCCCGGTAAGAGGGTTGTTTTCAGTGTTCGGAGCGGTCGTGGACCCCCAATCGGACCGAACCCGGGAAAAACGGTCGTCAGGGTACGTTGAGATCCTGTAAAGAGCGCGTTTTCAGAGGGTCACATGCCCGTCCAGAAGATGAAGCGAACAGAAAGACAGGGGGACCGCATGGCGATGCGCAAAGGCAGCAACATCCAGGTCACGGCAGGGGCGGTGCGCGTCGAACTCGGCTGGCGCTCCGGCCCCGGAGCGCCGGACGTGGACGCCTCCGCGCTGCTGCTGGTGGCCGGAAAGGTTCGCTCCGACGCGGACTTCGTGTTCTACAACCAGGCGGTGCACGCCTCGGGCGCCGTACGGCACGAGGGCAAGCGGACGGCCGGTGACACCGTGACCGACACCCTCGCGGTCGATCTGGGCCGCGTGGAGCCCGCGATCGAGACCGTGGTGCTCGCCGCCTCCGCGGATGGCGGAACGTTTGGCCGGGTGCCCGGCCTGCACATCCGGCTCCTCGACGCGTCCGGCGGCGTGGAGATCGCCCGCTTCGACAGCGAGGACGCCTCCGTGGAAACCGCGTTCGTCCTCGGTGAGCTATACCGCAGGCAGGGCGGCTGGAAGTTCCGCGCCGTCGGCCAGGGGTACGACAGCGGGCTCGCGGGCCTCGCCACCGA
Organism: Streptomyces sp. NPDC007983; assembly: GCF_042958345.1. Lineage (NCBI taxonomy): Bacteria > Bacillati > Actinomycetota > Actinomycetes > Kitasatosporales > Streptomycetaceae > Streptomyces > Streptomyces sp. NPDC007983. The sequence continues at coordinate 43,414 of NZ_JBIBJI010000033.1, forward strand.
CTTCGGCATCAGCGTCGACGAACCGCAGCACGCGCCCGCTCCCGCCTCCGTCCCCGCGCCCCCGGCCGCGCCTCCCGCCCCGCCCACCGCGCCCCCGGCTCCGCCGTCGGGGCCTCCGGCCGCCGCCTTCCCGCCGCCGTCCGCGGCCGCCCCCGCGTCCTTCCCGCCGCCCCCGCCCCCGCCCGCACCGGGTCCGGGCCCGGTTCCGGGATCCGCGGGCGCGCCGGTGAGCCTCAGCAAGGTCACGCTGACCAAGGAGGCGCCCGCCGTCTCGCTCACCAAGCAGGGCGGCACCTCCGGCGCCCTGCGGGTCAACCTCAACTGGCAGGTGCACAAGCAGTTCCAGGGGTGGGGCCAGAAGCTCGGCCGGGCCCTGGCCCTGCACGGCGACCTCGACCTCGACTTGGGCGCGCTGTTCGAACTCGCCGACGGCAGCAAGGGCGTGGTGCAGGCGCTCGGCAACTCGTTCGGGTCGTTGCACCAGCCGCCGTTCATCCAGCTCGACGCCGACGACCGGACCGGTTCCCGGGCGGCCGGCGAGAACCTCACCGTCAACCTCGACCAGAAGGACGCGTTCCGTCGCATCCTCGTCTTCGTCACCATCTACGAAGGTGCGCGCAGCTTCGCGAACCTGCACGCCACCGTCACTCTTCAGCCACAATTCGGCGCGCCGGTCGACTTCTCCCTCGACGAGTGCACCGTCCCGTCCACGGTCTGCGCGCTCGCGCTCATCACCAACAACGGCGGCGACCTCGTCGTCCAGCGCGAGGCCCGCTATCTGGTGCCGGACCGCGGCGTCAGCCCGCAGCGCACCCTCGACCACGCCTACGGCTGGGGCATGAACTGGACCCCCGGCCGCAAGTGAGAATCCGGCCACCTTCTTGTCGGCCACATCCTGGTCAGGGCGCGGCGCTGGGGCGGGCGTAGGTGCGCCCCTTCCAGGCCGCGCCCCGCCCCAGCCAGTGCCGCGCCGCCGAGTCGACGGTCATCAGCAGATAGAGAAACGCCGTCAGCGGCAGCAGCGGCGCAAGCCAGAGGGTCTGCCGGTAGTAGCGCAGCATCGGGACGTACGTGGCGGTCATCAGCACCCACGCGGCGGCGCCCGCCGCGAGCGGCGCCGGGCGCCCGGTGACTGCGCCCGCGCACAGCGCGACGGGCGGCGTGAGATACACCACCGCGAGCCCCGCGACCGTCGCCATCAGCAGCAGCGGGTTGTGCCGCAGCTGGGTGTACGCGCTGCGCGAGACCATCCGCCACAGCTCGCCGAGCCCCGGATACGGCCGCACGCTGTCGACCCGGTCGGCGAGCCCCAGCCAGATCGCCCCGCCGGAGCGCTTGACCGCCCGGGCGAGCGCCACGTCGTCGATGACCGCCTGCCGGACGGCCTCCGGCACCCCGGCCCGCTCGGCCGCCTCCCGGCGCAGCAGCACGCAGCCGCCCGCGGCGGCCGCCCAGCGCCCCCGGCGCCGGTTGACCCACCGGAACGGATACAGCTGGGCGAAGAAGTACACGAACGCCGGGACGATCAGCCGCTCCCAGCCGGTGGCCACCCGCAGCCGCGCCATCTGCGACACCAGGTCCAGGCCGTGGGCCCGGGCGGCCCGCACCAACTCCCGCAGCGAGTCCGGTTCATGGGCGATGTCGGCGTCCGTCAGCAGCAGGAACTCGGCCTTGTCTCCGGCTGTGGCGAGCGCGATGCCGTGCCGCACCGCCCACAGCTTCCCGGTCCAGCCGGGCTCCGGCTCGCCCGGCGAGCCGACGGTCAGCGGCAGCCCGCCACAGGTGTCGGCGAGTTCACGGGCCAGCTTTCCGGTGCCGTCGCGGCTGCCGTCGTCGACGAGGAAGACCTCGGCCGATCCCGGATAGTCCTGGGCGAGCAGCGACGGCAGGCTCGCCGGCAGGACGGCGGCCTCGTCCCGGGCGGGCACCACGATGGCCACCGAGGGCCAGTCGCCGGGCTCCTCACCGGCCGGAGTCCCGGGGGCGCCGGCGGGAGTCCCGGGGGCACCGGCCGGAGTCCCGGGGGCGCCAGGAGGTGTCCGGGGCAGCCGGATATCCGTACGCCAGAAGAACCCCTGGCCCAGCAGCAGCCACAGCCATGCCACCAGGGCCCCGACGGCGATCCACGTCAGCGCGCTCACCCGCCGCAGTCTGCCCGAACCCGCGCCCGGGCGCGGGGGACTCGGGGCCGATCCTTTAAAGTGACGGGGTGAAGATCGCGCTAATGGACTCCGGATTCGGCCTGCTGCCCGCCGCGGCCGCGATGCACCGCCTTCGACCCGACGCCGATCTCGTCCTCTCCTCCGACCCCGACGGCATGCCGTGGGGTCCGCGTACGTCCGAGGACGTCATCGAACACGCCCTGGCCTGCGCCCGCGCCGCCGCCGCGCATCAGCCCGACGCGCTGATCGTCGCCTGCAACACCGCCTCCGTGCACGCCCTGCCCGCGCTGCGGGCCGAGCTGGAGCCCGGTCTGCCGGTCATCGGGACCGTACCCGCGATCAAGCCTGCGGCGGCCGGCGGCGGGCCCATCGCGATCTGGGCGACGCCCGCCACCACCGGCAGTCCGTACCAGCGCGAGCTGATCCGAGACTTCGCGGACGGCGTCGAGGTGACGGCCGTGGCCTGCCCCGGTCTCGCCGACGCCGTCCAGCACGTCGACGACGCGGCGATCGACGCCGCGGTGGCCGCCGCGGCGGCCCGCACCCCGGACGACGTCCGGGCCGTCGTCCTCGGCTGCACTCACTACGAGCTGGTCGCCGAACGCATCCGGGCCGCCGTCCAGCCCGCCGGCGCGCCGCCCATCGCCCTCCACGGGTCGGCCGGGGCCGTCGCCGCGCAGGCCCTGCGCCGGATCGGCGCCGAACCCTCCCTGCCGCCCGGCGCGGCCGCGTCCGCCCGCGGCACGCTCACGGTCATCCTCAGCGGCCGCGAGGCCATGCTCCCGGAAGCCGCGCTCGGCTACGCCGAGGGCCATCTGCTGGCCCCCGCCGCCCCCGCGCGGGGCTGACCGGGCTCTCTCCCACTGGCTCACCGGCTCACCGGCTCACCGGCCAAAACGCGGCCGTCGGCTGCCGTGGTAGCGGAACGTGAGTACCCTGCCAGTCATGAGGCCCCACGCCGAGGACCCCGAACACCACGGCAAGCAGACCCCGGGCCAGGGCACGCCCGCGGTCTGGACCGGTCGTGCCCACAACCGGGTGCAGTGGGTGCTGGCGACCGCTGGCGCCGCGTGTGTGGCGCTCGGCATCGACCTGGCCGTCGCCTCCCCCTGGACCACCGGGCTCGCCCCGCTCCTGATGTCGGTCATCGGCTGCCTCGCCGCCGGACTGCTGATGCTCTTCGGCACCCTCGCCTTCGTCCACGTCGCGGTGCGGGTCGACGAGGAGTGCCTGGAGATCCGCTGCGGCCACATGGGGCTGCCCCGCCGCCGCATCCCCCTCAGCGACGTGGTCCACGCCGATGTCGCCCCCCGCGTCACCCCCTGCCAGTGGGGCGGCTGGGGCTACCGGTGGCGCCCCGACAAGGGCACCGCGGTGGTGGTGCGGCGCGGCGAGGGGCTGGTGGTGCGGCTGGGGGACGGGCGGGTCTTCACGGTGACGGTGGACGACGCGGAGGTGGCGGTCCGGGTCATCCGCGACCGGTTGCGGCTGATCGCGACCCGCACGTCCCAGGTCTAGCGGGGCCCTCTCCCCAACCCCGCCCCTTCCCGAACCTTCCCGAACCGGGGACACCCCGGGCCCCGGTGGTGGCTCCGCCCGGCGGGGCGACGCCCGGCCCGGTGGCGCGGGGGCCGGGGCGTGTGGCGGTGTCCGCGCACCGGCCGGGCCGGGGCGCCGGGCTGCGGGCTGCTGCCGACGGGGTGGGACCGGCCAGGCGGCCGCGCCCTTCGCCGAGCGAGGTGGAGCCTTTGCGGGGCCGGGCAGTCTGGCGCGGCACGGTGAGCCGAGGTCCTGGCTCGCCGGTTGCTCCGCCCCGGCGGTGCTCCCGGCGGTGCTGGTGGGCCGGGCCGTGTGGTGCGGCCGCGGATCGGATCGGTGAGCTGGGGCGGGGCGGGCGACGGCGGGGTGAGCCGGGGGTCTGGCCCCGGCGGTGCGGACGCCGGGTTGGCGTGGGCGCCGTATCGGCCGGTGGGTCGGGCCCGGGCAGCGGGCCGTGTCGGGGCCGCGCTCGGGGTCCGGCTCGGTGCTGGTGGGCCGGGCCGCCGGGGCCGTCAGACGGGGGCGCAACGGGACGTGCGTACGGCCCCTCGCCGGTGTGGTGACCGCTGCCCCTGACGCCGCCGCGTGGCGTCAGGGGGGAGCCTGCAGGTGGCGGGCCGTCGCCAGGCCCGCCAGGAGGCCCGCTCCGGCCGTCACCTGCGGAAAGCTGAGCGCGTTGCCCAGGGACGCCTCGACGGCCAGGGCCGTCAGCGCGGCCGCCGCCGTCAGGGCGACGGGTGTGGAGCGGGGTGAGCGCCACAGCGCGTACAGCATCCACGCGAAGACCGCGCCCAGGAGCGCCACGCCCGGCAGGCCCTGGCCGGCGGCCTGCTGGAGCGGGGCGGAGTGCGGCGTGATCTCCGGTTCCGGTGATGCGGCGGCCGCCGGGCTCAGCTCGGCGAACAGGTCGGGCCCGGCGCCGCGCAGCGGGTTCGCCCCCGCGAGGTGGGCCGCGTCCTGCCACAGGCGGATCCGGTGCTCGGTGAGGTGGGACCGCAGCGACGACGGCAGACCGCCGGGCACCGCGCCCGCCGCGACCGCCCAGCATCCGCCGACGGCGATCGCGGCGACCAGGCCGAGCGCGGCCAGTCCCGCCAGCCGTCGCCGCAGCCGGGCGGCGGCCAGGGAGCACAGCAGGACCGCGCCGCTCGCGGCGCCGCCCGCCGGTGGGCCGCTCACCACGGCGGTGAGCGTGATCGTCAGGGCCAGCAGCCACAGGGCCGACCGGAGCGCGGCCCCGCGGGCGGCCCACGCGGCGCAGCAGGCCGCGCCGGTGGCCAGGGTGAGCTGGGCCGCGTCCAGCCCCTGGTGACCGCTCGGGCCGGTGCCGGTGGCCAGGGCCAGGCCGAGCCCCGCGAGCCCGGCGGCGGCCGCGCAGGCGACCGGCAGGAGCGACCCGGCGATGCGGCCGCAGGCGTACCCGGCGGCCACGGCCAATACGGCGAGCAGCACCCCCTCGGGGCGCGCGGTGCGCCCCATGGCGGAGATGAGTGCCCAGAGGGCGCAGGAAGCGAGAATCGCCACGCCCGCGATGTCGGGCGCACTGCCCAGGGCCTGGCTTCGGTGTTCGCTGTCGTGGTCCCGGTCGCGTTCCTGTACGACCGGTCCCAGCGCTGATGACGTCATCCCGTCGACCCCCCGTCGTGACGGGCATCGCGCAGCGACGGTAAGCCGCGTCGCGAGCCATGCACCGCGAACGGTAGCGCTTGGCATGAGGTATGTGTATATGTTGCGCAGAAACGATGTGTCAGTGGTGAAACGCCCCCCGAGCGCACAGAACGGGCGCCCGGCGCGGGCGATAGGCGCGCCTGCGGGCCCGGTGGATACCCTCACCGCATGGCGACCCCCGACTTCATCCGCGGCCTGCGGGCCTCCATCGGCCATGAACTTCTCTACCTGCCGGGCGTGAGCGCCGTCGTCTTCGACGACGAGGGCAGAGTGCTGCTGGGCCGTCGTGCCGACAACGGCCGCTGGGCGATCATCTGCGGCATCCCCGAGCCGGGCGAACAGCCCGCCACGGCGGTCGTGCGCGAGGTGCAGGAGGAGACGGCGGTGCGGTGCGTTCCGGAGCGCATCGTGCTCGTACGGACGTTGGCGCCGGTGACGTACCCCAATGACGACCGGTGCCAGTTCATGGACGTCTGCTTCCGCTGCCGCGCGGTGGGCGGCGAGGCGCGGGTGAACGACGACGAGTCGCTGGACGTGGGCTGGTTCCCGCTCGACGGGCTGCCGGAGCTGGAGGACTTCTCGCTCACCCGGATCAAGCAGGCGCTCGGCGAGGGGCCGACGTGGTTCGAACCCACCCCGGCGGAGTGAAGAGTGTGCCGGGCCCCCATGGGGCCGGGCGCGGGCGCCGCCTAGTGTGCTCCTCATGAGCGCGTCCCCCGTGCCCGGTCACACTCCGGGCTCCGCCCCCCGGCCCGCCGACGCCGGTCTCTCCGGCCGTACCGCAGTCGTCACCGGCGCCGCCGGGGGCATCGGGCGGGCGTGCACCCTGCGGCTGGCGGCCGCCGGGGCGCGGGTCCGGGCGGTCGACCTGGACGCCGAGGGCCTGGCCGATCTGGTCGCCTTCGCCGAGCGGACGGCCCGCCCGCCGGGCACCGTCGAGGCGTACGCCCTGGACCTGACCGACCTGGACGCGGCCGAAGGGGCCGCCGAGGGCGCCGACATCCTGGTCAACAACGCAGGGATCCAGCTCGTCCGCCCGATCGAGGACTTCCCGCCGGAGGTCTTCTCCCGGGTGCTGACGGTGATGCTGGAGGCCCCGTTCCGGCTGGTGCGGGGCGCGTTGCCGGGGATGTACGAGCAGGGCTGGGGGCGGATCGTGAACATCTCCTCCGTGCACGGGCTGCGCGCCTCCGCGTACAAGTCCGCGTATGTGGCCGCCAAACACGGTCTTGAGGGGCTTTCCAAGGTCGCCGCCCTGGAGGGCGCGCCCCACGGGGTCACGTCCAACTGCGTCAACCCCGGCTATGTGCGCACCCCACTGGTCGAGCGTCAGATCGCCGACCAGGCCGCCGCGCACGGCATCTCCCCGGAGCGCGTCGTCTCCGAGGTGCTGCTGGCCGATTCGGCGGTCAAGCGGCTCGTCGAACCGGAGGAGGTGGCGGAGGCCGTGGCGTATCTGTGCGGTCCGCACTCCTCGTTCATCACCGGTGCTTCGCTCACCATGGACGGCGGATGGACGGCCCACTGAACGGCCCGCTGAACGACCGGCGGGACGGCCCGCTGAACGACCGGCCGGACGGCCCGCTGCCCGGCCGTCCTGCGGACCGCCCACCGGGCCGTACGACGCCCGGCGCCGCCGCGGCCGGCGGGAGTAAGGCCGCACCCGACGACCAGCCGGAGACCCCGTACCTGGAACTGCTCGCGCGCGGCGCGCCTCCCGAGGCGTACGAGCGGCCCGGGCTGCTGGCGCGCGCCGAGAAGGCCCCGGCCGAGCGGCTGGCCGCCCTGGAGCGGGCCAAGCTGCTCGCCCTGCGGGTGCGCGGCGAACTGGAGGGGCGCAGGCGCCGCGAGGCCGAGCTGTCCGCGCTCTTCGAGACCGCCCACGACCTCGCCGGGCTGCGCGATCTGGACGCGGTCCTCCAGGCCATCGTGCAGCGCGCCCGTTCGCTCCTGGGGACCGAGGTCGCGTATCTGACCCTCAACGACCCGACCGCCGGGGATACCTATATGCGGGTCACCGACGGTTCGGTCTCGGCGCGCTTCCAGCAACTGCGGCTCGGCATGGGGGAGGGCCTGGGCGGGCTCGTCGCCCAGACCGCGCGCCCCTATGTGACCGACAGCTACTTCGACGACCTCCGCTTCCAGCACACCCGGACCATCGACGCGGGCGTCAGCGACGAGGGCCTGGTCGCGATCCTCGGTGTGCCGCTGCTGCTCGGCAGCGGCGTCATCGGGGTGCTGTTCGCGGCCGACCGGCGGGTCCGCGTCTTCGAGCGCGAGCAGATCGCCCTGCTCGCCTCCTTCGCCGCGCACGCCGCCGTCGCCATCGACACGGCCAATCTGCTCGCCGAGACGCGGACGGCACTTTCCGAACTGGAGGCCGCCAACGAGATCATCCGCGACCGCAGCGGTGTCATCGAGCGCGCCTCCGAGGTCCACGACCGGCTCGCCGAACTCGTGCTGCGCGGTGGCGGGGTGCGGGACGTGGCCGCCGCCGTGGCCGAGGTGCTGAGCGGTTCGGTGGAGTTCCTGGAGGCGCACGAGGCGTCCGCGGACGCCCTCGACCGGTCGCGGGCCGACGGCCACGCCGTACGCCACGGAGACGACTGGATCGCGGCCGTCTCCGCGGGCGGCGAACTCCTCGGCGCGCTCGTCCTGCACGGCCACCCCCGGCTCGACCCCGTGGACCAGCGCACCCTGGAGCGCGCCGCCATGGTCACCTCGCTGCTGCAGCTCGCCCGCCGCTCGGCGGGCGAGGCCGAACAGCGGGTGCGCGGCGAACTGCTGGACGATCTGCTCGACGCGCCCGACCGGGAGCCGCGGCTGCTGCGGGAGCGTGCCGCGCGGCTGCGCGCGGACCTGGACGCGCCTCATGTGGTCCTCGCCGCGGGCATCGACGTGCCCCGCGCCGCGCCGGGCGGCGAGCCCGCGGCCGAACCCGCCGTCGCGCCGGGCCCGGGCGCCGCCGAGGACGCCGCCGACCGGATGCGCCTGTGGTCCGCCGCCTCCCATCTGGCCGCCACCCGGCAGGGTCTGGCCGCGGCGCGCGACGGCGGCACGGTGCTGCTGCTGCCGCTCGCCGTGGGCGACACCGCCGACGCCCTCGCCCGCCGCGCCGCCCGGCAGCTGGGCACCGCCGTGCACGCGCCCGTCACCGTCGGCGCCTCCGCACCCGTCGCCGCGCCCGCCGCCCGCCCCGCCGAGGTCGCCGCCTCGTACGCCGAGGCCCGGCGCTGCCTGGCCGCCCTGCGAGTGCTGGGCCGGGCCGGCGAGGGGGCCGCCGCCGAGGACTTCGGCTTCCTCGGCCTGCTCCTGGCCGGTACGCGGGACGGCGCCCCGGACGGCACCCGGGTGCGGGACTTCGTCACGCGCACCATCGGGGCGGTCGTGGAGTACGACGCGCGGCGCGGCACCGGGCTGGTCCGCACGCTGGACGCGTACTTCGCCAGCGGGATGAGCCCGGCGCGCACCAAGGACGAGCTGCATGTGCACGTGAACACGGTGGCGCAGCGGCTGGAGCGGGTGGGGCGGCTGCTCGGCGCCGACTGGCAGTCGCCCGCGCGGTCGCTGGAGATACAACTGGCGCTGCGGCTGCACCGGCTGACGGGGGCCGTGGAGCGCTGATCCGGCCTCATCGACACGACTAGGCCGAGGTGGAACGGGAGGGCTCCGACGCCGCCCGCGGCTCATCGGCTTCGCCCGGCTCGATGGCCGCCAGGTCGCGTTCGCGGGTCTCCTTCGCCGCGCCGACCGCCACCACCGTGAGCAGCGCCGCCGCGATGACGTACAGGGCGATCGGGGTGGCGCTGTCGTAGTCGGCGAGCAGCGCGGTGGCGATCAGCGGCGCGGGCGCCCCGGCCGCGACCGAGGAGAACTGGGCGCCGATCGAGGCGCCCGAGTACCGCATCCGCGTCGCGAACATCTCCGAGAAGAACGCCGCCTGGGGCGCGTACATCGCGCCGTGGAAGACCAGCCCGACCGTGACCGCGAGGACCAGCGCCCCGAAGTGCTCCGAGTCGATGAGGGCGAAGAAGGGGAACGCCCACGCGCCGACGCCCACGGCGCCCAGCAGATAGACCGGGCGGCGGCCGACGCGGTCCGACAGCGCGCCCCAGGCCGGGATCGTCGCGAAGTGCACGGCGGAGGCGATGAGTACGGCGTTCAGCGCGGTCTGCTTGCCGAGGCCCACATGGTCGGAGGTGGCGTAGACGAGGACGAAGGCCGTGATCACGTAGTAGCTGATGTTCTCGGCCATCCGGGCGCCCATCGCGACCAGGACGTCCCGCCAGTGGTGGCGCAGGACGGCCACCAGCGGCATCCTCTCCGCCACATCGGTGGTCTTGCGCGCCTCGGCCTGGGCCAGCGCGGCCTTGAACACGGGTGATTCATCGACAGAGAGACGAATCCACAAGCCGACCAGCACCAGCACGCCCGAGAGCAGGAACGGCACCCGCCACCCCCAGGACTCGAACGCGCCCTCCGACAGCAGGCCGGTCAGCGCGGACAGCACGCCGGTGGCCAGCAACTGCCCGGCGGGCGCGCCGGTCTGCGGCCAGGACGCCCAGAATCCGCGCCGCCGCGCGTCCCCGTGCTCGGACACCAGCAGCACCGCCCCGCCCCATTCGCCGCCGAGCGCGAAGCCCTGCACCAGCCGCAGCGTGGTGAGCAGAACGGGCGCCGCCGAGCCGACGGTGGCGTGCGTCGGCAGCAGACCGATCGCACAGGTCGCCCCGCCCATCAGCAGCAGGCTCAGGATCAGCAGCTTCTTACGGCCGAGCCGGTCGCCGTAGTGCCCGAACACCAGGGCGCCGATCGGCCGGGCGGCGAAGCCGACCGCGTACGTCAGGAACGACAGCAGGGTGCCGACGAGCGGATCGGAGTCGGGGAAGAAGAGCTTGTTGAAGACGAGCGCGGCGGCCGACCCGTAGAGGAAGAAGTCGTACCACTCGATGGTGGTGCCGATGAGGCTCGCCGCGACGATGCGGCGCAGCGATCCGGGACTGGTCGGAGGAGCCATGGTTACCACTTCCGAGCGGGTGCGGGGACGGATTCGTGTGCCACACCGTAGAAATGCGCATGTCAGCTCGGATATGTACGCGGGCTACACACTTCCGCCGTCCGCTGCGGGCGCCGCACCCATGCGAACGGGCCCGGGGGTTCCGGCGTCCCCGGGCCCGTGCGGACCGCTTCACACCTTGCGGTAGTCGTACGCCTCCGCCGCGGCCCCGGCGACCGTGTCCACGTCCGCGCCGGTGGACGCGGTGACCACGGCCGCCACCGCGCCCTCCACGAGCGGCGCGTCCACCAGCCGGGAGCCCTCCGGCAGTTCGTCCTCCTCGGCCAGCAGCGCCTTGACGGTCAGTACGGCGCTGCCGAGGTCGACCAGTATGGCCACCCCGGCGCCCTGGTCGACCGCGTACGCCGCGTCGCGTATCAGCTCCTCGCTGGTGCCGAATCCGCCGTCCGGGGTGCCGCCCGCGGCGCGCACGGGCGCGGTGCCGCCCCCGGCCAGCGCGGTGGCCAGCCGGGCGACCGACTCGGCGACCTCCCCGCTGTGCGACACGACGACGACCCCGACCAGCTTTTCGCCGCCGTTCCCGGTCATCGGACGGCCTCCGCCAGCGCCGCGACGATCAGCGCGGACGAGGTGGCGCCGGGGTCCTGATGGCCGACGCTGCGCTCGCCCAGATAGCTGGCCCGGCCCTTGCGCGCCAGCATCGGTACGGTCGCCAGCGCGCCCTTGTCGGCGGCCTCGCCCGCCGCGGTGAACGAGGCGGTGTCGCCGCCCAGCGCCTCCACCGCGGGGAGCAGCGCGTCCAGCATGGTCTTGTCGCCCGGCGCGGCCCCGCCGAGCTGGGCCACCGCGTCCACCCCGGCCCGCAGCGCGTCCGCCAGCTGCCGGGGAGTGACCTCCGCCGCGTCCCCCAGCGCCTTGCCCGCGCGCCGCAGCAGCGTCCCGTACAGCGGCCCGGAGGCGCCGCCCACCTTCGAGATCAGCTGGCGCCCGGCCAGGATGAGCGCGGCGCCGGGCGATCCCGGCGGCTCCTTCTCCAGCGCGTCGGTGACGGCCGCGAAACCGCGCTGCATATTGGTGCCGTGGTCGGCGTCGCCGATCGCGGAGTCCAGCTCGGTGAGCCGGGCCGCCTCGCGGTGCACGGACTCGGCCGCGGCGGTGAGCCAGCGTTGGAAGAAAGAGGTGTCGAGCGCATGTTCGACTGCGGATTCACTGCTGGACACAGACGCCTCCTCATGACGGTAACCGACGGCGACAGCGTACGTATCGGGCCAGGTGGCGGGATGGTCCGGGTTCAGCAGCCCCAGCGCAGCCCGGCGGTCCGTACGGGCGCGTCCCACAGCCGCAGCAGGTCCTCGTCGACCTGGCACAGCGTGACCGAGGCGCCCGCCATGTCGAGTGATGTGACGTAGTTGCCGACGAGCGTACGTGCCACGGCCACGCGGCGCTCGCCGAGCACCCGGTGCACCTCGGCCGCGAAGCCGTACAGCTCCAGCTGCGGGGTCGCCCCCATTCCGTTGACCAGGACGAGCACCGGGTTGTCCGGGCGCAGGTCGTCCAGCACCGCGTCCACCGCGTAGTCGGCGATCTCGCGCGAGGTCATCATGGCCCGCCGCTCCCGCCCCGGCTCGCCGTGGATGCCCACGCCCAACTCCAGCTCCCCGGCGGGCAGATCGAAGGTGGGGCCGCCCTTGGCGGGCGTCGTGCAGGGGGACAGCGCCACGCCGAAGCTGCGCGAGGACGCGTTGACCCGGCGGGCGATCGCCTCCACCCGCTCCAGCGGCGCCCCCTCCTCGGCCGCCGCGCCCGCGATCTTCTCCACGAACAGGGTCGCGCCGGTGCCGCGCCGGCCCGCCGTGTGGGTGCTGTCGGTCACCGCCACATCGTCGTCGACGAGCACCTTGGCGACCTGGATGCCCTCGTCCTCGGCCAGTTCGGCCGCCATCTCGAAGTTGAGCACGTCGCCGGTGTAGTTCTTGACGACGAACAGCACCCCCTTGCCGCTGTCCACGGCGGCCGCCGCGCGCACCATCTGGTCGGGCACGGGGGAGGTGAAGACCTCGCCGGGGCAGGCCGCGTCGAGCATGCCGACACCGACGAACCCGCCATGCAGCGGCTCGTGGCCGGAGCCGCCGCCGGAGAGCAGGGCCACCTTGTCGGGCACCGGCGCGTCCCGCCGGACGATCACCCGGTTCTCGACATCCACCGTCAGTTCGGGATGGGAGGCGGCCAGTCCGCGCAGTGCGTCGGCGACCACGGTTTCGGCCACATTGATGAGCATCTTCATGGGAGTGTTCGTCCTCCACCGGGTGGGAGCTGTGCACCGCTGCAACAGCGTACGGATCCGGCGCGGTCATGGCACCCCTGGGGCGCTGAGCCGAACAGCCTAATAAGCAGAAAAAGGTACATAGGCATCATATGGTGCGCGCATGGAGAACACTGCCGCACCGGCGGCCGCCGCCGCGCGCCCGCGCCCGTATCCACCCCGGCCGCCGCGCCACCGGCGCCGCGCACCGTGGCTCGCGGTGGTCGCCGTCGGCTATGCGGTGGTCCAGCTCACCGTGGTCGTCCCGCACGTCGGACACGCGCTGGGCTGGGACGAGTCCGTGTACGTCTCCCAGGTGGACCCGCGCACCCCGGCCGCGTACTTCAGCGCACCGCGCTCGCGCGGCATCAGCATGCTGGTCTCCCCGGTGGTGGCCGCCACGTCCTCCATCACGGCGCTCCGGGTCCTCCTCACGGTGCTTTCCGCGGGCGCCCTCTACACCGCCTTCCGCGTCTGGAACAGGTTGCTGCCCCGCGGTCCCGTGGCGCTCGCCGCGCTGCTCTTCGCCGGGCTGTGGATCACCACGATCAGCGGCCCCGCCGTGATGCCCAACCTCTGGGTCGCGCTCGGCGCGGTGGCCGCGGTCGGCTGGTTCCTGCGCCTGCCCGCCGAGCCGGGCGCCCGCTGGTGGCTCGCCGCCCTCGTCGCCGGCGTGACGCTCGTCCGTACCCCCGACGGCGGCTGGCTGGCCGTTCCGCTGCTGGCCGTCGCCCTCCGGTTGCGGACCTGGCGGCCCGCCGTGCTCCCGCTGGTGGGCGGGCTCCTGCTGGGCGCCGCGCAGTGGATCGGCGAGGCCTACGACCGCTTCGGCGGCATCGGCGGGCGGCTGGACGTCTCCAGCGACGTCGAGGGCGGCATGGGCCTCCACTTCGCCGTGGGCGCCGCGCTGCGCAGCCTCAACGGGCCCCAGCTGTGCCGCCCGTGCGAGGTGCCGCTGCGCCACCCGGAGCTGACCCTGTGGTGGCTGTCGCTGCCGCTGCTGACCCTGGCCGCCGTCGCCCTCGTCCTGCGGGACCGTCACGAGCGGCGGAACCGGGTGCGCGTCGGGCTCGGCCGGCCGCACGCCGACCGGGAGCCCGGTGTGCCCGTCACCGTGCTGCCCGTCGTCTGCGCGGCCTCCCTCGCCGTCCCCTACCTGCTGCTCATCGACTACTCCGCGCCGCGCTTCCTGATGCCGTCCTACGCGCTGCTCGCCCTGCCCATCGCCGCGCTGGGCTTCCGCGCCGTACGCGCCGCACGCTCGCCCCGCCACATGGCCACCGCGCTCGGGATCGTCGTCCTGCTCCATCTGGGCAGCCAGTTCGCCGTCCTCACGCACACCTCGGAGGTGTCCGAGAAGACCACCGGGCGCTACCGGACCGCCGCCGACGGGCTGAAGCGGCTGGGGCTGCGGCCGCCGTGCCTGGTGGCCGGCGACCGGGCCCTGCCCGTCGCGTACCACGCGGGCTGCGGCTCCGCCCAGACCAGCGGCAACAACCGCTCCACCACCGTGTCCGGGCTGCTGCGGCGGGCCGCGCACGAACCCACCGCGCTGCTCGTCCGGCGCGACCACGGCGCCCGGCCGCCGTCCTACGCCCGCACCTGGATCGGGTTTCCGCTGGCGGGGACGGAGTGGAGCGCCTATCTGCCGCCGGACCAGGCGCGCCAAGTGGCCTCGCGGGGCGCGGAGGAGTCCCTTCAGTCCCGGAAATCCGGACACAAGGCGTCGGGTAACCCCGCGAGCATGGGTGCCATGACGACGCATCCGATCACCAGTTGGGCCGGATTCCAGGCGGCGGAGCCCGGCTTCGCCACGGCAGCGCAGGAGCGCTTCGAGCGCTACCGCACCCATGTCCTGGCCACCGTGCGGCAGGACGGCTCCCCGCGGCTGACACCCCTGGAGGTCACCTTCCGCTTCGGGGAACTGTGGCTCGGCATGATGCCCGACTCGCGCAAGGCCGTCGATCTGCGCCGCGACCAGCGCTTCTCGATCCAGGCCAACCCGGGCCCCGACGGCGGCACCCCCGGCGGCGACGTGCGGATCAGCGGCCGGGCCGTCGAGGTGACCGACCCGGACTCGCTCGCCCGCTTCGCCGCCGAGGTCCATCCGCCCGAGCCCTTCCACCTCTTCCGCGCCGAGGTGACCGAGGTCGTGCACACCGAGGCCGGGGAATCCGGCCTGGTGCTGCGGACCTGGCAACCCGGCCAACCGGTCCGCGTCGTACGGCGCGGGACGGACGACAGCCCGCCCCGGGTGGACGAGGCGGGCTGAGCCGCCGGGTGCTCCGCGGCCCTTCCGTATTTCTGGAACGCGTTCTACCGTGCCCCTCGATCCCAGGACGCTCCCAGACCGCCGTCGTGGCGCACGCGAGACTCCAGGAGGGGCCGTGGACCTCGAATTCACCCCTGAGCAGCGGAAGTTACGAGCCGAGCTGCGCACCTACTTCGCCGAGCTGGTCCCCGACGACGCCTACGCCCGCTACGCGGACCCCGCCGTGCAGAAGCGGTTCTACCGCGAGACCATCCGCCGCCTCGGCACCGACGGCTGGCTGGGCGTGGGCTGGCCCCAGGAGTACGGCGGACGGGGACTGGGCCCGGTCGAACAGTTCATCTTCTTCGACGAGGCCGCCCAGGCGGGCGTACCGCTGCCGCTGATGGCCCTCAACACGGTCGGCCCCACGCTCATGCGCTACGGCACCGACGAGCAGAAGCGGTACTTCCTGCCGCGCGTCCTCTCCGGCGAGATCGACTTCGCGATCGGCTACAGCGAGCCCGACGCCGGAACCGACCTCGCCGCCCTCAAGACCCGCGCCGTACGGGACGGCGACGACTACGTGGTGAACGGCCAGAAGACCTGGACCACCAACGGGGACACCGCCGACTGGGTCTGGCTCGCCGTCCGCACCGACCCCGCCGCGAAGCCCCACCACGGCATCAGCATCCTGCTCGTACCGACCACCGACCCCGGCTACTCCCGCACAGTCATCACCACCCTCGCCTCCCACGACACCACCGCCAGCTACTACGAGAACATCCGGGTCCCGGCCACCCGCCGCGTCGGCGCCGAGAACGAGGGCTGGCGCATGATCACCACCCAGCTCAACTACGAACGCGTCACCCTCGCCGCCCACGGCACCATGGCCATCCGCGCCTTGCGCGGCGTCCGGCAGTGGGCCGCCGACACCAAGCTCCCGGACGGCCGCCGGGTCATCGACCTGGCCTGGGTACGCGCCCGGCTGGCCCGTACCCACGCCCGGCTGGACGCCATGAAGGTGCTCAACTGGCAGATGGTGGACGCCCTCCAGCGCGACACCCTGACCCCGCAGGACGCCTCCGCCGTCAAGGTCTACGGCTCCGAGGCGCGCCGCGACGCCTACGCCTGGCTCATGGAGATCGTCGGCGCCGCGGGCCCGCTCAAGGAGGGCTCGGCGGGCGCGGTCCTCCACGGCGAGCTGGAACGCGGCTACCGCAGCGCGGTCGTCTTCACCTTCGGCGGCGGCAACAACGAGATCCAGCGGGAGATCATCTCCTGGATCGGCCTGGGCATGCCACGGGTACGCCGCTGACCCGCCGTGGTCGGGACTTTTCATTGGATCGATCGCCTGGGCCGCTGCCGCGGTAGCGCTGTCTTGCCTCCGGAGAGGGGCGCTGAGACCGCGCCGGCGGCGAGGTGAAGCGGTGGTCGGGCGGATCCCGAGCGCCGACGGCCGCTGCCGCCCGCTGTCCCCGGTCGTCAGCGCGGGGCAGGTGAGCGCACCCCACCGTTTGCCGGATCTTTCCCTGATCGCCTGACGTGACCACTTGCCATCGACCGACGACCCCCATATGGTCGTACGAACGTAAGTCATACGATCATAATTCAAAACCTCAAGGGAGTCGGGATGGCGACAAAGCAACCGGTGGCGCTCGTGACAGGAGCCTCATCGGGGATCGGCAAGGAGACGGCCCGCGCCTTCGTCGCGGCGGGTTTCGAGGTGATCGGAACCGGCCGCAAGACCTCCGGGCTCACCCCGCCCGCCGGTGTGAC